>NZ_FYEY01000001.1:0-614012 GCF_900187385.1 Streptomyces sp. 2114.4
CGGACCACTACAACTCCCCGCCCAACGGCCCCTCCGGCTTCGCCTCCAGGGCCTTTAAAGCCCGCTGACGCGGGCCGGCTGGCTGCGAAGGGTGGGGATCGCTCGATCGTGTGGGTTCCCGTGTGCCGCGTACATCAGACTGATGCAGCATGTAGCGTTGGCGGAAACGCGAGACACCCCCAACCAACCAGGTACCTGCCCGGAATTCCGAGAGGAACGACCGCAGATGACCGGTCACCACGAATCTACCGGAGCCGATCCCGCGCTGAGCAGCGATTCTGTGCGCCGGGTGAGCCGGTATCAGACGGCGGGCACCAACGCCCGGTTGAGGCTGTTCGCGCTCCTGGAGGCGCAGGGTGTGCCCGCGAGCGAGGCGGACGACCTGGTGGTCGCGCTGGAGGCCGGAGCGGTCGCCGGGGCGCAGAGCGAGGTAGTCGAGCTGGACGGCATGGCGCCGGCCTCTCGGGGTGAGCTGTTCGCGGACGGCTGGGACGAGGGCGTAACGGCCGTGAGCGAGGCTCTGGTGGGCATCGCTGACCGGGACTGGTCCCGGCGTGGTGGCCGGTCAGCCGGGGCCGCTGAACTGGCCGTACATCTCGCGGACGTGAGGCAGCGTGAGCGGACGGACCTGGTACGGCTGGAGAAGTTCGTCAGGGAGACCGTCCTGCCGCGCACGTACCCGCACACCACGCAGCGGCGCCGGGCGCTGGAGGCACTGGGCGAGGCCGGTGGCCTCTGCACGGCACGGACGAGGAACAGCGACGGGGGCGTCATCGTCTGCACGCTCGATGCCGGTCACTACGACCCGGACAACAAGCCGCCCTTCAAGGACGGAAAGCCCGGCGGCTGGCACAAGGCGGATGCGTCGATCTGGAACGACTTGGGCGCGGCCTGCATTCCGCACGCGGCCCTCTGAAATACCACACGAATTCAGCGCTCGGGGAGGCAAGGAAATGTCAGCGATTCGGCTCAAGGAACACCAGGTAGATCAGCGGTCCGCGTTTCGTAGGTGGGTGGGATTCCCTGCAAGGTCATCTGTGCCCCCGCAGGGTGCCCGGGGCACGATCGTGTCAGCGACCGGTTCGGGCAAGACGATCACGGCCGCCGCGTGCGCGCTGGAGTCGTTCGCGGACGGCCGGATCCTCGTTACCGTGCCCACACTGGACCTGCTCGCGCAGACCGCCCAGGCGTGG
This sequence comes from Streptomyces sp. 2114.4, assembly GCF_900187385.1. Classification (NCBI taxonomy): domain Bacteria; kingdom Bacillati; phylum Actinomycetota; class Actinomycetes; order Kitasatosporales; family Streptomycetaceae; genus Streptomyces; species Streptomyces sp. 2114.4. Next base: position 1,194 of record NZ_FYEY01000001.1, read on the forward strand.
CGCCTGGTGGGCCACCGGGCCCCGATGGTCGCGGTGTGCTCGCTGGAGAACGACGCGGTGCTGAACGAGCTGGGGGTGCGCACCACCACGAACCCGATCCAGCTCGCCCTGTGGGCCGGGCAGGGGCCCGTGGTCGTGTTCGCCACGTACGCCTCTCTCGTGGACCGCGAGGACATCGACGCACCCGTGGGCCAGCGGAAGGTTCGCGGGCCGCTGGAGGCCGCTCTGGCGGGCGGGGAGCGGCTCTACGGCCAGCGCATGGACGGCTTCCACCTCGCAATCGTGGATGAGGCCCACGGCACCGCCGGTGATCTTGGGCGGCCGTGGGCAGCGATCCACGACAACGCCCGCATCCCGGCGGACTTCCGGCTCTACCTCACCGCGACCCCGCGCATCCTCGCCGCGGCCCGCCCGCAGAAGGGCGCGGACGGCCAGGAGGCGGAGATCGCGACCATGGCTGACGACCCGGACGGCACGTACGGCACGTGGCTCGCAGAGCTCGGGCTCTCGGAGGCGATCGAGCGCGAGATTCTCGCCGGCTTCGAGATCGACGTGCTGGAGATCCGCGATCCCTCGCCGGTCATCGGGGAGTCGGAGGAGGCGCGGCGCGGCCGGCGTCTGGCGCTTCTGCAGACCGCGCTGTTGGAGCACGCCGCGGCGTACGGTCTTCGTACGGTCATGACGTTCCACCAGAAGGTGGAGGAGGCCGCCGCGTTCGCGGACAAGCTCCCGGCGACGGCAGCCGAGCTGTACGTCCACGACGCCACAGGCGACGACCTGGCCGCCGCCGACAAGCTGCCGAAGTCCTCCATCGACGCGGAGTTCTACGAACTCGAGGCCGGCCGCCACGTCCCGCCGGACCGTGTCTGGTCAGCGTGGCTGTGCGGCGACCACACCGTCGCCGAACGGCGCGAGAAGATCCGCCAGTTCGCCAACGGCATCGACACGGCCGGACACCGGGTCCACCGCGCCTTCCTCGCCAGCGTTCGCGTCCTCGGTGAAGGCGTCGACATCACCGGCGACCGGGGAGTCGAGGCCGTCTGCTTCGCCGACACCCGCGGCTCCCAGGTCGAAATCGTCCAGAACATCGGCCGCGCGCTCCGCCTCAACAAGGACGGCAGCACGAAGGTGGCCAGGATCATCGTGCCGGTGTTCCTGGAGCCGAACGAGGACCCGACCGACATGGTCGCCAGCGCCAGCTTCCGCCCCCTTGTAGCGGTCCTCCAGGGCCTGCGCTCACACGATGAGCGCCTGGTCGAGCAGCTCGCCTCCCGCGCCCTCACCAGCGGCAAGCGCACAGTCCACGTCCAGCGCGATGAGGACGGGCGGATCGTCGGGGCCGGCGGCGAGAACGACGGCGACGACCAGGAGCAGGACGACACCGACGCCGCTGCCGAGTCGGCGCTGCTGCACTTCTCCTCTCCCCGCGACGCGGCGACCATCGCGGCCTTCCTGCGCACCCGCGTCTACCGGCCGGAGTCCCTGGTGTGGCTGGAGGGCTACCAGGCCCTGCTGCGCTGGCGGGCGGAGAACCAGATCACCGGCGTCTACGCCGTCCCGTACGACGTCGAGACCGAGGTCGGCGTCACCAAGGACTTCCCCCTCGGGCGGTGGGTGCACCAGCAGCGCAAGGCCCTGCGGGCCGGGGAGCTGGAGGAGCGCCGCAAGACGCTGCTGGACGCCCCGGAGGCCGGGATGCTCTGGGAGCCGGGCGAAGAGGCGTGGGAGGCCAAGCTGGCCGCGCTCCGCTCGTTCCGGCGGGCGACGGGGCACCTCGCGCCGCGTCAGGACGCGGTGTGGGGCGAGGGCGAGGCGATGGTGCCCATCGGGCAGCACATGGCGAACCTGCGCCGGAAGGGCGGCCTGGGCAAGGACCCGCAGCGGGCCGCCGTGCGCGCGGCGCAGCTGACGGAGATCGACCCGGACTGGGACTGCCCGTGGCCGCTGAGCTGGCAGCGCCACTACCGGGTGCTCGCCGACCTGGTCGACGCCGACGGGCACCTCTCCTACATCTACATCGCCCCCGGCGTGCTCATGGACGGCGATGACATCGGCACCTGGAGGTGGCGGCAGCAGGAGCCAGGCACCTGGGCTCAGCTCCTGCCCGAACAGCGGGAGCGGCTGGCCACACTGGGCATCAAGGGCGCTGAGGCGCCGTCTCCCGCCCCGGCAGCCGTGCGCGCGACGAGAGGGCCGGGCAAGGCCCAGGCGGCGTTCCAGCAGGGCCTGGCCGCGCTCGCGCAGTGGGTGGAGCGGGAAGGCGCCCACCGGCCAGTGCCCCGCGGCCACAGCGAGGAGACCGCCGTCGACGGGGAGGAGCCGGTAGTGGTGAAACTGGGCGTGTGGGTCTCCAACACCAAGTCCAGGCGCGACAAGCTCACCCCAGAGCAGCTGGGCGCGCTGCGGGAGCTGGGCGTCGACTGGGCCTAAGGCGCGCTCCGTGTTGGTCGCCCAGTTCTCACTGCCGGCCTCGGGGCGGGAAGAACCCCTGACGTGCCGAGCCGTCCACGCTGAATGCGTGGACGGCAGCATGCCCTCTGATGCTCGCCGGCGGCGTGGGGTTCTCAATCACGATGACCTGCCCCGGGGAGTTTTCGATGAGGTCCCGGTAAAAGTTCTCGACGACGTCGGCGGTCATCAGCTCGGGATTTTCTTCGTGCGGGTCTTCGGGTCGGCGGTAGGTGAGAACTGGCGTGTCAAGTACGACGAAGCCCGGATGGATCAGGTCGCGGGCAGTGTTTCGGCGCGCCAGTGATACGGCGAAGGCGGCATGGAGGATGGACCGCATCCCCCTGCCGCGGCTCCTCCTTGGCTGCCCGTCGACGGAAAGTTCGGCGTCCGTCGGGTCGTAGATGACGTGGTTGTTCCCCGGGACGTGCCAGGCTTCCAAGGTCTCATGGATGATGCGCTCGAAGTCGGCAACGTCGGCGGCGGGAATGCCGTCGGGGCGGGCTACCTGCAGGGCAGGTGCCACGGTGGAAAGCGTTGCCTTGAGGTCTTCGAGCTGCTCGATCTGAGCGTGCAGGGCAAGCTCGTTTTCAACCCGTGAGCGGGCGTTCAGCAGCTGGGTGGCATCCGTGTCGACGGGCTGCATTCGTTGATCGAGTGCGTGGAGCTCCGCAGCGTTGAGCGTGAGCTGTTCCTCACGGGCAGCCCGGGCCGACTCTATGTCGGCCGCTTGGTCTTCCAGGTCTTCGATCATGAGGAGCAGGTCGTTGAGCAGGTCGGTTGTCTTACGTGTCTCCGCAGCTACAGACGTTGCCAGCTGGGTGCTCTCGGCAACGTGGTGCTCCGGGTGCTGGTGTTGTGGCTCGGCACCGCAGAAGACGCATGCCCCGGCCTGGAAGTAGCCCAGGAGGGTGCCAGCTTCACCGACCATCTGGAGCCGGGCCAGGTCCGACTCGTACTGCTCCTTGAGTAGACCAAACCGCGCCAGCAGTTGCTGGACCTCGGCCGCCCGCTGCTGAGCCGCAAGGTCGATCTCCTCCAGGCCCCGGCGGTCGCGCAGGAGGCTGGTGCGGACCCCTGCAAGCTCGACGGCGGCGGCGGTCACCTCGCCAAGGGACGTCTGCAGGCGGTCGAGCCGCTCCCGCAGTTGCGACTGGTTCGCCTCCATCGTGAGCTTCTCGCGGCTCTCGTCGAGCAGGTGGTCGATGACAGCTATTTTGCCCTTGCCGAACTGCTTCTCCAGATTGCTGGGCGCGGCAGGACGTTCTGGCTCCTCCTGCCCGCTGAGGAGGAGTTTGAAGACCGACTTCTCCCTGGTCTCGTTCAGCGGATTCCGCGTGCCGAGTACCGGGGAGTGCTGGTCTGCCATACGTGTGTCGTTGACGACGGCCAGGCGCGCGAGGTCCCGAAAATTCAGCGGCAGCACGTTGCCGCGGCCGCTCTGGAGGATTCTCTGGCCGTCGATGCCCAGGACGGTCAGCAGATAGCGGGAGATGTTCTTCTTCGACTTGGCGTTGTGCTTGAACTTGAGAGTCTCGTCTGCCGGCTCCGATGGCACCTCTCGGAGTTCGTGGTTGAACACCTCGATGGTGTCACCGCCGATGGCCCGGGACAGGGTGAGACTGCGGCCGTCGCTCACTCGTAGGCCCAGGAGGATGCGGGTGTAGCCGTCGTCCTCCGGAATGGACTTGAGTTCGCTGGCGCCCAGCATGTAGTCCACGGCCTCTTCGACGTAGGACTTACCTGTGTCGGAGGCGCCATAGATGACCGTCAGGCCGGGACTGAACTCGACCGCAGCCGGGGGCTTCCCCATTCCGAGGAAGGTCAGGTGTACGAGGGTCAGCCTGATCACAGGTCGTCCTCTCCCAGGTCGCCGGGACTCACGTGGGTACGGCCAGACCAGCGCTGGGTGATCTGCTTCATGCCCTCGCGGACGTCCGTTCCTTCGTGCATATAGGTGCTGGTGAGCCAGTCGGCCCGTTCCATGAGCTGGCCGACGTACGGGGCCTTCAAGGCGCTGAGGAAGCTCGCTGCCTCGTCCGTGGCCCCGTACATGAAGCCGTCGTCGGTGGTCGTCATGTCGGCGAGGCCGGCGCGCAGTAGAACCCTGAGGCCTTGCTCGATGAGGTGGCGGCGCAGGCCGAGCTCGCCGGGGCCAGCGGGGAGGTCGGGGTGCAGGCTGGCGGGGCCGTGGTCGAGGTCGCCGCTGTGGAGCATGGCGTGGTCCAGGTAGACGAGCTGGGCGACGTCCAGGCGGCGCGGGAAGGTTTCCGACAGGAGGACCAGAGCGCGCATCCCGGCCTCCACGGGGCTGTTGAGGGGGGTCACGGGGTCTCCTCTTTGCACCAGGTCAGCCGGTCGTCGTTGGCCAGACGATGGCACATGCCCTTGAGGTCGATGACCTTCACGACGGGGGCGAGGATGTTCGCCGGGTTCGGCGTGTGGGCGACAGCCGCGTCGAGTACGGCTTCCAGCCGTGCGTAGCCGCTGGCGTGGTCGCGGTCTTCGATCTCGATCACGGCGTCGTACAGATCGGTCTCGATCGCGGTGTAGGTCGCTTCCGGGACGCTCTCCTGGGCGAAACGCCAGAGCGACTCGGCGTGGAAGAAGGCGGCACGCTGGCGAAAGAGGTGGCCGCTGACTTTCGCATGGTCGCGTGCCTGTTGAAGCGTTTCCAGGGCAATGCCGTGCTTCGCGTTGTAGGCATCCAGGAGCTTGCGGACGTAGACAGCCTCATGGGGTGCCTGGTCGGGTGGGGCCGGGTCGGCCGCTGGGCGCGCCTTGAGCGGTTGCGGGAAGCGTCTCACGTGGTGGGGCGTCACTGCGTGCAGGTCGAGAATCTCGTCCAGGTTCCTGGCTTCGAACATCGAGAAGTCCGTCGCCTGAGCCAGGTCCCCCACCGCGGTGCGCATCTCCGGGCTGAGCTTGGGCTTCTGCCCAAGCTTGGAGTCCTTGGCGTTCCAGGCCGTGAAGAACTCTTCCTTCAACTGGGGCGGGTTGAGCAGGAGTCGCTCCAGTCCCGTGCCGATCTTTGGCGCGACAAAGACATAGCGCGTGGGCAGCTCGTACGTGCCGAGGATCTTCGCGACGAAGATCTTGACCATCTCCGGGAAAGCGTCCGACTGCCCGATCGGCTTGAGGTAGTGCTTGCACTGATAGCAGTGCCACTCACCCGCTGTGCCTTGCTCGGAGAGGCAGGCTGCGACGTCCGCTCCGCGGTCGCCAGCCCCGCCCATCCGCTGCACCCGGATGTACGGACGACCGGCCCAGGTACCGAACTGGTGGACCCACTCGACGGTGAAGTCCTCCCAGTCGTCCTCGTCATAGATGTACTGCAGGTACACCTGAGGCGTGGGCAAGGGAGCGCTCTGGGTCGGCGGGGCAAGCACGACAACCTCTGGCGACTTGGGCTCCGGAAACCCCTCGAACACCGGCCGGGCTCCGTCTCTACCCGGCTCAAGCCTCCCAGCCACGCCCCACCCCCGGCCTTACTGCCACGCAAGATCACTCACCGTAGTGATATCACCCCGCATGGTCTATCAGGAAGCCCACAGCAGCCACGCCCCTTGGACTCGGTCGTGTCAGCCTGCGGCTGCGGCTGGCCCCCGCCGAACCGGGGCACGGCCTCCATGCCCGCGTCCAGGGCAGGCGCACGTAGCGGATCGGATGCCGGTAGACGACGCCGCGGTCGATGGAGATCTTGGAGCGAACCGAGTACGACGAGGCCCAGGCCGCGAAGCGGCTGCACACGACGGTCGTGGTGCTGCGCTGGGCGCGGCACGTGGGCGTGGTCCCGGATCCGGGCGTGCGCGGTTTCGCGTGGTCGCGGTCGGCTCTCGCCGTACGAGGCGGCGAACCGGATCGCGGCAACACTGGGTACGCCGAACGAGCCCGGCGAGCCGCCGACGGTGTCCTCCTACGCGGTTGAGCGCCTGATCGCGCTGGGTCTTCTGACCGAACTCAGTGCCCACCGGCGTTACAGCTGCCTCCACCCCGACCAGGTCGACCTGGTCGCCGCCCGGGAGGGCCTGGCCGCGCTGCTGGACCGTGAGGCGCCGCTCGGGCCGGAACAGGCCGCCGCCCGGCTCGCCCTTCTTGGCTCGATACCAGAATGACAGCACTGGGATGCCGGTCGCGTTCTGTCGTGACCCGCTCCTTCGGCTTGTCGCTGATGCTCACCCAGGGGCTCGTAGCCTGCGTCAGCCAGCGCTGTCTGGAGAATGCGAAACCTGGCCGGCAGGGGCAGGGCGACGTGGGAGAACTGACGCGACGGACTGCACGTGTCGGCCTGGTCGGCTGGCCGCTTCGAGAGGCGGACGTGGGACAGATAGAGCAGGGTTTGGAGCGCGCGTTGCGCACCCGGCCCGTTCCCTCAAGCACCGAGGCCCGCCTGCGTTTCCTGCTGGTAGCGCATCGGGGTTCCACCAGGCAGGTGGCCGCCGTGCTGGGGGTTTCGCAGCGCACCGTGCAGCGGTGGGTGACGAAGAGGCCAGGAGCACGTCGACCCCCGGGTCCGGCGCACGTTCGGGCGATCGAGGAAGCAGTCCTGGCTCGGTGGCAGCCCCGGGTACGGGCCCGTCGGCGTGCGCGGGCTGAGGCGGAGGGGTTCGTCTTCCATACCAGGGCGCGGTTCGGGTTTGCTGCTGCGGCAGGGTCCTCGGACGACCCGCGGGTGCGGTGGATCACCCAGGATCTGCCGGGAGAGGTGGCTCGGGAGCTGTTCGCCGCCCGGCATGCCGGCGCGGGCGAGCAGCAGCAGACGGTGATCCTCGCCCGCGCGCTCGGGCACGCCTACTTCCGCGAATGGGGCCGCCGGGCCCACGGCCTGCACATCGCGTTCAGCGATGTCGAGTTCGCCGACTTCTCGATCGGCTGAGCCTGCCCCTTGAGCGACCGCGACAGGGTGTTCAGCGTCGCGAGGGTCGGGCGCGGCTGGACGGCGCTTCGTACTGCTCGGCTTCCTGCCGCTCGCGCCAGTCCCACTCCACACGGCCGACCGGGGCTTGGCGGCGGGCTGCGGGCGGCTGGGGCGGACGCAGCTTGGCCGTCTCCGCCACGCGCAGCAGGGGCGTACGGTCACCTGGCGCGGCGAGCAGCTCCTGGTCCTCGCCGGAGACAAGCCGGGTGAAGCAGACAGCGGCCCGCAGGAAGACGCTGGCCCAGGGTGGTACGGGGTGGGCGGCGCAGCCGTCGGTGTAGCGGGCGCGGTCGTGCAGGGCGAGCGTGGCCACGGTGTCGTCGTAGTCGCGGGGGCGTGCGGTGGCGAGTTGCTGGAGGGAGGCGCCGGTGAACAGTGCGGCGGCGATGGCCGCGGCCAGGCGGGGATGTGCGGTCGCTGCGTGGAGGCGGTGGGCGACTCGCTGGGCGGTGGGCGCGGTGAGAGGCACGGGCGGTGGGCGGTGCCGCCAGGCGATCGAGGGCGGGGTGCACGGGTCGGTGCAGGGGCGGGGGCTGTCGTAGGAGATGAGGCGTTCCAGTGCGGGCAGAGTGAGCCACCGGCTGGCCGGCCCGGCGGGCTCGTCTGCGAGTGGAAGTTCGGTGACTGGTGTGCCGTAGTAGTGGCGGCGGGCAGCCTCGAAGTCGGCGGTGACGGAGTAGTCGGCCGTCCGCAGGGCCTGGTGCAGAGCGGCGGGAAGATGTGGGCGGTGACAGACCAGGGTCAGGTGGATACCGGTGAGGGTCTGTAGCTGGAGGAGGCGCATCGTGCGGTGAGTGGTGAGGCGGTGGGCGCGCAGGATGGTCAGCCGGGTGACAGGAAGGGCAGTGATCCAGGCTGTGGCGGCTTCCCATGCGGGCTGACAACCGCCTGGGAAGCGGCCTGGAAGCAGGGGTGGCTTGCCCAGGGCGGCGAGAAGGTCGTGGGCGAGGCCGGTTTCACTGGTGGTGCCCGGGCCGGGGTGCAGGGTGATCCGGCCGGACGGCGGATGGTGGGCGGCCAGGGCGGTGTGGGTGTGGAGCGCGTCGTCATGGCGGTCGATGACCACGGTGACAGGCGACGGTGGCGCGGCGAGCGGCATGGCGGTGTGGTGGTCAGGCGAGGCGGCTGAAGGCCCAGCGCAGCAGTTCCTGGTCGACGCGGGGGCGGCCGGTGCGGGTTAGGGCGGTGCGGGTGTGGGCGGTCAGCTGGGCCCAGGCGCGGAAGTTGCCGTGTGCGGCGTGGCTGTCGGCGAAGGTGATGTCCTCGGGGTCGGCGTCGGCCCAGAGCGGGTGGAACAGCGGGATGACGTCGAGGACCTCGCTGGGGGTGAGGCGGGTGAAGTGCTGCCAGATGAAGATGCGGGAGGAGAGCATCGGTTCGCGGCGCAGCACGGTGTGGCAGCCCTCACCGCCGACGAAGATGATCGCGAGCTGGGTGGAAGGCTCGTCCCACAGGTAGCGGAAGTACTCGAACGCCTCCCCGTTGAGCCACTGGGCCTCGTCGACCAGGAAGGTGCGGGGGCGTTCAGCCAGAGCGGTTTTCAGCAGACGGTCGAACTCGCTGGGGTGGCGCGGTGGTTCCCCGGCCAGGTCGAGCGCGGTGAACAGTTCGTAGCGCACCGCTCGGGCGGTGGGACGGGCCCGGAAGGTGACCCGGCGGACGTCCTCGCCGGGTTCGAGTTCGCGCAGGCAGGTGTTGACGGCGAGGGTCTTGCCGAAGCCGGCGCCGCCGTGGATACACATCATGGCGCGGGCAGCGACCGTGTCGCCGATGTTCTCGCGGGCGGTGAGCAGGGCGCGAGTGGTGACCACGGATGCATCGGACAGGTCGACGTACTGGTAGGTGGCCGCGGTCACGAGGCGTCTCCGTCTTCGTCGGTGGTGGAAGGCGCGGCCCGCCCGGCCGGGCCGTCGGGGACCGCAGAGGCTGACTCACGGTCGGACGGGCGCGGGGCGGGCAGGCCCGGCGTGGTCAGCAAGGCCAGGGAAGCAGGGGTGCGCCAGTCGGCCGGCGGCGCGGCTGGCGGGATGAGGTCCGGCAGCGCAAGGTCCGACAGGTCAGTGTCAGTGGCCTGGGCGAGTTCGGTCCCGGCCTGGGCGGTGGTCAGTGCGCCGAGCCGCTGTGGGGCTTCGGCCTGGGTGGCGGCGGCGTAGCGCTCGCGTTGGGAAGCTTCGAGGTCCTTCTTCAGGCGGCGGGCACGGGCCGCCCGCGTCTTCCGTACGGCGCTGACCTGTTCCTCGGTGGCCTGGTCGGCCAGGTCCGCAGGACCGAGGTAGCGGCCGGTGGCGGCGTGGTAGACCTCGATACGGTGGTCGTGGTGGGGCATGAAGCGGACCCGGACCTGGATCCCGGCCAGCCCGGTCATCCACGGCCCCACGTAGTCGCGTCTGCGGAAGCGGACGCCGCGGGTGGTCAGCGTGCGGGTGCCGGCGTCTTCCAGGGTGAACGTCCACAGGTCCGCGGCCGGCACGTCCCGTAGCGGGGTGGGATCGTCCTGCCACGCCTCAAGCGGGGTCCTGCCCCGCAAGGGCGCGGGCTGGTGTTCGGTGTTCCACCACAGCGTCCAGGCGAGCAGGCGGGCGGTGAAGTCCTCGAAGCTGAGCAGTACCTCGCTCTTCGGGCGGGAGGCACGTTTGCCGGGGCGCGGCTGGCGGGCATAGCCGGGCAGCGCGGCCAGGAACATGCTCTCCACCGCCCGGTTCAGGCCCTCCACGGTGCCCTTGAGGTGAGGGGTGTAGGCGGGCAGGTCCTCCACCGTCACGTCCAGCAGATCGAACGCCGCGGTCACCGTCCGGGACAGGAAGTCCTTGCCGCGATCCACCCGTACCTTCTCGGGCAGGCCGCCGAACGGGCCGTAGGGGTTCTCACGCAGGACAGCGGAGCGCAGCGCGGCCAGCACCGACTCCCGCGACGGATGCACCGGCGTCACGGCGACACCAGTGATCGCGTTCGTCGCGCAGTCGGTGAACCAGGTAATCCACGGCCTGCGGGCCTTGCCCTCGACATCGACCAGCACCGGGGCCTGCACATGGTCGGTCTCCCACACCTGGTTGCGCCAGCCCCGCGGCCGGGCCAGGAACACATCGTGCTTACGAGCGACCCGCTCACCACCGGCAAGTCCAGCCCGCTCCCCCGGCGTCAGATCACGGCGGATCGCCCGGTGCAGCGTCGGGATCGAGGGAGGCGGATCCCCCTCGCCCCTGGTCGCGCGAGCGGTCAGCTCACGATGCACCGCTGCGACGTTGCCCTTCCCAAAGCCAGCAGGCGGCGCACTTCGGGGGTGACGGAGAAGCGGTTTTTGCTCTGGGCTCGCGCCCCGGGCTCTGCGGCCGCTGACTCGTCACGCTCAGCAGCGGCAAGCCACCGCCACACCGTGCGCTCGGTCACTTCCAACGACTGAGCCATCAGCCGCACATGCCGCGTTGTCAGTTTCTGGTCCTGCCGCAGGGCGAGCAGCCGGCGCACCGCAGGGCCGCGCAGCGCCGACAGGGAGGAGGAAGGCAGGCTTCCCCGCACGCCCGGGCCCTCCCGGTGCACGCCGGAGCGGGAAGCGTCCTCTCCCGGCTCGGCCGCGCCGGTCACAGCGGCCCCATGAGCCGTACGCAGGCCCGCTCCAGCATCTGGCGGTCCACCACCGCCCGGCTCTTACCGTAGGTCTCGGCGGTCAGGTGCGAGGTCAGCTTCGCCCAGGTCCGGAAATTGCCGTGTCCCGCATGCTCGTCCACCCACGCGACATCGTCCGCGGTCACGTCCTCCCACAGCGGGTGGAAGGCAGCCATCACGGTGGCCACCTCCCGCTGGCTGAGGCGCGGCACCAGCTCCCAGGTCAGCACCCGAGAGGCCAGCGCAGGTACCCGGCGCATCGCCCGTTCACTGCCCGCCCCCGCGAGCACGAGTGCCGTATCCGTGTCCGGGTGGTCCCACAGCCCGCGCAGAAACTCCAGCGCAGGCCCCGGAAGGCGCTGTGCCTCGTCCAGCACCAGCACACGAGGCTGCCGCAGCGCGTTCACCAACATCAGATCGGCCTCCCCCTGCCCCGCGCGGCAGACGCCTGCCCAGCTCCAGGGCATCCGCGAGCACCCGGCGCAGCTCGGGGACCGTCGGATGCACACCGACATGGACCCGGCGGACCCGGGCCGGGTGCGGCAGCTGCGACAGGGCGTACTGCAACGCGACAGTCTTGCCCTGGCCGGCATCGCCGTACAGGCACACCACCGCCCCGACCGCAGCCGCGTGCGCGACCGTCCGCAACACCGACCGCACAGCGGGCGTGTGCACCACCTGCGCACCCGGCACCAGGACCGGGACCTGTGCCAGATGCTTCTGCTCCCGCAGGAAGACTTGCCCGCCGGTGCCTTGGCCGGCCACGACGTTCAAGCCCAGCTCGCTGAGCGGATCCGGCCTGCTCGGCCCGGCCACCACGGGCTCCCGCTCGACCAGCAAAGCCCGCCCCGCCCGTCGGTCTCGGCGGATCACCCGGTGCAGTGTCGACGCCGACGGAACCGGGGCCCCGCCGCTGGCAGCGGCCAGCCGGCGCCTCAGCTCAGCGACATTCCCTCCCACCTCGCCCAGCAGCGCCCACACCTCGTCCGACACCGCATACCCCTGCCGAACCCCGGCCTCCACCTGCCCGGTCGCCTTCGCCTGCTCCAGCCAGCGCCACACCGTACGCTCCGAGACACCCACCGTCTCAGCGACCGCACGCACATGCCGCGTGGCCAGCTCCCCCGCCTGCTGCCGCTCCAGCAGACGACGCACCACCAACCCCCTGGGCAGCACAGGCCCACGGCCGACCCTTACCTCTTGATCCACCCCACGATCACACCGACCGGCCCACCTCACCGCATAAGAACTCACGAACCTGAGACAACATCAGCTGCCATGCGATAAAGCCCCACGACAGCGATCCACCCATCAACCTCTCACCCCATGACAGCGGCCTGCCCACCCGTAAACAGCCGCTGACCAGCCCCGTAACACCTACCCCTGGACCAGCACGACCGACTCTCACCACCACCGACACCAACCCGAGAGATCGCACCTGGGCACAGCTCTCGACCGAGCAGCAGGAACGGCTGTCCGCGCTGGGCGTACAGCCCGCCCAGGCTCCGGGTCCCGCCCAGGTGGCTTCGTTCGTTAGTTGCGGTTCTGGCTCAACTTCTGTGACGCGGCCACTCTGAGTGACAGCCAGGCTCCTTCGAGCCGTACGCGAACTCGCCCGAAAATGGACCGTGAACAGGACGGTTGGGCTGACAGTTCGGGGCCGTGGAAGAGGTCGTGCTCCGGCTGAAGGAGCTGTTGTTCCCGTCCATCGCGGATGTCGCAGTGCTGTCGTTGGACGTCAACATCGAGATAGTGCGCGTTGATGCACATTGCATCGCGGACGGCGCCGTGTGCCCGGTCTGCGAAGTCTGGTCGAACCGGGTGCATGGTTCCTACCTGCGGTTTCCCGCCGATGTGCCGAGCGGTGGCCGAAGCGTTGTTCTCCAGCTGAGGGTCCGTCGGTTCATCTGTGGGAACTCGGGGTGTGCGCGCCGTACGTTCGTCGAGCAGATACCTGGCCTGACACGCCAGCACGCTCAGCGGACCGAGCGGTTGCGCTCCACCCTGGCTGCGGTCGGTCTGGCCCTCGCGGGCCGGGCCGGAGCCCGCATCGCCCGCGTTCTCGGGGTACTCGTCAGCCGCAGCACTGTGCTCCGGCTGGTCGATGCACTCCCCGACCCCGAGGTCCCCGCGCCGCGGGTGGTCGGCGTCGACGAGTACGCCACTCGCAAGGGCCGCCACTACGTCACCGTCCTCGTCGATATCGAGAGCCGCCGCCCCGTCGACCTGCTGCCGGACCGGGAGGCGTCCAGCCTGGCGGCCTGGCTCGCCGACCGGCCAGGCGTTGAGGTCGTCTGCCGCGACCGGGCCCCGTTCTTCGCCGAGGGCGCCGCCGCTGGTGCCCCGCAGGCCATTCAGGTTGCGGACCGGTGGCACCTCTGGCACAACCTGACCGAGGCTGCCGAGCGGGCAGTCGCCCAGCACCGCCGGTGCCTTCGAGTCCTTGTTCCTGCGCCCCCCGAACCCGACCCTGAGTCAGCCCCGGAAGAAGAACCGTCCGGTTCACCGTGGCCGACCGGGCACCGGTTCGCAGACCGCACTCGGACCCGGCACGCCGCCGTCCACGCACTTCTGGAGGCAGGACACAGCATGCGTTCGGTCCAGCGGCAACTGGGCATGGCCTGGCATACCGTCAAACGGTTCGCCGACGCCTCGAAGCCGGAGGACCTGTTCACCGGCCAGTGGCAGAACCGGCCCTCAGTCCTCGATGAATACAAGCCGTACCTGGACGACCGCTGGAACGAGGGCTTCACCAACGCGTGGAAGCTGTGGGAGGAGATCGTGCCGCTCGGCTACAAGGGGAGCTACCAGCGCGTCCGTGCGTACCTGCACAAGAAGCGCACCTCACCACGATCTGTGACCGCCCGGCCGCCGTCGCCCCGAACAGTCTCCGGATGGATCCTCAGCCGCCCGGAAACGCTCACTGAGCCCGAACAACTCCAGCTCAAGGCCGTCCTCATGCACTGTCCCGAGCTCGATGCCCTCACCCGGCACGTCCGCTCCTTCGCGTCCATGCTCACCGAGCGTCAGGGCGAGCGTCTCGCGGGGTGGCTCGACTCCGTCCGGCAGGACGACCTGCCCAGCCTCCACACCCTCGCCGCCGGCATCGACCGCGACCTCGACGCCGTCACCGCCGGACTCACCCTGCCTTGGAGCTCGGGGGCGGTCGAAGGCCATGTCAACCGAATCAAGATGCTCAAGCGCCAAATGTTCGGCCGCGCCGGATTTCAACTGCTCCGCAAGCGGGTTCTCCTCGCTCCATAATCCGGTCAGTACCAGGCTCGGCACGGACATACGATCGGGGTGTGACGATCAAGTACGAATGGCGGGGCGACTTTGATAACGCCTCCCTCAACGCCCTACACGCCGACGGCTTCGGTCACCCGGTCGCTCAGACCGACTGGCGAGAACGACTTGAGCGCCACAGCCTCGGCTGGGTCTGTGCACGGGAAGACGACTCTCTGATCGGCTTCGTCAACGTGGTCTGGGACGGCGGAGTTCATGCCTTCGTCCTGGACACGGTGGTCGCGCAGCATCGCCGGTCGAGCGGAGTCGGAGCTGCGCTCGTCGCAACTGCGGCTAAAGAAGCCCGTGCCGCGAAGTGTGAGTGGCTTCACGTCGACTTCGAGGAGCACCTGCGTCCCTTCTATTTCAATACCTGTGGCTTCAAGGAGACGGCAGCCGGACTGATCGCCCTATAGCGCGGTGGGCCAAGTCCCTGGCCTGCTACACGGAATGTCAGTCGTCACGCACAGTGGTGCCACCACAGAAGTTGAGCCAGAACCACTACTCGTGAATAAAGCCACCCAGGTCACGAACGGCGCCACCAAGGGCCCCAGCAAAGCCCAACAGTCTTTCCAGCGGGGCCTCACAGCCCTCACACAGTGGGTCGAACGGGAAGGCGGTCAGCCGCCGCGCAAGGCAGTGGTGGCCCTGCCCGACGGGACCGAGACCAAAGTCGGCATCTGGTACGCCAACCAGAAACAACGACGCGACAAACTCACCGAAGAGCAGCTGGAGGCGCTGCGAGCACTGGGCGTGCAGTGGGCATGACGCCACCGTTGTCCGGCGATTGAGCCGGTCCGCACGAGACCCGGGCTGTCATGGCCGTGCCCGGGGCCTCGTGCGTGGGGCCGGATGCAGCGCGGTAACACCGGTTCGGTGAGCAGGTCTGGCCTGAGCGGAAGCTGCAAGAGACTCCGCTACCCGCTCCCATGATGTGACGAATCGTCCGCAGGAACACTGCTCGGCTGCGTCGTGCGGCAACCTCACCAGTTCGTCTGTAGCGGAGAGCACTGATACCGGGGATGCGGCTTGCCGGTCTGGGGGAGGGACGGAACTAGTTGGGTGTTTCCCCGTTCTTCGAAATCTGTGCGACTTATCCCCCGAAGACCGCCGTGGGACACACGAGATGAGTGAGCCGTCGGCGGTGATCTTTCCCCTCCAAACCTGTCGTGAACGTGGAGTGTTGATGACCAACGACCGAAAGTCGCTGATCTTGCTGGTGGCATTGATGGTGTGCGGGATCGTGACGTACATCGCGTTAATCAACCCGGCGCTGGGCATCGCCCTCGGCATTGGTATCGCGGCGGCCACCCTGGTCTGGATGATCCTCCAGAAGGACTGACTGGAGCGAACCAGCAACAGGCCTCCGGGCGATCATCGTTGGCTTCCCCCTACACCGGGGCGAGGAGACCAACGCCGTTCGCCCGGAGGCCTTCGTCGTAGCCCACGGCGGAGAAGAGCCCAGAGTAGGCCCCGGATTTCTTCCCGTCCCCTCCCCCGATCCCGTCGCCTGCCGCGACATCTCCCCCAACAGGGTCATCCGCTGCGAGATCGAGAGGGACAGCACATGCACGCAGGATCCGATGAGCACGGGGCGGACGACCAGTCGCCGCCGCGTCTTCGATCACGGGAGACGGGTGGCACCACGGCGCCGCCGGTCTTCCGTCCGAAGACCCCGTCGGACACCCAGGAGGTGATCTTCCCGCGCCAGCGGCCGTACCAGGATGGCTCCAGCGAGGCGGCGGCGCCGATTGGCGAGACCATTGCGGTCGATGCTGAGGAGGCCGAGACCGCGGCCAGGCGGCTTCGCGAGGAGATCAGTCAGGAGCTCTGGGACAACCAGGACGCCCTGCGCGGTCTCATCTACAACGCCGGCTATCGCGAGCCGGACCTGTCGGAGATCGTGATCGATGCGCAGGCCCGCTACTACCGGGCGCGCATGAAGCCGAACTTCGTCTTCACGGGCGGTCCGTGGCCCTTCCTCGTGCACTGCTCCGGTTACGCCCGAAAGGACTTCCACCGCCGGCAGGACAACTTGTCCGTACCGGTGGAGAAGCTGCCGGAGCCGGACGTGGAGGCTAAGGACGCGCTGGTGGACCGCGTGAACGAGCGCGAAGCGATCAAGGTGTTTCTGGAGAAGTACCTTCCCGACCCGAGTGAGCGAGAGATCTACCTGCTGACCCACGGGGAAACCATGGGGCCCGTCGAGATCGCCCGGAAGCTCGGGATCGACCGCAAGACCGTCACGGCCCGTCTGAAAAGGGCCGAGGAGCGGCTGAAGTCCCTTCCGCCGGACGAGCTCGGCACCCTGCGCTAGGGCTCCTCTAGGGATCACGGGGGACGACCCTGCCCCGTGATCGCAGGAGGAGTCCCTAGAGAGGTGCTCCTGCTCAATCCGTTGATTCGACAGAAGGAAGGACACTGTGCCGTACAACGCTCACGATGTCCTCGTGGAGCTGCTGCGTGAGTCGCCTCGCGCGGAAGGTTCAGGGGGCCGTCCCCTCACTCGCCAGGAGTGGGACGCACACATGGACGCCGTCGCACACCGAGCCGCCGAGCTCAATGACGTTGATGTTCCGGCCGGGCCCGCGTGGATCACAGAACACGACAAGGAGACGGTATGAACAGTCACGCTGAGGCAATCCGGCCAGCTCGCTTGTGGTTGCTCGTGCTCGCAGTCGCTCAGGCCGGCGCGGCGACGCTCGGGGGAGCTGCCGGGGCCGCCCAGTCGCGTCAGGGCGGGTTGAGGCTGTTCGGGCTTCCAGCCTTCGCAGTCGTCCTGGCCGTAGTGGCAGCTAGGACTGCCTTGCTCCGGTAAGGAACTGACTTTCAGCAACGGTCATGGCCACACCCACACCCCAGGGGGCGGGTGTGGCCATGACCGCCCAGTACTCCCCCTCCACGCCGACGCCTACAGCCGTCCCCGGGGGCCGGTTTGCTCAATTCCTGGGCATCCGTCGCAAAAGCGCCCGCGAAAGCCCTGACCAGCGCACATACGCACTGGGCCTTTGGGCGCTGAGGCCACCTACAACGAGCACGGCCTCTCTCAACGCAGAAGACACAATCCCGGCTCACACACCGCGACCGCCCCGCTCGAACCGCTCATTCGGCCTCTCAGCGAACCAGCAACACCAGGTCAACCACCACCCCGCACAACAAGCCCCCTCCGAGCCTCACCCGGCGGCGAAGCGTGCGGCCAAGGGACAGGGCAAGGCGCAGCATGCCTTCCAACGCGGCCTCGCAGCCCTCGCCCAGTGGATGGAGCAGGAGGGCGGCCAGCCGCCGCACAAGGCAGTGGTGGCCCTGCCCGAGGGGACCGAGACCAAGGTCGGCGTCTGGTACGCCAACCAGAAGCAGCGCCGCTACAAGCTCACCGAAGAGCAGCTGGAGGCGCTGCGAGCACTGGGCGTGCAGTGGGCATGACGCCAACCGCCTACGCGTGGTGAAGCAGCCGTGCCATCGGCTCAGGCAGCCGTCCACGGGACGTCATGGCAGGTCCCGGGGACGGTCGGGCGGGTTCGTCCACAGGGCTGATCGGCTCAGGAGTGAGCTTCGCTGGGGCGGTACACAAGGGAGGGGTGTGGATGAGCAACATCAGCGTCTTCGAGTCTCGGCTGGCGGAGGTGGCGGGCGATGCACGGCGCTGCGTTCCGCAACGGTCCCGCCTCGTCCGCGTACGCGGCTCGGGCATTCACAGCACTGGCGGGGCGGACAACGGATCTGTTTCGGTTCAGGCGAAGTGCAGCAGTGATCACCGTATGTGGTGTGATCTTCCCGCATGAGTGACGGACGACGACAGCAGAGGTTGAGGCTGGCGAGCATCGGGCTGGGCATGACGGCAGTGGCCGTAGTAGTCCTGGGGACATGGCAGTGGCCGGGTTGGCCAGCCATCGCGAGCTGGTTAGGGACATGGTGGTGGACGCTGACGGCCATAGTGGCCTTGGCTGGCTGTGGGGTGTCCTGGGCATCGGCCCGGCGGTCGACAGCCAGCCCGGATATGACGCCGCCAGTGGAGTGGGACCAGCTCCCGGACGGGCCCGGCCTGATCGCCCGGGCAACGGAGCCGGCCACGTCCGCAGCAGAACCGACCGCGGCCGAAGCGCCCCGACAGCAAATGAACTGGTCGGCAATCAGCTCCGTGGTCACTACCTTCACCGCCCTGGCCGCGTTGGTATTCACCGCGCAGTCACTGTCCGCGACCGAACAGGGACAGTTCACCGACCGGTATACCAAGGCAATGGATCAGATCGGCACCCTCGGTGAGGAGCACCTGCAGACCCGACTCGGCGCGGTATACGCGCTGGAACGGCTCGCTCGCGACTCGCCGCCAGATCAGCCAACAATCGTGCAGGTGCTCTCCGCGTTCGTCCGCGCGAACCTGCCACAAGCCACGCCGCAAGCCATCCTGCTGCCCTCCGGGGCTCTTCCCCCGCCCCCGCCCCCACGTCCGCGCCCGCGCCCGCGCCCGTGCCCGTCGGTCGCTGTGGCCCCGCACTCGCTGACTTTGGATGTCCAGGCAGCGCTGACTGTTCTCGGTCGCCGGGATCGCAGCAAGGACAACGGCGCGGTTACTGACCTGCGCAACACCTGTCTCGCCAGCACCGACCTCAGTCATCTGAACCTCACGGCTGCAAACCTGAATGGCGCGAACCTCGTGGGCGCCAACCTCATGGGCGCGAACCTCGACCGAGCGCAGCACGACCAGCACACCATCACGAAGGGAGCCGTGACGACCGGCGCGACGGGCGTGTGGTGGTGAGCCAACTCGATCCAGCCGCGATAAGCATGGCCCGCGCTGACCTTCCGGAGATCGTGAGACGCCTCTACCGACATCTGACGACAGATCTGGAGACGCGGCTGCACAAACGCGCCCTCGTCGGCCCGCGGAGCTGGAGCGGCGCCAGCGAGACGGGAGGTGTCGGGTGCCCGCGCGGCGCAATGCCCGGCCGGCTGTGAAGGTCGGGGCGCATGTCCGCTTCCGCGGCGTGAAATGGCAGGTGGTCGCCCTGTCCGGTCGGCCCGGACGACGGTGGTGAGGCCGTGTTCGCCGGCTACCTGTTCGCCGATCCCGGCTTCGCCGTCATTGGTGCCGCTGTGCCGCAGGCGGCCCCGCAGTGGGGGCTGTTCGAGACCACGCCCGCCGCGGCGCGCGAAAAGGCGCTGGTCTGGCAGCGGCATGTGAGAGAAGTCGGATGGATGTGGCCTTGCCGACGGGCCCGGCAGCGAAGGAGCTGTAGGGGAACAGTACGACCCCGAGCGGCACACACTGGCCGAGCTGGAACAGGCCAAGGCCGAGGACTGACCGCGCTCGGCTTCGGCCGCGTCTCGCGTACCACGGTGCAGCGCATGCGCCTGGCCTACCGCAAGCAGGGCCTATGGGGGGACATTCCGGTGCAACCCGGCCGGATTCCCTCTCCTCGCGCACCTCTTTTCCCAGTACCTTTCCGGGGTGAAAACACTTCGGAAACTCGCCCTGTTCGCGACAGCCTGCCTGGCCGCCCCCTTCCTTACGTCGTCCCCGGCAGCCGCAGCCGACCGCGACTTCTGCGGGAAGACCGTCTCCGGCGCCATCCTCGACAAGTACATCGCGATGGATGACGTGTCCTCGCCGCTGAAATGCCCGGTGACGGACGAGATGACCACTCCCGACGGGCGCGGCCGGTACACCCACTTCCAGAACGGCTCGATCTACTGGTCGGCGGCGACCGGTGCCCACCCGGTATGGGGGGCGGTGCGCGACAAGTGGCAGGCGATGGGCTGGGAGACGTCCGCGCTCGGCTACCCGAAGTCGGACGAGCTGAAGAACGCGGACGGCAAGGGGGTGCGCCAGGAGTTCGAGGGCGGCACCGTGTACTGGTCGGCGGCGACCGGCGCCCACCCGGTATGGGGGAAGATCGGCGCGACGTGGGGCGAGTACGGCTGGGAGAACAGCGCGTTCGGCTACCCGGCGTCCGACGAGACGGACGGTACCGACTCGTATACGGATGCCAAGGGGGTCCACACGTACCGGCAGGTGACGCAAAAGTTCGCCTCGGGTGCGACGCTGTTCTGGATTCCGGGCGGCGCGTCGGAGGGCTGCGGCGGCGAGTGCACCGGCTACGAGGTGGAGGCACCGGGCAGCCTCGTCAAGCAGGTGCGAGTGAACCTGCCGACAGACTCGGACAAGTTCGTGCTGATGGTCTACCCGACGGATGCCGGGTTCCGGGGCGGCATCGACAAGGCCGCCGACGGATGGCAGGAGGTGTGGACGAACACGCCGAATCCGCTGCGCCTGGACACGACCGACGAGGCGGAATCTCTGCGTAAGCAGTATGCGTGTCACGCCGCGTACGCACACCAGGAGTCCGACGGCGGCTGGAACACCGGCAACTCGTGGGACCTGGAGTCGGACCTGCCGAACGTGAGCTGGACGTACGCCACGCACGCCCTGTTTGTACCGCTCCACAAGTGCAACTGGACTTGATCACGGGCTGAACGAAAACGCCCGGACAGGTGCAGGGAGGTCTGGTCGACGCGTGAGGCGAACGGCACCCCTTCCGGCAGCCCGCTGGAGGGGGCCTTTCTGCGCCCCAGGCGCTTGCTTGTCGACCTCGGATCCGCGACCAGAGGCACATACCCGGTCGCCTTCGGCTGTCATACGTAGTGCTACCGCTCTCCGCGGCGCGGACACACACGCGATGCATCGCTCCAGGTACGCACCGATACGGATAGCGTCACATTCGGGAAAGTCGACTTCGAGTGGATGCGCCGCCTGGCTGGATCGAGCCGGTGTCCTACGGCCGGGTGCAGTTCGGCGCCTCCAAGGCCGGCGCCCCACATGTGCCCCGGTTCTCCGTCGGAGATATCGATGACCTGCCCCAGCAGCATCCCAACGGCCGCTGCACCAGCACCGCCGACTCGCCATTCTCCGGCGGGCCCTCAACGACGACTCCTTGCCTCTGCGTGCCCGGGTCACCGCACGCCCGTCCCTGATCGTCACCGGCCCCGCCGGCGCGGGCAAGACCACGGCGCTGCTCCAAGTCGGCCGCGCCTGCCACCTGGCCCACACCCGCCGCCAGGGCGATACGGCCGCGGCCGGGCAGGTCCCGGTCGCCTACGTGCTCGTGCCGCCCGCCGCCAGCGCGAAGACCCTGGCTCTCGAATTCGCCCGCTACCTCGGAATCCCCCTGACAGGCCGCATGTCGCAGGCCCAGATCGTCAACAGCGTCTGCCACACCTACACGCAGGCGGGTGTGCGGCTGGTGCTGATCGACGAGATCCACCGGCTCAACCCCCGCACCACCACCGGCGCCCAGAGCGCTGATCTGCTGAAAGACCTCACCGAACGCATCAGCGCGACGTTCGTGTACGCGGGCATCGACGTCACCGGGACCGCGCTGTTCTGCGGGGTGCGCGGGGCGCAGCTCGCCGCACGCGCCTCCCTCGTCGACTGCGATCCCTTGCCCGCCCGCGACGGTGAACGTGAGCCGTTCAAAGACCTGGTACAAGCCCTGGAGAACGCGCTCGACCTCCGCCACCACCGGCGAGGGAGCCTGGTGCGGCTGGTGCCATACCTGCACGCCCGCACCGCCGGACGGATCGGGTCGCTTGCGCGTCTGGTCAAGCAGGCGGCCATCACCGCGCTCATCGACGGCACGGAACGCATCACGAAGACCACCCTCGACGCCGTCCGCGTGGACCACCTATCCGAACAGCGCTACCGGCCCCGTGCCCGAACCAAGCCCGGCACCTGGTGAACCAGGCACTTCTCACGGCTGGCTGCGCAGCCGCGCCCGGTGCCCTGCGAGGCGGCGCACCCGCCGCCGGGGCATGGGCACAGATCCCGCTCCCGGCACCGGGCGTATTCCGCATCCGGCCGCTGGCTTTCGAAGCGACCGCCTCCTACCTACAGCGCCTCGCCGGTGCCTACGGGCTGACACTGCCCCAACTCCTCGACAGCGCTGGTATCACCGTCCACGGACACGGCACCCCGCCCGCGGCAGGACTCGACCTCTCCCCCACCGCCGCGCGCCGAGTCGCTGCCGTGGCCCGAGTCCGGCCGCACGCCCTCGCGCGTGCACTGCCGGGCCTGCTCCAGGACGGCACGACGGACGCCAGACCGGCCACCGCATACTGAGGGCCCGTCGAGCGCCGCCAGCAAGCTGTACGAGCGTGCACGACGTGCGTGCGACACCACAGCCGCGGCACGGCGGACACCGCCTGGATCCACCGGCCCTGGCCCCAGCTGGTGTGCCGGCGCCATCAGCAAGCCACCCCCGACCCACGACTCACGTCCACACTGCGCACCGGGACCGTTCCGAACTCACCACGGCCCACCACCGCCACCAGCGGCTACAACGGCATCCACGGAGCGCGCATGCATGGCAGGCAGCACACGCGATCACCACCCGCTGGTACGACCACCAACAACACCTCACCGACCACTGGCACAGGCGCCTGCATCAACTCGCGAGAACCAACGCGCACATGGACCGCGCAGGAAACGCTTCAGCCGTACTCCTGGTCCTGGTCCGCGACCTCGTGATCTCCCCCGAAACCGTCACACTCGCCCGCACCTTGGCCACCCTTCCCCACCCACACCAGGCACCCGCGTCTATAACACCATCGCCGTGATCGGCCACAGGCTCGGCATGGTCCGGTTCTCCCCCGCCACCAGCGACCCACTAACCACCTACCTCGGATCACGCCCCTGACCAGGCCCGAGCTCGACCACACCAGTTACCTCTCGACGCACCATTCCACCGACAACAAACCCAAGATCAATCCACACACCCACGAAATCCCCGCTCAACACCCCGAACAACCAAACCGAACACCTCGGCCAGCCCCGATCCCCATCCCCTCCAACACGCCCCGACCCAGCCCGAATCCCAACCCACAAACAAAACACCAGGCCACAACAACACAACTACCGCACAACCACTGCTCCGTCACAGCCGATCTACCTTCACACTGGTCGAAAAACAGCAGCCGCTAGGTCACCCCATGACAGCCGACCGGGTCGCATCCACCTCCCGTGACCAGGCGCCCAACACCACCAGCGCGCCCACTCACAGTAGCCTCGGTGCCGGTCAGTCCTCCCTACGGATTCCTTCACCCGCCAATTCGTCAGGCCAGCGAGATGCCTCGGGCGGCGCGACGAAGCGGGCAAGCTCCTCGGCGCCGCCGCGCGGCAGATCGGCGGCCGCTGACCCCGGCAGTGTCGTGATCACGGTGCGCAGCCGCGCACCGAGGCCCGGCAGCAAGGACCAGGCGGAGGCTGGGGCATTGACGGCGGCGAGCAGCAAGTCTCCCTCGTAGAAATATGCATCCAGCAGCGGATCCTCAAGCAGCAAGCGCACTGCGAGTGGAAGGACGTACGGCAGGGCCACCTGCTGCGAGAGGAGTGTGCGCAGATCTGCCGGACCAAGTTCGCCTAGCGGAATGCGTCGCAACCTGTGCACCTCGCGCACCAAGCGGGTCGCGTCAGCGGCAGGAGGAGCCCAGCGGGGCGGGTCCAACTCGTCGAGTGTGCGGTCAAGGTGCAGCAGACGGTCCATGAGGTCATTCTCGAGGTCGTCGTAGCCGGGCCGACACGCCCGGACACTACGCTGGCAGACTTTTCAGCTGACCTCTGGGCTTCCCGCCGAACGCGAGTGATCCGAGGAACCGGCTCTGCTCGTACGGTCAGGCCCAGTCTTCCGGTCCCGCGGGGCCGTAATCCTGGTCCTGTTCACCATCGCGCGCGGCGTACATATGCGGAGGTTTCCAGCCGGTAGGAAGCCCCTCGACGAACCGCAGTGGCTGGTCCGCGCTGCGGTATAGGACGGTTCGCCCTCCACAGCGCGAGCAGGCGGCGTACTTCCGGGGTGACAGTGACTCGGTCCGGGTCTGGGCCCGTGCACCGGGCTCTTCAGCCGCTGATTCATCGCGCTCAGCCGCGGCCAGCCGGCGTCTCAGCTCAGCGACATTCCCTCCGACCTCGCCCAGCAGCGCCCCCACCTCGTCCGACACCGCATACCCCTGCCGAACCCCGGCCTCCACCTGCCCGGTCGCCTTCGCCTGCTCCAGCCAGCGCCACACCGTACGCTCGGAAACCCCACCGTCTCGGCGGCCGCACGCACATGCCGCGTGGCCAGCTCCCTGCCTGCTGCCGCTCCAGCAGACGACGCACCACCAATCCCCTGGGCAGCACAGGCCCACGGCCGACCCTTACCTCTTGATCCACCCCACGATCACACCGACCGGCCCACCTCACCGCATAAGAACTCTCGGACCTGAGACAACATCAGCTGCCATGCGATAAAGCCCCACGACAGCGATCCACCCATCAACCTCTCACTCATGACAGCGGCCCACCACCCACAAACAACCACTGACCAGCCCAGGAACACCCCGCCCAGCACACCACCACCGGCTCTCACCGCTACCGACACCAAACCAAGAGATCGCATCGAGTTCTTCTGCGGCACCCGCCACCGGCGACGGAGCATGGATGACATAGGCAGGCTGTGACGCACAGCATGCCCCTACACCACATAACGGAGGATCCTGGTGCGGAAGTGGATAGCACGATCTGTCGTAGCGGCCACGGCGCTGACTCTCGCAGGATGCGCCACCGGCATGTCAGCGCAAGACCGCAAAGACGCCAACCGCGCAGAAGAAGTGACGGAAAAGCGCATGAGGGGCGTTGCGGAGAACTTCGACAAAACCATCGACGGTTTAGCGCTCAAGGACCGCGCGGTGGAGAAGGGCTGCGAGGAGAAGACGCCGAACCTCGACCCGAAACCGGCGGATGCTCCTGAGGTCAACTGCGAGGTGAAGATCACTTCCACGTATTCGACGCGCCTGAGTCCGGCCGAGGTGGTATGCACTGCACGGAAACATCCCGAGGTGATCAAGTGGAGCCCC
Organism: Streptomyces sp. 2114.4; assembly: GCF_900187385.1. Taxonomy (NCBI): domain Bacteria; kingdom Bacillati; phylum Actinomycetota; class Actinomycetes; order Kitasatosporales; family Streptomycetaceae; genus Streptomyces; species Streptomyces sp. 2114.4. The sequence continues at coordinate 26,338 of NZ_FYEY01000001.1, forward strand.
CCGAAGCACGGCGCATGCAGCGAGGCCGATCACGTGATCGGCGATACGCACTTCATCGAGAAATACCGCATGCACAATGTGAGCCTGAACTGGACTCCCAAGAAGCCTGGACTCTTCACCCTGGACCAGAGTGAAGACTACTTCTACTGCGAGAAGAGCGATGATGACAAGCAATACTGCCACGAAGGTGACTGGGCTCCCTCTTCGTGAAAAAGCACCGTGCCCCGGCCGTTGATCCGGCCGGGGCACGCTGTCAGGCTAACGACTCGAGGACGGCTGGTTCGCCGGAGTCCGCGACGTCGCCTGCTACCTGCTGCGCATCGCCGACACCACCGCCCACGCACAACGCGGGCGCGCCGCCTCCAGCGCCATGCTCCTCACCCACCTTCAGCAGCCGACCTCCCCTCCCCCTCAGGAGGCTCCCGTGGAGGAACGGGCCCCGGCTCCGGCGCTGGACGCGAAGGACGTCCTGACGGCGGCGGAACGGTTCCCGTGAGCCCTGGCCGCGCCCGGTGAGCGCCACTGGCCGGACGGTGAGTTCCTGGACGTCGCGCTGAGCACAGTGCGCACCGAGGAACGCGAGGGGTACATCGAGCGCCGGGAGGCGTTCGCCGCACAGCACCGCGCCCGCCTGCAAGAGCTGCTGCGGGAGTACGGGCCGGCAGCAGGCCCGCCTCGCACGGCCGGTACGCGCTGATCGGACAGCCTGAGACCCTGGTCGTCCTGGAGCGGATGGAGACCAACCCGTTCGGTCTGCGCGGCCTGTGGGAGAAGGAGCTGGAGCTCATCCTGCTGGACGACCTCGAGTTCGCGTGGGGGCCGCGCATCCGCCTCAGCCGGTGACAGACCAGCGACGTGCGCCGCGACGGGTTTCGGCAACCGGCGGGCTGCGAGGCAGACCGCCGCATCATGAACAAACGATGTGGTGCCCGGGCGTGGTTCGCATCGTCCCCCGACGTGCGTCCCGCCGCCCGGGCGTCATCGCTGACGGTGGTCAGGACAGCTTGAATCCGCCCCACACGTCGCTGGCGTTGAAGTGGTGCTTGTCGCCGGCGCGCATGGAGAAGTACTTCTTCTGGCCCTTGCGACAGACCTTCTCAGACAGGTCAGTGTCGCGGAGCTTGCCGCCCTTGTACCACTTCACAATCGCCTGGGCGCAGATCTTGTCCTTGGACAGCTTCTCGATCCATCCCTTCACGACGTGCCCGGTCACCTGGGTAAACGTCACTTTCGCCACCTTGCGGCCCTGAGCATCCTTGGTCATCGTGTGGCCCTGCTTCACCGGGGAGTCTGCCGGCACAGCGGCAGCGGTAGTGGCGGGCGCGGCGGGGCTGGCTGTGGCGGCTGGGGCCGTCATGCCGGCCAGGCTTCCGACGCTGAGGGCCACGGTGGCTGCGGTGAGGGCGAGCTTGCGCTTCATGTGATCCGTCCTTGGGTTGTCACGTGTGCCGGCGCCAGGTCGACGTCGACAGCACTGAGTTCACCGGCCATGGAGTTGTTTGGCAGGCCCTGTGAGCTGGACTAATCAATCCAGCCGCGCCCCGACCGACACAGCAGGCGGCATTGCCCCAGTGGCGGGCCGGTGACGTCTGCCGACACTTCCGGTACTCCACATCACCCGGGCCGCGACCTGGCCCGGCCGCAGCCTCAATCGCGTCCGGGCCGCAGAGGTGCACAATGCCCGCAGTAGTTGGCTCTAACAGGCTCACTGCCGCCGGCGCCTCCTGGCGCTGGCCGGCTGTCCGTTGGCGCTCCACCAGCCATGGATGTCCCCCAGACCGGACAGTCCGGCTCCGGCAGGCCGGGGTCCACAGTCGCCTTCGCCCCTTCGGACACCAGCTCCACCTTGATTCGGGCCTCACGCGTCTGACGCGGGCCTGGACAACGGCATGGGCCGACCGGGAGCTTCACCCGGACGCCGGCCCCCTCCTAGCAGCCACCGGGTTCAGGCGGTCCCCTGGCCCATGCAGAATTCCACCGCCCTTGGCGACCAGTTCCAGGCGGCCTCCGCTCACACCGCCGCAACGCTCGATTCCGTACTCGGGCCGGGCCGTAGTCGCTCGGCCTCGCTAACCGACCTGCCGGACTGGTTCAAGACCATCGTGGCCGCGCTCTACCAGAACCAGGAACGCGGACGCCTTCCGGTCTGTGCGCATCTGGCGAGCCCGGCTCCAGCGGTGGTGTTCAGCGAGCAGCCCGACAGGCTCCGCTGCGGGCGATGCGCGTTCGAGGACGGCGCACAGCGCCGGTGCTCTCAGTGCGATGCCCCAGCCGGCCCGACTGCCGCCAGAGACGTGGTGCGGCATGAGTCGCTGCTGTTCTCCATCCATCACTGCCCGTCGCGCTAGCAGCACCAGGCCTCTCGGCCTCCTGACGAAGCCCGGCCGACTGGCCAACGCGCGCGCCGGACCGGTCGTCATCGATGCCGACACCCGAGCGGTCGTGATAGTCGGCCGCCCGTGCCTGGCAACCGCCACGACTGCCGAGGCTGGGAGGAATCCGGCGCCAAGGAGGCCGTCGGCCACACCGCAACCGTCGCCGACGGCGGCTACCTGGGCACCGGACTCGTCATTCCGCACCGCCGGACCAAGGGCAACGAACTCCCGACCTGGAAGGAGGAACACAACCGGTCGCACAAGCGAGTTCGCGCCCGCGTCGAGCACACCTTGGCCCGCATGAAGGGCTGGAAGATCCTTCGCGACTGCCGCCTGAAAGGCGATGGCATCCATTACGTCATGCTCGGCATCGCCCGCCTGCACAACCTCGTCCTCATCGGATGAATGAGTCCTGTCTGCCCGCCCCTCCACTCTCAAGATCACTTACGGGACAACCTTTAGCCGGGGTGGCGCTGACCGGCTGGTTTCAGCGGCGCGGGCACCGGGCCGAGCACGCCGCCGACGCCGCGGGGTATCGCCGCGTGACGGTGGACAGCGTGACCGAGCTGGTGCCGGGACAAGTCAGGGACAGGGCCTTTCTTGCGGTAGCGCGTGAAGCAATTCTCCCCAATGGTTCGCTTTGCTCTGCTGGCAGACGCGGGTGGCGATGTGGTCGGCGTTGAGGTCCCATAGTCGGATGCTGGGGCCGCCCAAGCTGATGAGGGTGCGGCTGTCGGGGTGAACTCCAGTGCCGGGAGAAAGGAATCCGGGTCGTCCAGGAGTGGTGCACGGTAGCTGGTGAGGGTGGCGGTGGTGCGGTGGGTGGCCGGATCCCACAGGCGGATGGTGCGGCCCGGCCCGCCTGTGGCCAGTGTGTTGCCGTCTGGGCTGAAGCGGACGGAGGTGATCCTTCCGCTGTTGTCGGTGAGGGTTGTCCGTGTGTGGTGGCTGGCGACATTCCACAGGCGGATGGTGCGGTCGTCGCCGGCTGAGGCGAGGGTTTTACCGTCCGGACTGAAATCGAGGGCGAAGAGGGTGTTGGTGTGGCCGGTGAGGATGGCTTTTCGTCGGCCGGTGGTGACGTCCCACAGTTGGATGGTGCGGTCGTCGCCGGCTGAGGCCAGGGTTTTACCGTCCGGACTGAATGCGATCGCTTGGACCGAATCAGGATGCCCGGTGAGCACGGAGATCGTGTGTCGGGTGGCCAAGTTCCACAGGCGAACGGTGTGGTCGTATCCGGCTGCGGCCAGGGTGTGGCCGTCCGGGGAGATTTCGAGGCCGGTGACGGTGGTGTTATGGCTGTCAAGCGTGGCCAGGAGCCGGCCGGTGGGATAGCTCCACAGCATCGTCTTGGAGCTGGTGGCTGTGGCGAGGACTCGGCCGTCAGGGGTGAAGGCTTCGGCTTGCACGTAATCGGGTGTGCGGAAGTCGCTGATATAGCGCTGGCGGGCGGTATCCCAGGAGGTGATCTTTCCGTAGCCGGCTGCTGCTACGACGTTGCTGTCGGGGCGCAATGCGATGGCGAAGAAGTTTCGCTGGGCAGAGAAGAAGCCGGAGGAGGAAACCTCATGTGTACGCAGGTCCCACAGACCTGCGTGACGCGAGGTGGCGACGACTGCGACAGTGCGGCCGTCCGGCCGCCATGCCACCGCACGGGCCGGAGTCTCGCCCAGGGTTGCGGTCTTGTGTCCGGTTCTCGTGTCCCACACCGAAATTCCGCCCACTCCCACTGGGCTGGCTGTGACTAGGTGCCTGCTATCGGGAGCGAAGGCAAGTGCTGGTGCAGCACTGTCGTACACGGACAGGGTCTTCTTCAGTCTGTTGCCGGAGGCTGTCCACAGTTTGGCGCTTCCGTCGTTGCCGGCAGTGGCGAGGGTGTGTCCGTCAGGGCTGAACACCACGGTGTCCACGGCGTCGGTATGCCCCGTCACAGTGGCGGTCCACCGGTGGGTTTTGACGTTCCAGAGCCTGGTCCTACCGTCGTCCCCGCCCATCGCGAGGGTGTGTCCGTCAGGGCTGAAGGCCACTGCGTTGATCGCCCCGCTGAGCCCGGTGATCGTATGCTCCGGCTTATGTGAGGACGTGTTCCACAGGCGGACTGTTCGGTCGGCACCAGCTGTGGCGAGGGTATGGCCGTCGCGGCTGAACGCCACACCGTTGACCGCTCCCTTATGGCCGGTGAGGACAGCTTTGGCGCGATGCGTGGTGAGGCCCCAAAGACGTACCGTGCTGTCGTCGGCGGCAGTAGCCAGGGTACGACTGTCAGGTGCAATGGCTATCGCATTGACGCCGGCGACGTGACCCACAAGGGTCGCAAGCAGACGATGGCCGGCGGAATCCCAGAGTTTGACGGTGTGGTCGTCGCTGGCGGTGACCAGAGTGCGGCCGTCGGGGGCGAAGGCCAGAGTGGTCAGGTCACGGGTGTGGCCGCCGAGGCGGTTGGCGCGGTACTCGGCGTACGAACTGATCAGCGCGGAGCGGGCCTCGACGGTGTGAGCGTGATGGTAGCCCGCCAGCGCTGTCAGCAGCGCCGCCTCCGGCTGGTCAGTTGCCGCATCCGCTGCCTGGCCCGCCAGTTCACGGGATCGTGCCGACTGACGAAGCTCGTTGGACGTGACGGCCCGTTGCACGGCAACGGTGCCTGCAACGAGGGCAAGAACGCATAACACGGCCACGGCTGCGGCGACTCGGCGAGAGCGGCGTGCCGCGCGTGCTGCGTGTGCGCGTTCCGTCTCCCGGGCGGCGAGACCCGCGTCGAGGAATGCGGATTCGAGTGCATTGAGTGCGTTGCGGTCCTCGCCGGTGAAGGTCTCTTCTGCCCAGGTGAGTCGACTGCCGCGGTAAAGGGTTGTGGGGTCGCGATCGAGTTCCTGCCAGCCGGCGGCGTCGCGGGTGAGCTGGCGGTGCAGGCGGATGCGGTCGCGCTCGTCGTTGATCCAGCTGTGGAGCCGAGGCCAGGCGGTGATCAGTGCTTCGTGTGTGAGGCGGACGTGGCCGTCGTCGAGGGTGAGCAGCCGGCTGTGGGCAAGGCGGTTGAGAACCGCATCGGTCTCGGTTTGCGCTTCTTCGGTGCAGGGGTCGGTGGTAGCGAATTCGGTGCGGGCGGTGGGACGGTGGGTGTCCTGGGTGCCGTTTCCCGGCGCGATGAGGCGCAGCAGGATGTGGCGGGCGAGGGCGGCCTGGTCTGGGGTGAGCTGTTGGTAGGTGTCTTCGGCAGTGCGGGCGATGGAGCCGTGCAGTCCGCCGGCGCCTTCATATGCCTGGGGGGTCAGCGTTCGTCCTCGGCGGCGGCGCCAGGTTTCCATCAGTGCATGGGACATCAGCGGCAGGGCGCCGGGTTCGTCTCCGACGTCCTCGATGATGCGGGCGGTCAGGTCCCGTTCGACGATCAGCCCACGGGCCACGGCCGGCCTCACGATGGCCGCGCGTAGCTGATCCTTGTCCATGGGGCCGACCAGCACCACGGTGTCCTTGAGCGCAGCCGCCAGGTTCCGGTGGGCGGCACAGTGGCCGAAGAAGTCGGCCCGTACAGCTAAGACCACGCGCAGTCGGCTGCTCTCGTCGCGCGCGGCCAGCAGTCGCTCCAGGAATGCCTCGCGTTCCGCATCGTCGCTGCAGACGGTGAACAGCTCTTCGAACTGGTCCACCAGCAGCCAGGTTTCCCCGGGCCCGGCGGCAGGTTCCAGACGTTGGCCGTGCGCCATGGGATGTGCGCCGGGGGTGAGGATGCGCACAGCAGCCGGGGCCTGGCGGGCGGCACTGTCGGTGTGGCGCAGGCCGGGGACGAGCCCGGCGCGCAGCAGTGAGGACTTACCGCTGCCGGAGGCCCCCACCAACGCGGTGACGCGGTGCCGGCAGGCGGTGCCGGCCAGTTGCGCCGTCATCGCGTCGCGGCCGAAGAACAGGTCCGCGTCCCCGGGTTCGAAGCGGGACAGCCCCCGGTAGGGCGGATCGGTGTCGTCCTCCGGCGAGCGGGGCTGCTGTGATACCGCCTTGTCGGTCCCTGTCCAGCGGCGTCGCCACTCCTCCTCGTCACCGCCGCAGGCCCGCACGTAGGCCAGGACTACCGGCAGGGTCGGCAGACGTTCGCCGGCGGCCGCCTGCGACAGCGTTGCCGCGGAGTAGCCCGCGCGCCGGGCCATGCCCCGGTAGGCCGGCGCACCCGCCTCCTCCCGGAGCTTGCGTAACTCATAGGCGAAACGCTGGACGGGCCCGTCCTGCGGATCGATCGGATTCTCCGGACGCCCCACTCGGCTCCCCCAAAGATCTTCTGTGCTTGCTCGTCAGCCTAGGAACCGCACCACCAGGCCACAACGGCACCGAGACCAAGCACAGCCCTGGGCTAATTGATTAGCGCAGCTCAGAGGGGCTGCCAAACAACTCCACGACGGGTGAACTTGCCGATGCGGTAGAACTGACCGTGAGTACGAGTTTCGGTGCGCCAAGTGACCGGGGAACAGGCCAGATTGGGCAGACCCAGGCGAACATCAGCAGGTGCCGGCACTGGGTTCGTGCTGCGCCTGCTTCGCGAGTCGATCCCGCGCGCGCAGGCCGCCCCTGGCGGAGGACCTGGGCGTGGAGCTGGACACGCTGCAGGGCTGGGAGTCCGGGCGGCGGCCACTGGCGAACATGCGTGCCGGGGCGTTGCTGGAGCTGCGTCGACGGCTTCCCGCACTGGGTGCGGACACGGGCCTGGTGCAGTGGCTGGACGCGGCGATGGACGCGGACCGGATCATCGCGGCCGGGCTCACTGGCGACGTCGGCGGGCCGCATCCGCTGGCGGGGTGGGTGCAGTGCTTGGTGCAGGCCGTCGAGTACCGGCAGCAAAGCTACGGCCTTACCCAGAACTGGGTCGACACCAGCCTCGCCTCGCTCAAGACACCGTCCGTGAAGGCCCTCGCCGACGCCGCGCTGAGCATGGACTCGCTCCAGTGGCAGCACAACTTCCTGCCCTGCCCGGCACCGTCCCCGGCGCTCCGGCCGGGCGGGACGGTGCCGATCCCCGGCTTCCGACCTGTGCTGTGCTCCCGGCGCCCGGCCCTGGCCCCTCGTCGGCTCCCTGGCCGAGGCCGTGAGAGAAAAACCATGGCACCCCTCGTTCAGGCTCACCGGGTCAGAAGGGGAACGCATCATGGTGGAACAGGGTGAGGTTCGCGGTGGCTACGGCAAGGACCAGAGCTGAGTTGCGGATGCTGGCGCCTGCTCGTGGCAGCTTGGCGGCCATGGAGTGCAGGATGCCTCCGAGGAAGGGCAGCCATGCCCCGAAGTAGATCCACCACCCCCATCGCTCGGATGACGCCCCGTCAATGAAACCGGTAAGGACAAGGGATGCTCCGACGAGCACAGCGGATGACATCCACCAAATGTCACTGGCGTGCGAGGTTTCCCTCTGGTTTAGATATGTCACGATTGGTCCTCCTCTATTTGGATCGGCCCCCGGCGCGGATGCGCCGGGGGCCGAAATCACCGGAATGATCAGTGGCCGGAGAGGAACTTAATGAGCTGCCAGACGAACTGTCCGTTGCCGAGCGCCATGACAGTCTTCCAGGCCCACTTGGTCGGGCTCCAGTTGGACATTTCGCTCACCTTCTTCTTCAGGTAAGCGACTCCCTTGTTCTTACCCATCTTGTAGGCACTCTTGGCCTTCGCCACGCCCCACCTATAGGCGCCAGGCACCTTCTTGAGTAGCTTCACGGCCTTGGCGATGAGACCGCCCACACCCTTGGTGCTGACATCGGCCGCTCGGAGCTTGTGCACGTCGGCGGTGGTCAGCTTCCCCGTCGTCTGAGCCTGGGTTGACAGCGTGGAGAGCACCGCGATGCTGGACGGCGTCACGACGGTCCGTCCGGTCGTCTGCACCGCGGCGGTGCGGGCTGGAGCCTGGTTGGTGGCCGCCTGTGCGGCCGGAGCGGCCACGCCGATGGCGAGAGCTGCAACTACGCCTGCCACGGTGCATGCAGTGGCGTTCTTGTTGATGCGCATGGTGGTTCCCTTCAGCTAGTGGTCTTGATGGCGACGAACCGCTCGGTGCCCGGTGTGGGTGGCGGCCCGACAACTTCGAGTTCACCGGCCGGCAAGTTGTTTGGCACCCCTGCTGAGCTGGACTAATCAATCGGCCGAGATCCACTGGTGCGGGCAGGGACCACTACTGCCTCTGTGCGGGGTGCCTAGCGACCGAGGGGAGGCTTCATGGGCGTCCGGAGAATCCGATCGACCCGCAGGCCGGGCCCGTGCAGCACTTCGCGTTCGGATCGCGCAAGCCTCGCGAGGAGGCCGGCGCACCGGGCAGCCGGGCGATGACACGGCGTGCGGGGGATTCGGCGGCGACGTTGTCTCAGGCTGCGGCGGGCGTGAGCGGTTGCCAACGCTGCCGGTCCTGATGGCGTTCGTGGAGGTATGCCGCGGCGGTGCGGCGTACTGGCAGAGCCTGTGGGAGCAGGTGAACGATGAACTGGCCCAGCAGCCCCGTGCGGATGACGACGCGGATCCGCCACGGCAGTTCCGGCGTCGGCGTGACGGGCGCAGGTGCCGGTGCGGGTGTAACCGGTCTTGCCCACGTCAACGGCCGCGCCGGCTTCGGTGCGGGAGCCGCCCGGTCCGGACCCAATCCGCTTTGCCATGCCATGTCCGCCACCAAGAGTGTCGGCAGACCGTAGGTCCCGGCTATCACCGGCGGTGAAGCAGTTCCACCTTGTCCTGGTGGTCGAGGCGGCCGAGCTGGTGCAGGCCGGTCTTCTGCTGGATTTCCGGCCAGGTGGTGGTGCGTGGCTCACGGGCCGCCTTCTTCAGCGCACCGCGGACGGGCAGGGCGAAATTCTCCACCTTCTCGACGCGGGCCTGGTGGATGTGGCGTTCCCTTGCCTCGGTCCGTTCGCGCTCCTGGGCTTCACGCCGTGCGGCCCGCTGGCGCTGCTGGGCTGCGTGCTTCTCGGCCCTCTCACACTCTCGGGCCGCTACCTTCTGCTCTTGAACACATCGGGCGTGAGCCTCAACGACAGCGACGGCACAATCCGGCCTCCGGCCGCACCCAGGTCAGACACCAGGCAACCACCGCACCCAGCATTCAGGACGCGCCCGTCACCTTCTCAGAAAACTCTCAACGCCCCAGGCCGTGGTTCTCCGCGCCGTGTGGGAGGACGAGCCGATTTTCAGGAACGGCACACGTCGTGCGGAATTCGGCCCGGTAGGTAAAATGAGGTCTCCGCGGGGGTGAGCTCTCGGTTGACGGCAAGGCATAACTTGTTGACTGCGTCGGCCAGGTGGGGCAGATACACGTCCCACAACCGCACTCCCCCGGTGTCGTCGCCGCTGGCCAGGGTGCGGCCATCAGGGCTGAAGAGCACCATCCCCACTCGGCCGGTGTGGCCAGGCAGAATGGCACGCCTCCTACCAGTCTTCACATCCCATAGACGCACCGTCCCGTCATAACTGCCGATGGCGAGGGTCTGTCCGTCAGGGCTGAACGCCACCGACGCCACCGGGGTGAGGGGACCGGTCAGGGTGACCGAGCGCCTTGCGGCCGTCAAGTCCCACAGCCGCACTCTTTCCGTGCCGTCGCCACTGGCCAGGGTGCGGCCGTCGGGACTGAACGCCACCGGACGCACACCGTTGATGGATCCAGGCTGGGTGACACGGGTCCGGGTAGTGCCCGTCTTCACGTCCCAGAGGAACATCGTCCCCTCATAGCTGTTGCTGGCCACCGTGCGTCCGTCGGGGCTGAACACCAAAGAACCCACGGGATCGGGGGGCCGGGCCGAAGTGGCGTGGACCGTGCCTGCGGTGACTTCCCAGGCGTGCACCGAGCCTGAACCGCTTTCGCCGGCCAGGGTGCGGCCGTCGGGGCTGAACACCAGTTTGTCGAGATGGTTTGCGTCGGAGAAAGCTAGGACTCTCACCCGGCGGGTTGCTGCATCCCACAGCCATGCCCTCCCCTCCTCGTCACTGCCGCCGGCCAGAGCGCGCCCGCTGGGACTGAACGCCACCGCCTTTACCGTGGTGTTTCGACTGAACCCGATACGGCCTTTGCCGCTGGCCACGTCCCACAATCGCATTGTGCCGTCGTCACTGCCGCTGGCCAGTGTGCTACCTGTGCGGCTAAACGCGAGCGATTTCACAGCCCCCGTGTGGCCGGTCAGTGTGGCGCGGGTTCTTCCGCTTGCCACGTCCCACAGCCGCAGCGCCCCGTCTTCGCCACCGATGCTGGCCAGCGTCCGCCTGTCGGGGCTGAACGCTACTGCCTGCACATCGCTGGTGTGCCCGGTCAGGGTGGTCAGGGTCTTGCCTGTTGCGGTGTCCCAGAGCCGCACATTTCCGTCTTCGCCGCCGCTGGCCAAGGTGCGGCCGTCGGGACTGAACGCCACTGAGTTCACTTCATCGGCGTGCGAGCGCAATGAGGCGCGGACTCTGCCCATAGCCACATCCCACAGCCGCAGCCTTCCCCCGTCTCCGCCGGTTGCCAGGGTGCGTCCGTCGGGGCTGAAGGCCACCGATCTGGTAGCGCCACTGCCTGTCAGTGTGGTGCGGGTTTTGCCAGTGGTGACGTCCCACAGCCGTACCTTCATGCCCTTTCCGCCGCTGCCGGCCAGGGTGCGGCCGTCGGGACTGAACACCACCGACTTCACTTCATCGGCGTGCGAGCGCAAGGAGGCGCGGAGTCTCCCCGTAGCCACATCCCACAGCCGTACCTTCACGCCCCTTCCGCCGCTGCCGGCCAGGGTGCGGCCGTCGGGACTGAACACCACCGACTTCACGTAATCAACCTGGGGGGAGCGCAAGGAACTGCGGACTTTGCCGGTGGTCACGTCCCAGAGCTGTACCCCGCCGTTGTCTTCCCCGCTGGCCAGGGTGCGGCCATCGGGACTGAACGCAACCGATTCAGCACCGCTGTTGTCCGTCAGTGTGGTGCGGGTCTTTCCCGTGCTCACATCCCACAGCCGAATTCCCCCAGCTCCGTCGACGCTTGCCAGGGTGCGGCCATCGGGGCTGAACGCCATCGACAGAGCGCCGTAGGTGTGCGTCAGTCGGTGCCGGAGTGGAAGGCCGGCGGCCGCCAGGACACCGGCGGCCGCTTCCTTCGTATGGGCAGCCCGATAAGCGTGGACTGCCAGGAGCGAGGCCAGATCAGGGTTGTCATCGGCCAGAGCGGCCGACTGCGCGGCGAGCTGCCGTGACAGGGAGATCTGCTGTGCGGCCAATACGTTGCGCCGCTCCTGTTCGCTGGTCCGGTACTGGTCCCAGGCGGCAGTTCCTGCGACGAGCGCGAGGACGAGCAGGACGGACAGTGCGGCAGTGAACTGGCGCAGGCGTCGCGTGGTGCGGGTGGCGGCCTGCTGTTCATGGTCGCGGGCGGTGCCGCTGGCGGCGAAAAAGTCCTGCTCCAGCGTGGTGAGGTCGCTGGTGGTCAAGGCTTCTTCGGCTGCTGTCAGCCGGATACCCCTATATAGGGCCCCTGGGTCCCGACCGAGCTCATCCCAGGCGTGGGCGGCGTCGGTGAGCCTTCGGTGCACCCGTAGGCGCTCGCGGTCGTCTTCGATCCACCCTCGCAGTCTCGGCCAGGCGCCGATGAGGGCTTCGTGCGCAAGGTCGATGGTGTCGCCGTCGAGGGTGATCAGCCGGGCGGAGACCAGACGCTCCAGCACCGCGGCGGTGTCAGCCGGATCGCCGGCGCCCAGTTCGGAGCGGTCGATGGGCCTGCGGGTGTCCTGGGCACCTTCTCCTGGGGTGATCAGACGGAGCAGCGTGCGGCGGGCGATGGCGGCCTGGGCGGGTGGCAGTTGGGTGTAGGTGGCCTCGGCGGTGTGGGCGATGGCGCCGTGCAGTCCGTTGGTTGCGTTGTAGGCGGCCTCGGTGAGCGTCTTGCCCCTGCGGCGGCGCCAGGTCTCCAGCAAGGCGTGGGACATCAGGGGAAGGCCGCCGGGTTCGCCGTCGATCTCTTCGATGATGCGGGTGGTCAGGCCCCGCTCGACGATCAGGCCACGCGCCGCGGCGGGCTTGATGATGGCCTCTCTGAGTTCGTCGGGGCCCATGGGTGCGACCGGCATGCCGGCGTCTCGCAGCACGGTGGTCAGCCCCTCGTGCTCCAGGCATCGGCCGTAGAAGTCAGCCCGCACCGCGATCAGCACGCGTAATCGACTGTCCGGGTCGTGGGCCGTCAGGAGCTGGTCGATAAAGGCCGTTCGCTCCGCCGGATCCCGGCAGAGGGTGTAGAGCTCCTCGAACTGATCGACGATCAGCCAGGTATCCGCCCTCTCGCCGTTGGTGTCCTTGGCCCGCAGGAGGCGGTGGTGGGTGTGTAGTGGATGGGCGCCCGGGGTGACGATACGCAGGGCAGCAGGTCGAAGGCCGGCGTCGTCGGTGTGGCGCAGGCGGGGGATGACACCCGCGCGTAAGACGGACGACTTGCCGCTGCCCGAAGCTCCGACAAGTGCGGTGACACGGTTTTGGCGGGCCAGCTGGAGGAGGTCGCAGATGAGCTGGTCGCGGCCGAAGAACAACTCCGCATCTGCAGGCTCGAAACGCGACATTCCTCTGTACGGCGACTCGGTGTCGTCTTCTTGCGGGCGTGGCAGGCGGGCAAGTTCGTCGTCGGTCTGTTTCCAGCGATACCGCCACTCCTCGCCATCGCCACCGCAGGCGCGTACGTAGGCCAGGACTACCGGCAGGGTCGGCAGGCGTTCGCCGGCGGCGGCCTGTGACAGCGTTGCTGCGGAGTAGCCCGCGTGCCGGGCCATGGCTCGGTAGGCCGGTGCCCCCGCCTCCTCGCGCAGCTTGCGTAACTCGTATGCGAAGCGCTGGACGGGTCCGTCCTGCGGATCGATCGGATTCTCCGGACGCCCCACTCGACTCCCCCAAGGTCTTCGGCACTTGCCCGTCAGCCTAGGAACCGCACCACCGGGCCACAACGGCGTCGAGACCAAGCGCAGGCCCTGGGCTAATTGATTAGTGCAGCTCAGGTGGGGTGTCAAACAACTCCACGGCGGGTGAACTCGATGTTGTCGGGCCGCTCCTGCTGGCAGCCGCCCGCCACTTCCTCAAACACCAAGACCTCACACACCACCAGCACCACCAGCCCGACCAATAACCACCCGAAGGAGTTCCTCCGTGGAGATTGAAGTTCAGATGAATGGGCGGGCTTCCCGCCGGTGGATCGCGGTCGCGCTGATCGCGCTCGGGGCGGTGTTCCTGGTCCTCGGGCTGGTCCTGGCGGGGGTGTCGGCCTCGTTCCTGTCGGATGCGAAGCGGACCCGGGGCTCAGTGGTGGCACTGGAGTGGCGCGAGGACGACCACGGAGAGGACCACACGCCCGTGGCGTACCCGGTGGTCGAGTTCACGTCGGCGGACGGCATGCCCAGGAGATTCCGGAGCTCGACGGGTTCCAATCCGCCCTCGTACGAGAAGGGTGACCGGGTCGAGGTGCTCTACCGCGCCGGTGCCCCCGAGGATGCGCGGCTCAACGGGTTCGCCTCGCTGTGGCTGCTGCCGTTGATCTTTGGTGGGACCGGGTTGGCGATGTCGGTGGGCGGGACGGCCCTTGCCATGGCAAGGCGGTGGCGTTCCTAGCCGATGGCGAACACCACGCCGATCACCCCCACGCGAGCAGGGAACATTCGCTCAGGTCCCCTCCTCCCCTGCAGGCCAGAGCGTGCGATGAGACGGAGAGCGATATCCCGCTCGTGAGGGCATCAGGGACAGGCTGTTCAGCAGGTCGTGCGGTAGTCAACGTCGGGCAGAAAGGTCCGCCATTCCGAAGGGGGGAGGGGCCGCCGTTGCCGCGATGGCAGAGGGTACTGGCGGCGTGGTCCGGAGCGGTGTCGTAGGTCTGCACAGGAGTGCGGCGGCCGACTGTGCGCAGGGCTTCGCTGTCCGGGGTGAAGGCCAAGGCGAGGACCGGGGCGCCGGGGGTGGTCGGCAGCGGGCCGCCCAAGGGGTGGTGGGAGGCGGCATCCCACAGTCGGACGGCGCCGTGATCCCCGGCGGTGCCCAGGGTCTTGGCGTCGGGGGAGTAGGCGAGTGAGGTCACTGCTTCCCGTTGGCCGGCCGGTGTCTCGTTGCCGCTGGCGGGCAGCTGGCCCAGTTGGCGGCGGGCTTGGCCGTCCCACAGTGTGGCCCGGCCGGCCGTGTCTCCGGCGGCCAGGAAGCGGCCGTCGGCGCTGAAGGCGACCGCCATCGTGCTCTCACCTGTTACGGGGCGCGCCAGGGTCCGATGGGTGCGCAGGTCGACGAGGTGGGCGCGGTCCCACCCTCCGGCCTGGGTGGTCAGTGTTCGTCCTCGCCGTCGGCGCCAGGTCTCCATGAGAGCGTGAGACATCAGTGGCAGGGAGCCGGGTTCGTCCGCGACGTCCTCGATGATGCGGGCAGCCAGGTCGCGTTCGACGATCAGCCCGCGGGCCGCAGCCGGACGCGCGATGGCCGACCGTAGCTGATCTTTATCCAGGGGGCTGACCAGCAGTGCGGTGTCTTTGAGAGCAGCTGCCAGCTCTCTGTGGCCGGCACAGTGGCCGAAGAAGTCTGCCCGGCCAGCCAGGATCACGCGCAGTCGGCTGTCGTCGTCACACGCGCCCAGCAGTCGCTCCAGGAAGACGGTTCGTTCCATGCTGTTGGTACAGAGGGTAAACAATTCCTCGAACTGGTCGACCAACAGCCAGGTCTCTCCAGGACCGGGAGCCGGCTCCAGACGTTCAAGGTGTTTGCAAGGCGGATCGACGTCGTCCTCTTGCGGGCGTGGCCGCCGGGTGAGCTCCTCATTGGCCTGCTCTCAGCGGTCCCGCCACTCCGCGGTATTTCCGCGGCACGCCCCTACGTAGGCCAGGAGCACCGGCAGAGTGGGAGGCGTTCCCCCGCGGCTGCCTGCGACAGCGTCGCCGCGGAGTACCCCGCGTGCCGAGCCATGGCCCGGTAGGCCGGCGCACCCGCCTCGTCTCGGAGCTCACGCAACGCATAGGCGAAACGCTGGACCGGACCATCCTGCGGATCGATCGGATTCTCCGGGCGCCCCACTGGCCGCTCCCCCTTCAACTCCCCCTGTATTCCCCACCAGCCTAAGGGCCAGGTCGTCAGGGCCACAACGGCATCCCATGACGACGGGGACCGCAACGCGAATTGATTAGTGCAGTTCAGAGGGGCTGCCAAACAACTCTGCGGCGGGTGGACTCGGTCTCGCCGCCCCGCCCACCACGGGGGAGTGGACCGGGCGGGCACGAGGGCCGGCAGCTCTCCTCGAAGCCGAAGTGCACGGGCGATGGACGGGTGCCGGAACGGCACTGGGTGCTTGGGCGCCGAGCAGTTGCCTGCTGCCGCCCGCACCCACGACACAGAAGAGGACAACGATGACAAGGAAGATGGCCGCGACGATGGCCGGAGCAGGGGTAGTCGCGTCATTGCTGGTTGCTGTGCCGGCGACTACTGCGAGTGCGGGGCCCCTGATCTGCGATCCGGGGAGCACCGCGGTGAGGTGGGACTACACCAAGAAGCCCTGGAAGATCACGCATGAAACATCGAAGGAGAACTACAGCGGAGGCGAACTGCGTCGCACGGTCACTGTCGAGCGCATTCGACGGCTCCAAGCCCGTGCCGAGTTGCACACCGGGGTTGAAGTCGAGTCGGGCCTGGCGACCAAGATCTTCGCAAGCCTCAAGGGGAAGCTGGACTTGACCCTCGCGGGCGAGGGCGAGTGGACGAAGAAGGCAAGCGAAAAGGTCGAGTGGAGGATGAAGAAGCAGGGACGCTACGTGTTCTATGCGGGCCGTAGGCAGGCATCGGGGTACTGGCAGGTGTATCGCTGCGACGGTGGCACGAAGTGGGTCGCAGGGAAGTACGGGTTCGCCAAGAGCTTCTCGCTGAATACCGAAGGCGCTGTGTGGTGCAAGGCACGGCCCAGCAGGAAGAGCCTCGCCTACGTCGTCAAGAAGCATTACTGCTGAACGGATAGGACCGGCGTCTCGCTCTGACCTGCCTCACGGTCGATTTTGAAGAGACTGCGGATACCGCGCGAGGTCGGCAAACCGCATCACTTGAGTGTGGCTGGTCATCAGGCAGCGAAAGCGCCAGGAGCGGTGCTCGTGTCTGGAGAGCTCAACTCTCACGGACATTGCCGCCTACGTCCTTTCTCGCATCAAGGATCACGGTCCGGCCTGTGCATCCGAAGGACGTCTGTCCGATGCCTGCGCTAGTTCTCCATCACACGAAGAAGGAAACAGGAAACGGCTTTGAAACCAACGAAGCAAAGATCAGCCCGTGCTGCCCTGGCCTTGGCTGCGAGCGCCCTGCTTGCAGGACTCCCAGGGAACACCGCAGCAGCTCAGACTCTCTCCACGCCGAGCCCGGAAGCTCACGTGGCCGCCGGCGCGCAGGTGAAGCTGTGGCAGCCGAAGTGGGAAGCGTACAAAAACCATGGTAAGCGGTACATCGCCGCGACAGTCAGATATGAGACGTCTCGACGGTCGAATGTGCGAAAGATCTGTGTGTCCATTTCAAAGGACAAGGTATTCAGCGGTGACGAGCGCGTCGTCCACGACTGCTTTCCGGTAAGCAGTCGGGAGGCAGGCGAACTCTACTCGCGGCCGGCTGGCTGTGACCCCTTCGCAGTCCGCTACGGCGTATGGGTAGAGGCGTTCGACAAGCGCAATAGGACGGTGGACTACCGGACTACTGCGCCCCACACCCCCTGCTGACGGCAGGCCAGGGACGACACCCCGTAGCCGACGGCAAGGAAGTTGCCGTCCGTCAGGTGCGGCTGGGCTTCCTGGGTTGACCAGGATTGTCTTGGGGAGGGCCGCACATTCTCCGTACCATCCGTGCCCGAAACGGAGAGACCCTGCACGGTACGGACCTGGAGATAGTCAACGTACGCGGGGCCCAACAGAAATGTTGGGCCCCGCGTATTTCTGTGGCAGTCAGTCCTTAAAGGCGTCCTTGCCCTTTTCCTTGGCGCTGCGATGGGCGCTCTCGGCCCACATCCAAGGCCGCCGCCGACGCCACCTATGCCATGCGCGGCGCCGCTGACCACGCCGTCCTCCACACCACCCGCGCACGCGCCAACTCTGCCGCCGACGAGCTGGTCGCTGCGACCGGCGAACTCCTGGCAGCCGCATAGCCCACATCGACGCGTCATCGGGAGACCCGAATGTTCCAGCAAGGGACGATCGTTCAGTGCATCGTCGCGAGCGAGCACTGGGGCGCCTACGCCTTGGCCTCTTTCCGGCGCCGCCCGAGCGTTCGTCGGGCGGCGCCGGGCGCGGGGTCAGGGGCGGCCGGTGACGTACTCGACGGGGAGGTCTACCTGGAACGGGGCGCCGATGACGCGACGGGCGTTGTCGGCGGCGTTTTTGGGCAGTGCTGCACCGGCTTGATGATGCCGGCCTCCTCGACGTCACCCGTGTCGTCCTCGACACCGCCCACGTCAGGGCAAAAAAGGGGGCGAACACACAGGTCCGAGCCCCGTGGACCGGGGAAAGCCGGGTTCCAAGATGCACATCCTGTCGGACGCGAACGGACTGCCTCTCCTCGTCGGCGTCTCAGCCGGCAACACCCACGACAGCGAGGGGCTGAAGCCCATGATCGAGGGTCACCAAACGAGACACGACCCTCATCGAGGTCGGTACTTCAAGCCCCAGCGCCTACACGCGGACAAAGCCTACGACCGCCCGGACCTGCGGAAATGGTTATGTGGCAAGCGCATTGGAGTCCGGATCGCACGCAAAGGCATAGAGTCCAGCGAACGGCTGGGCCGCCGCCGGTGGGTGATCGAAAGGACGATGTCATGGCTGTCCGGCTACCGCCGCCTCAGCCCCCGCTACGAACGCAACCCCCGTAACTACCTGGCATTTCTCGGCTTGGCTGCCGCCTTGTGCTGCTACAAACGACTCGTCCGCCTCACCACGTAGGACATGGTCTAAGGCTCAGTAGTGGCGTCGGCGCAGCCGCGCGGGACCGCCGCGGCTTCGGCCGGCTTCCGGGGTACTGCCGCGAGCGCCGACGGACCGACGTCAGCTTCGGGGACGGGTACACAACCGCCCTCAGCCGGACCGCATCAGTTAGGGGGTGTCGTTCGGATCATGGCGGGCTCGCGGGGCCTGGCACGCACTCCCCCACGCCTGAACGGCGCGGGGGGACCCCCATCCGCGTTGTCGTCACTCGCCGACGCTCCGCGTCGACTCCCTCCTCCGCCTTGCGATCGCACGCGCCAGGCCCCGCTCCCTGATCCACCATGATCCGAACGACACCCCCTAGCTGCTCCAGGCGCTCCGGCGAGAGGGACAGCGGGACCGGTTCAGCCATGGGGGCCTCCGCGCGAAGCGCGACGAGACCCAACGCCGAGCCCAGCGCCCAGCCGTCCACCTCGGCATCCCCGCACGCCGCCGTCCGCAGGAGTCCGAATGACGTCCCCCAGGCCGTTGCCTCGAAGCAACGAGCTGTCACCGAAGGATGACGCTCACACCCCGTGCATCGAAGGTCTCCAGGAGGAGGTCGAACAGCACAAGCTCGCGATCACCGGCGGGCACGCGCTCTGCCAACCGCGTCCGAGCCTCGGCCGAGGAGTCCCAGTGCAAAGTGAACGGAGTGGTCGCGCCCCAGCCGCCTCTCAGACAGTCGTCCAGAGCGTCCAGGTTCCAGCCGAAGTACCCACCGGGGCCGTTGATGGCCTCACCGATGGCGCAGTAGAAGGTGTCCCTGTCAACGATGTGTCGGCCGTCCAAGGTGAACACCTGGCCTGCAGGCGCATCGGGCTTCCCCTGGCGTTGGTACTCCCGGGACCACAGGGCCACCGACAGCCACGCGTGTCGGTCCTTGGGCGCGAGTTCGTGCCACATTCCGGTGTGGTTCAGGTGACCGGTGCGGATCAGCTCCCACCATCGTTCCGCTCCGGGCAAGGCGTTCTCGCACCAGAGCGTCACCGTGAGGTCGACGAGGCCGGCACCGCTGGCGGAGGGCTTGACGTCGATGACGGTGACCTCGTTGGCGAAGTAGGACCCCATGGTGGCACCGTCACCGTCGAGGAGCTGGAACCAGGCGTTCCCTGCCACGGCACGACGACTGCCGACGTGGTCAACGCACCTCAGTAGGCCGCCCTGCGGGAGGCAACGCGCGAGGTGCACTCGGCGCGCTCCTTCCTCATCAGGCAGGGGCGTGAACAGCCCCTCGGCCTCGTGAGCGAAGCCCCAGAAATCGCTGTCGTCCTCATCCGAGGTCAGCGCGTATTTCTGCCCCTCGCTGCCCACTCCCGACGTTCGCATCGCACCCCCCATGAGAGCGCTGATCTTACCGACGCCGGGGATCTGCCCGGCAGCGGCCGGAGCCGTCACCGCCCCTGACTCCATCCCATCCATCTCGGAGGCCCTTTGACGAGCCACATACACGCCTTCACCCATGAGAGTGAAGTGCAGAGAAGCACGTCGAAGCAGAAGGTCGCCGCCCCTGGCAGCGCTCCCGCCGAACCGCGCCAGACGCCTCGTCAACAGGCTCACCAACCATCGTGAACGCGACCCGGCGGTCAACTGGGCACCACCCGCCGCAAACCGCAGGCACTTGGCATGCCAAAGTCCCCTACCCACTCAGTGACACGGCATGACACCAACCAACGCCACACTCGAAAGGCCAGCCACCCCGCGGTAGTCCCGAGGCGCAACCGACGTCGTAGTGGTCGTCCATGAGTTCCAAGAACGAGGTTCCAGTGGTCCCCGGCCGGCACGACGAACATCGCTCTCCGGTCCACCCGAGCCAACACCGCCGAACACCACGGGGAGCACACCCCCTGAAGAGCTCCGCACCGATACGAACCCAGACCGCGCCAGCTCCCGGCAACCATCAGGGCTTCGTGCTGCCCGAGAGAGGCCTTGCGCACCTACGAGCCCCTCCCCTGCCTCACCACGGATTTCCAGCACTCCCCCGCTCCCGGCTTCACGCCCAACCCGGATTCCACCAGCGCTGCGTCCGGCAGCGGCCGCTCCGGAGTCCAGCCCCAGGGCCCGGACGGCGACGAAGTGGGGCAGCGGATCAGGTTCTCCCCGGCTGTCTATCGGACCGGCAACCTGAGTTGGTATCTAATCCGGTGCAGGTAGGCATATCAGCGTCCCCCTCCGGCATCATGCAGATGTTGGCGCAGTTGTGCGCGGAGTTGTGCCAGTGGCATGGCCGCACCGAGCCGCCGCAGAAAATCGGCGGCCTCCCAGGTGATCAGGCCGCCCTGGCGGGAGAGGTACAGGCCCACCTGGTCGATGCCGAACTGGTCGTCGTAGTCCAGCAGGAGGTATCCGGCGAGCTGGTAAATCTCCTCGCGGCCCAGGCGGTGGGGGTCTTTGGTGGCTTTGCAGTCCAGTAGGAGGCCGCCGAGGATGTAGTCGGCGTCGGCGCCGCCGATGTCGCCGCTGCCGGCGAAGACCGGACCACACACGCGGGCCCTTTGTGGTAGGGCCCGGAAGGTGGCGAACGGGCCGTCGGCGAGCCGCGTCTGCTGGTCGATGTCGGTCACGACGTACTCGGGGACCGCCGCGGTGAGGTCGTCCAGGGTCGTGGCGGCGGTGGCCTGGGCGAGCATGCTGAAGCGGCGGATCTCACCGGTGCGGGCGACGTCCTCGAAGAAGCCGGCTACGAAGCACAGCCGGATGAGCGCGTTCTCGTCCAGGCTGCTGGGGTCGGCGAGGTAGGTGTCGACGGTGGCCAGCAGTTTTCGGCCCGCCGCGTGCAGGGCCTTGCGGGAGCCACGAGCCGGTGCGCCGCGTAGCGGTCCGGTCTCGTCAAGGAGCGTGACACCGGCGACAACGGCCAGTCCGAGCCGCCCGCCCAGGCTGAGGCGCAGGCGGTAGTCGATGGCGTGTCCGAGGGCCGTCCAGTTCGGGTACTGCACGTCGATCGGCTGCACCGGGTGCGGGAGGCAGGCGATGCGCGACTGGTAGTCGCGTACCAGGTTCTGGCTGTAGGGCAGGTGGGCGGCCATGAACTGCGAGATCGGTGAGGAGTCGTACTTCAGCTGTCCGGTCAGACTGAGCTCGATCATCGGCCGCCCGGCCACCGTGCCGTCCCGGCCGGCGTCGGCCATGGTCTTTTCGTACTCGTCGATCCAGGTGATGCCCTCGGTGTCCAGCAGATGGCGTGCGCGGGTGACCGCGACGTAGATCAGGCGGGCCTCGCTCGCATTCAGCTTGCGCTGCAGACCGTGGTCGTCCACCGACGGGGCTATGAAGCCCTTTCCGATGCGTACCGACGGCCACTCCCGTCCCTTGGCCTTGTGGGCGGTGGAGACGGTGACCTGCGCCTTCTCCTCCGGAGACAAGCGGTCCACCGCGGTGATGATCTGGTCGGGGCCGTAGGTGTCGACCAGCTGCACGATCGCTTTGAGGTCCTGGCCGGCCTTGTCCTGCTCGGCGTACTCCTGTACCTCGCCCCAGGAGGAGAACAAGAACAGCTCCGGGTGGCTGGTGCGCTGGCCCGCTTTGAGCTCGAGCGCGGCCTTGGCGATGCGCTGCAGAGCGCTGCCCCCGCCGGTCAGCGCCACCGGGATGCCGAACTCCAGGAAGGACAGGACTTCGCTCATCGCATCGACGTTGCCCCGGCACAGCACCGCCTCCGGCTGCGCCACCTCGCCGACGCGGGAGCCGGGGCCATGGCCGGTCAGCTGCATCTCCGACTCGGCGTGTCCCAGCCACCGGTTGGCCACCTCGGCGATGGCCGGGCCGAAACGGAAGGACTGGGTAAGGCGCAGCTGGTCGGCCGGGAAGCCGGTCATCACATCGCGCGCGTTGCGCCAGCCGTAGATCTGCTGGGCAGGGTCCCCGACACACACCCGCTGCGCGTCCTGGGCGAGGAAGACCTCCTCCAGCACCGGGTTGGTGTCCTGGGCCTCGTCCAGCAGGACGAAGTCCGCCCCGAGCTGCGGGGCGGTCATCGCCCACAGCTTCATGTAGTGGTCGTGCTCGAACCGCAGCCGGCCCGCGGGCGAGCAGATGTCCTCCCACGCGCGATGTGCGTAGGGCAGCAGGGTGCGGGCGAGATAGTCCTGGCCGGGGCCGTCGAGGCCGTTGACCGGCTCCATGTGGCGGGCCATGACCTGCCGGTCGGTGGTGTAGCAGAACTTGCGGACCATGCCCATCACCAGACGCGCGGCGTGAGTGATCTTGATTTGGCGGGAGTTGACGTCAAGGTCACGGGTGATGCCGAGCAGACGGGCGGTGTGCTTGGCGGGGATCCTCGCCGAGGCATCCAGACGCTCACGGTAGTGGTGGCCGACAGCGCGGAAGGCCAGGGAGTGCGCGGTACGGCACTCCACATTGGACCCGAACCGCCCGCGGGCATCGTCGGCGATCGACCGGTTGAACGCCACGTACAGCCCGCGTTTGCGGGTCGCGGCGCCCATCAGGATCAGCGTGGACGTCTTGCCCGTCCCTGCTCCGGCGACCAGGGCCAGGTCCCGGCCGGAGGCGAACACCTCACGGGCAGCCTGCTGCTCCTTCGTCGGCTCCATGGCCATGAATTCCTCTCTGGGAAGCGCGGCTTCATGTACCGCAACCCCAGAGGCTGGACCAGCTGATGACCAACCGTCAATACAGTCATACGTTCGGTAAGCAGTTCTGGGCAGCAACAGGAGTGTCCGCCCCCACGGCCGACGGGTCATCGTCTGTTCCGAACTCAAGGCCGGCGACCGCCTCGATGATTCCCGTGTCAAACTCCTGACCGGCGGTGACATCATCAGAGCCCGCCGCATGCGCCAGGACTTCTTCTCCTTCGTCCCCACACACAAACTGTTTCTTCTGGGCAACCCCCGTCCCGAAGTCGGCACCGGCGGCTTCGTCTTCTGGCGCCGAATGAGCCTGGTCCCCTTTGAACGCGTCGTCCCCGACACCCGCAAGGTCGACATCCTCGTCCGCGAGGGAGGCCCCGGCCTCCTCACCTGGCTCGTCGACGGCGCCCGACGCTACCTCTCCGGCGAAAAAGACCTCACCGGCCCCGAAAGGGTCCGCCTGGCCACCATCGCCTACGCCGAGACCGAAGACCACATGGGCAGATTCCTCACCGAATGCTGCAAGACCGACCCCGGACTGCGCGCCGAACAAAAGCACCTCTATCTCGCCTACACCCGCTGGTGCGAAAGTGAAGGTGCCACCCCCGTCTCCTCCCGCGCCTTCGCCGGCCGCGTCCGCGAAACCCTCGGCCTGCGCTCGCCCAAGGAGATGGCCACCTCCAACTCCAAGAAGTACTACCCAGGCATCGGCCTCATCGCCGACATCACCGAGGAACGCGTGAGCGCCCTGATCGATCCCAAGGACCTCACGCACGAAACCGACCTCGTGTGGCTCGAGGACACCACCGACCTCGACTACGTCCGCCAGTCCCTCGACCGCGTCTCCAGCCGCCGGCGCCAACCCCCCTACCACCGCGACGGCCGCCTCATCGGCTACGCCGTCCTCGGCCCCACCGCCAAAGCCTCCCGCGCCTCCGGTACCTTCCTGCGCCGCGTCTTTTGGCTCGCCCCCCACGACCGCGACCAGCAACCAGATGGCCTCTACGCCACCGGTGCCCCCTCCGAAGCCGTCGACCCCCGCACCCTCGCCCCTCGTACCAAGGGCTACAAAACCGAACGCTCCGAAGGCGGTCCCGCCTCGGCTGCCATGCGTGAAATGGGTATAGCACTCCCTAAAACCTGACAGCCTGGCGCAGCTCAATCGTCAACGCAATTCCGGAGCTGAGTCCCTTCAGACCCTGAAGCATCGGGATCGGGTTGCTGACTTGCAGGCGCGTTCCTGGGAGATGCGCTGACCGGTGCACGGACACGGTCGCTGCAGACTGTGCCTGCTCTCCTCGCTCTTGGCGTATGGCCAGTTCCTCTGCCCGGTGGGCAGCGTGCTCGGTGCGAGCCCGGGCGCAGGCAGCCCTGGCAGGCGCGGTGGTGTCGAAGACTTTGCGGATGGGCGGGTCCACCGGGATCTCCTTGAGGGCGAACCCGCCCTCGGTGACGGCCACGTGGAAGATGGTGCGGGTGGTGAAGGATCCGTCGAGTGCCGCGATGGCCTGAGTATCCTCAGCCCGGGCAGTGCGGAACTCGTAGTCCATGTCGTCAACGGTCGTCATGACATGAACCTACGATCAGTTTGACAGGCATGATCGGGTTTCGGGGCGGCTTGGCAACCGGGCTGTCCGGGATAGGCCGCGGTGACCACCAGGCCCAGAAGAATCGGTGCGGCGCGCGCCCCTGCCAAAGATCAATTTCGGACGGTGGTGCTGTGGCCGGATACCTTCAGCAACCACCTTCACCCCAACGTCGCCAAAGCGGCGGTGCGGGTCCTGGAAGATGCCGGATTCCACCTCGCGGTCCCCCTCCAGCCCTTCTGCTGCGGACTGACGTGGATCTCGACGGGGCAGCTGTCCCTCGCCAAACGAGTGCTGGACCGCACCGTGACAGCACTGCGTCCCTGGATCGAAGCCGGGACACCCGTCATCGGCCTGGAGCCCTCGTGCACGGCCGTCTTCCACGCCGACGCCCTCGAGCTGCTCCCTCATGACCCGGACATCCAGCGGCTGGCCCGACAGTTTCGGACCTTCGCCGAACAACTCGTCCACCACGCTCCCGACGGCTGGAAGCCACCCCGGCTTGGGCGGCCGGCGACCGTGCAAACGCATTGCCATCAGCATGCGGTACTGGGTGACGACGCAGACCGGGAGCTGATGCGGCGGGCCGGCGTCGAAGCGGACGTCCTGGACTCCGGCTGCTGCGGGCTGGCGGGCAACTTCGGCTTCGAACGCGGCCATCACGACATCTCGATGACGATCGCCGAACACGGCGTGCTGTCCGCGGTGCGCGCCACCCACCCTGACGCCCTGGTGCTGGCCGACGGCTTCAGCTGCCGGACGCAGATCACCGACGGCGACACCGGCCGGGGCGCGCTGCACCTGGCCGAAGCACTGGCCCTCGGCCTCGAGGGGCCACTGCCCACCGACGCTCCCGAGCACGCCGCACCCCGGCCCCGGGCCGTTGCCCGCGATGCACGCCTGGCGGCGGCCGGGGCTCTGGCCGCCCTGGGTGCGCTGGGCGCCGGCGTGGGCAGCGCACTTCACCGACGAGGAATGAGGATCACGCGTGTCCACCAAGGTCTCTGACTACATTCTTCAGCGGCTGCGCGAATGGGACGTCGAGCACGTCTTCGCCTATGCCGGCGACGGGATCAATGGCCTGCTCGCCGCCTGGGAACGGGCGGACAACAAGCCGAAGTTCGTCCAGGCCCGGCACGAGGAGATGGCCGCCTTCCAGGCCGTCGGCTACGCGAAGTTCTCCGGCCGGGTCGGTGTCTGCGCGGCCACATCCGGGCCGGGCGCGATCCACCTCCTCAACGGCCTCTACGACGCCAAGCTCGACCACGTCCCGGTCGTGGCGATCGTGGGCCAGACCAACCGCAGTGCCATGGGCGGCTCGTACCAGCAGGAAGTGGACCTGCTGAGCCTGTACAAGGACGTGGCCTCCGACTTCTGCGAGATGGTGACGGTCCCCGAGCAACTGCCCAACGCCATCGACCGTGCGATGCGGACCGCCTACGGCCGACGCACGGTCACCGCGGTGATCGTCCCGGCGGACGTCCAGGAACTGGACTACTCGCCGCCCACCCACGACTTCAAGATGGTCCCCTCCAGCCTCGGCATCGCCTCGTACGCGCCCGTACCCATGGAGGACGACCTCGCCCGCGCCGCCGACGTCCTCAACGCCGGAGAGAAGGTCGCCATCCTGATCGGGCAAAATGCCCGCCGGGCACGTGCGGAGGTGGAGCAGGCCGCCGAGATGCTCAGCGCAGGCGTGGCCAAGGCGCTGCTGGGCAAGGACGCGCTCCCCGACGACCTGCCCTATGTCACCGGCGCCATCGGCCTGCTGGGCACCCGACCCTCGTACGAGCTGATGCGGGACTGCGACACCCTGCTTGTCATCGGATCGAGCTTCCCCTACACCCAGTTCATGCCCGAGCTGGACCAGGCGCGGGCGGTGCAGATCGACATCGACCCGCACATGGTCGGGATGCGCTATCCGTTCGAGGTCAACCTCGTCGGTGACGCCCGAGCGACCCTGCAACGGCTGCTGCCGCAGCTCAAGCCGAAGAAGCACGGCGAATGGCGCAAGAAGATCGCCAAGGATGCGGCGCGCTGGTGGGAGGTGATGGAGCGGCGGGCCGCCGTGGAGGCCGAGCCGATCAACCCGGAGTATGTCGTGCACGCCCTCGATCCGCTGCTGCCGGACGATGTCATCCTCGCCGCGGACTCCGGCTCGGCCGCCAACTGGTACACCCGCCACCTGCGGATGCGCGGCACCATGCGCGGTTCGCTGTCGGGGACGCTCGCCACCATGGGCCCGGGCGTGCCGTATGTCATCGGCGCGAAGTTCGCCCATCCCGGCCGGCCCGCGCTGGCCCTCGTCGGCGACGGAGCCATGCAGATGAACGGCATGGCGGAGCTCATCACCGCGGCCAAGTACTGGCAGGAGTGGCGCGACCCTCGACTCATTGTCGCCGTACTGAACAACCAGGATCTCAACCAGGTGACGTGGGAGATGCGCGCGATGTCCGGCGCCCCGCAGTTCCTCGCCTCACAGGCGCTTCCCGGACGTGCCCTACGCCGACTTCGCCCGGTCCATCGGACTTGGCGGCATCCGGGTGGAGAAGCCCGGCGAGGTAGCGGACGCCTGGCGTCAGGCGCTAACCGCCGACCGGCCCTTCGTTATCGACTTCCGCACCGATCCGGCCGTCCCGCCGATTCCGCCGCACGCCGGCCTCGACCAGATCGAGGCAGCGGCCACCGCCGTCCTCAAGGGCGACAGCGACCGCACGGCGGTCGTCAAGCAGGGCTTGAAAGCAAAGGTCCAGGAGTTTCTCCCGGGCCGCAAGCACCACCAGGACTGACGGTGCGTCCCAAGAACGCCGGCAGCGCGGCCCAGCTGGGCGGTTCGTCAGAGCCGGTTGTCGATTCGGTTGAGGCCTCGGTCTACCGGGTCCCTACCGACGCACCCGAGGGCGACGGCACGCTGGCTTGGGACTCCGCCACCATGGTGGTGGCCCGGGTTCACTCCGGCGGCACGACCGGGCTGGGCCACACCTACGGAGCAGCGGCAACGGCCCAGGTCATCGACGAACAGCTTGCCGACATCGTGACCGGCCGCTGCGCGCTGGATGTACCGGGCGCCAACGAGGCGATGTCCCGGTCCGTGCGCAACGCCGGCCGGCCCGGGCTGATCGCGGGCGGCCTCTCGGCGGTCGACATCGCCCTGTGGGACCTCAAGGCGCGACTGCTGCAGGTGCCGCTGGCAGGGCTCCTGGGCGCGAGTGGCGACGACGTGCCCGTCTACGGCAGTGGTGGTTTCACCACCTACGACGACCAGCAGCAGGACCGGCAGCTGCGCACCTGGGTCACGGAGCAGGGCATCCTGCGGGTCAAGATCAAGATCGGTGAGTCGTGGGGAACCGAGGAGCATCGCGACCGGCGGCGCATCGCCCTGGCCCGCCAGAGCATCGGCGAGGCCGCAGAGCTGTATGTCGACGCCAACGGCGCCTTTTCCCGCAAACAGGCCGTCCGGCTCGGCCCGCACCTTGACGCGCATGGCGTCACCTGGTTCGAAGAGCCGGTCTCCTCTGACG
Source organism: Streptomyces sp. 2114.4 (assembly GCF_900187385.1). Taxonomy (NCBI): domain Bacteria; kingdom Bacillati; phylum Actinomycetota; class Actinomycetes; order Kitasatosporales; family Streptomycetaceae; genus Streptomyces; species Streptomyces sp. 2114.4. The sequence goes on from NZ_FYEY01000001.1 coordinate 54,311, forward strand.
ACTTGGCGGGACTTGCGCAGGTCCGGTCCGGCGTCACCTCCGAGGTGACCGCGGGAGAGTACGGCTACACGCTGCCGTACTTCTGGCACATGCTCCAGGAAGGCGCCGTGGACTGCCTCCAGGCCGACGCCACCCGCTGCGGGGGCCTGACCATCTGGCTGCGAGCGGCAGCGCTGGCCGAAGCGGCCGGGCTGCAGATCTCAGCCCACTGCGCACCCCATGTCCACGCCCACGCCGCGGCCTCCGTGCCCAATCTGCGGCACCTGGAGTGGTTCCACGACCACGTGCGCATCGAGAACCTGGTCTTCGGCGGCGTTCTGGACCCTGCGGGCGGTACCGTCCGGCCCGGCCATGACCGCTCACCCGGCCACGGGCTCGTGCTGCGGGCCGACCGCGCCGATCCGTACCGGATCGCCTGAGGCGCGGCGACGATGACCAGGGAGCAACGGCCGAACTTAGGCCCTGCATATCCGCCGCAGGAGCTGGGCAGCTACGCGCTGCTGGCTGACGGCGAGCGCGGCGCCCTGGTCGGCCCGCGCGGCGAGATCTGCTGGCTGTGTGCCCCACGATGGCACGACGACGCGGTCTTCGCCGCGCTCGTCGGAGGCAGGGGCCTGTACGCGGTCACTCCAGCGGAACCGTTCGTACCCGGCGGCGCCTACGAGGAGGGCTCGTTGATCTGGCGCAGCCGGTGGGTGACGCGCACCGGCATCGTCGAGTGCCGCGATGCTCTGGCGTTTCCCGGCCAGACCGGACGGCTGGTGCTGCTGCGGCGCATCGTGGCCCTCGACGGGCCGGCCCGCGTACATGTCGTGCTGCACCCGCTGCCGGCGTACGGGCAGGAGCCCATGCGTGAGGTCAGGCTCGGCCCGGCAGGCCAGTGGCAGGCGCGCCTCGGCCAGTTGGCGTTGCGGTGGTCGGGAGCCGGGGACGCCCGGCTGACCGACGGCAGCAGCCACGGCGACCAGTTCACGCTTGACCTGGTGCTCCCGACCGGCCAGCGGCGCGATCTGGTGCTGGAGCTGGGCACCGGGCTCCCACAAACACCAACCGTCCACCCCGCTCGAGCCTGGGCGGCAACCGAGCGAGCATGGGCCTGGGCGGTCCCGGGGCTCAGGGACACCATCGCTGCCCGCGAGGCTCGGCAGTCGTATGCGGTCCTGCGCGGCTTGACAGGCGCCGAGGGCGGCATGGTCGCCGCGGCCACCACCAGCCTGCCCGACGCAGGTCGGCTCGGCGCTCGGCGAACGGTCCGTGCCTCTGCAGTCCGCCTACTGCGGCGCCAAGCACGCCATCAACGGCTTCACCTCAGCCCTGCGCACAGAGCTCCTCCACGAGGGCAGCGGCGTCCACGTCACCCTGGTGAAGTTGCCGGCCGTCAACACCCCTCAGTTTTCCTGGCTGCGGTCCCGCCTGCCCCGCCACCCGCAGCCGGTGCCCGCCCATCTACCAGCCGGAAGTCGCCGCCCGCGCCATCGTCCACGCAGCCGACCATCCCCGGCGCAAGCAATATGCCGTCGGCGCGTCCACCTTCGCGACCGTCCTGGCAAACAAGCTGGCCCCCGCGCTCCTGGACCACTACCTCGCCCGCACCGGCTTCGACTCCCAGCAGACCGACGCCCCGGCTCCCCCGGACCGAACCGGTAACCTCTGGGAGCCCGCCGACGGCAGGAGCGGGCACGACTACGGCGCGCACGGCGACTTCGATGACCACGCAGCAGCTCACTCGCCCGTAACCGCGCTGGCCCGGCACCCCGCCGCTCTCGTCGGTGGCCTGCTCGGCGCCGCGCTGGGTACGGCCGCCGTGGCACGGTCAGCCCTGCGGCGCCAGGGCGGCTGCCGGGGCTAGGAAGTCCGCTCCCCCGTTCACGACCGGAGAAACAGGCTTACGGCCTGTTCAGCTCTTACGTGCGGTGACCAGAGCGAAGGAAAGGAATCCCCGCCGTCCGCTGTGAGCAGGTCGATAACGGGCGCGTTCGCGCTACGGCTGGCCGGCTGATGCCCGGCCCCTGCCCGGGCCCACAGCAGCCAGTCCCGCCAGGCATCAGGCTGCGGCCGCGCCGAAGTGACCTCCACCAACTCGGTGATCCCCCAGTGAAAGCGCCACCGCTCACTCTCCTCCTCGAACGGCAGGGGCGTGAGCCTCCGCTCGCACAGCGGTCACCTGGTCCCCTACACCCGCCTCGGCGAAGACGGCTGTCGCGTCCTCGGGCGCGCTCCACCAGTCGGCCGCGACGACCTCGGCACCGTATTCGCGGGCCAGGAACACCAACGTGGCGCCCTTGCCGGAGCCGAGATCGAGAACCCGCATCCCGGGGCGCAGACAGACCGCGAGAGGCTCCCGGCCAAGGAGCGCGGGCGGACGGGACCGTCGCCTCCGCTAACTACCGCGTGCTGCTGAAGGGCTCCGTCGGCCCCGGGGCCCTGAAAGGACGAACGGGCATATCGAAGCATTCCGCGTGAGCTGCGTCATTTCGCCCGATGGTCCGCGCGTCTAGGCTTCCGGGCGCCCGGGGTACGGCCCCACTGCACTGCGCGACGGTCCGCGACCTGCGGTGACCCTGTGGCGCAAGAGAAAGGACGCCATGTCGTTGTCCACCGATATCTCACCGGTCATAGCATCCACCGCGCAGTGGCTGCTGCGCTCCTACCCCGCCACGGGCGGTGCCCTCGACGTGGCCCTCGCAGAGGCCCAGGCCCACCAGGCAACCACGGCCGCTGCGTGGCTGCGCTACCCCACGGCGGCGGACGCCGCGGCAGTCGCTTTCGTCGGCCCCGGCGGCTCGGCCCGGCTGGACTGGATCACCGGCGTCGACGTATCCGGCCCGGAGGCGTTCGAGGAGCCTTGGCGCACCTGGGTCGACGAGGTCGTGGCGAGCTGGGCTGCGTGCCTGCTCACCACACCGGAACTCGCCGACGAGGCGGTGGCCGCCCTCTCCTGCGGTGAGCATGCCGCCGGGATGAGTGTCGACTTCCGCCGGCTGACCCGGCCCGACGACCGCGATCGCCGGGCGGCGACGCTGCTGCGCCACCCCGACCTCCTCGGCCCTGTCGCCGACCTCCACCGCCCCGCGCTCGTGCGCCACCTGCAAGGCGACGAACTCGACGCCGAGCGCGTCTAGAGCTGCGACTGGCCGATGCGGCCCTGCGGCGGCCGCGAAGGTGGCCGCGCAGGCGGACGGCGTGGTCCTGCAACTGATCTTGATGAGTGAAGGTACCCGCCCGCCGCACAGTCCGCAGCACAGCGCCGTTATTCGCTGGAGAGGGCTGCGAGGAGGTCATCGGCGCCGACGACGGCGCGTCATTCACCTTTCACTTGCGTACGGGAAGAGCTCTGGGTGGGTTACTGGCCGCGGCCGCTGACGTAGTCGCGCACCCGGTCCACCAGGCCCAGGCCCGGAGCGAGCAGCTTGTTGGCCGGCGGCGTGCTCGGGGCAGCGGGATGGGGGCGGGTGGGAGCGCTCTTCTTCGCCTGGCGGACCTTGTCGCCCAGCTCCTCCAGCACGTAGGGGTGGACACCGTTGCGGAGCCGGGTGAAGAGGTTGTTCTCCTCGTCATCCACGTGCGCGGTCACCTCGGAGCGCAGCTCCCGCACCAGCTGGTCGAAGTCCTCGTCCGTCGCCTCGCGCCGCTCGAGGTCATTGAGCAGCTGCTCGACGCGGGCGTGATCGGCGAGCTCCTTGTCCGCCAGCGCGTCACCGTCCTCCAAGTGCTCGCGCACCGCCGGGTAGAGGTACGCCTCCTCGGCCACGGAGTGCCGCACCAGCTCGATCGTCAACGCATCCACCAGCCGCTTGCGGTCCTCCCCACCAGGAGGAGCGTCACTGAACTGCTCGAACAGCTCCTCGACCTCACGGTGATCGGTCGTCAGCTCCGCAATCACATCGCCGCCATGCCCCACGGCACACCGCCTCTCGCTCCGGCAGCCGACTTCTCCGGCTGATGGCTCACGGGTTCCCGGACGGAGGCCGCATTAACACCCCTGTGGCCGCAAATGCCCCACCTGCGCCATGGGTGGGCGTGGCACCCGCACGCCCAGCCCAGAAGACGGCACGATCACGGTGGGTGCGATGCGTGCTGCGCCCGTCGTCCCGGCCTGGCGAGCCATGTCCATGAGGAGATCGAAGTGCGCGGGGGTGTGCATCGAGGATGCCGATCGCCTGCGCGTTGTGCAGGTGAAGACGGTGCACGTCAAAAGACACGTTGTAGCCGCCGAGCGCGCCGGCGACGCCCCACCGGCCGCCTTCGCGCAGCAGCGGCAGCCCCTCACTCACCAGGCCCCGGCGACGATGTCGAGTGCGACGTCGATGCCTTTCGGGGCGATAGCGCGGATCTGTTAGGCGACGTCTCGTGCCCGGTCGACGACTTCGTGCGCACCCGCCTCGCGCACCGAATCGATCGTGTATCCGCTGCTGATGGCAAGCACCCTTGCACCGCGCGCTCGGGTGATCTGCACCGGCGCGAGGCCGACTCCGCCGGATGCTCCCGAGACCAGCACGGTCTCCCCCCTCCTGCAGTCGGCTCCGCTCGATCACCCCCAGCGCCGTGCCGTAGGCGATCGGCAACGTGGCGAGCTGATCGTCCGTGAGCGGGGATTCCGTCACATCGTGAACTCGCTCCGCCGGCGCGGTCACATACTCGGCGTAACCACCGTCGCGTTCGCTCCCCCTCAACCCCACCGGGTTCGCATCCGGCCCTCCGGAGTCGCAGATCGCCGGATCGACGACCACGCGACGACCGACGAGGCCCTTGTCCATGTCGGCGCCGACCACCACGACCCGGCCCGCCGGTTCCGGCCTTCGCGGGGCTTCTTGACCGCGTCGGCCAGGAGGACTTCCTTGCGCATCTCGCAGCCGTCGGGATCGGCGTCCGTCCACAGGCGGAACTTGTCCCGCTCATATCCGGAGCGCGACTCGGCTGCCGCCTTCAGATCAGGCGGTGCCAGTCCTGGGGGTACCCACCACACCGGTGAACGTCAACCGACGGCGCGATACTTCGCGGGGCGTAGTCACGGTGCCACGGGCAGCCGCGACGCGGTGTTCGGCGCTACGCGTCGGCGCGCGGGGGCGGCTGCTCGCTGCGGAGCGCTTCGTCCTGGACGAGCAGGGAGAGGAGGGAGGCGACGGGGAGGCCGGCTTCAGCCGGGTGCCGCAACACCTTCCCGGGCTCGATGCGGTAAGTGTTCGCGCGTCCTTCGCGTTTGTGCGACAAGTAACCCCCCTGCTCAAGATCCGCGATGATCCGCTGGACGGCGCGCTCGGTGAGCCGGCAGTGGGCGGCGATGTCGCGGATGCGGGCGTTGGGGTCGTCGGCGATGGCTGCCAGCACGCGAGCGTGATTGGTGATGAACGTCCATCCGTTGTGAGGGTCAGGCACTCCCATGCGGCAATCCTATGAGGGCCCCTTGGCTGACGCCAAATACATGACATATATTTCGTGCAACACGTTGCGTGTGTCGAGTTCCGGCATCGGCAGGTCTCCGAGAAGGGCAAGCGGGGTGGACCCTCGGGTAGTGACGGTTGTGACAGAGCGCGCCCCGGGGGCGCAGCAGCTCGCCACGCCACACGAGAACCCAGTCGGTGGGGCGGTGGGTCCGCCATGCCTGATGAGGGTCTCCAGCGTCTCCGATGCAGAAGAGACCGTGGTGGCCCTGCGGGGTGAGATCGACTATGGCTGCGAGGAGGCACTCGAAAGGGCTCTCACCCACGTTCTGAGCGCCTCTGACCGTGGAATCGGGATCGACCTCAGCAAGGTCTCCTTCTGGGCGTGCTCCAGCGTGAAGGTCCTCCTCACCGTACGTCAGGTGGCGCTGCGACACGGCAAGACCGTGTCCCTGCGGGCGACCAGCCCCGCAGTGCGCCGTGTGCTTGAACTGAGCGGCACACTGCGGCTCTTCACCACCAGCACCGCCCCTGCCTCTCCACATCTCACAGCCGACGGCTAGCCACCGCCCTTGGGGCAGCGGCGCCTCCAGCGCGGCGCACGAGAGGGGAGGCCCAGGGCCCCTCGGCAACGACACGACGCGGGGGCTGGTTCCACGAGTGGCGGGTGGCCGGGGCCCAGGTGCCCTTACGGCAGCCGCTGCGCGCCTCGGCAACCGGTTCTCTTGCCGCTACGTCACTGCGGGCACCCACCGGGACGGCTCAAGTGGCGCAAGATTGGCCCCCAGCAGGGCTCAGGGAGCGTCCGCCACCTCTCCCCGTGACCAGGGGACATGAGTGTTCGTGCACCGGGTACCGGCGTGAGTGCCACTGAGAACGGTGGAGTCCAAAGCTGAGGAGTCCGGCATGCTGACGGCCCACCCCGCAGTGCTGCGCAAGCTCGTGGACGAATACGAGGCCCTGCGGGCTGTACACGCAGAATGCGGCAACGCAGAGCCGCGCGGACGCATGACCGAGGTCGCCTGCGCCCTGTGCCTCTCCACTGGCACCTCCGACGTGGACGCGGCTCTGATCGCCGCACACCACCAGCTCCCGGGAGCTCAGGTGCATGACGACTCTCTCCTTGTCCCCTGAGCGCACAAAGACACTGCCGGCGGCGCCCCAGTGCGAGAGGGCGATTGGCCCCTCGACTGCCGCTGACGCATCCCGCGCCCAGCGCCGTCGATTAGGGACAAACTAGGTAAAACGGCCTGACGAGCCGTCACGGCTCGAAGGAGGCGTCATGAGGGCTTTGACATGGCACGGCAAGCGCGACGTTCGCATCGACACGGTCCCCGACCCCGAGATCGTGGACCCGACCGACACCATCGTCCGCATCACCTCGACCGGAATCTGCGGGTCCGACCTGCATCTCTATGAGGTGCTCGGCCCCTACCTCGATCCCGGTGACATTCTCGGGCATGAGCCGATGGCATCGCCCTGCACCAGGGCGCAAGCAAGGTCATCGGCGTGGACCTCGTCCCCGAACGTCTGGCGCGGGCCCGCGCCCGGTGCACAGCCTGGACTTGAAGGAACACGAAAAGGATGTGGGCGAGGAAATCCGCAGCCTCACCGGAGGCCGCGGCACCGACGCCGTCATCGACGCGGTGGGCATGGAGGCACACGGCACGCCCATGGCCAAGGTGGCCCAGCAGTTCGCCGGCCTGCTGCCCGACGCACTGGGCGAGAGGATGTTGGGCCGAGCCGGCGTGGACAGCATGGCGGCCCTCAACACAGCCGTCGATGCCGTGCACCGCGGCGGCACCATCTCGCTCATCGGACTCTATGGAGGAGCCGTCGACCCCATGCCGATGCTGACGCTGTTCGACACACTGCCCCTCGAAGAAGGGCCGCGCGCCTATGCGGCCTTCCAGGCCAAGGAGGACGGCATGATCAAGACCGTTCTCACTCCCTGAAGCGGTAGGCGTCATCCGGTACGGAGTCCGTGCCACACCTGGCAAGCGCATCGACTCTCCAGGAGCCCCCACTGACCTCGGATTCTCCCTCGCACCAGGTGCCGTCACCTACTGGGTGGGCGAAGCCCAACACGGCACGGACTACCAAGACCTCGAACGGACTCCGGAATCCGTCGCATCGACAACACGGACCCGCGGCCAATAACGAAGGAGACCTAAAGTGGCAGGCGACAACAAAGCCGAGCAGAACCCGGTCACCAAGCACCCTCAGCCGGAGTTCGAGCAGCAAGACCAGGCGCACCCCGGCTGGACGGGGCCCATGGACCCGCCGCCTGACCACGGGGAGGACTCCTATCGGGGCAGCGGCCTCCTGGAAGGGCGCAAGGCCGTGGTGACCGGCGGGGACTCCGGCATCGGGCGAGCTGTCTGCCTGGCATTCGCACGCGAGGGCGCGGACGTCCTGTTCACCTACCTCCCGGAAGAAGGCAAGGAAGCCGGTGAAACCTCCCGCCACATCGAGGAAGCCGGACGTGCCGCCGTGGCGGTGCCCTGCGACATCCGCGAGGAAGAGCAGTGTGAGCGCCTCATCGAACGCGCGGTGACGGAGTTCGGCAGGATCGACATCCTCGTCAACAACGCCGCCTACCAGATGTCGCAGCCCGACGGCATCAGCGCCATCACCACCGAACAGTTCGACCGCGTGGTCCGCACCAATCTCTACGGCATGTTCTGGCTTTCGAAGTTGGCTGTGCCGCACATTCCTCAGGGCGGATCGATCATCAATTCCGCATCGGTGCAGGCGTACAAGCCCAGCCCGCACCTGCTCGACTACGCCATGACCAAGGGCGCCATCGTCACCTTCACGCAGGGGCTCGCTCAGATGCTGGCCTCCGACGGCATCCGCGTCAACGCGGTCGCCCCCGGGCCGGTGTGGACTCCCCTGATCCCGGCGACGCTCCCGGACACCACCACCTTCGGCAAGCAATCACCCCTGGGACGGCCGGCCCAACCAGCGGAAATGGCTCCCGCCTACGTCTTCCTCGCCTCACCGCAGGCTAGCTACATCACAGCGGAGGTCCTCAATGCCACCGGCGGAACACCACTTCCTTAGGGAACCGGCAGCCCACGCCCGACAGGACTCCAGCTGAACCGACATCAGACCGCCAACCACCTCGCTCCCTGCTGTACGAGTACGGCCCCGCGCCCCTGGACCTCTACGAGCATCCGAGCACCCGCTGACGCCGCGCCAACCGCGCCATCCGCTCCTACTTGCGGCGACGCAGCATCCGGCACGTGATCCCGGAGAGGAAGGGCCAGCAGGCCGGGCGCCGGAACCGGGGTGCACAGGGCGGCCGGCCCCCAAGTTTCGACCCCGCGCGGTACAGGAAGCGCAATAGCGTGGAGCGGGCGATCAGCAAGCTGAAACAGTTTCGGGCCGTCGCTACCCGCTCTGACAAGCGCGGATACGTCTGCCTGGGTACCGTCACCGCCGTCGCGGTCATCATCTGGTTCCGGGCGTGAGCCGAACGAGGCTCACCCGACGTCGGTCGTGACGACCATGGCCGTCTCCGTGTCGGCCTCCGCGATAAGGGCGCCGTCCGGAGCCCAGATGGAAGAACGGCCGCAGCCGGTCCACGGCCCTGCCGGTCCGACATGGTTGGCCAGCACGACGTACATGTTCGAGTCTTTGGCGATTCCCGGATAGATCGCCGCGAGTTCATCAACTCCGGCGCCAGTGCCGTACAGCGAGCTGGCCAGGTGCACCTGACACCCGTCAGTGGACCCACGCACGGTCAAGTCGGGAAAGTGGTTGTCGTAGCACGTGGCGAGCGCGAAGCGCACACCTCCGAACTCGAATCGCCCATCGTGCTGCCCGGCTGCGAAGGCCGCCTGCTCATGCTCGAACAGGTGCTGCTTCCGGTAGCTGGTGAGCAGCTCGCCGTCGGCCCCGAAGACCAGCGTCTCGATCGCGGGCCGTGGCCCGTCGGTGGCTGCTACGCAATTGACGACGGTGGCGATGCCGCTCTTCCGGATCACGTCCAGGCGCTGGTCTTCCGCCGTCGCCCAGAGGGCAGGATCAGCGAGTACGGCCTCAAGCTCGTACCCGGTCAAGGCCAGCTCGGGAAACACCACGAGCTCTGCACCCTGAGCGCGGGCCTGGCCTGCGAGAACGGTCATCTGCCGGACGTTGGCGGCCACGTCGGCCGGGACACAGGTGAACTGACCTGCTGCGATCTTCATGGAGTTCCATACTGCCACTCCACAACCTTCCAGCTCACCGCGGGTGCCTTCCATTACCCATGCAGGCCTTGATCGCACGAGGCTGCATCGGCCCCCCATCGCGGCCGCTGACCAGGTGGGGCGCGGCGGATGCACCACGGTGAGGGGCAGAGGCTCGGTGGCTCAGGTGGTGCGGCGCTGATGGTCACTTTGGTGGCGTAGTTGTTCGGCGTGCCGGGTGAGGGTCTCGATACGGGTGGCGAGGTCGGGGTGGTGGTGCTGGAGGTGCGGCGCGGCGGCCGCCAGCGGGGCGAGGAGGTTGGCGGCGTCGTTGTCGGCGAGGGCCTGGCTGAGGTGCTCCACGGGCGCGTGGGCGTGGGCGGGCAGGTGGGCGAGGGCGGTGATCTGCCCTGCGAGTTGGCGCAGGTCGGCGGCGTTGTCGCGGGCCCAGGCGGCGACGGTGCGGTTGGCGGCGCGGCGGTCACGGGTGGCTTTGACGCGCGCTTCGCCGGTGGTGTTGGCGGGGTCGGGCCGCAGGCGGAGGTAACGGCGCTCGGCGGCCTGGCGGCTGGCGACGCCGAGCGGTGGGGCCAGGTCCGCCCAACTCGCGCCCGCTTCCCGGGCCGCTTCGATCAGACCCGTCTCCCAGACGGCGAGCTGTTCGCGGACCTCGCGGAGCAGCATCAGGGAAGCCAGGGCCTGCTGGGGCGCTGCGGCGGGGGTGTGTGGTTCGTCGGCCTGCGCGGTGTGGGCGGTGTACATGGCTTCGTTGATGGCGTCCAGCGCCGCTGCGGCGGCGAGGAAGGGCACGGGGGCGGAGTGCTGGCTTGGGGACGGCGTGGGCTGATCGGGCCTGGGCACCGTGGTCCTCCGATCTTGTCACCTGATGGACGACGCTCCGGCTTGTCGTCGATTGGATGACATGCTACAACGGTGTCAGGTGAAGCGCATTGGCAGTTTCTGCCCGAAGTTTCTGGAGGTGTTTCGCGATGTTGATGCGCACTGACCCGTTCCGCGAACTCGATCGGCTCACTCAGCAGCTGATGGGCACGTCCGGCACTTGGTCACGGCCATCCCCGATGCCGATGGACGCCTACCGCGAGGGTGAGGAGTACGTGATCGCCCTCGACCTGCCCGGGGTGTCGACGGACGCAATCGACATCGACGTCGAGCGGAACATGCTGACCGTCAAGGCCGAGCGCCGCCCGGTCACCAAGGCCGACACCGTGCAGATGGAGCTCTCCGAGCGTCCGCTGGGCGTCTTCTCCCGCCAGCTCATGCTGGCCGACACCCTCGACACCGAGCACATCAAGGCCGATTACGACGCAGGTGTCCTGACCCTGCGCATCCCGATCGCCGAGCGCGCCAAGCCCCGCAAGATCAGCATCGGCGGGGAGACCACACACAAGCAGATCAGCGGCTGAGCGGATCACCCGGCGGGGCAGGCCTCTTCGTCCTCCCGGCCCCGCCCTCCGCGGACATGTTGGGGCCTCGAAGATGACACTGCGGTGGGAGGCGTTCCTGGCAGCTGTCCAGGAACGCGGCGAGTACGAGACGTCACAGGAAGCGGACCGGGTGGCCCGCGTCGTCCTGGCACTGCTCGGTGCGCACCTGGTGGGACACGAGCGTGCCGAGCTGGCCGCCCGGCTACCGGAGGCCTACGCCCTGATCCTGCTCAATCCGCTGCAGGCCGCTGAGCCACTCTCCGCCGAACGGTTCGTCCAGGCCACTGCGGCCTGGATCGAGGGCGCCACCGCGGAGACGGCGAAGTGGGATGTCGGGGCCGTCCTCAGTGTCGTGGCGGACGCGTCGGGTGAAGAGCTCATGCGGCGCGTGCTGCTCCAGCTCCCACCCGGATACGACCTCCTCTTCGGCCGTCCCCAGTCCGCATGACCAGCCCGCATTACGCACGTTCCACCCCAACCCTTTGACGAGAAAGGCGACACTTTCCCCATGTCCCTGCAGCCTGGACCGGTTCTCCCAGCACCGGGCATGACCTATGACCAGATGCTGGAGCGCGTCCGGTACGAAGGCGCCTACCCCACCCGCGAGCGAGCCGGAGAGGTCGTCCGTGCCGTGCTGGCCGCGCTGGGCCGCCAGCTCACCGGCGAGGAGCGCGTCGACCTCGCGGCCCGCCTGCCCGTCGAGGCCGCCATGGTGTTCACCTCCCAGATCCCCGACACCCACCAACTCACCGGCCGGGAGTTCGTCAGGGACCTCGCAGCACGCACCGGCGGCACCCGCGCCACCACACGCTGGGACACCGGCACCGTGCTCACCACCGTCGGCCAACTCGCCGGCCACGACCTCCTCACCCGCATCCTCGCGCAGCTCCCCTCCGGGTACGGGCTCCTGTTCGGCCGCGCCGAACTCACCCAGGCTGCCTGACCACAACCGCCCAGAAGGATCCGATGCCGGCCGAGGCGAGATACCAGCAGTACCGCTACGTGCCGGATCGAGCCGGCGCATCAGCACGGGCAGCCGCTGGCCAGCGCCCTGCCCAAGGCTCCTACTGAGCTGCTCACCACGGCCGACACCGCCCCTGCCGGGCTGCCCGCCCCCCGGCAGGGGCGGGCAGCCGCGGCAAACTCCGCCCCCCGAGCGGTGCACCGGTCATGAGAGCCGCACGGACGGCAAGCCGGGCTCGGCTCGAGGTGTCAGGAGCCATGAGGGAGCGGCGACGGTGACTGCCACTCTTACGGCGATTGCGGAACGATCGGGGCCGCAATCGATGTCATCGTGCGGCCATGACTTCCTCGACGGGCTCACCTGATACGTCCACTCGACCGCTAGCCGGATGCGGTGCCCTGGTCACCGGTGGATCGCGCGGTATCGGCCGCGCGATCGCCCGCCGGTTGGCCGCAGACGGCGCCACAGTGGTCTTCACGTACCACACGCAGTCCGAGGCGGCCGACACGTTGATCGCCGAGATCGCTGAGCTGAACGGCAGGGCCTACGCCCTCCAGCTCGATCTGGCCGCACCGGAGCAGGTCACCGAGGTGTTCGCCGCGGCCGACAGAGCATTCCATGAGGCCGGGGCGGGCGGGCTGGACATCCTGGTGGCCAATGCCGGGGTGTTCACCAGCGCACCCATTGCAGAAACCACGCTCGACGAGTGGGAGCGCGTGATGGCCGTGAACGGGAGAGGTACGTTCTTGGCCCTTCAGCACGCCGCGACCCGCATGCGCGACGGCGGGCGGATCATCACCCTCTCCACGGTCGGCACGCATTGGCCCAGCCAGGGCGAGGCTCTCTACGCAGCCAGCAAGGCTGCCGTCGAACAGCTCACCCGTGTCGCATCCCGCGAACTCGGACACCGGGGCATCACGGCCAACACCCTCTCGCTCGGGCCGACCGACACGGACCTCCTCCGGGCGGGCGCCCACCCGGACGCGCTGGACGGTGCCGCTGCCATGACCGCGCTCGGCCGGATCGGCCGACCCGATGATGTGGCCAGCCTCGTGGCCCTGCTCGTCCGCGCGGACAACCGCTGGGTCACCGGCCAGAACATCCGCGCCGACGGTGGCCTCACCTGATCGGGCAGACCGGACGCAGCTCGTGCCGCGAGTCGTCGGTGCCGGCCCTCCCCCGCCCCGGCACACCTCACAGCCCCGCACCAGCCCACGGGGGGGCGGTCAGGACGCTGCGGGAGCTGCCGCGTCGAGGCCGCGAGAGGCGACGAGCTCTGCACTGCCGTCGGCCAGGCGGTAGCACAGGCCCACCACAGCGGCCTGTTTGGCGGCGACCTTCTCGGCGAGTACCCGGGAGCGGTCCAGCAGCAAGTCGACGGTGTGCCTTATGTGCTCGGCCAGAATCTCCTCGGGCTCAACCTGTCCGGCAGCCCGTGCTGCCAGCACGCTGGGGGTCACGCGCTCGACGACGTCCCGAATGTATCCGGCCGGTTGCACGCCGTTCTCCAGGGCGGCGCACGCTGCGCCCACCGCGCCGCACGAATCGTGGCCGAGGACCACGACCAGCGGGCAGTCCAGTACCTCCACGCCGTACTCGATGCTGCCCAGCACTTCCGCACCCATGACGTGACCTGCAGTGCGTACCACGAACAGGTCTCCCAGACCGCGGTCGAAGATGATCTCGGCGGCCAGCCGGGAGTCGGAGCACCCGAACAGCACGGCGAAGGGCTGCTGGGAGGGGGCGATCGCGGCGCGACGGGTGGCGTCCTGGTTGGGGTGTTCGGGGGTGCCGGCGACGAAGCGCCGGTTACCGGCCAGCAGCAGCTCGAAGGCGTCGCGGGGCGTGGGGGTGCTGATCTCGGTCATGCTCGCAGCCTAGGACTCGGCACCAGCCGCCGCACGGCCTGGTTCTGCCGGGTCGCCGGGGCGGGCCAGGCTGACGGCCGAACGAGGGCGGGCCGCCTAACGAGGGCGGGCCGCCTGGGGTCACTCACCGCCCACTGCGTTCCGGCCTGCCCAGCAGCTGAGCCACGTGTCCTACGTTCCGTCCTCGGTCTGCTCCGCGAGCTGGTTGGCTGCCTCGTCGCGCCGACGAGAACCTGACGGGGGGAGCCGTTCCATCAGCTCGGGACCGGTGCCGCTGCCAGGCCCGGTGAGTTCACGCGGGTCGGCCGGCGCGGGGCGATGATCCGCGGCTCGGCAAGCACTTCGCTTGGCAACACCTCAGGTGCATCCTGCAGGCGCAGACGAGGGGCCCTCGGCTGCGACGGTTTGGCAGGCCTCCGCGTCGAGGGCGACCGGCCTGTGGAACGAGGGCGCGCCCCGTCCGATGGAGCGCTGCCGCATACCGTTGGCCAAGCTCAGCGGCCACGCTGGCCGCATGACGCGCTGCCTGGCGAACGGTGTCGACGAGCCTGCCCCCACTGGCCGGCCCATAGCGCGAGGCTGGGACGATGTCCGGCAGTGGCCCGCTCCCCGGGGCCTTGAGCATTGAGCGACCGAGCAGACGCGTATACAGAGCCGACCAGCGGCAAGGTGGACCCATCACAGACATGATCGATACTCCTGCCGCCCGGAACCAGCGGCTCATTGAGGCATGGGGGCGCGTCTCGGCGGCCTCGGACGGTGCCGCAGCGGATCCGCTCGTACGGGACTGCGCCCGCCACCTGCTCGCCGACCCTGGTGGCGAGCAGGCGCATCTGTGGACGTTCGGGCTGGTACGGATGGCCGGCTACCTCGCCTGGCGGCCGGGACCGGAGGCTGCCCGGAGTGCGCTGGACGCGCTGCTCGCCGTCGACCGGGCCTTGAAGGAAATGCCGTGCCCCCATACCTCCCACCCGTATGAGGACGCCTTGAAGGAACTCCTGGCGGACGAGGTGTGGCTGGCCGGGCCCGAGCTGAAGAGCCTGGTAGGCCCGGCGCCCGAGGGCGACACCTGGCGCTGCCCGGCCAACGTGGCCGGCTTCGCCCGGCTCACCGCCGACGTCCTCGACCCGTTCACGGTGGGCGGCCTCCCCGAGCGGATCCCCGCCGCCCACACCAGCAGCCTGAGCAGGCTGTCGTCGCTGCTCAACGGCTATCCCTACGGCGACCCCGGCGAGGAGCTGTCCTTCCAGGCCGGCGCCCTCCCCCGCCATCCGACGAAGGGGGTGCTCGCCGGGTATGTCGTCACCCTGCACGCGAGCCAGTGGTACGCGGCCTCCGGCTTGATCACCGAGCAGCCCGTGCTGGACGACATGATCACGGGCCTGGAGGCGGCGCTGCCACTCCTGCGCGGCACCTCCTGCCCGCACACCGCCGCCGAGCACCCGAAGCCGTCCGGCGACCCGAGCGGCGACGCCATGACCGGCTACTTCCTGCGCAGTCCCGGCGGCCGGGCCGAGCTCCGGGCATGGAGCGCCGACGAGCTCCTGAAGGGGTGGCTGTGCCACGGCTTCCTGCGCGGCCTCGCCGAGGAGGCACTGAGCAATCTGCGCTACGCGCGGGACTCGCTCGTCGCCACCCGGGACGACCGTCTCCTGGACGGCACGTACACCCGCGCCGACGGACGGCTCGACATCGGCGCGCTCACGCACTGCTTCGACGCGGCGGAGTACGACAAGTCCTGGGAGGCCGAGAACGCCGTGCGCTGGGCCGCGCGGCGGTACGCGGCCACCGGGGACGACAGCCCGCGGGAGCGTCTGGTGCTGCTGCTCCTGGTCCTGTGGTGCGCGGAGGCCGTCGAACTGGCGCCGGACGTCGGCGAGGAGATCCGGGAGGTGCTCGTCGGCGTCCGGACCGCCGCGCCCGACGCGGTGTGTGCGCACGGCGAGGCCCATCCGCCCGCCTACCCGGACTTCCAGACGCACCTCAACCACCTCTACGCGCCGGCTGAGTTCGCCGCCCCGGAGGAAGCCCGGGGCGCCGAGGCCTGGGGCTGCCCCCGGTATCTGACCGGCCTGGCCGAGGAAGCGCTCGACACCCTGGCGTGACCACGGGACCCACCAGGCGGGTCAGCCGGAGTGGGTGATCACCCCGGTGACGACCCACAGCAATCAGTAATCAGTAACGGGAGTCATCCACCGAATACGCGACACCTCAACATGCGGCCCATCAGTCCCGAGGCCCCCTCCGGCCGGTCGGCCGGGCCGAACCGCTGCTCGTGCTGCCGGTGGAGCCGGCCGTGCTCGAGCACTGCGGACCGCCCTCCGAGGCCGACCGCGCCTACGGCGCGCCGGCTGCCCACGTCGCGCGCCACGCCTTCGCGGTCGACGGCCCGCTCCGCGAGCACCACCTGGTCGGCCGGCACCACACCCCGGACCGCACTGTGCGGACCGAGACCGGCCGGCCGGTCTTCCTCACCGGCGCCGCTGGCCCGGAGGCAGCGTGACGATGCCGTCCGCCGACGCACAGGCGCGCGTCAAATCAGGTACTGCGCCCGGAGGTCAGCCACATACTTGGTGATCAGGGCCGGTGACAGACGAGGGATGTCGTTCTCCTCGTCGAGGGCTGCGGCCCGTACCGCCGCACGGAACCGTTCCGCCGGCAGGGCGGACCCGGGCAGTGACTTCTGCGGCTCGGCGAAGGCGTGCAGCAGAGGAAGCAGCGAATGTTGCTTCTGGTGGTCGGGCAGGCCCCGCAGGGCGGTCTCGAAACGGTCGAGCCACTCTGCGTGGTCCTGGACGCGGGTCAGGGGGTGCCCGGCTGCCATCAGCCAGTCGACGAACGTGTCGAGGGAGATGCCGTCCTCGTGCGGGTTGACCACGTTGTAGGTCCGGTGGCCCTCTCGTGCGTCGTCACCCAGCGAGGTGATCGCCCGCGCGGTGAAGTCCACGGGGAGTGCGTCGTAGTGTGCGCTGCCGTCCCCCGTGTCGCGGGCGTAGAAGCTGCCGGGTGCGATGCCTGTCGCCAGCAGGCTCAGCAGGAGGCGGGTGAAGACGTCCGGGATGTTGAGCTGGCCGCGGTAGCGCGGGTGCGCGAGGATCAGGTTCGAGCGGAAGACTGCGACCGGCAGCCCGAACCTTTCGTGCGCCTCGTGCAGCAGCACCTCGCCGGCCCATTTGCTGGCCGCGTAACCGTCGGCGTAGTCACCTTCGAGGACGCGTGTCCGGCAGGCGGTGCGGATGTCCGCCGACTCGTCGGCCGCTGACTCGTTCCCGAAGACGACGGCGACCGTCGACAGGTAGGTGAACTGCTTGATTCGGGAGGTGACCGCGAGCCTGATCAGTTCGGCTGTTCCCCGTACGTTGGGACCGAACAACTGGTCATAGGGCAGGACATGGTTGACCAGTGCCGCCGGGTGGACGATCAGGTCGACGGTGTCGGCCAGCCACTGCCAAGTCCTGTCGTCGAGGCCGAGGTTCGGTTCCCCGATGTCGCCGGCGATCATGTGCAGATGCCGGGCGGCGAGGTCGTGGTAGCGCTCCATGAGTTCCGGGTCGCCGCTGTCGAAGGCCGCCTCCAGCCGTGCCCGGGCCGTCTCGGCGGAGGAGCCGCGGACCACGCACACCACCGTGCCACCGCGCTGCGCCACGCGCTCCAGCCATTCGAGACACAGAAAACGGCCCAGGTAGCCGTTGGCGCCGGTCAGCAGCACGGTCCGGGCCTCGGGCAGCGGACCGGCCGGCCGTTCGGCCCGCCCGATGGCCCGTGCGTCGAGGAACGCGTCCAGCCGTAGGTCGGCCGCGTCGAGTCGCGTCGCGTCAGGGCCGTGGAGGCTGTCGGCGGTAGGGCGGCGGTGTTCCGACGCGAGCGCCCGCTCGATGTGGTCGGCCACCCGTCGCAGCGTGTTGACCGGGTTGATGACCACGTCGACAGGAACATCGACGCGGTAGATCTCCTTCAGCAGCTGGGAGAAGGACAGTGCGGTCAGGCTGTCACCGCCGAGGTCGAGGAAGCGTGCGTCGGGCTCCAGGTCGCCGTTCCGCTGCCCGAGGAGCGCCTGTGCGGCCCGGAGCACGGTCTCCGGTACGGGCTGGTCGGGGCCGAGCCGGCGCAGTGCCCGCAGTTCGTCGGCCTCGCGGTCGGTCAATTCGGTGTACAGCGCTTCGAGGTGCTCGCCGTAACGCTTCGTCAGGGCGGGCCGCAGCGGTTTGCGCATTCCGGAGAGCAGTCCGTTCTCCTGGGTGAACGGCTCGCTCTCGATGAGGAAGTCCCTGGGGATCTCGTAGGAGTTCAGTCCCGCCTCGGTGGCGAGTTGCTGCAGGGACTCCCGCAGGACCGGCCTGATGCGCCGGGGGTCCCCGTCGGCGCGGTCGAGGGCGTCCTGCGTCGGCACGACGACCGCGAGCAGGTAGGCGCGGGCGCTGTTGCCGTAGAGGAAGATCTGCCGGACGACCGGACTGGCGCTGAAGAGCGCCTCCAGGCGGGAGACCGTGACGAATTCGCCCTGTGACAGCTTGAGGACGTTGGAGCGGCGGTCGACGTACCTCAGCGTGTCGGGGCCGACGCGGGCCATGATGTCGCCCGTGCGGTAGAAGCCATCCTCGTCGAAGGCCTCGGCGGTGGCGTCCGGGCGCCGGAAGTAGCCGGGGACGAGCCGCTCGGACCTGATCAGCAGTTCGCCCCTGGGGTGCGGTGAGTCGGTCGCGAAGTATCCCAGCTCGGGTACGTCGGCCAGCTTGTGGTCGGTCACCGGCGGGCGCAGCACCTGGCCGTCGAGGGAGACGATGCCGGCTTCCGTCGACCCGTAGCCGTCGGACAGCCTGACGTGGAGGCAGTTCTCGACGAACGCCGTCAGCTCGTCGCTCGGTGGAGCGGAGGCGGTGACGGCCCACAGGAGGCGGCCGCCCATGACCTTCTCCCGCAGCTCCTCCCTCACCTGCTCGGCTGCATCGCCGTCCGGCTCGGTCCGGCGGGACAACTCGGCCCGGTAGTACTGGAAGAGCATGTCGGAGATGCGGGGAACCATAAGGAACTCGGTGGGTCGGACCAGCGAGAGGTCTTCGAAGAGCGTCGACAGGTCGCTGGACGCCGTGAAGCAGGCGAGGCCTCCCTTGGCGAGCGTGCTGAACAGTACGCCCCTGCCCATCATGTGGCTCAAGGGCAGGTAGTTCAGCACGATGGAGGGCCGAACCGCTTGGCCGGGTACGAAATCGATCCAGAAGTGCCTGACCAGGCGCTCGGTGTACATGGCGCCCTTGGGGGTGCCGGAACTGCCCGAGGTGTAGATCAGTGCGCTGAGCGCGTCGGCTGCCGACCCGTCGGGAACCTCGGGGAGCGACGGCAGCGTCCTTCCCCGGTCGATGACCGATGCCAGTGTGTCCAGGGTGACGCCTCGGTCCTGCGCCGCGAGCCGGCCGCGCGCGGAGTCCAGCTCCTCCTGGTGGGCGGTGATCTCGGAGTGATGGCCGATGAGGATGATCCGGCCCAGCGAGGGGGCGTTCGCCGCTATGTCGATCGCGACCGCCACGTGGTCGACGTGCGCCACGAGCAGGCGCGGTCCGGTCTGCTCGACGATGGGGGCCAGGTGTAACGCCGAGGTACCGGCCTGGAGGGGAACGGACATCATGCCGGAGCGGATGCAGGCCAGCTCCACCACGGTGTACTCGGAGCTCGTGGACCCGAGAACGGCGACGAGGTCACCCGGTCCCATCGCGTGTTCGGGGTGGTGCCGCCACTCGGAGGCCACCGCGCCCACCCGTTCCCAGAGTTCGCCGTAGGTGAGCGTGTCGAACCGCTTCAGCAGGCGCAGCGTGGTCCGGCCTGTCTCCGGGTCGGTGACCGGCTCGGTGGCACGCTCGCCCAGGGCGGGACGGTCGGCGTACCCCTTCATCACCGTGGCCACCAGGGCGGCGAGCGGCAGTCCGGGCCGCCGGATCGCCTCGGTGACGGCTTCCAGGGGCGCGGTGTCACGGAACTGCGCGTCGGTCGCGGACAGGTGGGCGTTTAGCCGGTCGGTACGTGCGTTGAGTTCGGCGGCGGAGGGTCGGGAGTGGGACACGAGTGGTCTCCTTTTCGGCCGTGAAAGCCCGTTCGGGTGGGGGCGTTGCCGTGTGGGCAGGGTGTTCGTGTCAGCGGGAGGGCGCACGCAGCCGGCGGTCCCGGCCCGCGCCGTATCCGGCGACCGCCGTGGCAATGCCCAGGACAGCCGGTACGGCGGAGGCCGGCCGCGCACTCACCGGTCCTCCGCGGCTCGTGGTGTGCCGGTCTCGTGGCCGCGGGTGAGCTGGACGATCGCGGCCGCCGCGGCACGGGCGCCGCCCGCGTCCCGGGCCTCGATCGCGTCGACGAGCCGGCGGTGCAGGCGGGCGTGCTCCTCGGCATGGACGGCGTCCCAGGGCAGGCCCCCCAGGGACGAGGTGAGCGCCGTGCCGAGGTAGTCGTACACCTCGATCAGCAGGTCGTTGCCGCTCGCCTGGACAACGGCCCGGTGGAACAGCGCGTCGACGTTCGTGGCCGCGGACGTGTCCTCATCGGCGCAGGCCGCGTCGGCGTCGGTCAGGAGCTCCCGCAGCTGCTGCAACTGACTCTCGTCGCGGCGCAGGGCCGCGGCTTGGGAGGCGTACTCCTCCAGAACGCTCCGCAGCTCCAGCACGTTGTCCCGCCGCGCGGAGCTCGCCCGCCGCACCATGACCGACTGCAGCTCGCTCGATGAGCGGACGTAGGTGCCGTCGCCGGCTCGGGGCTCCAGCAGACCCAGGTGCACCAGCGCACCGATCGCCTCCCGCAGGGTGCTGCGTCCGACGCCGAGTTCTTCGATGAGGACCTGTTCCGGCGGGATCCGCGTCCCCACCGGCCACCCGCCGGACTCGATGTGGGAGCGGAGACTGTCAACGAGCTGAGCGGAGAGGCTGGCGGTCCGCCGTGGTGCGCTGATGCGTTTCATGGCAGCACTCTATACAAACATCAGACGTTTGAACATGGGGTACTGACTCGCAGTCAGCCCACCACGTCTGCGCTTCGTGCGGCCGGCCCCTCGCCGCGGATCCGCCGGGCGACGGCCCCTCGCCGCCGTGTCAGGCGGCCGGGCGGACGGTGGGGCCGCGGCCCGAGCCGGCGCGGCGGACATCCCGGGCGGCCAAGGCGATCATCACGGCGGGAATCAGAACGTCGTTGGCGAGGGTGCCACCCGTGTTTCCGGCGGCGTGGTCGCCGTGGGCGAACCACTGGTAGACGTGGCCGATCGCGGCTCCCCACAGGAACGCGGCGGCCACCGGCCCATCAGCATGCGGTTCCGGCCAGGTCGAGGGCGGAGACAACGGCAATCATCGAGCGGCCCCTACAGACCTCCGGGCCCCCACAGCAGACGGGAACCGTCGCCGATCTCGTCGGCACCGACGATCCCGCCCTCGTGCTGGCCGAGAACATCCAGGCCCTCAAGCCGCACCTGGCCGAGCTCGACGAGCGCGAGCGCATCCTCCTCGAGCTCCGCTTCGGCGCCGAGATGACCCAGACCGAGATCGGCAAAGAGCTCGGCCTCTCCCAGATGCATGTCTCCCGCCTCATCACCCGCATCTGCGCACACCTGCGGGAAGCGATGCTGGCCGACGACTGACCGCACAACCCTCAGCTGCCGGACGCAGCCTGCTGCCTCTCTCCAGGCATCGAGCTGCGTCCGGCGTGCGTCCCGTCCACGCGGGGCCGAGGTTCAACGGCCGACCGCTCGGCACAGCTGAGCCTTGTTCACCATGCGGGCGGCGATCTCCTTGGCCCGCTTCTGCGAAGTGCCACGCTCCTCGGCCTGCTCCGTGATGTGCTCGTACTGCCGTTCACGCTTCTTGCTGGACCCTGCCAAGCGTGTCGAGCACGTCGAACACGACGGCATCGGTCTCTGGCTCTGGTTGCGTGCCGAGCGGCGCGTCGGTTCAGGGTGCTCGGATGGCTTGACGTGTGCGCGTGGCGCGAGATCCGAGAGACATTCGGCAGTCTTCAGGGAGTGCGCGACAAGAAATTCAGCGCGAAGAACTCGGGCGCGGACCAGGAGTTCGCGTTGGTGCACTGAATCACTGGTTCGCCGAATACCGCGTATCAGCAGACAAGGTCACGCGATCCGATCTGCCAGTTCGACGACGGCGATCAGGTTGCGGGGGCAGCGCATCGCTTCGGCGAAGTCGGAGTCGTGCGGAGGTTCGTCGTCCGGGACATCGGGATCGGGTTGCCAGTCGTCCATTTCCTGGGTGTAGGACATGAGGCCCAGCAGGTCGGTCGGGACCTGGAGCGGCTCGTCGTCCACGCACGGGTGCGTGTCGTGCCCACAGGCATGCACGTGCCGGCGCAACTCGGCCCCTGCCTTCGCCAGTGCCGCGTCCGCGCGCGGCCTGAGCCCCCGCTCGTCGTACCAGTGCATCCACGGCAGAGAAGCGACGACCCCGAGCACCCAGTAAACGGTCGCCTCGCTGCCGAGGTCGGCTTCGAGCTCCTCGACGCATCGCTCGATCGGTTCGTGCGGGTCACCGCAGGGGTGGTCGTACAAGACGCTCGAGAGATCGCTGAGGAACTCGTCGATGTCCTTCCAAGATCCAAACATGGAGTGAAGGACGCGACAGGCCCAGGCCCGGTTCCCGGGATCGGCACGTCCCGTGGCACTCGCCGGCGGTCCTGCGATGTCCCGACCCGTGCCGGGGCGGCGGCCGTCGATCAGCTGCCGCCGAGGCCAGAGGGGCGGCCGCCTCGCCCTCGTTCCGGCAACAACGGCTCCAGCGCCGCCCACTGCTCGTCCGTGAGCTCTCCCCGCCCCATGAACCTTCCTCGGATGGACCTTGGTGGGTGTCACAGCGGGTTTGCCCGTCTCAGGCCGGCGTCGATCCCGGTCCGCAGCGACGAGCCCTGTTCCGTGTGTCTGCGTTCGGAGTTGACGTGGTGGTGGTCATGCCGTCCATCCGGTGTGGTGCAGCCAGTCCTTGAAGGCCATCAGGTCGGGGTGCAGACGGCGCAGGAGGTCGATGTCCCGGTCTCGGGGGGGAGATGGAAGGTCAGGCCGCCCCTGCCGTTCGGCCGGGGGGTGAGTCGGTCTCGCAGGTTCTCGAAGTACGGCGCCGTGGTCAGCACCGAGACGTGGTCCGTGTACCAGCCGTCGGTCTCCTTGCGGAGCATTTCCTCCGACCGCATCAGGTCGATGTGGGCTGCGACTGCGGCTTTGCTGTCGAAGTGCGGGACGGGGTTGCCGGTCAGGGACACCGCGCTGTCCAACGAGGACCAGATGAAACGCTCCACGCCGGCCCGCTCCGCGGCGGCCAGCAAGTGCAGTCCTTGCTGATACTCGCCCACGGCGCTGCCCGTCGCGAAGAAGTCGGTGTTGGCGAACACGCGGTCGGCCTGCCCGATCAGGCCCTCGAGGGCCGCCGAGTCGGAACGGACCAGTCGCACGCGGTCGGGCGCGAGGGCGGCGAGTTCGGTGGCGTGAGCGGACTCCGGGTGGCGGCTGGGGACGGTGATGGTGGCGTCGGTGGTGGCCAACAGGTGTTGGATCACGTGGCTGCCCATGGCCCCGGTGCCGCCGACGACGAGGACGTGGGTCATGGCGTTCTTCCCTGTGTCAGGACGTGTTCGGCCACCTGGGCGTGGGTGGCAACCCAGACGTCGCCGGACTCGCGGATGTGGTCGAGGATCTGGCCGACCATGCCCGCGAGGAGCGGTCGGCCTGCGACGTGGGCGTGGATGGTCAGGCGGCGCCTGGGCCGGCCTCGGCGAGCAGCTGGTTCAGTAGCTCACGGTGCAGGTCGCGGTAGGTGTACGGGCCGGCCGCAGCGTCGCGGACGTCGGAGTGGTCGCTGTGCATGAGGGAGACCAGCGGACCGTGAGCGGTGGACAGGACCTGCGGGAGGTCATGGTCGCCGTGGTCGCCGGTCCAGCGGTAGCCGGCCTCGGCGAGCAGGTCGTCAGTGTGCCTGGAACCGGTGGCGCGTGGGCTCATCCACCCCGTCGGGCGAACGCCGGTGACTTGGCCAAGGAGGGCGGTGCAGCGACGGATGTCGGTCCGCTCGGCATCGGCATCGAGGAGCGCGGGCACCACGTCCTGAGCCCAGGAGTGTGCGGCGATCTCGTGACCCGCCTCGTGCACGGCCATGACGGTCTCGGGGTACCGCTCGGCGACCAGTCCATTGACGCCGACGGTGGCGGGCAGGTCACCGAGGACGTCGAGCAGCCGCCAGATGCCGGTGGTGACGCCGTAGTCCGCCCAGGAGGTGCTGTGTGTGTCGTCGATGCCGGGCAGCGGCCACGCCGCGGCCATCGGCGCGTAGGCGGGCCAGTGCCCTGGTGACCACAGTTCCAACGCGACGGTGACCAGCGCGACGACCTTCCGCCCGCCCGGCCAGCCGGTTACTGCTCTCATTCGGTTCCCCTGCTCGTTGGCTTCCGCCGTCGACGCTACTGAGGCGGTGGGTACCTCCAGGTTCCTGGCAGTGGGCTACCGTCGGGGCATGCGTGAGTACTCCGGCAGCGTCTTCCTCGCCGACTGCCCGGCTCGGCTGGCGATCGAGATCATCGCCGACAAATGGGCGGTGGTCGTGCTGTTCGCGTTGAGCCGCAAACCGTGCAGGCACGGCGAGTTGGTCGACCTGATCGGCGGCATCTCGCGGAAAGTGCTGACCCAGACGCTGCGGCGGCTGCAGGGGTACGGTCTGGTCGACCGCCACGCCGAGGCCGGGAAGGTCGAGTACGTGCTGACAGACCTGGGCCGGACGCTGGTGAAGCCGATCGCCGTGCTGACTGAGTGGGCTCACGAGCACGGCGCGGCCGTGGTGGGATTCCGAGAGCCCGAAACGGACTGAGCCTACTGGGTCTCGTGGAAGTGATCCCGGTCCATGCCGGGCGGAAGCGCTGATGTACCTCCGGCCGTTCCGTGTCGGTCTGCTCCTGTCCTCGATGCCTTGGGCGTCACCGGCCTCAACGAGTTCGCGAGGGAGATGCGGACATCGTCGGCATCGCGGCCGGTGGCAGCTGTCATCAGGCCTCTCCTGCCGGGTGGGTGCCGGGCTCCCGCGGAAGGTCCACCAACGGGCCGGCTGGAGCGGAGGCGGGCGGGGGCGGCGCTGCGCCGGGTTCCGGGAGCCATCCTGTTGCGGTGAAGTAGGCGACGCAACGGCCGAACAGCTCCCGGTCGATCTCGGGGCGCACTATGCCCGTTGGGGCCAGCGCGGCGTCGGTGGCGGTGGGGTCGAAGGCCAGGCTGCCCTCCGATCCGCCGCCGGTCAGTTCCGCGGCCAGCGTGCCCAGGAGCGGGAACGCCGCGTTGCCGGGGTTCGCGCCGATCCGGTCCAGCCACGCTTGCGGGGAGACCTCGGGCAGGTGGTACCCCATGGTTCGCAGCCAGTCCAGCGTCGTCTCCAGGCGCAGCGGGCGGCCTGCGGCGAGGTGGAAGGTCCGGCCGGTGGTGCCTGGGAGCAGGGACAGAGCCACCATGGCATCAGCGACGTAGTCCACCGGTGCCAGGTCGAAGGCGGTGTCGACCTGGGCGGGTGCGGTCCGGGCCTGGATGCAGCCCTTGAGCATCAGCCACAGGTAGTCACTTGTCTGGCAGGCGCCGGTGCGGCTGTGGCCGGCGATGCGGGTCGGCCGGTACATCGTGACGGGCAGTCCTCGCCGGCGGGCTTGTTCGACGAGCCCTTCGGCGACCCATTTGCTTTGGGTGTACCCGTGCTCCAGCGCTTCGGGTGGCCCTGTCGGGTGCTCCGGGCCGATCGGGTGCGGGGACCTGCCGGCGTACACGCCCACGGTGGAGACGTGGTGGACCGGGACGGTGCGGTGGCGCGCGGCCAGCCGGAGGATCTCGGTGGTGCCGTCGACGGTTGCTGCCTTGAGCTGTCCGTACGAGGAGACGAGGTTGACCGCCGCCCCCACGTGGTGCACCGCGTCCACGGTGCGGGCGAGGTGGTCGAAGGCGTCCTCGGACAGGCCCAGCGACGGCCGGGCAAGATCACCGTGAACCACGGTGACCCGATGAGCGCAGCGCTCGTCCCACAGCCCGTAGGTCTCCAGGGCGCTGCGCAGCCGCTTCGCGGCGTGCTCCGGGTCGGTGCCGCGGACCAGGCAGTGCACGGTGGCGTCGGTGCGGTTCAACAGGGCGCGCAGGGTGAAGGCGCCGAGGAAGCCGGTGGCTCCGGTGAGCAGGACATGTGCCGGGGCTTGCGCCGCCGGGGCCGTCTTCGGCGCCGGGACGATGTCGGCGGGCAGGTCGACCTCGGCGGGCAGGTCGAAGGCCTCTGTGACGTCGTCCCCGTCGACCAGGGCGGCCAGGGAGGCAACCGTCGCGGACGCGGAGACCGCGCCGGGCGGGATCCGCACGCCCAGTTCCTCGCGGATCCTGAGGACGAGCCGGGTGGCCAGCAGGGAGTGGCCGCCCAGGGCGAAGAAGTCGTCCCGGACGCCGATGCGGGTGATGTCCAGCAGTTCGCTCCAGATCCGGGCGATCCGACGCTCGGCAGGGGTGGCGGGCGCGGCAAAGGGTGTGGAGGACTGGGTGTCCAGTTGCTCCGGGCGGGGCAGGGCGGCCCGGTCCAGCTTGCCGCTGGGGGTCAGGGGAAAGCTCTCCAGCTTCAGCACGGCGGCCGGGACCATGTACTCGGGGAGGCGTTCGGCCAGCGCCTTTCGCACTGCGGTGGGGTGTGGAGCGGCTGCGTCGTCCGCGGTCGTGAGGTAGTGGGCGACCAGGCGGCGCCCGAAGGGGGACTCCTGCGCCACCACGGCGGCATCGGTCACCGCGGGCAACGCCCGCAGGACGGCCTCGATTTCGCCGGTCTCCACCCGATGACCGCGGATCTTGACCTGGTCGTCCCCCCGCCCCAGGTACTGGAGCCGGCCGTCGGGGAGGTGCCGAACGAGGTCGCCGGTGCGGTAGAGCCGCGAGCCGCCGCGCAGGACGAATTTCTCGGCGGTCAGGTCGGGGCGGCCGAGGTAGCCGTCGGCCAGTACGGGTCCTGCGACGCACAGTTCGCCCGTCGTACCGGGTGGGACCGGGCGCAGCGCTTCGTCGAGGACGAGTATCTGCGCGCCTGCGATCGGGCGGCCGATGGAGGGCAGGTCCGGCCAGGAGGCTGGGTTCTTCGCGAGACGCTCGGCGACGACGACGTGGGTCTCGGAGGGGCCGTAGTGGTTGTCCAGCACTGCGCTGGGCGCGCGCGACCGGAAGAACTCCCGCAAGGCCGGGGTGGCGAAGAGCTGCTCGCCCGCGGTGGCCACCTCGCGCAGCTGCGGCAGGGTCCGGCCGGTGGCGCAGGCGTACTCGGCGAGTTGCTGCAGGGCGACGAACGGCAGGAAGAGCCGCTCCACCCCCTGGGCCGCGAGGAGGTCGAGGAGGCGGGCGGGGTCGCGGCGGATTTCGTCGTCGACCATGACCAGGGCTCCGCCGGTCGTCCAGGTGCTGAACAGTTCCTGGAAGGCCACGTCGAAGCTGAGCGGGGCGAACTGCAGGGTGCGGGTGCCGGTGCCTGCGGCGGACCGGGCGCGCTGCCAGGCCAGCAGGTTGGCCAGAGCGCGGTGCGGCATGGCCACGCCCTTGGGCCGGCCGGTCGATCCGGAGGTGTAGATCAGGTAGCCGAGGTCGTCCGGGCTCGCCGCGGGCAGCGGTACGGCGGGGGCGGGCGGAAGGTCGTCCACCACGACGGGCTCGGCGTCCACCAGGCCCACCAGGTCGCGCTGGGTCAGTACGGTCTTGATCCCACTGTCGGCGGCCATGAAGGCGAGGCGGTCGGCCGGGTAGTCGGGGTCGAGCGGCAGGTAGGAGCCGCCCGCCTTGAGCACGCCCAGTACGGCGACGGCCAGTTCCGGCGAGCGGCGCAGACAGATCCCGACGGGTTGTCGCGCCGCGCCCCGGGTCACGAGATGGGCGGCGACGTTGGCGGCAGCCGTTTCCAGTTGGGCGTAGGTGAGCATCCGGTCCCGGTGGACGACCGCGGGGGCGTGGGGGGTGCGGCGTGCCTGAGCGGCGACGATCTCGTGGGCGAGCGGGCGGTCGCCGGTCGGCTCCGGACCGTGCGTCCACTGTTGGAGGAGGGCGTGCTCCTCGGGAGGAAGGATGTCCAGCTCGGCCAGTGACCGGTCGGGGTGGGACACGGCGGCGGTCAGCAGCGCTGTCAGGCGTGCGGTGAGCCGCTCGGCGGTGATGCGGTCGAAGAGGTCGGTGGAGAACTCCCAGTAGCCGTGGAGGCCGCCCGCCTCGGGAACCATGTGGAGGAAGACGTCGTACTTTGCCGTGCCCCGGTGCACGTATAGCCGCTCAGCCGTGACGCCGGGCAGGGCCAGGGCCGGGGCGGGCGCGTCGTCGAGACCGAACACCACCTGGAAGAGCGGGAAGCGGCCGGTGGACCGCTCCACCTTCAGGTCGCGGACCAAGCGGGTGTAGGGAACGTCGCGGTGCCGGACGGCGGCCCACACCGCGGCCTTGGTCCGGGCAGTGAGCTCGGCGAAGGATGCGGTGGGGTCGAGGTGCTGGCGCAGCGGCATGACATCGGTGAGGCAGGCCAGCATCGGCTCAAGGCGTTCGTCGTCCCGCCGGGAGACGGGGGTACCGATGACTACGTCCTGCCGGCCCGACGACCGGGCCAGCAGCGCGCCCAGGGCGGTGGCCAGCACGGCGAAGGGGGTGGCCCGGGCCCGGCGGGCCAGTGCTCGCACACCTGTGACCAGGCCGGGCTCCAGGGTGAACTCCACGCGGTCGCCGCCGGTGCCCAGCACGGCAGGCCGCGGCCGGTCTGCGGGGAACGAGGACTCCTGCGGTGCTCCGGCCAACGCGCGGCGCCAGTGCTCCAGGGAGGCCCGGGTGGGGTCGGGGCGTTCCTGGACGTACGGACCGAACTGCACGGGCAGCTCGGGCAGGCCGGGGTCGGAGCCGTCCAGGGCGGCCCGGTAAAGGGCGCTGAATTCGGTGTCCAGCAGACTCCAGCACCAGCCGTCGACCACCGCATGGTGGATGGCCACGACCAGGACGGCGTCGCTGCTCTTGTGGGTGTCCAGCTGGAGCAGGGTCGCCCGCAGCAGCGGCGGTCGGTTCAGAGCGACCGGCCGGGCGGCTGCTTCGGTCAGTGCGGCCGGCAGCTGCCCGGGGGCGAGGCGACGGATCTCCAGCTCGACCGGGCCCGGCGGGAGCACGGTCTGGCGCGGCTCTCCGTCGACGAGATGCAGGCGGCTGCGCAGGGCCTCGTGCCGCGCGACGATGCCGTCCAGCGCGGCTTGCACGGCGGCCGGCACGACGCGGGCGCCGCGCAGCCGGTACGTCCAGGACTCCAGGTAGCGGGAGGTCCCCTCCTGGAACTGGTCGTTGAGCCAGATCGACTCCTGTTCGCAGGACATGGGGTAGCTGGGGAGGGTGTGCGGCATGGCGAGCGGTCCTCGGTCAGAGCCAGGCGGGCAGGGCGCGGCGGTCGAGCTTGCCGTTGTCCGTGGTGGGCAGGGACGTGCAGCGCCGGACGGTGCGGGGTACCAGAGGGGCGGGGAGCCTGGTGGCCAGGGCACGACGCACCACGGCCGGGTGGGAGGGATCGTCTCGGTCCTTCGAGGTGTAGAACAGCGCAAGGTGTGCGTAGCCGCCTGTCGGCGCCGGGACGGGGATGACGGCTGCCTGGCAGACGCCGGGGACTTGGCGTGCGGCGGTCTCGATCTCGTCCGGTTCCACGCGGTGGCCGGCGATCTTCACCTGCCGGTCGGTCCGGCCGTGGAAAGACAGCGTCCCGTCGGGTCCAGAGTGCCCAGGTCGCCGGTCCGGTAGAGGCGTACGGGGGAACCGTCGAGGGGGAGGGTGACGAAGGACGTGGCGGTGGCCTCCGTGTCGCCCAGGTAGCCGAGGGCCAGGCCGTCGCCGGCCAGGCAGATTTCTCCTGGCTCGCCGGGTGTGGCTGGGTGGTCGCCGTTGAGGATGTGCACGGTCGTGCCCGGCACCGGCAGGCCAACGGGGATGTCCTTGTCGCGGGTGCAGTCGGCGGCGGTGACTTGGTGGGTGGTGGCGAATACGCAGCTTTCCACCGGTCCGTAGCCGTTGATCAGTACGGTGTCCGGGTAGCGGGCCAGGAAGCGGCCGGCGTGCGCGGGCGAGATCCGTTCGCCGCCGGTCAGGACCTGCCGGATCCCGGCGAAGCAGGGGCGGTCCGGGGAGTCCTCGTCCACGAAGAGGTTGAACAGGGACGAGGTCAGCCACACGGTGTCCACGCCGGCCCTGGCGACCAGACCGGTGAGGGCGTCCGGGAGAAGGTAGTCGGAAGGAGCGATGGCGCAGGTGCCGCCGCTCGTCAGCGGGCCCCACAGCTCCAGGCTGCAGGCGTCCCAGGGGGCCGGAGCCGCTTGCAGGACCACTCGCCCGGGGCCGAAGTCCGCGAACGAGCCACCGTGGGAAGGAAAGAGGCGGGTGGTCGCGCGGTGGGGCGAAAGGACGCCCTTGGGGACGCCGGTGGTACCGGAGGTGAAGAAGACCACGGCGGGGTCGCCCGGGGCGACGGTCACATCGGGCGGGGCGATGCGCCGGGCCGCTGCCTGTTCCAGGCTTTCGGCGGGCGGGGCCCACGCCTGCGGCATGCCGCCTTCGGCCACCGTCAGGGGGGCACGCAAACGGGAGACGATGTCGTGGATCCGCTGGGCGGGCCAGCGCCGGTCCAAGGCGGCGTAGGAGGCGCCGCACTTGAGGACGGCCAGCAGCACCGCGACGAGTCGGGGTGAGCGGGGCAGCAGGACCGGTACGACGGAGCCGGGCTGCACTCCGGCCTCGGCCAGCTCCCTGGCGTAGGTGTCCGATGCGGCGTCGAGGGTGGCGTAGTCGACGCGTTCGTTCCCGCAGATCAGGGCGAGGGCGGTGGGACGCAGACGCGCCTGGTGGGCGACGGCGGCGTGGAGGGAACACGGGGCGGAAGGTATCCGTTGAGCGACGGGTGTCGCTGGGTTGCCCGGGTCCGGGGCGAGCCCGGCGGTGAAATCGATGAGGGTGTCCGCCTCGAACAGGTCCTCGGGGATGGCGTGTAAGTTCAGGTCCTTGCTGAGTCGGGCGCAGATCCGTATGGCCTGCAGGGAGGTTGCCTCGAAGTCGTAGAAGCTTTGGGTCCCGTCAGGCTCGGGAACGCCGAGTACCTCGGCGATGATCTCCAGTGCGGCTTTTGCGGTCCTGTCGGTCGAGGCAGGCGACGATACGGGCACGGGGCATCCTGATGACGGGCCGTTGCTGGGCACAGGGGTGGAGTGCGTTGAGGGCATGACGGGGCTGTGATTCCTTGAGTGGGGCGGGCCGGTTGATCGTGGTGGTAGGTGGGTGGCGCTCGTGGGCGCGCCGCCGGGCGGCCGCTCGTTGTGAGCCGGCCGTCTGCCGTCGAGGCGAGGTCAGATGAAGTCGAGCAGGTCCGCCAGCGGCGTGGGGACGTGTTCGTGTGGGAGTGCGTCGACCAGCACGCGGCCGTAGTGGACCTTGCGTCCTTTCTTGGTGCCGAGAAACCGCCGCAGTTGCTGATGCGGGCTGCGGCCCCGCTGCGCGGGCTGCGACAGGAAGATCCGCAGGGGGCGCAGGTCGCCCTGCTGCTGGATGAGTTCGGTCACCCGTGCCACGCCCAGGGCGCGGATGAGCTCGTCCTCCAGGTCCTCGTCGCACACGAAGAAGTGCGGCGGCACTGGGTTCCCGCTTCGCCGAAGAACAGCAGGTCGGGGCGTAGTGCTCGGCCGGCTCCGCCGGCCCGGCGACAGGGGCGGCCTCGAAGAACTCTGTCGCCGGCAGGTCCACGGGGAGCACGGTCCGGATGCGGGCGAGGAGGTCCATGGCCCTCGTCGGCGTTCTTCGTGGTCTTGTTCTCTGCTGCGGAGGCCGGGCCGGGCATGGCCGTGGTGGCGGCGAGGGGCAGCAGGACGGAGAGAACCACCTTGGTGCGTAAGGTGCGCATCGATTCCCCTTGCGGATAGCCCTCCTGACCCGGAAAACATTCGATCGACTGTTCGTAGGCCGGTGGGTGGATCCTTACAGACCGGGGACGCACCTGTCCTGAGCTTTATGGTTTTTCGGTGATGACGCGGTAAACGACCACATGCGGAGTTTTGCCCTCCGCGATGTTGGTGCCGCCCTGGTCACGGGCCGCGTAGACACCGGAAACGGTCACGGCCGCCCCGGCCCGGCAAGCCGGCATTGCCTTGTCCGCTCCGCAAGGGAGGCGAGCCGGGCAACAACTCCTCACTGTGCGGAACAGACCATCGCGAGGACCGCGGGTCCGGGACCGCACTACTGGAGCGGGGGCCGCCGAGCAGGAGGAAGGCCTGTGCGGGTTAATCGTCGATGCACTTGGGGTACTTCGAGCCCCGGTAGCAGTCGTGGTAGTCGTACTTGCTGACCCGGAACTTCTTCTCCTTGCCCTCCTTCTTGGGATCGACGACCAAGTAGAACTTCTTCCCGTCCTTGGTCTTGCCGGTGACCCGGCCTTCAGGGCCTTTGCCGAAGTCCTGTGCACACCCGGCAAGTGCCAGGCCGGCGACTGCCACGAGGACGGGGACGAGACTGAGGCGACGCATGTCGTGCTCCGATCAACTGTGAAGACGCAGGCAGTCTAGGTGCCGTCCCGTAGTCGCTGATCACGGGGTAGATGATCTTTCCGTGGTCAGGCGTGATCAGAGCATCGCAGCTTCCTGGAGAGCCGGTTCCCCAAGGTTGATGCCGCGTCAGTGTGGTGAGCCGGCCGGTCATCGCGCTATCGCGGCACGAGGGGCCGGCCCCTGCGCGCAGGGGCCGGCCTGGAGTCTCCCGCGACTGGGTCAGCCGGGCTGGATCCGGCCGCGCCAGGCTCCGGATTCGACGCCTCGGTGCTCGATGTATTCCTTGAAGCGCCGCAGGTCGCCCTTGACCCGCCGTTCGATGGTTCCCGACACGTCGGCGGCCTTCTCCGCCACGCCCGAAGGCTCGATGTCCATCACCAGCTCCACCCGGGTATGGGTCTCATCCAGACGCTGGAAGCTGACCAGGCCCTTCTGCTGTGTCTCGCCGGTGGTGGTCCGCCAGGCGATACGGTTGTCCGGGAGCTGGTCAATGATCTCGGTGTCGAACTCCCGCTGCACGCCGCCGATTTTGACGGTCCAGCGGTTGCGCTCGTCGTCGAGCTGGGTGATCTTCTCGACACCCTCCATGAACTTCGGGAACTCCTCGAATTGCGTCCACTGGTTGTAGGCGGTGTGGACCGGGACCTCGACGTCCACCGTTTCCTTCACCGTGCTCATTGCTACGCCTCCTCAGTGGTGACTCACGCGGGTGGCGAAGCCCGCGACGCGCATCTCGCGCAGTCGAGCGGGTGCCCGGTGACTGGCGTCTTAGACAGCGACCGCACGGCTTTCGGGTCTTGCGCACTCGCAAGGCCGGCTGTGGAGTCCCGCCGCGGACGACTCCCCTGGTGCCCGCCTGGCGCACGGCGGCAAGATGGAGCTCCGGGTATGGCACCACGAGCAGGACCGCACCCTCGCGAACTCATACGTCGCGGCGATCAATCACCGAGGTCGCCCTCAACCACAAGGATGTGCTGTGACTCCGGCTCCCCGTGCTGAGCTGATCAACGACCTCTTGGCGGCCGCGGATCGGGACGCCATCACCAAGCACGTCGTCGGGGCTGTCATCCCCGACGGCAACGGCCGCGTGCTGCTCATGCGCCGTGCCGCCGATGACTTCATGGGAGGCCTGTGGGAACTCCCCTCCGGCGGCGTGGACCCCGGCGAGGGACTGCTCGACGCCCTCCGTCGCGAAGTGAGGGAGGAGACCGGCCTGCCTCTGGTCTCCATCGACGGCTACCTCGGCCACTTCGACTACACCTCCGGCTCCGGAAAGCGGGCCCGCCAGTTCACCTTCGCCGCCTCGACCGACCTCGGCGCGCCCGTGCGACTCTCCCCGGACGAGCACGACGCCTATCTGTGGGCAGACGCAGCAGGGCAAGAGCAGGTGTCACCGGCCGTGCGGACACTCCTGGACACCTGGAAGGCCTCCTCGAACCGCCGATGATGCACCTGCACGTCGACGCCGGCGACGGCGACGGCGAGCAGGTCACCTTCGGTGGCCTTGGTGTGGTGACGGGCTTTCGGTGGGCGGACCGGGTGAGGTTGGCTGATTGTGCTGCGTGGTTGGCGTGGCTGCCGGTCGCTCGGCCGTATCCGGGGCCGAGGGGGAGCCACTGCTTCGGCGACCGGCAACGGCAACGGCACACACCACGCCGCGCGATCGGCCTTTCGGGTGACCTCGCGCTCGGAGCGTTGCCTTCGCCGTCACCGGAATGGGTTACTTGGTCCGTCCGATTCCGGTGGGCCGCCCATCCTTTCCGGGGGAGTGGAAGGCGTCCTGCCCGCGTCGGAGTCTCGTGTGCCATGACGAGGCGCCGAGCGCGCTCCTCCGTTGAGGCATGCCGGTAACGGCCGTATCAGCGCCGCCGTGTGCGCCCCTGCGGCCGGCCCGCGAGCTGGTCTGGAGCCGTCATGCATGCTGTTCGCCCCGCGCACCTCACCGGCCCGCGCCACGCGCCCGGAAGAGCACGCCCGGTCCCGCTCCGCTTCGTCCCGCCTCCCTTGGTGGTGCGTCGCCCCGCGGAGACCGTCGATGCGGAAGCCGGCGATGCGGTCATCGGAGGCATGACGCGAGCGAGGGCGGTCTCATGCTGACACCGGCGCGCCCGAACGGGCCCTTTCTGATCACCGACCGGGACGGGCACTGCATCGCCGTCATCGACCCGGTCACCCGCAAGATCGTGCCCACTGTGAGCGCCCCGGTCCCGCTCGTGGCACGGGGGGCGGGGACGACCTGGTGCTCCGTACCACGGTGGACCGCGCGGACCTGCCGAGGGCGCTCGACAGCGGCACGCTGCTGCACGCCCTGGCCGGCGCGCCGGCCCGGACGGCCGGCGCATCGGGACCACCCGGCGCATCGGGACTGATCGGCACACCGGAGCCGATCGGCACGCCGGGACAGCTACAGCAGGCCTACCTCGCCGGCCGGCCGACGTACCCGGACTGCTGAGCCTGTCCGGGATCTTCCCCGACCACGGCTCCTACAGCGGCGGCACCCTGGTGACGATCGTCGGGCGCCACTTCACCGGCGCCACCGCGGTGTACTTCGGCACCCGGCCGGCGGCCGGCTTCTCCGTCCTCGACGACCGGACCATCCTCGCGGTGCCCCCGCGGGCAGCGGGGCGGTTCCGGTCACCGTCACCACACCCGACGGCAGCGCCCGCGTGGGGTACTTCCTCTACCTGTACTGGCCCAGTCTTTCGCGGCTCATCCCCTCCGCCGGTCCGGTCGGCGGGGGCAATGTGGTGGAGCTGACGGGCGCCAACCTGAGCACCGCGCTGCTGGTGCACTTCGGTGACGCGATCGCCTTCCCCACCGCGGTCTCCGAGGGGCAGCTGCTGGTGACCGCTCCCCCGGTCGCGGGGCCCGGTACCGTCCCGGTCTACGTGACCACCACCGGCGGGGTGAGCAACCGGCTGCTCTACACCCATGCCGCGGCGCCGTCGGTGACCGGCGTCAGCCCGGGCACCGGGCCGATCGCGGGCGGTACCACCCTGGTGGTGACGGGCACCGGCCTGAGCCAGGTCACCGCCGTCACCGTCGGCGGTCTGCCCGCGGTGTCCTTCCGTGCGTACTCCGACACCCTGCTGCTGGTGGTGACGCCCCCGGGGACGCCGGGTCCGGCCGACCTCGTCATCACCACCGCGGGCGGCAGCGTGACCGTGGCCGGCGGCTTCGGCTACCAGGCGCCCACACAGACGGCCGTCAGCTCCGCGCCCGACCCCTCCGTCGTGGGTGAAGTCACCGCGACGGTCACCGCGGTGGCTCCCGGGACGGGCACTCCCACCGGGACCGTCACCCTCGCCATCGCCGGGCGCACCCCCAGACCGTGTCCCTGGTCAACGGCCGGGCCAGCGCGGTGTTCAGCCCCCTGCCGAAGGGCACCCACCTCGCCACCGGCAACTACAACGGCGACGTGAGCTACGCACCGTCCAGTCGAACCACCACCCAGGTGGTCAACAACTGAGGCACCGCGGACGACCGTCGGCCAGGTGGCCCGTGCCACCCGGCCGACGGCGTTCAGCTGCCGGGCCGGGTCCCTCGAAACCCGCGCTTCCCTCCTCGCGGACAGGCCCCGACCCGGCCCTCGCTGTGACGCGTCTCATGCCGGGGCCTCCCGGGCCGCCGAAGAGCAGCGGCCGGGGCGTGAACGGGCCATGGGCCCGGGCCTGTTGACCTTGGTCCCGTGGCTTGCCGGGGCCGGTCCGCCTGGTGTTCCCGCGGCGCAGCGGCATTCCCGCCACCGGGCCGGAAATAGGGTGGTCGCCAGCAGCGGACAGCGGCCCCCCGGCAGTGCGGGGGGCCTGCGCAACACCAGGACGGACAACACCTCCCATGGACATGAGCGCCGGCGAGCGCAAGGGGCTCAGCCTCTTCGCCCTCATCATGATCGGGATAGGCTCGATCTTCGGCTCCGGATGGCTCTTCGGAGCAGGCGCAGCCGCCCAGGTGGCGGGCCCCGCGGCACTGGTCGCGTGGGTGATCGGCGTCGTCTTCATCGGCATGATCGCGATGTCGTACGCGGAGGTCGGCTCCGCCTACCCGATCCCCGGCGGCATGGCCCGCTACGGGCACCTCTCGCACGGCCCGGTCCTGGGCTTCCTCACCGGCTGGGCGGTGTGGATCGCCACCGCCTCACTGATCCCGATCGAGTCGATCGCGGCCACCCAGTACATGACGTCCTGGAGCTTCGGCTGGGCGAAGGGCCTGGTCGATCCGGGCACCCACCAGCTGACCCTCTCCGGCACGGTGGTGGCGCTGGTTTTGACCCTCGCGCTCTGGCTGACCTGTTTCTGGTCGGTGCAGCTGCTGGCCCGCGCCAACACCGTGCTCACCCTGGTCAAGTTCGCCATCCCGGTGCTGGCGGTGCTCGCCCTCGTCGGGTCCGGCTTCCACACCTCGAACTTCACCGCCCACGGCGGCTTCGCCCCGTACGGCTGGCCGGCCGTGCTCACCGCCGTCACCACCTGCGGTGTGGTCTTCGCCTTCAACGGGTTCCAGGCCGTGGTCAACCTCGGCGGCGCCGCCAAGAACCCGGGCCGGGCCATCCCGCTCGCCCTGGCCGGCGCGCTCGCACTGGGCCTGGTGATCTATCTGGCGCTGCAGGTCTCCTACCTCGGCGCGGTGCCGCCGGAGCTGCTGGAGCGGGCCGGCGGCTGGCAGGGCGTGAACCTCAATTCGCCGTTCGCCGACCTGGCGGAACTGCTGATGCTGCACTGGGTGGTCACCATGCTGCAGTTCGGCGCGTTCATCTCGCCGGCCGGGTCCAACATCGCCAATGTCGCCTCGGCCGCGTACATGGTCACCAACCTCGCCGAGACCGGTTTCTTCCCGCGGAAGCTGGCGGCCGTGCACCCCCGCTACGGCACCGCCCGCCCCGCGATGTGGCTCAATCTCGGCTTCTCCGTGGTACTGCTGCTCACCGTCGGCCGCAGTTGGCAGGCGCTGGCCGGCGTGGTGTCGGCGGCCATGGTCATCTCGTATCTGATCGGCCCGATCGCGGTGGGGGTGCTGCGGCGGACCCGCCCGGACCTGCCCCGTCCCTTCCGGCTGCCGGCCGCCGGGGTGCTGTGCCCGGTCACCTTCGCCTTCGCCGCCTGCGCGCTGTACTGGTCGAAGTGGCCGGAGACCGGCAAGATCACCCTGCTGACGCTGGTGGCCGTGCCGGTCGCGGCGCTGGTGCTGTGGCGCCGGGGCGAGCTCGGAAAGGGCCGCGAGGCGTCCGGCGGGGGCGGACGCGGCGCGAGCCTGCTGCGGCTGTTCGCTCCGGCCTGGTGGATGATCACCTTCCTGGTGTGGACGGCCACGGTCTCCGCGCTGGGCGGCCGGGAGTTCGGCGGCCGCGGAATCCTCCCCGGCGTGCTGGGCACCGTCCTGATCGCGGTCACCGCCCCGGTCTTCTACTTGTGGGCGGTGCGCTCCGGGGTCAGGGCCCACGAACGGGGCCTGACCGGCGCTCTGTCCGTCGCCGAAGCCGCCCCGCACCCCACCGGCGCCCCCGACGACGCACGCCCGAAGGCCTCCGTCTGAGGGGCCGTCGAAGGACACCCCGCAGCGTGCACGAGCCATTGGCCGCAGATTCCTGAAACGCCGGGCCGACCGGGTACATCATTTACCCGGAGGCCCGAGGGGGACCTGCGCGGAGAATGGAGCACCACGTGACACGCATACTGGTCATCGGCGGCGGGATCGCCGGTACGGCGACCGCTCTGGCCCTGCACAAGGCAGGGTTCGACGTCGCCGTGCACGAGGCGCATCCCGACACGGCCGAGGACATCGGGGCGTTCCTGACCTTGGCGAGCAACGGGATGCGCGCACTGGCGCAGCTCGACGCCTCGGATGCGGTCACCGCGCTCGGCTTTCCGTTGCGCGCGATGCGGGTGCTCGACGACCAGGGTGCCGAGATGGCCCGGGTGCCGCTCGGGGAGCCCGACGACGCGTCCCTGCGGTACCGGTGCGTGCGCCGTGGCGAGTTGAACGCCGCGTTGCAGGCCGAGGCCGTGCGCCGGGGAATCGAGCTGTCGCACGGGGCGCGGCTGGTGTCCGTGCAGAACGGGCCGAGCAAGGTGACCGCGCGTTTCGCCGACGGCGGCGTCGCGACCGGTGATCTGCTCATCGGCGCCGACGGCCTGAACTCGGCCATCCGGCAATCGATCGCGCCCGGCGCGGATCCTGTCTACGCGGGGCAGAGCGTCTTTTACGGCTACACGCACAGCGCCCCGGTGGCGGAGGACACGGGGCACATCACCATGGTGCGGGGCAGCGGTGCCGCCGTCGGCTACGCGGTCTCGCCGGACGGGGAGACGTACTGGTTCGCGCGCGTTACCGGTCCAGCCCTCCCCGCCGATGAACTCGCACACCCCACGCCCTCCCGCTGGCGGCAGCAACTCGTCGATCTGCTGGGCAAGGACGCCACCCCCGCTGCGGGCATCGTCGCGGCCTCCACCGACGGCATCATGGCCACCAACGCCACCGAGATCCCGCCCAAAACCCCCTGGCGCTCCGGGCGGACGCTGCTCATCGGTGATGCCGCGCACGCGGCGTCACCCGCGACGGGGCAAGGGGCCTCGATGGCGTTGGAGGACGCCGTCATCCTCGCCAAGTCCCTGCGGGACACGCCCGACCCGGACAGCGCACTCACCCTCTACGAGGCGTACCGCCGCCCCCGCGTGGAGCACAACATCACCGCCAGCGGAGAGATCTCCCGCGGCACCCGCCCCGCCCCCTCCCGCACCGGCCGGGCCCCCTCCCCTCAGCGCCCCGGCGACGACACCCTGACCCGCCAACTGGACTGGGACCTCGATATGAACGCCGTCGGCGGCAACGCGGGCTGAGCCGGCAACGCCGGCCACGCGAGGGGAGCAGGCCTTGCCCGTCAGTGTCCGGAAGCGACGACTGTGTCGAGGGTCCGGGCAAGTTCGACGGGTGTCGACAGCATGGGCCAATGCCCGGTGGGCAGGTGGAAGCGCCGCCACGGTGACTGGTGGAGGAAGGCCAGCGCCGGTATCCCGGCATCCAGCAGGGCCTGGGCATCGTTGCAGGCGACCACCACGTGGTCGACGTCGGGGCCGACCTCTCCGGGGCAGGTCAGCCGCTGTTCGAAGGTGCGGAAGGGCTGGGACGTGGCCCGGGTGCGCATGAGGTCGAGCCGGTCCTCGTCCAGCCCGTCGAGGGAGCTGAACGTGCCGAGCAGGCCGACGGGCGGCAAGGGCAGCCGCCATCCGTCTCCGTGCTCGGCAACCTGCTGGTGCAGGCGGTTCACCACGTCTTCCGGCATGACGTCGAGCAGGCCCGTGCCCTCGGCAAAGGGAGCGCTGTCCAGATAGACGACACGTTCCAGGCGCGTCCCGAGGCGGACCGCGGCGGCAGTGACGGGAACCGACGCATAGCTGTGCGCGACGAGGGTGACCTCGTGCAGGTCCTGCTCCGCGACGAACGCGGTGATGTCGTCGATGTGCGTGTCCAGGCCCACCTCCGGGGTGGCGAGGGCGGACCGTTCGCCCAGGCCGGTCAGCGTCATCGGCAGCACCCGGTGGCCGCGCTCCCGCAGCGCCTGCGCGGTGTCCTCCCACACCCAGGCCCCGAGCCAGGCACCAGGGACGAGTACGAAGGTAGCCATGCGGTTTCTCCTTGGATTTAAGGGGTTTCGGCGAGAGTAGAGTCCCTAGAGGACAGTTTCCGCCCTCAAATACCGAGTGATCCATGTCATACCCCCTGACGCGTGTACTGGCCCTGCTGGAACTCCTCCAGACGCAGCCGGGTCTGACCGGTGCACAGCTGGCGGACCGTCTGGGGACCGATGTGCGCACGGTGCGGCGCTACGCGGCACGCCTGCGCGAGCTGGGCCTCCCGGTGGAATCGGGCCGGGGCCGCTTCGGCGGCTACCGGCTGGCCCGCGGCTACCGGATGCCGCCGCTGATGCTCACCAACGAAGAAGCCCTCGTGATCGTGCTGGGGTTGCTGGCCGGGGACCGCCTGGGCATGAGCACCACCGCCCCGGCCGGCGCCGGCGCCCTTGCCAAGATCGAGCGAGTACTCCCGGATCCGCTGCGTGCACCGCTGGCCGCCATGCGGGACACCTTGTCCTTCACCACCGACACCGTGCTTGCGCAGGCCCCCGAAACAGGCGTCCTGCTGACCCTGGCGCAGGCATGCCACTCCGGTCACACCGTCGGCCTGCGTTACCGCGACTGGCACCGGGAACACACGGAACGCGAGGTCGACCCGTACGGCGTGGTCTTCCATTCCGGGTGCTGGTACCTCGTCGGCCACGACCACCTCCGGGACGGCCTGCGTACCTTTCGCATCGACCGGATCGCCTCCGCCACGCCCGGTGCGGCAACGTTCACCGCCCCCGACGACTTCGACCCGGTGACCCACCTCACCGCATCCCTGGCCCGGACCCCCGCACCGTGGCGGGTCGAGGTACTGATCGAGGGCCCCCTCGAGGACGTCGCGCGCCGGCTGCCACGCACGATCGTCACTCTCACCGCCACCCCCACCGGCGTCCTCATGCGCGCACAGGCCGCACGGCTGGACAGCGTGGCCCGCCTGCTCGCCTCCCTGGAGTGGCCCTTCACCGTCCACAGCCCCGACCAACTGCGCGACTCGCTCGCAGACCTGGCCCAACGGCTCACGGCCGGCGCCGAACGACGGCCCGGGGACCCTCCGGCGTAGACGGCGCCTCATCGCCTCCACGGCGTCGCCAACCGCCCCGGGCCGCGGGGGGGGGTCGGCGTGGGCCGTTCGCCGGTGCGCGTGGTGACGGCCAACAGAAAAGGCAAGGAGAGCTCTCTCCTTGCCACTCCTAACGTATAGCGCACCGGGGGGCTTGCGGCAAGGCCCAGGGGGTGACGCAAAATCGTCGGCCGAGACCACAACCTGCGGAAATGAGGGCACGGCGTGCGTGAGTTGTCGACGTATGGGGGGATGCGGTGGCGTCGAACCAGTGGGGGGACAGAGACGAAGACATGCCTGACAAGCGGGTCGACGAAGCGGGAGGCGCCGGTGCGGCGACCGGCCGGC
This sequence comes from Streptomyces sp. 2114.4, assembly GCF_900187385.1. Lineage (NCBI taxonomy): Bacteria > Bacillati > Actinomycetota > Actinomycetes > Kitasatosporales > Streptomycetaceae > Streptomyces > Streptomyces sp. 2114.4. The sequence continues at coordinate 95,711 of NZ_FYEY01000001.1, forward strand.
GCAGTGCGGCGGGACACGACTGCCACGGAGGCATCGCGATGATCGAGCAGTACGTGCGGGATCTGCACGAGGCTGACGAGACGCAGGTCGCGGTTGTCGGCGGCAAGGGCGCGCACCTGGGCGGGCTGTCGGGGATCGACGGCATCCGCGTACCGGGGGGCTTCTGCGTGACGACGGACGCCTTCCGGCGGATCATGAAGGAAGCACCGTCGATCGACGATCGGCTCGATCAGCTGTCGCGCCTGAACCCGGACGACAGGGAGGCGATCCGCACGCTCAGCGCGGAGATCCGCCGGACCATCGAAGGCATCGCCATCCCGGGCGATCTCGCTGCGGAGATCACCCGCGCGCTCACCCGGCTCGGCGAACAGAGCGCCTACGCCGTCCGCTCCAGCGCGACGGCCGAGGACCTGCCGACGGCTTCCTTCGCCGGCCAGCAGGACACGTACCTGAACGTCGTGGGGCCAGCGGCGATCCTCCGGCACGTCAGCCGGTGTTGGGCCTCGCTGTTCACCGAACGGGCCGTGACCTACCGGCAGCGGAACGGCATCGGCCACCATACGGTCCACATGGCCGTGGTCGTGCAGCAGATGGTCTTCCCGCATGCGGCCGGCGTCCTGTTCACGGCCGACCCCGTCACGGGCAACCGGAAGGTGGCCACCGTCGACGCCGGCTTCGGCCTCGGCGAGGCCCTGGTCTCCGGCCTGGTGAACCCGGACGTCTTCACGGTGCGGGACGGTGAAGTCGTCACCAAGGCGATCGCCGCCAAACAGCGTGCCCTGCACGCCCTGCCAACCGGCGGTACGCGAGAAGTGACGATCGACGCACAGCGGCAGGAGCAGCCGGCGCTGACGGATGCGCAGGCCGTGCGGCTCGTGCAGCTCGGGCGACGGATCGAAGACCATTTCGGCCGCCCGCAGGACATCGAATGGTGCCTGGTCGACGACGACTTCCAGATCGTTCAGAGCCGGCCGATCACGACGCTGTTCCCGATCCCCGAGACCGGCGACCAGGAGAACCACGTCTTCGTCTCCGTCGGCCATCAGCAGATGATGACCGACCCCATGAAGCCCCTGGGGCTCTCCATGTGGCAGCTGACGGCCATGGTGCCGATGCACGAGGCCGCCGGGAGGCTGTTCGTCGACGTCACCCGGCGCCTGTCCTCGCCCGCGAGCCGCGCCGGCCTCCTGGACCTCATGGGGAGAGGCGACCCGCTGGTCAGGGACGCGCTGGAGACCGTCCTCGACCGCGACGGTTTCGTCCCGTCGCTCCCGGACGCGGGTCCCGGCGGGCCGCCGGCCGGCGGTGCGCCCGCTCCGATCGAGACCGATCCGGCCCTCGTCACCGAGCTGATCGAGCGCAGCCAGGCATCCATCGCGGCGCTGGAGCGCGACATCCGGACGAAGACCGGACCGGCGCTGTTCGACTTCCTGCTGGAGGCCTTCGAGGAGCACAAGCGGGTCCTCAGCGACCCGCTGAACTTCCAGGCGATCATGGCAGGCATGGAGGCCACATGGTGGCTCAACGACAAGCTGCAGGAGTGGCTGGGCGAGAAGAACGCGGCGGACACGCTCACGCTGTCCGCCCCCGGCAACGTCACGTCGGAGATGGGGCTGGCGCTGCTCGACGTCGCGGACGTGATCCGCCCGCAGTCGGAAGTGGTGGCGTTCCTGCAGGGCGCCCTGGACGGGGGCTTGCTGGACGGGAGCTTCCTGGACGAGTTGGCGAAGCTCGCGGGCGGGACCGAGGCGCGCGACGCCATCGAGGGCTACCTCGACCGGTACGGCATGCGCTGCGTCGGCGAGATCGACATCACCAGGCCGCGATGGCGCGAGCGCCCCACCTCGCTCGTGCCCGTGCTCCTCGACAACATCAGGAACTTCGAGCCGGGCGCCGCCGAGCGCCGCTTCGAGCAAGGGCGGCGGAAGGCGCGGAAGAAGGAACAGGACGTGCTGTCGCGCTTGCGTGCTCTGCCGGACGGGGACCGGAAAGCCGACGAGGCCAAGCGGATGATCGACCGGGTCAGAACCTTCATCGGGTACCGGGAGTACCCGAAGTACGGCATCGTCAGCCGCTACTTCGTCTACAAGCAGGCTCTGCTGGCGGAGGCCGGGCGCCTCGTGCAGGCCGACGTGCTTCCCGAGAAGGAGGACATCTTCTACCTCACGTTCCAGGAACTCCACGACGTCGTGCGCTCGCACCAGGTGGATGACGGGCTCATCCAGCAGCGCAAGGACGCCTTCCGGTCGTACCAGGCGCTCACCCCGCCCCGGGTCCTCACCTCGGACGGCGAGGCGTTCACCGGGGCGTACCGGCGCGACGACGTGCCGGCCGGCGCCCTGACCGGCCTGCCGGTTTCCGCCGGGACCATCGAGGGAAGGGCCCGCGTCATCCTCGACATGGCGGAGGCCGATCTCGAAGCGGGCGACATCCTGGTCACCACCTTCACGGACCCCAGCTGGTCGCCGCTGTTCGTCGCGGTCGCGGGCCTGGTGACGGAAGTGGGCGGCCTGATGACCCATGGCGCAGTGATCGCCCGGGAGTACGGCCTGCCGGCCGTCGTGGGCGTCGAGCAAGCCACCCGTCTGATCCGGGACGGGCAACGGATCCGCGTGCACGGAACCGACGGGTACGTCGAGATCCTGTCCTGACCGTTCACGGCAGAGCGCCCCGTTGGTCTGCGCACAGGCCAACGGGGCCTCTTCACGTCCGCATGCGAGCAGCAGGAACCGCGCGAAGGCACGCTTCGTGAACTGTGCCGGGTGCTTCAGCCGGGCAGTCCTCGAACGAACCCGGCGACCACCGCCGCCACCGCTTCCGGAGTCTCCATGGTCATGGGGTGAGTGGCGTCGATCCGGTCGACGCTGACCGTCGGCCGGGTGCGGGAGACCGCATCCAGCTCGTCAGCGACCTCTCGTGCGAACCGGGAAGTGAATTCATCGAACCACTCCATGCCGGGCGCAGGCGGTAGCTGTCGGCCGGCCTGTACCAGCAGCAGCGGGCGGTCGACCCCCTCCAGCCATGCGGCGACACCGGGCGCGCCGAGCCTGTGGAGTTCGTCGACAATCTCCAGCGGCGCCGGCCGTTCCGGCAGCGTCTGCCACGTGCCGTCGGGCAACGGGCGTGCGGCCGCACGGGCGGCGGGCGCCGCCCGGTCCGCGGGAATCCCGAACCGGGCGCAGTTGAGGACCTGCTCCTCGATGTACTCGGGTGGCGCGATGACCCCGGCCGACGCCAGCAGCCCCTCACTCACCCGGTCGGCGCCGGGGTACTCGCGTCCCCACCAGAAGCCGTCGAGATTCACGGCGGCTCGGGTACGGTCCGGGTTCGCCCGGGCGTACTCGACCGCGACCAGTCCGCCGAGGGAATGGCCCACCACTACGGCCTCCGGCACGCCCTGCGCGTCGAGTGTGTCCGTGAGGTGCCGCACCACGGCGGGGATGGTCCAGGGGGAGATAGCGGGAGAGCGGCCGTGTCCGGGAAGGTCGACGGCGAGGACACGGTGGCCGGAGGTGAGCTGGGCGGCCGAGGCGTCCCAGTCGGCGAGCGACCTTCCGTAACCGTGCAGGAGCACCAGTTGAGGGCCATCGCCCCCGTAATCATGAACGTGTAGGAGTGTCATTGGGCCTCACTGTAGAGGGCGCACAGCCAATCGCACAGCGGGAATCAACCCCCGTCGCATGCGAAGTGCGCGCTCTGCGCGGCGACTTGAGCGTGGGCCGCCGCCCAGCCGGCCCCAGCCGGGAATGCCACCGAGGCCCCGTTCGCACCACAGGTGAGAGACCATGGTGGATGTGACAGACCCGAACTACGCGGATGTGACAGGCCTGAACCACGCGCAGGGTTCGCCCGTCCCGCACCCCCGGTCCAGGGTGGGGGTGGTTGCCTCGTTCGACTTCGACCGGGACCGGGAGATCTGGCGCTGGGCGCCGGAGACGGTGTCGCTTTTCCTCGCGCGTACCGACCCTGTGACGTTCTCCGACAACCTCGAACTCGTCTCGTCCCTCAACCGCCCCGGCTGCGTGGACCGGCCCACCCGTGAGGTCTGCGCGATCGGCTCCCAGGTCGTCACCTACCTTTGCACCGCGTGCAGTTTCGTCGGGGGCGCCGCCGGCGAACGGGCGCTGCGCACGGCCATGCGCACCGCGGGTGCCCCGCAGGCCCTGACCGCGGCCGGGTCGGTGGTGGCGGCCCTGCGCGCGTTGGAGGCGCGGCGCGTCGCCGTGGTGCATCCCTACGAGCCGCCGGTGGGCAGGCGACTGCACGCGTACCTGACCGGCGAGGGTCTGGAGGTGCTGTCCCTCACCGACCTCGGCCTGGGCTCCGTCCACGAGATCTACGATGTGTCCTACGAGCAGGTGACCGCGGCGGTCCGGGCCGGCGTCCACCCGCAGGCCGACGCCGTGTTCATCAGCTGCACGGCGCTGCCGACCTACGACCTCATCGCCCCCTTGGAGGAGGAGTTCGGCAAGCCCGTCATCACGGTCAACCAGGCCACCATCTGGGCAGCGCTGCGCGCGGTGGGCGAGCGCGCCGTCGGACCTCGCCAGCAGTTGCTGAGTCTGTGACCCCGGGGCCGCCAGGTCGCAGAGCCGCAGGGCCGCAGGGCCGCCGCCCAGGATCGACGCAGGCCGGCGGCCGTGCGCCACCGGCCCCGGAGGGGGCACAGCCGCCACCTCCGGCCTCGCCACGTCCGTCCGTCCGTCCGACCGACCGACCAACCGTCCGTCCGTCCAACCGACCGACGCCATCGACACACCCCGGCTACCCACCCGAGCACGAGAAAGGCGCACCCATGACACAGCAGCCGGCCACCACCCCGTACAACAGCGGCCTGTTGAGCAATGACGCCGACCGCGAACGTGACCGCTTGGAGTCCATCCAGCGCAGTGTCGACGCTTTCACCACCGGCGTCCTCGACCGCCTTCCCATCGAATCGTCCTGGAACTGCCTGGAACTGGGCGCAGGTACAGGCTCCATCGCCTACTGGCTCGCCGGACGCTGTCCGGACGGCCGCGTGGTCGCCGCCGATCTCGACACCCGCCACCTCGATGCGAGCCGGGCCGCGAATCTGGAGATCCAGGAAGCCGACATCACGCGCGAGGACTACGCACCCGGCAGCTTCGACCTCATCCACGCCCGCTACCTGTTCTGCCATCTCCAGGAACGCGACCAGATGGTCGCGCGGGCCGCCGGCTGGCTCTCCCCCGGTGGCTGGCTCCTCATCGAAGAGCCCTATCACCTGCCGGCCGGCACCTCGCCCTTCCCCCTGGTCCAGCGCATCCTCGACGCCTACCAGCGCACCTACCGCGAACACGGCGCCGACATGACCTGGGCCCGGGCCCTGCCTGCCCTCCTCGCCCGCAACGCACTGACCGAGGTGGCCTTCGCCGGAAACCTCGGCTGTATGGGCGGACTCGGCCAGGACCGCTGGCTCCCGCTCATCACCCAGGCGGCTCCCGCCCTCCTCGCCGACGGCCTGGTCACCGAGGCCGACCTGACCGAGTTCGCCACCCTGCTCAAAGACCCGGCGTTCATCGACATCCCGCAGGTCACCATCTCGGCATGGGGCCGCCGTCCCGGCACACACCCGAACACGGAGGCCTGAGCGGGACGGGGAGGGCCGGTGCGGTCACAGCCTGGCGGCCGTTCGCCGCCCCGTGGGGCAACTGCCGTAGCGCGCCTTGCCGACCTCCGGGCAATACAGCATAAATAAGGAGCATGAGCGGAAATCCGGGTCGATTCCGGCGTTGGCTGAGCCACGCGCCCGGCCGTTCCGCCATTCCGGGCACACCCCCTGCCGGGGACAGCACCGGCGACGACCAGCAGGGCGAACGCACAGCGGAGGCCGGAGATCCGACGGAAGAGGGCGGTCTTACCGGGGACGGTGTCCCCACAGAGGCCCGCGGCCCCGCGGACACCGGCGGCCCCCCGCAGGGCGAACCCCCCGCGAGCGCCGGAGGTCCGCAGCACATACGGCCCTCCTTGACCACGCGCAGCGTCGCGGGGGAAGTCTTCCTCCTCCAGCTGGTGCTCGTGGTGCTGCTGGTCGCGGCGGCGGTGGTCGCCCTCGTCGTCCAGGCCCGGCGGGACACCATGACCGACGCCCGGCACCGCACGCTCGCCGCCGCCGAGTCCTTCGCGCACTCCTGGGGGCTCCAGGAGGCGCTGAACAGTGACAATCCGTCCGCGAAGCTCCAACCGCTCGCCGAGGCGGCCCGGAAGGCCTCCGGCGTCGATGCGCTCATCGTGTACAAGCTCGACGGGATCACCCTCACCCACAGCGACCCGCGGCAGATCGGCAAACACGTCATCGGCCCGTATGCCGAGGCCGCCCGGGGCAAGCCCTTCACCCGGACCTTCCAGGGCGCCCTGGGCCTCTCCGTGGTTTCCGCGGCCCCCGTCAAGGACGCCTCCGGCAGGGTCGTCGCCCTCGTCGCCGCGCCGGTCACGGTGGAGAAGGTGCAGAAATCGGTCAACCGGCAGCTGCCCATGTTCCTGGGCACCGCAGCCGTGGCACTGGCCCTCGCCGGAGGCGGAGCGGGGCTGGTGAGCCGTCGCCTGCGCCGGCAGACCCACGGTCTGGGACCGGCCGAGATGACCCGGATGTACGAGCACCACGATGCGGTCCTGCACGCGGTACGGGAGGGGGTCCTCATCGTCGGGCCCGACGGGCGGCTGCTGCTGGCCAACGACGAGGCGCGGCGGCTGCTGGACCTGCCGGCGGAAGCGGAGGGACGCCACGTCGGCGACCTGGGACTGGACCACCGCACCGCCGGACTCCTGGCCTCGGACCGCAGCGCCACCGACGAGGTGCACCTGGCCCAGGACCGACTGCTGGCCCTCAACAAGCGGTCCACCACCGCCCACGGGGCTCGCCAGGGAAGCGTGGTGACCCTGCGCGACACCACCGAGCTGAGGTGGCTGTCGGGGCGCGCCGAGGTGGCCCGGGAACGGCTCCGGCTCCTCTACGACGCCGGGGTGCGGATCGGCTCCACGCTCAACGTCGTGCGCACGGCCGAGGAACTGGCGCAGGTGGCGGTCCCCCGGTTCGCCGACATCGTCACCGTCGAGCTGCTGGACCCGGTCCTGAAGGGCGAGGAGCCGGCCGTGGCGGGTACCGAGCTGCGCCGGGCGGCCCTCGCCGGCCTGGCGCCGGACCATCCGCTCTACCCCGTCGGCGAGCTGATCCGGTTCGTCCCGGAGCCCCCGGTGGGCGCACACCGGGGCCGGATCCGCTCGATGGTGGAGCCGGACCTGGCCGGCTCGTCCGCCTGGCGGTCCCAGGACCCGGAACGCACCCGGCGCATCCTGGACCACGGGGTGCATTCCCTGGCGGTCGTACCGCTACGCGCCCGGGGGGTGGTGCTGGGACTCGTGGACTTCTGGCGGTCGGGGGGCACTCCGCCCTTCGACGACGAGGACCTGTCCTTCGCCGAGGAGCTGGCGGGGCGGGCCGCGGTGGGGATCGACAACGCCCGGCGCTACACCCGCGAGCGCACGATGGCGATGACGCTCCAGCGCAGTCTGATGCCCCGCGGCCTGCCCGACCAGGACATCCTGGAGGTGGCGCACCGCTATCTCCCCGCCCGGGCCGGAGTGGGCGGGGACTGGTTCGACGTCATCCCGCTGCCCGGCGCCCGGGTGGCGCTGGTCGTCGGCGACGTGGTCGGCCACGGCGTGCACGCGGCGGCCACCATGGGCCGGCTGCGCATCGCCGTGCACAACTTCTCGGCCCTGGACCTCTCCCCCGACGAGCTGCTGGGCCACCTCGACGAGCTGGTGACCCATCTCGATGTCCAGGACGAGGACAACGATGAGGGACCGGCGATCACCGGCGCCACCTGTCTGTACGTCATCTATGACTCCGTCTCCGGGCGGGTCACCGCGGCCACGGCCGGTCATCCGCCGCCGGCCGTGGCCTACCCCGACGGGACGGTGGAGTTCCTGCACCCTCCCGTCTCTCCGCCGTTGGGCCTGAGCACCGGCCTGCCCTTCGAGTCCACCGAGCTGTCGCTGCCGAAGGGCTCGCGGCTGGTGCTCTACACCGACGGGCTGATCGAGAGCCGCAGCCGCGACCTGGACGCGGGACTGGAGGCACTGCGTGCGGCCCTCGCCGGACCGGACCGTACGCCGGAGGACACCTGCGCCGCCGTCATGCAAGCGCTGCTGCCCGCCAGGCCCGCCGACGATGTCGCGCTGCTGGTGGCCCGGCCCCGGCGGCTGGGCCCTGCGGACGTCGCCGAGTGGGACGTCCCCCGCGACCCGGCGGCGGTGGGTCCGGTCCGCAACGCCTGCGTCCGCCGATTGGAGGACTGGGGTCTGCAGCACATCGCCTACGGCACCGAGCTCATCCTCAGCGAACTGATCACCAACGCCATTCGCTACGGTGCCGAGCCCATCCATGTGCGGCTCCTGCGCACCCGGGGCACCCTGATCTCCGAGGTCTCCGACGGCAGCAGCACCTCCCCGCACATCCGCCAGGCGAAGGCCACAGACGAGAACGGCCGCGGCCTCTTCCTCGTCGCGCAGTTCGCCGAGCGCTGGGGCACCCGCTACTCCCCCAGGGGCAAAACGATCTGGGCCTCCCAGGCGATCGCCCCCGATGCCCTGCCCCCGGAAGAGGAGTCACCGGACCACCTCCTCAGCCGTTGGGAGCAGCTCGGGGGGTGGTGAGGTCGTGGCACCGTGCCTGCGCCTGCGCCCGCTAACGAGCGGGGTACAGCCCTCCGCGGGTGGCGGTCACTCCCCCACCCGTGCTCTGCACTCGCCGCTGTGACCTGGCCCGATCACCGCCCTGACGGGGACACACAACGGGCACAGTAGGCTGATTCGGACCATTCCTGCAGAGAGAAACTCCGGGCGGTGACCGACGCGGCGGGGTGGCGTCAGGACCGCCCCCGCGACAAGTCGTAGGCGGTCTGCGGGAGTGCCGGGGGCATCGTCCGCTCAGTGAGCCTTCGAGGCCCCTGGCGGACGTTCCCCCGTCCGGCGGACCTTCCCCCACTTGGCCCTGTTGGAGGCGTCGTGGCAACACATCATCGGGTCCGCGCAGGCGCCCTCCTGTGCTGTCTCGGCCTGGCGATGCCCGGTCTCGGTGCGTGCCAGGAAGCGGGACCCACCCGGCCGGTCGCGCCCTCCCGGGCCGAGTCCGCCGCGGAGGTGGGCGGGACGGCGGCACTGGTCAAGGCGGCGAAGAAGGAGGGCACGCTCAACACGATCGCGCTGCCGCGCCAGTGGGCCAACTACGGCGGACTGATCGACGGCTTCGAGAAGAAGTACGGCATCAAGGTCGTCGTCGACAACCCGAGCGGCCACAGCGGTCAGGAGATCGACGCCCTCAAGCGCTACCGAGGCCGAAAGCGCGCCCCCGACGTGATCGACGTCGGGGACACCTTCGCCCAGTCCGCGGCGCGGCAGAACCTGCTGGCCCCCTACCGGGTCGCGCAGTTCGACGAGATCCCGCCGGAGCAGAAGGACGCCGAGGCCCGCTGGTACAACAACTACGGCGGCTACATCTCGATCGGCTGCGACGCCGCCCGCGAGCGCACCTGCCCCGAATCCTTCGCCGATCTGCTCCGGCCGGAGTACAAGGGCCTGGTCTCGATGAACGGCGACCCCACGGCAGCGGGGTCGGCCTTCGCCGCCGTGTACGCGGCGGCCCTCGCCAACGGGGGCTCGTTCGACAACATCCGGCCGGGCATCGACTTCTTCGCCCGGCTCGACAAGAGCGGCAACTACAACCGGGCCGACCCCAGCCCCGCCGCGATCGCCAAAGGCAGCACACCGATCAGCATCGAGTGGGACTACCTCAACCTGCAGCACATCGACCAGCTCCACGGTACGGGCGTGAAGTGGGAGGTCTCCATTCCTTTCGACGGCAGCTTCTCGCAGTACTACGCGCAGGCGGTCAACAAGAACGCCCCCCACCCGGCGGCGGCACGGCTGTGGGAGGAATACGTCTTCAGTCCGGAAGGCCAGAACCTCCGCCTCGTGGACTACGCACGCCCGGTACTGATGGCCGTCATGGCGAAGAACGGCACCCTGAACAACGCCCTGGCCGCACGCCTGCCGACGGTCGAGGGCACACCCCAGTTCCCCACCGAGGCCCAGCTGAACAAGGCTCTGCGCACCGTCCGTGAGAGCTGGGCCAAGTCCGTCGGCGACTGATCGCCCATCACCGAGCGAGCCCTCCGCATCGAGAAGAAAGCGTCACCCGTAACAACCTGGTGCGCCCCGCACGGATTCCCGGTCTCACTGTGACATTCCTCCACCGTCGGCTACCTTCTCACCACCGCTCTCACCTGGGCATACTCCGCGCCTGCCGCCTCGCCCCGAACCGTCGTGGGGCGAGGGCTGGGCCAAGGAAGCCGGGGGAAAGATGACATCGGAGACGGTTGGTGCGGGGGCCGCAGGCACGTGGTTGCTCGGAGACCTCACGGTCCACCGGATCGGTTTGGGCGCCATGCGCCTGACCGCGCGCGCCATCGGCCGGCTGCTTGGCGAATGCAGCGCATTCGTCGAGACTATGGGTGAACGTCCTTGACGTGCTGCCAGGAGGTCGACGTGCCAGCCATGCCCCCGCAGTCCGCCCGCCCGGAGCGCGCACCCGTGGCGCTCACCGAGGCTGACGAGCAACATGCCGTCCTGACGTTCTCCGGCACCCTGGACGCACAGGCTCTGCCCGAGCTGGAAGAACTCCTCAGCGACCGGCGCCTGCGACGGACAGACACCTGGGTATGGAACATGAGCGGCCTTGAGCGGATCGGCCTCGCATGCGCCTACGCACTGCTCCGCGCCGTCACCCATGCACCGGAAACCGTCGCCGTCACCGTCCACGGTGCCCGCCGCGCCGTTCAGCGCACCCTGCGGCATGCCGGTCTCGACACCGTCGTGACCCTCGAGGAGTAGCCGAGCCCGGCCATGGTGGGTGCTGCTGCAGGGGGCTGGTCGGTTGCTACGGCTGGTTCGCCGCCTGCTTGACGGTCCTGATCACTGGTGCCGTTTCGAGGTGTGTGACGGCGGGGAGCGCGGCGACCCGGGTGGTCAGGTACCGGTACAGCTCCCGTTGGTTCGTGCACACCACGCTCGCGTACAGATTGGTCGGGCCGGTCGTGGCGGCGGCGAACGCGATCTCCGGATGCCCGGCCAGCGCCTGACCGGCCTCCTCCAGGTGTGCGGGGGCGACCGAGAGCCAGAGCAGGGTTCGGGCGTGCACGCCGAACATGCGCCAGTCGACGTCGATGTCGAGATAGAGCAGGCCGTGTTCGCGCAGCTCCGTCATCCGGCGCCGGACCGTCGTCGGTGACCAGCCGGTCGCCGTGGCCAACTGCTCGAACCCGGCCCGGCCGTCGGTGGCGAGGAGGGCGAGGAACTTGCGGTCACCGTCGTCGAGTCGCACCGGCCCTTCTCGGTGCGGCACCGGAGGCGGGAGCAGTCGCTCGATCGCCTCCTCGTCCAACGACCCGAGTTTTGCGATCAGGTTGTCAGGGCCACCGTAGAAGGCGTGCAGCACGGAGTGCGCGGTCACGCCCTCCACGCGCGGGGTGCGGGGAAGTTTGGCCAGCAGCAGTGCCTCGCTGTCCGCCTCGCTCTCGGTCCGGACCACGCAGGTGATCTCGGTGCCGCCGGAGCTGAGGCTCACCCACGACGTGTCGGGGCGTCTGGCCAGCGCCTCGGCGACCGGGAGCGAGGCGCTGGGAGCACATCGCACCCGCAGGAACCACAGGATGGCGCCCAGCGCGGTGGGGTCGACCCCGCCGAGCACCCGTACCGCCCCGGCCGACCGCAACCGGGCGTAGCGCCGGGCGATGGTGCGATCCGAGACGCCGAGAACGTCGGCGATGGTGCTGAACGGGGCGCGGCCGTCGATCTGCAGGGCGTGCACGAGCCGTCGGTCCAGCTCGTCGTAGTCGGATTCCACCGAACTGAAGGTAGGCGGTGTCAGATTCCAGCGCAATCGGGCCGGTTCCTGGCCCGGGTGGCTCGGCCGGCAGAGCGTTGCTCTTGTCCTGATCGACACAGTCAGAGGAGAGTTTGTGGACACCGATGTGCTCATCGTCGGCGCCGGCCCGACCGGAATGACGCTGGCCAACGAGCTGCTGCTGGCGGGGGTGTCGACCGTGCTGGTCGACAAGCTGTCGCAGCGCAGCGATCTGTCCAAGGCAGGCGGCGTGCAGTCCCGCACACTGGAGGCGCTTGACCAACGGGGGCTGCTGGAGCCTTTGCTGGCGACCGGAGATCACCCCGTGACCACTGGCCACTTCGCCGGTATCCCCCTCCCGCGCCACTCCAACCGGCACCGTCTGCCATGGCGGTCCGTGCCGCAGGTGGTGATCGAGGGATTCTTCGAGCAGCATCTCGCCGCGCACGGCCTGAACACCCGGCGGGGCCACGAACTGGTCGGCCTCGCCCAGGACGACGACGGGGTCACCGCGGCCTTCGCCGACGGCACCACCCTCCGCTCCCGTTACCTCGTCGCCGCCGACGGCGCTCACAGCACCGTGCGGACCCTGCTGCGGGCCGGATTCCCCGGTCAGCCGGGCACGTTGACGATCACCGCCGCCGACGTGCGGCTGGGCGGCGTCGAGCCGTCCACGTCGCACACCTGGAACGAGGACGGGCACTGGGCGGCACTGTTCCCGCTCGGTACCGATCCGCAGGGCAGGCAACTGCGCCGCCTGGTCCTCGGCGGGCCGGGCCAGTCACTGCCGAGGGAGACGCCGGTCACCGAGAACGACATCCGCCGGGGCCTGAGCACCGTGTTCGGCACGCGGGTGCACCTCCTCGAACTGCGCTACGCCCGCCGTATCACCAACGCGTCACGACAGGTCGAGCGGTACCGGCACGGGCGGGTGTTCCTGGCGGGCGATGCCGCCCATGTCCACCTTCCGCTCGGCGCACAGGGCATGAACACCGGGATGCAGGACGCGCTGAACCTCGGTTGGAAGCTCGCCGCCGCCGTGCACCGCTGGGCACCGCAGAACCTGCTCGACACGTATCACGCGGAACGGCATCCGGCCGGGGCCGCCGTCCTGCGCAACGTCCGGGCGCAGAGCCTGCTGATGGACTGGGCCGGCACCCGCGATCGGGACGTGCTGGCCGCCCGGGAGATCTTCACGGCCATGGCCCAACTGCCGGACGTCCAGCACCATCTCGCCGACCTGATGTCCGGGATGGCCATCCGCTATCCGATGCCGGGCACCGAAACCCATCCGCTCGTCGGCCGGCCCGCGCCGGACCTGGACCTCGGCCCGGCCCGGGTGCACGAACTGCTGCGGTCCGGGCACGGCATCCTGCTGGATCCGGCCGACACGTTCGCCGGGGTCGCCGGCCCCTGGGCGGACCGGGTGGACCGGGTGGGCCAGGGCGCCGACGCCGAGCCGATGCTCATCCGGCCGGACGGCTACGTGTGCTGGGCCGGCGCGGATGGCCTGGAACCGGCGCTCGACCGCTGGTTCGGCGAGCGCCGCTGAGCCGACGTTCATCCGGTCGCAACCTTGGCCCGGGAGCCGGGCGGACGGGCGGACAGGGCGGACGGGGCGGACAAGGCGGACGGGGCGGACGGGGCGGACGGGGCGGACGGGGCGGACGGGGCGCCAACATACCCACCCCGGCGCCGGGAACCTCGCTGCCTCCCCCTGCGTCCCCCTCCCCGTGACGCGCAATCCGGATCATGAGGCCATCTTCGCGCTGCTCGCGGCCGCCGTACCCGATGACCTCGTCGTCCCGGTGCTGGACCGGCTCGACGCCGCTTCACTCCTCGCCACGGCCACACCGGATCCCGGGTGGGTCGGCCCCGTCCTCGCGCACGGCACGCCCGCACACCTCGCCGTCCTGGCCGCCAACCCCGAGCTCACCCGGGCCCAGCTCCGCGCCCTGGCGGCGGAGCTCGCCTTGCGGGCCGCCGAGCCCGCGGCCGGCGCCGGCCGCCCCGAACGCCTCCACCTCTCGGCCGCCGCCGAACGTGCCTATGTCCACCGCCGCTCCACTCCCCGGCTGCGCCATCACCTCGCGAACGGCCCCCTCGGTGAGGAGGTGGCCGAACGCCTGCACCACGTGAACCGCATCGACTGCCTCCGGCCGCTCGCCGTCACCGGCAACCCCCGTGTCCTGCTCCGGATCCTGACCACGCGCGGAGACCTGGTCACCGAGGCGGAGCAAGCCGACGCCGTGCTCCGGCTGCTGTCGGCCGGGCAGGCGCACCGCATCGTCCAGCTGCTCGGCCACCCGCGTACGACCGCCCCGCGGCGCCGGGTCCGCCGTGAGCTACGGCGTCTGCTCGGCGAGTACGACACGCTCCCGGCGGGCGCCGGTGACCCCCGCGCCGCCGCCCTGGTCCTGATGGCCCGACGGCCCGACCGCCAGGGCGGCCTCACCGGCCTGCTCCGGGAGCGCCCCCAGGCCCCACATTTCGTCCTGCCCGCACCGATCCGGCGGGACCCCGCGGAGCTGGTACGCCGCCATCTGCACAAACCGCTCCCGGTCCCGGTCCGCACCTGGATGCTCCTCTGGGACGACCTGGAGCCGGACGTCGCCCGTGCCTTCCTCCACCACGGCCCGTCGCCCGTTCCAGCTCCCCGCGACGTCCGTTACCTCGCCGCGCTCGCCGTCCGCTTCGGTCTGCTCTCACTCGATGACGTCGTCCGCGCCACTGCCCCCGTACGCCTGCTGCCGGGCCTCATCATGGTGAAGAGCGGGGGTGGCGTCCCCTACCCCATAAGCGACCCCCAGCTACGGGACGCCGGCGGGCAGTGGCTGCAGCATGAGCGCTCCGCCATGCTGCGGACCGTGGACACCCTGCTGGCCGACGCTCCGCCCCGCGGCATCGTCGCCGCCGCCGAAACACGACCCGGCAGCACGCCGGGCACGCTTCCCGAGCTGCTTCGCGCCGAGCCGTCCGGCCTCGGGCTCGACGCCGAGCTGCTGCACTGGCTGCTCACCCGCGCCCCCGCAACCGTGGTACCGGACGTCATCCGCGCCCTGCGGCCCGACGACGCGCTGTCCCTCGCCGCGGTCGCCCTCCGCCGCGATACTCCAGCGATCCTCGACTCCGTCCTGACGCTCCGCACCGACCCGCCCGTCCGCGACCGCCTCGTGGCCACCGTCCCGGACGCGGCCCGCGACCTCCCCGATACCGGCACCCGGCCCTGCGAGGCCCCCTGCGTTCCGCCTGCCGAGCGGGCGGGCATCGGCGGGCAGCGCCAGTCCGGGAGGGGCCCCGGCACACCGACCACACGCAGGTCGGCCGGCCATGACAGCCAGGCATCCCGGCCACCCGTCGACTGGGCCGCCGTCACCGCCCGCTACCGCGACGGTGTGGCCGACGAACCGCGCGACGCCTGGTTGCTCGCCCAACATCCCGAGCTCCCGGAGGAACTTGCTCCGCTGCTCATCAACGCTCACCCTGGGCTGTTCTCCTCCTCCCCTCCGGACACGGGCTGGAACCCGCACCTGGTCCGCGCCTTCCTGCCCCGCCTGCGGCACCGGTACGACGCGCGGCACTGGGTCGGCGTTCATCTGGCGCACGGCACGCTCACCGCGGCAGACCTGCTGCGACACGGCACACCCGCCCGCCTCGCGCTGCCGCGCCGAGGCCGGGAGTGGTACCGACCGGCCGTGCTGCCGGACAAACCCCTCGCCGACGAGGTCCGCCGCCGGCTGGGATCTCGTACCGACGACGGCGAGATGTGGGCCGTCGCCGCACGTCTCCTCCCGGCCTTCCCGGGCACGCTCGCGGAGCTGTTCGACGCCGCGGTCGCCGACGCCCGCACAGGAGACGGGGTGGACGGAAGCCCAGGGAAGAGCTGATGCGTCGTCAACTACTCTGCCGATGCACCAGATTGCGCCCTGACGGAGTCCTTCCCGCTCGATCTGCGCCGATGTCGCGGCAACGCCGCTGCTCGTCGACGACGACACACGCTCAGGACGTGACGGTAGCGGTCAGCCCATAGTCCAGCTCCGCACCGTCGACGAGCACGGCCTCGACCGTGCGCGTACGGGGGTCGATGTCGGCCACGATCCCGTTGCCGGCGTAGCGGGGGTAGCCCGAGGCGCCCGTCTCACCCGTCGCCTCGACGACAGCCGATCGTACGGCTGAGTCCTCCGCGGAGGCACCGTTTCTGTCCTCGACATGTTCGGGGATCAGCAAGATTTTGAAGCTCTGCGGGTCTGTAGTCACGCTCCCATGTCTATATGCCAGTGCCCCCAGCCGCGGGACAGGCGCGCGGCATGGCGAGGGCGATGGCGGCGATCGCTACCGTGCTGACCGATGTCCGATCGCTACCGCGCTAACCGATGTCCGGCTCGGACCGGACCTCGATCCGGTCCCCCGTCCGCTCCATTTCCAGGACGACGAGCTCGTTCCGCCCCCGCCGCCACAGATGGCTCGGCGCGTACAGGGTGACCTGCGGCCCGAGGGACCAGTACCGGCCGAGCGCGAACCCGTTGAGCCACACCATGCCCTTGTCCCAGCCCGGGAAAGCGAGGAAGCCGTCCGCTGGGGTGCCGACATGGACCCGGGCCCGGTGGAACGCGGGGCCGACCGGCGTGTCCGTGCTGCCGAACCGTAGAGCCGAGAGGTTGTCGAGCGGCAGCCGGCGGATCTCCCAGTCGCTCAGCGCCTCGTCGTCGAGGAGAACCTTGCCGCTGATTCCCTTGGGGTCATTGAGTCCCTGGCCGAAGTTGACCCGCCCGGTGGGATCGACCAGGAGGTCCAGCGTGCTGGAGGCACCGGCCACGGCGAAGCCGAGGGTGTGGTCCGGCTGATTACGGTCGAAGGTGCCGATGCGTTTGCCGTCGCCGAACACCAGCGCACGGTCGCCCAGGCCCGTGATCCTCAGGCGCTTGCTCCCCTGCGGCCCCCGCACCCGGGTGCGATAGTGGATCAGCCCGTACGGCTGCCCGAGCGCTTCCATGTGAACGGGAGTGGTACGCCGTAGCGGAGTGCCCAGCACGTCGAGCGCGTCCATCAACGGCACCGACTCGCGGACGGCCACGCTCTGGGACGGCATACGGCGCGGCGTGGCCGGCAGGGGCGTGCTCGGCACGGTGGTGTACTTGGCCAGCACCTCACGCACCTTGTGGAACTTCTCGGTGAGTTCACCGGACTCGCTGACCGGGGAGTCGTAGTCGTAGCTGGTGATGGTGGGCTGGTAGGCGCTGCCGGTCAGATTGGCCCCCGCCGACCAACCGAAGTTCGTTCCGCCCACGGCCATATAGAAGTTGATGGACGCACCCGCCTCGAGCAGCTTCTCCACGTCGGCGGCGGTCTGCGCCGGGTCGGTGGTGTGGTGCGGCTCGCCCCAGTGGTCGAACCAGCCGTCCCAGAACTCCGTGCAGAACAACGGCTTGTCCGGCTGGAATTTTCGCAGCTCCGCGAAGGGCCCGGTGGGGTCCCCGGCGAAGTTGACGGTGGACAGGAGGTCGGGAAGGCTGCCGGCCTTCAGCGCCTCCTGCGTGGCCCCGTTGGAGCAGAACAGCAGACTGTCCACGCCCTGGGACCGCATGGTGTCCCGCAGATGTTCCAGGTGGGCATGGTCGTCGTCGTAGCTGCCGTATTCGTTCTCGACCTGCATGGCGATGATGGGCCCGCCGCGGGTGGCCTGCAGGTCCACGAGCCGGGGCAGCAGTTCGGCGAACCAGGCGTCGACCGCCCTCTCGTAGGCGGGGTCGGAGCGGCGCAGCGGCGCGTCCTTGTCCTTGAGGAGCCAGGCCGGCAGCCCGCCGAAGTCCCATTCCGCGCAGATGTACGGTCCCGGTCGCACGATCACCTTGAGCCCGGCCTCGTCCGCGGTCCGTACGAAGGCGGCGACATCGCGCCAACCGCTGAAGTCGGCCTTCTTCTCGTACGGTTGGTGGAAGTTCCAGGCGACGTAGGTCTCCACCGTGTTCAGGCCCATGGCCCGCATCCGCAGCAACCGGTCACGCCAGTCCTTGGGATGCGTACGGAAGTAGTGGAAGGCACCCGAGAGAATGCGGAACGGCTTGCCGTCCAGCAGGAATTCGTTCCCGCGGATGGTCAGCCCCCGCGGGCTGTCGGCCTGGGCGAGGGTCGTACGCCCACCGCCGAGGGCGACACCCACGGACGCGCCCCCCACCACGGCCGCGCTCAGAAATCTACGTCGGCTGAACTGCGTCATGCCTGCTCTCCTCGACTCGACTCGACCGACCGACCAACCGACCGTCACGCAAGGTTCGAACATGTTCAGTGATGCGCGCTTCTGTGCACTGAGAGTGTTATGTAGAACAGAAACGAGCACAAGGGTCCGTGACGGAGCATGGTGATCCCGGCAGACGGGGCATGGATGAGGGGATGACGGTTGCCCGCAGGGGCCAGGGAACGGGAAAGGGCCGGGGGGTGACGCCGCCCGCCGCCGCCCCTGCCCGTGAGCCCTCTGCCGTGGAACGAGCACGAAGGGAAGCGACTGCGCTCCGCCGTATCCTCTCGCCAGAGGGTGCCGGGGCACACAAGCAGAGCATCTGCAGATGGCCCGCCCCCGAATTCCCTCGACAGAGCGCGAACCGGTCCGGCAGGCTGCGTGCATGACCTACGGAATCGAGTTCCACCCCGCCCGGTGAGCGCCCAGGAAGAGCGCGGCGCGCTCACCCTCTCGCCCGCCCTGTATGACTATGCTCTGCATCTGCTGCAGGAGTCTCCCGACGGAATCCCGCCGCGGCGTGGCTTCCCCCTCTCCCGACAGCCCGAACGGGGCGTCTCCCCACAGCCCGAACCGGGTGAGAGCCCGCCGTCCCTCGAAGCGCTGCCCCTCGAAGAGCCGTCCCCCGAAGAGTCACAGGCCGCCATCCGGGAGGCGCTGAACCCGCTACCGGACGACCCGGCCACCCTGCACCGCCGCTTCACGCGGCTGGGTATCCGGGACTCCGCCATGCACCTGATGCTGATCCAAGCTGCTGTCGCCGGGCTGCCGTTGTCAGCCGGGCAGCAGGACGCGGCCCGGTCCCTGGCCCGACAGCTCACGCGAACCGGCACCACCGTGCCCGCCGTCACCGCAGGCCTCGCCCTGCTCACCCGCCTCGGCACGTCCGAGGACATCCCGTACCTCTCCGTTCTCGGCCTGCTCCGGAGGCTCACCCGCCCGGCTGTCGACGCCCTCGACGCCCTGGCCCCCCAGAGCGCAGCCGTTGTCTGGCTCTCCTTCCACGCGCGTCGTGATGAGCTGCGGCCACTCGTCCGCGCCTTGTGGAAGAGTGAACAGGCTGCCGTCCACGAGGAGTTGGTTGCCTCTTCCACTGAACCCCGACTCCTCAGCACCGCGGTCGCCCGCCGGATCGCGGAGGCAGCCCGGCTGCCCGACTTGCTCGGCCGGTGTCCCTCCGACACGGCGCTGCTCGCCCGGGCGGGCGGGCTCCTGGTCCGGATGGGGCACTCGCGTGACGCCCCGACCGACCTCCTCGCCTATGGGGACGCGCTCACCGTGTACGAGAGCGTCGTGACGCGAGCCGGGCTCCTGCCGCCCACCCTCGACAACCACGCCACCCTGCTCTCGCTCGCCGTGGACCTGAGCAGCGGCCCCGGCGTGCTGCTGGAATGGCCCCCTGGACGACGTATGACGCTGTTGGATTCACTGGAACGGCTGCTGACCGAGCCCCGGTGGGCCTCGCTGCCGGAAACCGAAACAACAGGCGGGACGGAACATCAACTGCGGGCCAGGTGGATCCGACGCACCGGTCGGCAACCCTTCAGGCACCCGACGCAGCCCGGCAGGCTGCGCATCGAGGTGGTGGCAAGCGATCCCGCGGGCCGGGCACCCGTCGAGACCCGCATCCTCCTCGACGGGCGCCCCGTGGTCCCGGCGTTCTTCGACCGTGGTCCCGCCCACAGCCCCGAATACCTGCTGGACGAAGGCCGCCTCCGGGCCGGCCCGGAGCCCAACGAGGTACAGCTGGCCGAGGCATCCTGCACCGAGGGGTGCTGCGGCGCGCTCTACGTCACCATCCGACGCGACGGAGACCAAGTGGTGTGGGAGAACTGGCAGCGGCCCCCCACCATGCCGGGTTCCCGGGCTCCGGCACCCGAACCGACTGCCTACCGCTTCGACGCCGCGGCCTACGACGCGGAGATCGCCCGCGCCGAGACCGACCGCTCCTGGTCCTGGCCGGCCCGCACCACGGCCCGGCTGATCAAGGCCGGACTGCTGGAACGGCCGGACCTCCTGAGCCGGTGGGACGCAAAACGGGGCTGGATCAGCAGCGACTTCGACGACCCGGACTCCACCGTGGTGACCTTCCTGTACGCGCCGGGACTCGGCTCCGGGAAACCGGACGGCACTTCCCTCCAGTTCCGTTGGGTCATACCGGACGACGGCACCCCACCTGAGGCACAGGCGGCGGCCGCCCTGAACCGGCTGGCCGAGGAGGACCCGAAAACCTACGGCCAGGTGTGCGGCGGCAGCCTCGAACGCGCCGAAGCACTCGGCTTCTCCTGGCCCGAAAGGAACTGATCCCCCACCCCAACCCGATCTCTCGGCCCTTGACCGCGCCGGGGCCCGTTTCGCAGGCGGCGTGCTCGTCGGACCATTCGTTCGACGAGCATGTGGTCGTAGGCGGTCAGTGCGCGCATGGCCGGCTGGCCGCGCATGAACCTGGCTCCATCCATCAGGCCCCCTTGGAATCGATCATCCAGGGGACCGGGGGGCGCTCTACCGGCGGACCGCTGAGATCAGTCCGCCGGGCTGCTCCTCGCGCTGCGGCGGAGTGCTGATCGGGCGGCCGTAGGCGGCGGCGCGCTCGCGCAGGGTGTGGCTGTCGGCCTCCCAGCCGTGCCCGGCCAGCCAGCCCACCGGGTCGTCGGGCATCTCCGAGACCCACATGGACGCCGCCGATCCCGGCGCGGCGTCCGCGCCGAAGCGCTCGATCACACCGCGCGAGCCCAATGTCAGCCCCATCCGGCTGCCTGCCGCCGACTGCACGCTGATCCGGGCCAGCAGGAGCTCCACCGCGTCCCTGGGCAGATAGATCAGCAGTCCTTCGGCGATCCACACGGTCGGCACCGCCGGGTCGTGCCCCGCGGCGGCCAGCGCGCCCGGCCAGTCCTCACGCAGATCCACCGCGACGGTGATCCGCTCGCAGCGTGCGAGGGCCCGCTCCTGGCGCAGCACCGAAGCCTTGAAGTCCAGTGGCGCGGCGGTGTCGACCTCGAACAGCCGGGTGCCCTCGGGCCAGTCGATCCGGAAGGCCCGGCTGTCCATGCCGGCGCCGAGCAGCACGACCTGCCGGACCCCGGACGCGGAGGCCTGCTGCAACAAGTCGTCGAGGAACTTCGTCCTGATGACGATGGAGAACGACACGGCCCGTCGGCGGAGTTGCGCGGCCTCGTCATCGGGCCGCGGCGGCGAGGACGGCCACAGGCCGCCGGCGGTGGCGAAGGCCTGTGCCAGTGGGTCGCGGAACAGCGCGTTCTCCCGCTCGGTCTCCAGCGCCCGCACCCTGGCCACCCCCACCGCCGTGGCCCACACTCCCGACGGCTGCACCCACTCCCGCTCATCAGTCACCGCGCCAGTCTAGAAGACCGATTCCAAGGGGCCTGATGAGTGGAGCCGGCTTCATGCGTGGCCAGTCAACCCTGCGCGCACTGACCGCCTACGCCACTGAAACCACCGGCACTTCGCAAGCTCGAAAGAGGACATGAAACTGAGGGCCGAACGCCGCCGCTGAAGGTGAACGAAGCCACCCGCCGTCAGCCCTCGGACGAGGCGTCGGTGATCTCGTCCAGAAGGTGAGGCCCGTTGTTGCGGACGTCGTTGACCGCGGTGGAGACGGCGCGGGCGGCCAGGTGTCCCGCCGCGGGGGCCGTGAGCAGGGCGCGGAGTTCGCCGGGGTCCTGGTGGGCGGGGTCGAGCCAGGCGCTCCAGTCGTCGGGGGCGATGGTCAGCGGCATACGGGGGTGGACACGTCCCGCGGCGTCGGTGGCCTCGGTGGTGATGATCGTGCAGGTGGCCCACCATGCCCCCGGAGCATCGACCTCGGAGGCATCGGACGCATCGGAGGCGTCGGGAGCGCGCCAGAACTCGTACAGACCGGCGAACGCCATGGCCTGGCCGTCCTCGGAGGTGATGAAGTACGGCTGTTTGCGGGCCTTGGTTGTCTCGGTCGCCGCGACGGCCTGCCATTCGTAGAAGCCGTCCGCCGGCAGCAGGCACCTGCGTTTGGCGAAGGCTCGGCGGTAGGCCGGCTTCTCCGCGACCGTTTCCACCCGGGCATTGATCATCTTCGCGCCGATGCTCAGACTCTTCGCCCACGACGGCACCAGCCCCCAGCGCAGCGACCGCAGCTGCCGGGTGACCTCGCCGGTGTCATGCTCGACGCGTTCCAGCACCGACCACACATCGTCGGTCGGGGCCACATTCCAGCTCGGGCCGAGCACCTGGCCGGGATCCCAGCGCGTCACATCGAACTGGTCGACCAGATCCTGCGGACGGCGGGTGGAGACATAGCGACCGCACATACCGTCCACCTTGCCACGCCACTGGCCATTTGCCCGGTCACCCACGCCTTCGCCCGCCAGAGAAGGGCTGCCCGCAGGCCGGGAGGCCGGCTCGGGACGGATGGTGGCTGATGCGGGGCGGATGGCGGCGGCTTGCGCGGTGAGTCCCTGACTCGGCCTCATGAGCCCCTACGGGCCGGCGTGCGGTGAACGGACGAACACCGTGTGCAGGGCGGCTACGAGATGCGGAGACCGGCTGCCCCTACTGGATGTTCAGCAGATGGGGGTGTGTCGGGTCGACGGGGCAGAGGAAGATCCGCAGGGCACCCCAGCGGCCAGGAGTCAGGCCGGTGGGCTCGCACGCGCCCACATGGTTGGCCTCGGCATCCTCGAGGGGGCGCCAGCTCTTCGAGCCACCGTCCCATTCACTGCTGTCGAAGCTGAGCAGGAGGTCCATCGACGCCCCGCACCGGCAGTTGACGGACGCCGGATCGGTCAGATGCCAGGATGCCCAGCCGCCGGCCTTGCAGCCGGGGGCGATGGACAGGTCGTACTGGTAATTGACATCCGTCTCTTCCAGCCACCGCTCGTCCTGCGCGTCAAGGCGTTCACAGAGCGCGTCGGGCAGCAGATCCGCATACTGGTACTCGGTCACCTGCTCAGGGTGCAGCACACACGGGGTGGGCAGGTAGGACTCGTGGGTGTCCCGGGGCTGCGGCGGCGCGATGCCGGGCGCGGAGGAGACATCGGACACCCGCCGCCAGACGAGGTGTACGGACGGGCCCGCGTAAAAGCGGGGCTGGCCAGGCAGATCCTGGTGAGTGGTGGGGCACCACAGCACTTGGAGGAGGTCGCTCCCCGCGGGGAAGCGCACGGTCGGGATAGCGCGGGCGTGCAACTGGGCCACGGCCACCAAAGGGTTCGGCTGCTCATGCGCCTCGGACTCGTACCAGTGGGTGGTGTAGCGGATGAGATCGACGCCCGCGCCCCTGCGGCTCATTGCCTTGTCGAGCAGAGCAAGCTCCTCCGGGCTGCGCCGGCCTCCGCTCCCCGCCCCCTGCTGTGCCTCCCGTTGGGCCTGGGCCTGCTGCAATGCAGTGACGAGCGCGGGGGCTATCGGCTCGCTGCGCTGCACCATACGGGGCGCGGTACACGTGGGCCACGGTTCACCGGCGGGCCAGAGCAGCGGACCGCCGATCGAGCTGTCGGCGACGTCCGGAGCGCCGGGCCTCGGGTGCAGCCGGGTCGTCTCCCTGGCGTGGGCTGCCAGTTCGGGCAGTACTGCGGTGACGTCGATGGGTCGTGGTGGTGTCGTACGGGGCAATGTGCTGCTCTCCCAGGGCTGCCGTGAGGTGGGGCCGGCGGTCTGCCCGCCCTCGTCGTTGCTGTCTGCGCGCCCTCATCATCTATGAGGCGGGGTCACGCACCGGCTCCACCGCGGCTGCCCGATCACACCAGGCACCACTGACTCAACGGGCCGGCACCGTCTGATCGGACGTAGTCCACATGACTCACGCCCACTATCTCAGGCGGTACGGACACAGTGGTCGCCCCGGACTCGCCCGTCGGCTGACTGTGATGGGCACAGCCGTCGAGTCGCGACAACGGCCGGCAGTCGTCCTGATGGTCCCCGTCACCGACGGGATGGGCCGGAGCCCTGGCCTCCGTGGCCCTTTCTAGGATCAAAGTCCGATCACGTCCCTGGGGGTGCGGATGACTTTCGAGATGGACCTGCCTCTCGACGAAGACGCCGATGCAGTGCGGCTCGCCGCCGAACTCACCGAACTCGGCAACGAACGCTTCCTGCAGGCCGTGCTCCGCGACCAGGCGCACTTCCACCACCGCAGCACCGACCGCCTCGTCGGCTGGTCCACCGGCACCCCGGAGAGCCCCGAGCCCGCCTCCAGCCTCCTGCTGCGCGCCATCCACAGCTGCTTCACGGCCCACCTTCCGCTGAGTCTGTCGCCCGATCTGCTCTGGTACGCCGTCGTGCACGAGGTGGCCGTGCACGTCGGGCTGAACTCCAGCACGTACGAAGGGCTCTTCACCAACACACCCGGGCACCAGCAGACCATCACCGTCCGCGACGACCTGGCCCCATGGGACTGGGAACGCTCGATCAACCTGATGCAACAGCCCCTGCGCGGCCGGATCGGCGACGAGGTGGCCGACCTGTTCCAGCCGGCCTTCTCCACTACGACCCCCACCGACGCCACGGCCACGCTGGTGGCGCTGATGGACGTGGTCAGCCCGTACTACCGCTTTCAGTGGCACACGCTCTGCGGCATTCCCCGGATCCGGTTGGAGGGCACGGACCGGGACTGGCGCCTGCTGGCGGCACGGGTGCGGGAGCTGGAGGGGTGGTTCGAAGGCCTGCGGCCGTGGTTCACCGCCCTGCACCCGGTACTGGACGCGATCTGGGCGACAGCCTCGGGGTGGGGTGTCGGCCAGTCATTCTGGCGCTCGCTCTACAAGTGGGAGTCGGACTCCGGCGGCGACCGGGTCACGGGGTGGATCACCGCTTTCTTCGCCCACCGGTACACCGACGACGGACCGATTCCGCAGCAGTCGTTCGGCGCGGGCGACATCGCCGAGGAGGACTTCCCCTCCCATGTCTCCCGTGTCCCGTTTCGCTGGGAGACCCCCGCCGGAACCCTCGATATGGCTTTCCTCGGAGGCGTACTCGGCATCGCACGCGACGGCGAGTGGATCCGGCCCCAGCTCGGCCATGCCGTGGTCGAACTCCTCCCCACCGCCGAGCACCGCGCTGAGCAACCGTGATCAGCATCTGCCCGAGTCCCCGATGTATTTCCCTGTGACCTTGGCGGACGTCCAGTTCCGCTTCGGTCGGTACGCAGCCCCCTCCCGCCGCCCCACGCCAGACGGGTCGGCGTCGGCCGAAGCACCCGGTCCCGGCACGGCTACGGGGTGTGGCCTTCCCACTCCTCTGCGAGAGACTTCTGCACATATTCCATGGCGCGCTGGTAGGACGGTTCGGCGAACCGCTTGGCCATCTCTTCGGCGGAGACCTCCTCCAGGCGCTGAAAGACCCACCACAGGTGGCCTTGGGGGTCGCGGATGCGTGCGGCTACTTGCCCGAAGGCCAGCTCGGTCGGCCGCGTCACCAGCCGGGCCCCGCAGGCGACGGCCTTCTCGACGGTCTTCCGGGCGTCCTCGACGTAGACCCTCAGGTGCGCGGGCAGATGCGGCCAACCGGGCTGTCGGTCAAACATCAGCACCACCGCGCCTGCCACGTCCACCTCGGCGTGGCCCACGGACCCGTCCTCGTTGAGGATGCGGGAACCACGTTCCGTGGCCCCGAACACCTGGCTCAGGAACTCGATCTCCGCGCCCGTGTCCTGCGATATCACCCAGGGGTCGATCCGCGAGTAGCCATCGGGGACAGGTGTCAGCTCAGCCTTGATCGCCATATGCCGACCCTGCCACAGATCACACCGTCTTCGGCGGGAAAGCCGCATAATGCGGTGGCGGCACGGTCGGACTTCCACTCCCTCAAAGGGGCGCCGCATCAAGGGCATTGACATGCACGGCGATCGAGTTCCGACCGTGTGCGAACGAAGAGCAGGCGCGGAACCCGCTCCTCCGCAAACCTCAGCTGTAGCCTGTCTGCCGCCAGTCGGCACGCATGCATGAATCAAGGAGTAGTGGTGTTCGACCTCATCGTCATCGCGCACGTTCCCAAGACCGAAGATATCGCTCCGGTTGCTGACGCCCTGGCCCGAATGCGCCCGCTGTGCCTTGCCGAGGACGGCTGTGTCAGTTGGGAGGCGTACCACTCGCACGAGGATCCGGCCCGGTTCGTCCTGGTCGAGCGCTGGGCCACCCGGGACCACTGGGAGACCCACGATGCCGGCGAAGCCATCCAGAAGATCTATGTGCCCGAGATCATGCCGCGCATCGAGCGTGAGGTGCACCCGAGCGCCCCGGTACGACTCTGAAGCCAGGGCGTGCGGTGATTCGTGATCAAGATGGGTGGCGACTCTTGCGGTGATCGTCGAGTAGCTGCACGCTCACAGGGATACGTCGGGGTGGAGGCGTCCGATGGTCCATACCCGTTGGCGTCGTACGGCGAGGGCGGTCATGGTGAGGAAGCCGGCCGTGAAGAGGAAGAGCACGACGAAGTCCCGCAGCAGGTTCGCGGTGAGCCCGCCCGATACGGTGACCCGCAATCCGTCGACCAGATAGGTCATCGGGAGCAGCGGGTTCAGCACCTGGAAGAAGGCCGGCTCGGTGGGCAGCGGATAGAGGCCGCCGGAGGCGGTGAGCTGGAGGATGAGCAGGACCAGTGACGCGACATCGCCCGGCACTCCGAAGACGGTGCGCAGACAGTGGTCGACGGCGACGAAGGCCGCTGCCGCGGTGACCAGAAGCGCGATCATCGCGAAGGGGTGAACGGGGCTGAGCCCGAGGGTGAGGTCGACGACCCCGTAGAGCACCAGCGCCCCCACGGCGCCGAGAAGCGCCGCCGGAAGCCATCCCGCGACGGTGGTGGTGAAGGCACCGACCCGGCCGGCCAGGGCACGGGTATTGAGCGGGCGCAGCAACAGGTAGGCGAAGAGGCCGAACACCCAGAGGGCGATGCCGAAGAAGAACGGGGCCAGACCCCGTCCGTAGACCCCCGCCGGGTGCAGGTTGCCGCGATCGATGTGTACGGGAGTGCCCAGTACTTCGGCGGCGTGGGCGACCTGGTCGGGGCTGGTACGGGGAATCTTGTGGAGTCCCTGGTCCACGGTGCGGGAGACGTCAGAGGCGCCGTCGTGCGCCTGGTCGGCGGCGGAGCGCAGGGCTCCGGAGCCCTTTTCCAGGGTGCCCAGCCCGTCGACCAGGCCGCGCGCGCCGTCGGCGGCGCTGTGGGAACCGGTGTCGACGAGACGGAGCGGGGTGTGCAGAGCCAGCACATCACTCCGGAGTGAGCCGATGTCGCCCTGGAGGCGTTCGGCGTCACTGAGGGCGCGGCGGGCGTTGTTCTCGGCGGCGGCGGCCCGGCCGTCGAGGTCGGTGGCGGTGGAATCCAGGTCACGGGCGTGGCTGAGGGCACTCCGGTAGACCGGGTCGTTCCGTAGTTCGGGGTGGGAATCGGCGAGATCGGTGAGGTCGCTCACGGCGCGGGAAGTGCCCTTGCGGGTGGCGCTGGTGGCGGTGTGCACCGCGTCCAGACCGTCGGTGGTCAGCCGGGCGGTGGTCACCAGGGCGGAGACGGCTCCGGGCAGACGGTCGGCCGCGGCCCGGTCGAGGCGGCCGGAGAGGTCGTCGATCTGACGGGTGGCACGGGCGATCTGCTGGGCTCCGGCGGAGACTCCGTCGGCGCCGTCATGCAGGGTGGAGGTCGCCGACGCAACCGTGGAAGTGCCCTGCTGCGCCACACGGGTGGCACCCACCAACCGGTGTGCGCCGTCAGCCGCGGTGGACAGCTTGCCCCGCACATCGGACAACTCCCCGTAGACACTGCGCACATAGGCGGCATGGGTGGCGGAGTTGACCTGGTCCTGCAGCTTGTTCTGCACCACCTCGGTCATGATGCCGGCGATGTAGTTGTGCGCATCGTTGAGTTCGATGTGGATTCCCGCCTGTTGGGGGCGGGTGTCGGCTCCGGTGGCGAGTTTGCTGCTGAAGTCGGATGGGATGGCGATGGTGAAGAAGTAGCGGCCGTGCTCCAGTCCGTCCCGTGCCTCGTCGGGGCCGACGAAGTGCCAGTCGAAGGTGCCGGATGCCTTGAGCTGCTGCACCAGTTGGTCTCCGGCGTTCACCCGGCGGCCCTGCTGCGCATGTGCCAGGTGGTCCTGGTTGACCACGGCGACCGGCATGCGGTCGGTCTTGCCGTACGGATCCCAGTTCGCCCAGAGGTACATGGCGCCGTACAGCAGCGGCACCAGGCAGAGCAGGACAGGAACCAGTCGGCGCATCGGGCCGCGGAAGCGCCGTAGTTCCAGGAGCGCCAGCTTGACGGCTTTCATATGTCGGCGTCCTCTCGGACAGCGGCCGTCTCGGCCGGGAGGCGGTCCCGACTGCGCCGCGGCAGTAACAGCGTGGTCAGGCCGGGAGTGTGCGGGGGCGGGCGAAGGCAGCCGGCCAGCACGGTGGGACCGGCGTCCTGGACCCGGTGCAGGGCTGCCCACACGGGTCCGTGCGCGTCGGGTGGCAGGCCGTCGTCGACGTCGTCGACCACGAGGGCGCCGGGCTGTTCGGCGAGGGCCAGGGCGGTCGCCAGCAGCAGCTCATCGGCGGGATCCAGGTCCTCGACCAGGTCTGCCCCTCGTGGGGCGAGGTCCAGGGTCTCGCATGCCCGGCGGATACGGCGCTCCGTCACACCGGGGCTGGTCAGGCAGCGTTCGGCCATCACCTCGCGCACCCGCAGCCGTCCTTCGAGATCGACGGCGGGCGCGGCCCGGGCGACGGCGACCAGCCTGCGTACCCGCCGGCCCTCGGCCGGCAGGACGTGCCCACCGACCCGGACGGCTCCGCCGGAGAGCCGCATCCGCCCGGCGAGCGCAAGCAGCAGAGAGGTACGCCCGGATCCGGCCGGGCCGTGCGCGGCGAGCAGTCCGCCCGCCGGCACCTCCAGGTCCACCCCCTCGAACACCGGCCCCCTCGGCCCCCGCACGCTCGCCCCGCGGGCCACCACCTCAACTCCAGCAGCTGTCATGCAGCAACGTGTAGCCCAGGGTCGGTCCGGTCAACCCACCTCTGCAGCAGAGGAGTTGTGACGCTCTTCACGTGGTACCGGGGGTTGGCAGGTATCGTCGTGCTCGCTCAATTCTCGCTCAGATCGCTGTGCTCCCCCGCTGCGTTCCGTACGTGGGAAGCACCGCATGCTGGGGGTACCGAGTACTCCGGGTACCGAGTAGTCCGGGTACCGCATGCCCGAAGTGCTGGATGTGACGAACGGAGACCGATGAAGACCCCACTCAGCCGTCTGGCCTCGCGCGCCGCTTCATTCCTCCTGCACAGACGGCGGCCCCGGTTCGACCACTCCGAAGTCCACCGCGCTGCCCGGCCCCACCGCGACGCAGGACTGATCGACCATTACCGCCCCTCTATGCAAGGGCCCATGTGACCACACGCCTCGCAGGAGGCTCCGCATTCCTGGGCACCTGCGGCCCTCTCCTCAGCGCCCTGGGGCCGGCCGACGCGGCGCTGTGGGCGAGTAGGACCTCTTCATGATATTTCGGTAGCGACTGAGCGGTACCGGCGATGCAGAGGTGCACAGGTGAGAGCGGTTCGGAGGTCCGGGGGCGGCGGAATTCTGAGAATCCGACCGACACCGCGGTGGGTCGTTCCCCTGTTCACGGCGCTTGGGGTAGCGCTGGTCCCCTGGACGCTGTATCTGGCGTTCACGTTGCCCCGGCGAGCCACCTTGTCTTCGTACGACGCACCGTGGGTGGGATTCGACATCGGCCTGGCCGCCGTCATTCTGCTGACGGCGGTGCTCGCCCACCGACGGCACCGCCAGGTGAACCTTGCGGCCGTAGCGGTGACCACCATGCTCGTGGTCGATGCCTGGTTCGACGTGATGACCACGCCCCGGGAGGAGGCGGGCGGCATTCTCGTCGCATTGGCCACCGCCTGCCTCATCGAACTTCCTCTCGCGGTCCTGTCGTTGTGGATCGCGTTGACCGCCGGCGACCTGACCGGCACCGCACAGCCGCACCTGCGCCCGCCCGGCCCGGAAGACCGTGCCCACCGGGATCCCCCCTCGGATTCGCCGGATCGGACGGATTGAAGCCAACGGTGTCAGGCCGGTCGCTGTCTGCCGGTTCGCCCGGACGCCTGCAGCCATCCGAGGCGGGTGTGCTCTCGCCGGTGTACGCACGGGCATGCAGAGGGAGAAAACACTGCGTGAGCGTGCAACAGGTGGGCATCGTCGTCCACGAAGGGCGTCCCGCCGCCGTGGCGGCCGCCGACGTCGTACGGCAGTGGTGCGTGCGCCAGGGCGTCGGCTGCGTCGCCATCGACGTGTGGAGTCCGGACGAGCAACGGCTCGACGCGCGGGAGGAGGTCGACGCCGCCGGTGACCCCGACCTGATCGTCACGCTCGGAGGAGACGGCACCTTCCTGCGTGGAGCGCGCCTGGCCGCACAGAACGACGCTCTGGTCCTCGGCGTCGACCTGGGCACTCTCGGCTTCCTGACCGAGGTCCCCGCCGAAGACGTCGCATGCGCGCTGGACACCATCCACCGTGGTCAGGTGGGTGTCGAGACCCGTCTGATGCTGACGATGCGGGCGTCCCGGCCCCTGGGACTCCCCGAGGGGATGGAAGCCCTCCTGCGCTACGGCCGGGGGCCCGCGCTGCCTCCGCCGCTGGTACGCACCGACTGTGCCGTCGCCCTCGACTGGGGTGTCGCGCTCAACCTGACGGCCCTCAATGACATCGTCCTGGAAAAGCTCGCCCGCGACCGGCAGGTTTCCCTCGGTGTGTACCTTTCGGGCCGGCTGCTCGCCTCATACTCCGCCGATGCCGTCCTGGTCGCCACACCCACCGGATCCACCGCCTACAGCTTCGCCGCCGGCGGCCCTGTCATCTCCCCCGCAGCCGATGCCATCGTCTTCACCCCTGTCGCTCCGCACATGACCTTCAACCGCTCGGTGGTCGCCGCCCCCGACGAGGCCGTGGCCCTGCGGGTCCTGGAACACTCGGGCCGCGCTGCGGTGAGCGTCGACGGCCAGTTGCGCGGCGTCCTCGATCCGGGGGACTGGATCGGCGTCTACGCGGCTCCGCAGCGTCTGCGCGTCGTGCGACTGGGGCCGACCGACTTCTACGGCCGCCTGCGGGAGCGCATGCGTCTGACCGATGCCCCCGCCGCAGAAGACGCCGGCGTCACCCCCTTGTGGCCCCACACCAGCCCGCCCCCCGCGGATCTCGCGCATCTCCGCCTGCCGCCCCTCCCCCTGGACGTCAACTGATCCGAGCCCGGGTCCTGCGCGGGTGAGGTGTCCGTCGCGGCTCAAGTTCAGCCAGGTACGGGGGGCTTGCCGAAGTACCCCTTCTTCACCTCGACGAGTCCTCGTTTGCCCAGCGTGCTGATCTGTTGGGACAGCGCCGAATCCGACAGGGCCAGTGGAGGGGCGGGTCCGCCGCGCGAGTGGCCCTCACGCGTGACCGGGCAAGGCCGCCGCGGACCCACGCACGCCACTTCTCTGATGCCCCTGGGCACCGAGGGGCTCGTGCGGCGATGGAAGCAAAGAGAGCAGGGCAGTACGGTCTGTCCCTTTTCAGTGGACAGGGAGTGTGTGGAACGCGTAAGTTCCGCCTGCCGCTTGGGCCGTTTCGGGGAGAGACGTCCGACTGCGTGCGCAAACACACTGATCTCGTACCCGTGGGGGGTTTCGCATGTCTCACCTGCCCGTCGCACCACTGCCACCGCCATCCGGCTGGCCCGCTCCACCCGGTTCGCAGGCCGTTCTCCGCTCGCCTGTCGGGCTCTCGAAGGCCGTAATGATCCTGCTTGGCCTCGTCATCGCCGCGGACCTGTTCGCACTGTGGCAGGGCAACCATTCGTACCAGCTGGTCGGCAGACTCATCGGCAACATCGGCTCGGTGACCTCGCAGGAGATCGACCAGGCGGACGCGCTGTACGGGGCGTCCGGGAAGGTGCAGCTCGCGACCACCCTCGCGACCGCCGTGGTCTTTGTCGTCTGGTTCCACCGAACCCGCGTCAACGCCGAGGTCTTTGCCCCCGAGTACCACGCGAGGAAGCGCGGCTGGGCGATATGGGGCTGGATCGTGCCGGTGGTCAGCCTGTGGTTTCCCCGGCAGATAGCCACCGACATCTGGAACGCCAGTGCCGACGACACATCCCGGTCCAGGGCGCTGCTCAACTGGTGGTGGGGACTGTGGATCGTGAACCTGATCTTCGGGCGCGTGGCCGGCCGGCGGTATTCGGGGGCCGGGGGCGCGGAAGAGATCAAGGGGGCGATCGCCGGGCTCATGGCGAGCGACGTCTTCAACATCCTGGCCGCCGTCCTTGCCATCTTCTTCGTACGCCGCCTCACCCGCATGCAGCATGAGAAGGCGCTGCGAGGGCCTGCGCTCTGACAGCAGCGGGCCTTCGGGGGCCTTCAGGGCCCTACGAAGCCGACTTCGGCGGGGAGGGCGGGGCCCAGACTCCGGCCGAGGCCAGGCTCGGCCCCGAACGGGGTCAGCCAGGCTCCGGCCGGCTTCAGGCCCGGCTCCAACCGGGGTCAGGCCCGGCCGCTGCCGTCACAGAGGCGCGGAGCCCCAGCAACCGACAGTCACAGGACCGGTCCGTGCACAGAGGCCGGGCGCGGGCCCAGGGGCCGGGCGCGGTCACAGAGGCCTGGCGGGTCACAGAGGCCTGGCGAGGAGATCCTGTTCCTGCACCGGCCGGTGCAGTGCGAGGAGGGCCTGGTCGTCCTGGGGTGCGCCGCCGCTGTGGCGGCTGACGTCACGGGCCAGGAAGTCGAGGACCGTCGAGGGTTCCGGGAAATGGCCGGTCTGGCGCCGATAGGACTGCATCATGTGGGGGACGCGCTCGGCGGGGTCATAGAA
This sequence comes from Streptomyces sp. 2114.4, assembly GCF_900187385.1. Lineage (NCBI taxonomy): Bacteria > Bacillati > Actinomycetota > Actinomycetes > Kitasatosporales > Streptomycetaceae > Streptomyces > Streptomyces sp. 2114.4. The sequence goes on from NZ_FYEY01000001.1 coordinate 128,683, forward strand.
GGCCCCGGCCGGGTCGCGGGCCTCGGTGACCCCGTCGGTGAAGCACAACAGCATCGCCCCAGGTGGGAAGGGGTGCGTCTCCACGGGTGAAGTCCATTCCCCCAGGGCGGAGATGCCCAGGGGTGGTGCTTCCTCTTTCGGTTCCAGTAGGCGCGCCCGGCCGTCCGCATGCAGCAGCAGAGGAGCGGGGTGGCCGCGGTTGACGATGTGGACCTGGGCCAGATCGGTGGCGAACTGAACGATCAGGGCGGTGGTGAACCCCTCTGTCGCATCCAGGCCCTCCCGGCGCTGGCTTTCGCGCAACAGGGCCTCCTCCATGCAGTCCACCAGGGCGGGCAGGTCGGGCTCGTGGTCGGCGGCGTAGCGAAAGACACCGATGTCGACACTGACCGCCGTGACGGCGGACAGGCCCTTGCCCCTCACATCGCCGACCATGGCGCGCACCCCGTACGGCGTCTCCTGCATCACGTAGAGATCGCCGCCGATCAGTGCCATGTCTTCGGCCGGTACATAGCGGGCGGCGATCCGCAGGTTCCCCAGCCTGCTCGGGGGGCTGGGCAGCACGGCTCGCTGGGCGACCTCCGCTGCGTAGCGTGCCCGGCTCGCGCTCACATGCTGGGTGCGCAGCGACCTGTTCAGGCCGACCGCCAGCACGGTGACAGCCGCCAGGGTGATCTGGACAGCCGCGTCGCCCTGCCAGTCGTAGCTTCCCCCGGCGAACGCCAGCCCTCCTTGCACGATCATCGCCGTCACGCCGATGCCGACGATGCCCGCCGGGCTGAGCAGCGAAACCGCTGTCACCGGGGCCACGGCCAGCAGGGCAGCGGACGACACCGAAGGAGGCGTCAGCAAATTCACCAACGCCGCGAGAGCGATCACCGCGGCGGGAACCAAACGGCGTACCTGTGACCACACCGGCAACACCCTCATCAGGTCATTATCAGGTCATTCTGCCCTCCCGGCGGCCTCGTGACAGCGGAGCCGTCCGCAGTGACACCGCACTGCGACCGAACGGCCTAAGGGCCCGGGCGCCGCGACGGGCCGATACGGCGGCCGGACGGCCACCGGACGGCCCCCACGATGTCGCAGTACGGCACGGCATCGCAGTACGACACGATGTCGCGGTACGGCACGGTGGGCGACCTTGCCGTCACGGCCATGCACCGGACGATCTTCGAGCACCGGCGAAAACAGATGGCTGTCCGGGGCCGGCGCCGCATACGTTCGGCAGCATGGCTGACACGTGCTCCAAGGATCCACGGCTCGCCGCGCTCTACGACCCGCTCGACCCTGATCGCAGTGATCTCGACGCCTACGTCCGGATGGCGGAGGAGTTCGGGGCACAGCGCGTGCTGGACATCGGCTGCGGGACGGGAGTGTTCGCCCTCCTCCTGGCCGATCGCGGGATCGAGGTGGTCGGCATCGATCCCGACCGGGCGTCCCTCGATGTCGCCCGGGCCAAACCGGGCGGTACGCGCGTGCGCTGGATCTGCGGTGATGCCACGGCCCTCGGTCATGTGACAGACCTTGGTGATGCCACAGCCTTCCCGGAGCCGCAGGTCGACCTTGTGACGATGACGGCGAACGTGGCCCAGGAAATCGCCGATCCGTCGTTGTGGCGGCAGACGCTGCGGGGGGCCTACGAAGCGCTGCGGCCCGGCGGACGTCTGGTGTTCGAGACCAGGGACCCGGCGAGACGCGCCTGGGAGGAATGGCACCGCGAAGGCTCCTACCGCGTGGCGCAGGTTCCCGGCGTCGGCGTCGTCGAGAGCTGGGTCCAGCTGATCGAGGTGAACCGGCCGCTGGTGACATTCCGCGGGACCTGCGTGTTCACTGCGGACGGGCAGGTGCTGACCGCGGATTCGACGTTGCGCTTCCGTGAGCGGCAGGAGGTCGAGAGGGACCTGGTCGCGCACGGCTTTGCGGTGGAAGACGTTCGCGATGCCCCTGACCGGCCGGGCCGGGAGTTTGTCTTCGTCGCGCAACGTCCATGACCTGGAGCGGAGGAAGAGCGAGAGTCCGCGGTGTAGTAGGCGCTGCGGGCCCGGGTGTGGATATCCGTCATCCCTTCCCCATCCTCGGTCGATGCCTCTCGCACTCGCATGCTGTCGTTCATGAGCCGTCGAATCTTCTCAGCTGGTGTGGGCGGGGGCCGCGTCAGGGAGGCCGCCGGCCGGCCAGAGGGGGTCGGGGAAGGCGGCTGCCCCGGATTCGGTGCCGGTTTCACTGTGGCTGTCGGTGTCGGTGTCGGGCATGAGGGTGGCGAGCATGTGCTGGGCGGTCCTGGCGTTGGCGATGGCGCGGGGCAGCATGACGCTTTCGTAGGCGTCGAGCGCCTGGTCGATGGTGGGGTGGCCGACGACGGCTCGGGCGAGGTCGGCGCCGTCGAGCAGCGCGAGGTTGGCGCCGACGCCGGCGGGCGGCATCAGGTGGGCGGCGTCGCCGAGCAGGGTGATGCCCGGGACGCGCTGCCACCTGTGGGGAACGGGAAGGACGAACATGGGCCGGTTGAGGAAGCCGCCGTCGTTGTCGCGCAGGATGTCCAGCAGGCTCTCGTCCCAGCCCTGGTACAGGGCGAGGAGGCGGGCGCGGACGGCTTCGGTGTCGTCGAGGTCGAGGCCGGCGTGCCAGTCCTGGGGACCGCGGAAGGTGGCGTAGGCGCGGACGTGTCCATTGCTGTTGCGCTGCAGCACCAGGCTGCGGCCGCCCGCCTTGGCCGACATGGTGCCGCCACCGACCAGGTGGGCAATACCGGGGTGACGGTGGTCGACGTCGTCGAAGTGGGCTTCCACCATCGTGACACCGGCGTAGCAGGGCTGGGCATCGGAGAGCGCGGGGCGCACCCGGGACCAGGCCCCGTCGGCGCCGATGACCAGGTCGAAGTCCTCGACGGCACGGTCGTGGTGGTGCAGGCGAGCGCCGCCGTCGGGTAGCGGCCCGGCGGCCTGTACGGCATGGTTCCAGCGGACCGTACCGGGGGCGAGGGAGTTCAGGAGGAGGGTGCGCAGCCAGCCGCGGTCGATCTCGGGCCTGCTCAGATCGTCCTCGCCGGCCTGGTCGTGGCGTATCAGGGTCGCGTGACGGTCGTACAGGCGCCACTCCTGGCCGTCGGGCCGGGACAGGGCGAGGAACTGGTCGAAGAGTCCGGCTGCCCGCAGGGCGGCCTGGCCGGTGTCTTCGTGGATGTCGAGGGTGCCGCCCTGCGAGCGGGAGTCGGGGCCGGCCTCACGCTCGAAGACCGTCACCGGCAGGCCGTGCTGCTGCAGTACGCGTGCGCAGACGAGGCCGCCCAGGCCGGCGCCGACGATCGCGATGCGAGGGGTGGTGGACATGAGGGTCACGCTCCGTTCCGAGGATCAAGAGCGGCCCGGGTTCCGGCGGCTGGGTGCCGGCCGGCGTACACCGGGCTCACTTGCCAACAGAAACACAGCCGCTCCAAAAGTACAACTGCTCCGACTTTGCATCCGATCGCCTTTGTGATCGGATTCCCTCAAGGGGATAAGGTGGGGGCATGGCCGAGACGACGACAGGGCGCCGCGAGCGCAAGAAGGCCCGGACCAGGCAGGCCCTGACGGATGCCGCAGTGCGGCTGTTCACCGAGCGCGGCTTCGACCAGGTCGGCGTACGCGAGGTGGCGGAGGCGGCCGATGTCTCGCTGAGTACGCTCTTCAAGCACTTCCCCAGCAAGGAAGCCCTCGTCTTCGACCTGGATACGGACATGGAGGGCGCCCTGGTCGCCGCCGTGCGCGACCGAGCACCCGGTCAGCCCGTGCTGCATGCCCTGCGCGACCACATGGTGCGCACCCGAACCATCGCGCGGAACGACGACCCCACTTTCGTCCTCGTCGAATCCACCCCCGCGCTGCGGGATTACGCCCGGAGTATGTGGTCGCGCCACGAGAAGGCACTGGCCGCCGCCCTCGCCGATGCCACCGGGCTGACTCCTGACGCTCCCGCCGTCACCGGCCTGGCACGCTTCGCCTTGGAAGCCCCCGGCATCGCCCGTGCAAGCGAAGACCCGGCCCGGACCATGCGCGACCTGTTCGCCCTGCTGGAAGACGGCTGGGCCACCACTCCCCTGGCACGGCAGGAAGACCTTTCCGGCCAGGGCGGGTGACCGCGGGGCCGGTCGTGACGGCGGGTCGACCCCGGCCGCGGGCCGGCCCTGGCGGCGTCCGTGTCCAGTCCTCCCACTCCTCGGCCCGCCGGCGGCAGCGCGATCCGGCCGGTGCTGACGCCCAGTTCGAGCGCCGGGCCGCCACCGGCGAGCCCGGCCGGCACATCGACCGCCGGATCCACCACCTCCGGCCGCTACATGTCTTTCATCGACTCGTCGTAGGTGGCCGCCATCGACTCGTCGTAGGTGGCCGCGGCATTCTCTCCGAAGTAGCCGTCCGCATCATGCATCCCGGGGCGGTACTGCCCAACACCCGACGGATGCCCGTGGTTTGTGCGACGACCGGCGTCGCAAAGGTGCTTGAGACAGACACCAAGGTCGGTGGGCGCCATCGAGAGATCCACGGCGGCGCCGTCACCCAAGGGCGCGCTGTCTCCACCTTTGACCTGCCGAAAGCGCCGGGAACGCCGGAACCGCAGTGGGCGGGGAGCCGTCGTGTAAGTCGTGATCGATACACCTCATCTCACCATCGCCCAGCTCGCTGATGCCTGGCAGCACATCTGCGCCGCCTCCCCCGCGGACAAAGCCGACCCCCTCGTGCTCGACTGCGCACACAGGCTCGCCTCCGACCCCGGCGGGGAACACGCCCATGTGTGGGTGTCGGGGCTGGTGACGATGTCGGGCTACCTCGCCTGGCGTCCCGGGCAGACTGCCGAACGCGCCGCCCTCGACGCACTGCACGCCGCGGCGAAGGCACTCGCCGACCGGCCCTGCTCACACGACAGCCACCCGTACGAGGCCGAGATGGACGCCCTGGAGGACGAGGTCTGGGCGGGCGACAACGGACTGCTGACCGGCGAACTCGCCTCGCCGGATGGTGACACCGACACCGGGCGGATATTGTGCCCGGTCAACGTCGCCGGATGGGCCCGCCTCGCAGCGGATGTGATCGCACCGTTCTCCGTACGGCGCATCCCCGCGGGAGCACCGAGGTACCACCACAGCTGTATCCGCACTCTTTCAGGGATCGTGAACGACTACCCCTACTGCGATCCGCATGACGTGCTGACCGACGAGGCCGCCTGCCTTCCGCCTCAGCCGACGCGCGGGGTACTGGCGGGCTATCTCGTGACCATGAACGCCACCTGCTGGTACGCGGCGTCAGAAAGGATCATGGACCCCGCGGTGCCGGCTGCGATGGTCAAGGGGGTCCGGGCCGCCGTCACGCTGCTGAGCGACCACCCGTGCACCCACGGCCCCGGTGAGCATCCCGATACCAACGATCCGGACCACCTGAACCGTGTCGGCTACCTCCTGCGCAGCCCGGGCGGCCGAGCGGAATTCGCCGAGGACTACGGGTGGGACGACGAAGATGAGGACGAGTACGAAGAGGAGCCCTTGGACGCGTGGGTGTGCCCCGCGTTCCTGCACGACCTGGCAGACGAGACGCTCGATGCGCTGAAAGTGGGCTGAAGTCGTTCGACACGTCATGTGACGACGCATCGGGCGGGGCAGGGAAGCGGGAGGCCCCCCGGGCAGTGTGAACCGCGAGCCACGGTTCTCACTGCCCGGACTCCCGTGGGCAAGCCGGCAGGAGGTCCCGGAGCCGGCGGAGGGCAAGTACTACAGCGGCACGTGGTGGGAGGCCCACCGGCCGGGCCGGCGCGGCAAGCGACGCGCTCTTCACGGTCAGGTGGGATTCGAGGCGGAGGCCGCAGAGCGGGCCGCCGCATCCGCCCGTCCGGAGTTGGCCGAGCGCTGTGTCGCGATCACGGCGAGGGCGTCCTCAGGGCTCGCGTGGACCGGAGTGGTCACACTGATCCCGGTCAGGTCCAGCAGGCGCAGCACCACATCGGACACCGCCGCCAGGTGCAGGCTCCCGTCAAGGCGCTTGGCCTCGTTGGACGCGCGAATGAGGATGTTCAGTCCTGAGGAGTCCATGAACGGCACGGCTCGCAGGTCCAATACGAGATACCGCCTGCCGTGCACGATCTGGTTGGCCAGCTGGTGGTGAAGGGATGTGCCGGTCTCGCCGTCAAGATCCCCCGACACGGTCACCACGGCCACCTCCGGCTCGGTGACCTCTACCTCGACGCTCAGCTCGTAGGACTCGGACACGACCTCCACCTTCCGTTGATCGGCTTCCGTTGATGGGTTTCCGTTGATCAGTTCCCTGCTCGGTGGAGCTCGCGTACCCCGTCATCCTTGCTTCAGACAGAGCCGGAACAGCAGTCAGCGGATGCCGCCCGCCATCGGCCGCAGGACAGGCCTCAGACAACCCTCAGCCGGCGAAAAACGCCCTGCCGGAGCCCAGCCGGTATCGGCCCGCCCGTCGGTATCGCACGGTGGGAATCGCACCGCCGCACGGTCTTGGGAATCGCACCGCCGCACGGTCTACGGATGCAGAACGACCTTCGTGTAGCCCTCGATGCGCTTGTCGAACTTGTCGTATGCGGAGGGAGCCTGGTCAAGGGGCAGTTCATGCGAGACGACGAAGCTCGGCTTCGCGCGGCCCTCGATGATCATGTCGCGCAACTGCCGGTTGTAGCGCTTCACATTGCACTGTCCGGTACCCATCCGCAGGCCCTTCTCGAAGAGCTTGCCGATCGACACCAGGAGCATGCCTCGTTTGGCCTGCTCGTCAGGGCCTCCCGGGTCGGCCGGAACGTAGAGGCCAGGCACACCGAGGGCGCCGGTGGCCCGCACCGTGCCCACGAGCGAGTTCAGGACCGTGGCCGGTTCCTCGCGGGCCATGCCGTGCGCCATCGCCTGATATCCGACGGCGTCCACGCCCTTGTCCGTTCCGGCACCGCTCGTCTGGTCCTTGATCTGCTGCACGGGGTCGCCCTCGGCGAAGTTGATCGGGACCGCACCGATCTCCCGGGCCTTCTCCAGTCGCTCGGGTACCCGGTCGACGACGAAGACCTTGCTGGCTCCGCGCAGGAGCGCCGAGTAAGCAGCCATGAGCCCCACGGGCCCGCCGCCGTACACCGCGACGCTCTCGCCCGGGCGCACCTGGGCGAGTTCACAGCCGTGGTATCCGGTGGGGAAGATGTCAGCGAGCAGCATGAAGTCGGTCTCGTGCTCGTTTCCCGGTGGCAGTTTCAGGCAGTTGAAGTCGGCGTAGGGAACGCGCAGGTATTCCGCCTGGCCGCCTGGCCAGGGCCCCATGGAGACATATCCGTAAGCACCGCCCGCAAATCCCGGATTGACGGTCTGACAGAAAGCGGTATATCCCTCGACGCAATTGGTGCAGAACCCGCAGGCGACATTGAAGGGCATGACCACACGGTCGCCCTCCTTGAGTGAGGTGACGCCCTCACCGAGTTCTTCGATGATCCCCATGTTCTCGTGACCGAAGACGATGCCCGGCTCGGCCGCCGTGCGGCCCTCGTACATATGCAGGTCAGAGCCGCAGATCGCTGTCGAGGTGATCTTTACGATCACTTCGTTGGGGTGCTGGATGCCGGGCTTCTCGACGTCCTCGACCTCCACGGAGTACGGCCCTTTGTAGACGACGGCCTTCATGTGCTGCCACCTCCCGCTCGGCGGAGAGCATGCAGAATCGCCCCGCCATTTCCCCGCCTTTGACGTGACCTATCCCTCATGATTCTCCGGTCTACTGAATGCGGCAAGCCGGTAACGTGAGAAGGGATATCCAATATGGAGCTATGAGGTCTGAGACTCTGGGTATCCCCATGTCGCACCGAGAAATGAAAGAGAGGTCGACACGTGGCAGCACAGCGACTCGGGACCTTGCTGGTACCCGTGCTCGGCCTGTCCGGCACCTCGTACCCGCCCGGGACGACGGTTACCGTCCGCGGTCGCGGTGCGACTGTCGATGCGTTTGTGAACGGCGACTGGCTCCCGCTGTCATGGTGGGAGTTCTCCGACGGCCTCCGCGAGGACATCGCCGACCGTTGACCCGCCTGCGCACGGCTGCGCCGCGTACGCCCCTGAACTGCATGGATCCGGGTGTGCTGCCCCGACGCTCCGGCTTATGGCCGGAGCCTCCGCCACTCCCCTGTGCGTTTCAGGCATTTATTTCCGGCAAAACGGGGCAAACTGCAGGCATGGGCTCTCAATATTCCGATCCGGATCCACGCCACCGCCCCGGCGTCGCGCCAGGAGTCGGGGTGCCCCCAGAGGAAACCCCGCAGGGCGAGGGAAGCACGGGGGCGGAGACCGGCCCCCGCGACAAGCAGACCCGCGGCTGGGCCACCGGCCCCATGATCATCCTCACCATCATCGTCGTGCTCTGCGCAGCGTTCTTCATCGCATACGCCGTGACCGTGACCCTGTGACCGCCGGCGGGCCCGGGGGCCGCCTGTTCAAGCGCTGAACAGCCATCGCCGGCGCACCGGCTCCTTTGGGGTGCGCGTCCGCTCACCGGCGATGCCAGACGAGCGTGTAGCGCCAGAACAGTCGGCGGCGCAGCCGGGCGCCGGGCAGAGCGTCATGGGCCTCACGGACGAGGTCGGAAAAGCTCATCTCCGCCGGTCGGGTCAGGGCGGTCATCGAGACCGGGCGGGGTGCCCTGCGGCCCTTGTTCTTGAGCCAGCCCGTGGCGGCATTCAGTGGGCTTGCGATGGTGCCGAGCACATAGTCCCCGGCAGTCTGCGCCCGGAAAAGGCCGACGATCACCAGGGTTCCGCCGGGGGCCAGGTGCCGGCGGAAGATGCTGAGCGCTTTGGTGAAGGGCAGATGGTGGAGGGTGGCGACGCAGGTGATGACGTCGTAGGGGCCGGCAGGGATCCCGGTCAGCGCGTCCGCGACCGTGAAGGTCACCGGGGTTGCCGGAGAAGTCAGCCGCTGCGCCCGGGAGATGATCGCCGGATCGGAGTCGATTCCCTGGACCGCGTGGGCACGTGCGGCAAGGAGCCGGGCCAGGTCTCCGCTGCCGGAGCCGATGTCCAGGGCGCTGCCGAAACGTGGGGGAAGCTGTCGCAGGATCCACTGGTGGTAGTGGGCGTTGTGGTCCCACGGGTAGGCGGCATTGAACCGCTCGAGGGCTCGGAGGACTCGATTCGGCAGTACTGTCATAGCGCCAGTCCACCAAGTCCCCGGTTCCTGCGTCAGCTCGATTGAGCAAGTGTCAGCAGAGTCGGCGTGGGCGGGGTCAGGTGCGGTCGTCTCTTGTCGGGAGGGCTTCTGCTGCCGACGTTGCACCGGATGCGCCGCCGGCACTCGCGCAGGCACGCCCATACGCCAACTCGGCACCATGCCCGAGAAGGTCCTTCACTTGACCCTAGGACGGGTCGTAGACATAAGGCAGCGCGTTGCTGTTCCCGGCCGGGGTGTGCGCCACGACATTCACCGTGCCGGGCGCTCCGCCCGGGGAGGTCGCGACGACCTGGGAGTCGGAGATCGCGGCGAACGAGGCCGGGACGCCGCCGAAGGTCACCGCGTCGGGGATTACTGGTGCCGCCGGCCGTGGTGACCGTGACATTGACCGAGGACGGCGGCCCCGCGGGCGCGATGACGGTGATCTGGCCGGCGGTATTGGTGAGGACGGTCGCCGCGTTGCTCCCGAACTTCACCGAACTCGCACCGGAGAGATGGGCGCCGTTGATCGTTACGACGTTGCCACCCGCGGTGGGCCCCGATAGCGGGCTCAGACTAGGGCACCACGAAGGTGACCTGGGTGGCGGTGACGCCTGTCGGGGTGACCGTCGCCGACCCGAAGTTCACACTCGTGGTGGTGGACAGGGCCTCAGGGCGCCTGGGCGGGTCGTCCTCTGTGAAGCGACGCGGCGCCGCATCATGGGGCACCGTCAATCTCGCTTGAATTAATTAAAGCCAAGGGGTGAAGGGGGCGACAGGTGGAATTGGGGCACCGAGGGGCCTGCAGGAAAATCGGTTAAGAGTTCACAGTTCGGCTCCGGGCGCCGTGCGCGCCCCTGCGAGTACGGTGCAGCCTGGCGCCAACACGCTTGTAAATGCTGGGGAGTTGGCTTTAATCGCGCACCGGTCGGCGGTATGCACGCGAGTCGGAAGGTGTTTCCGAGTCGGCCCGCCTTACGTCGGCCGACCGGGGCAAGTGACGTCGCGGACGACGCGAAATCCGGCGCTCGTCGCGACGGCCGGGTGCTGGTGGTGCGCTATGTGCGAAGGCCTGAGAAAGAGCGCCGGTCCGCGCGGCGCTGCACACCGTCCGTAGACACGAGCATGGTGGCAGAGACCAAGTAGCGACCGCACTACCCGCCCTGATCACCCCGCGCGCCATGCCCACGGACCGGACCCGTACCACCACCCTGCCGGTCGTCGCTGCCGCCGGCTTGAGCACGTTCAACAGGGCAGCCAGGGCGGGCGCCTCCCGGGCCCAGGGTGCACCCGGCCGAGGTGGCTGCAGCGCCGCTCCCTCTCGCCATCGGTCGCCGTATCCGACATCATCCGGCAGCCGGCCCCGGCGATCAGGTGTAGACGAAGGCCCCGGGTGCGGTAGCGGTGCCGCCCGCCGTCGTCACCACGACATCCGCCGGGCCAGGGGCGTCCGCGGGAGGAGTGACGACGGCGATCCGGGTAGGGGAGACGATCCCGAAGGCGGCCGCGGCTCCGCCGATCGTCACCGACTGGGTGCACGCGAGCTCGGCGCCCTCGATCAGGACCGGGTGGCCGCCCGCCGTGGAGCCGGTGGCGGGAGTCACGGAGGTGATGTTGGGCGGGCCCACGTAGGTGTAGGTGGCCGTCCCGTACGAATTGCTGCGCGTGACCACGGTGACCGGCACAGGTCCTGCCGTCTGCGCGGGCGGCACCGTCACGGTGACCTGGTCGTCCAGGACGGAGGACGGGGTGACGGCCACGCTGCCGAAGTGCACCGAGGTGGTGGTGATCAGGCCCCGGCCGGTCACGGTCAGTGTGCCGCCCCCGCCCAATGGCCCCGAAGCCGGGCTGATCCGGGTCGGGAGCGAGTCGGGGAGGTAGGAGAAGCGGCCGACGGTCCGGGTGGTGTGCTGCCCGAGGGTGACGTCGATGCTGACGTCTCGGACGAGGAGTGGCGAAACGGCCCTGATCTCACGGTTGTTGACGATGATGAACGAGGCCGGGTGGCCTCCGAAGCGGACGGCGGTGGTGTTGCCCAGTCCCTCCCCGAGGAGGGTCACCGGCGTTCCACCCGCCATGGGCCCCACGTTGGGGTACCCACCGGACGGCGCGGCCAGCACGCTCACCGTCTCATTAGCGTTGTTGACCACGTAGACCTCGACGTCGTCCGGCGTGATCACCAGCCAGGACGGCGCGTGGAAGCCCGGGACCTTGTCGATCATCTCGTTTCTGATGAGATCGATGACGGCGACGCTGTCATCGGCGTCGCAGGTGACATAGGCCAGCACCCCGTTGTGACCGACCGCCACGCCCAAAGGGATGGGCAGTCCGGTGAGGGCGGCCACCCTCGTATGCGTGGCCGTGTCGACGACGCCGAGCCTGTTGCCGCCGTACTCCGACACATAGGCGCGCTGTCCGTCGGGCGAAACCGCCACTCCCCTCGGGAGGAGGAACCCGGTGATGGTCTCGATGACGGTGTCGGTGGCGGTGTCGATGACCTCGACCGCGTTCGCGCCCTCTTCGGTGACGTAGACCTGCGCCCCGTCGGGGGTGACCGCCACACCGCGTGGGCCGCTGCTCACCGGTACCGAGGCGATGAGGGTGTCGGTGGCCGTGCTGATCACATCCACCCGGCTCCCGCCCAGGCTGGCCACATAGAGGCGGGAGCCGTCAGGAGTCGCCTTGAGGCCGAGGGGCTTGTCCAACCCCTCGATGGTGGTGGTGACGGTGTTGGTGGCGGTGTCGATGACGGCCACACTGTCGGTGCCGAAGCAGGCCGCGTAGGCGCGCAGCCCGTCCGGAGTGATCGCGATCTCCCACGGTCCGCTGGCCACACCGATCGTGGCGATGACGTCACGGGTGCGGGTGTCGATGACGCTGATACTGCCGGCCCCGAAGTTGGTCACATAGACGCGTCGGCCGTCCGGGGTGATCGCCGCCCAGATGGGGGCGTGCCCCACCAAAATCTCGTCCGCCGTCAGCGGTTCATCTGTGTCCGTGACGTCCACCCGGCCCGGAACGCCGTCGGCATGGACGGGGGGCTGAAGTGCCCCCGCCGGTGCGCCTTGGGTGGGGCCGGCGCTGGTCCCTGCCGGAGCCATGATGTTCTCCTTCTCCTGTCGTGGACCGGTCGTGGCCGGTTGACGGGTCGTCGGTCAGGGCACGGACGGGCTGCCGTGCCCTCCGCGGCGAGCGGGAGTCGGGAAGGCGGTCTGCCGGTTCCTCGCGACGTGGTGCCGGGAGGATGCCTGTCTTCAGCAGGCAGGGGCAACGGGAGGCAGGGCACCGCAGTTGTTCGGGGTGTTGCCGACCACCCCACTGCCGATCAGGGCCACTCCGCCGGCGTTGGTGAAAATGCCTCCGCCGTTGACGCCGGCAGTGTTGGCGGTGACGCTGCTGCCGGTGAGCATCAGGGTTCCGTCGGTGTAGATGCCGCCGCCGTATGACGCCTTGCTGTCGCGGACCGTACTGCCGGTGAGGGTTACCGAGCCGCCGAGATTGGCGATCCCCCCTCCCACGCCGAGGCCGGCGTCGCCACCGCTGACAGTCACCGCCGCCATGGTCAACTGGCCGTTCGCTCGAGGCACTTGTGGCGCTCCGTCGACCTCGAAAATCCGGAAGGCCGGCGCGCTCGGCGCCCGGGTGATCTGGGTGGCCAGGCCCGCCATGGCGATCGGGGTGGTGATGTTCGGCAACCCCGGTGACTGCCCGGCTCCCCCCGAACTGTGGGCGCTGGTGAGGGTGTACGTACGCAGGGGAGCAAGGATCAAGCTCCCGCCTCCGGCGGCGTTGGCCGTGTTGACCGCGTCGACCAACGCGGATTCACCGCAGGCCACCACGATCAGCGACGCTGCGTGGGCGTCGGGAGCGGAGGCGGATGCCAGCGGAACGACAGCCGCCGCCATCAGCGTTCGCAGAACATGAATGGCTCGCAAGATGACGCCTCCTCGGACGTGGTTGAGCCGGCCCCACCGGCCAACACCCCGGAAGACGCCGGTCGGCAGACCCCTCCGTCAGGCGACGTCATGCCTAGGGAAGCCGAGTCCACACGCCCATGAGCCGGCCACCGCATCTCCCGGCGGAGGGATGGACGGCCCACCTGGTAGGTAGGGCCAGTAACCCACCCGAGTGAGGGCCGCACAAGCGATGCTGACGGTTGTTCACCCGTTCAGCCGGGTGCGCGTCAGGTGACCGCCGCCGGGCAGCGGGCAGCGGGCAAGCGGGCATCGGATCTAGGTGGCAAAAGACCTCGAAATGCACCACAAAGAAGCCTCATTGGTGAAATTGTTGTTTCTTCTGTGTTGAACATCTGTCAAAAAGCGTCAACTCCTGGCACGCTCCCCTCGATTCACTCCTTCTGCTCCACCGGGCATCCCCCTCGGTTGCCCGGCCGCTTCTTGGGCCGCGACCCCGCGGTCCTCACAAGGGAGACCGAGTTGAGACGGATCTCGTCCACCCCCCGCAAGAACACCCTGCGCGCCGCCGCCCTGGTCGCCTCCGCCGCCATGGTCGCCATCGGCGTCCAGGCCGGCTCGGCCAGCGCGCAGCCGGACCGCGCGAACGGCGCGTCGATGGTCCAGCTCACCACCGCACAGCGGACATCGGCACTCAAGGGTGCTCAGAGCAATGCCTCCACCGTCGCCGCGAAGATCGGCCTCGGCGCGCGGGAGAAGCTTGTCGTGCGGGACGTCATCAAGGACGCGGACGGCACGGTGCACACCCGGTACGAGCGCACCTACGGCGGGTTGCCGGTCCTCGGCGGTGACCTGGTGGTCCACCAGGCGAAGAACGGCACCCGCAGCGTCACCAAGGCGACCAGCGCTGCGATATCGGTGGCCAGTACGTCCGCGGCGCTCGCGCCCTCCGCCGCGAAGAAGAGCGCACTCGGCGCCGCCGCCGCGCAGAAGGACACCAGGGCCAGCACCTCTTCCGCACCGCGCAAGGTGATCTGGGCCGCGGCCGGCAAGCCCGTTCTCGCCTATGAAACGGTCGTCAAGGGCGTTCAGAAGGACGGCACGCCCAGCGAGCTGCACGTCGTCACCGATGCGAGCACCGGGAAGAAGCTGTTCCAGAACGAGGCCATCGAGACCGGCACCGGAACCAGCACCTACAGCGGCAAGGTCGCGCTGACCACCACGAAGAGCGGGTCGACGTACCAGCTCACCGACCGTGCCCGCGGCGGCCACAAGACGTACGACCTCAAGCAGAACACCTCGGGCACCGGCACGCTCTTCACCGACGCGGACGACGTATGGGGCGGCGGCCGCCAGACCGCCGGCGTCGACGCGCACTACGGGGCTGCCGTCACCTGGGACTTCTACAAGAACACCTTCGGCCGCAACGGTATACGCGGCGACGGCAAGGGTGCCTACTCCCGGGTCCACTACGGCAGCAACTACGTCAACGCGTTCTGGGACGACGACTGCTTCTGCATGACCTACGGTGACGGCGACGGGAACGCACACCCGCTCACCTCCCTCGATGTGGCCGCCCACGAGATGAGCCACGGCGTCACCGCCGCCACCGCGGGACTCAACTACAGCGGTGAGTCCGGCGGTCTCAACGAGGCCACATCGGACATCTTCGGCACGTCGGCCGAGTTCTACGCCAACAACGCCTCGGACCCGGGCGACTACCTCATCGGCGAGAAGATCGACATCAACGGGGACGGCACTCCGCTGCGCTACATGGACAAGCCCAGCAAGGACGGCGCCTCGGCCGACTACTGGTCCAGTGGCGTCGGCAACAAGGACGTGCACTACTCGTCCGGTGTCGCCAACCACTTCTTCTACCTGCTGTCCGAGGGCAGCGGCGCCAAGACCATCAACGGCGTCAAGTACGACAGCCCCACCTCCGACGGCTCCAAGGTCACCGGAATCGGCCGGCCCAAGGCCGAGAAGATCTGGTACAAGGCCCTCACCACGTACATGACCTCCACCACCAACTACAAGGCCGCACGTGCCGCGACCCTGAAGGCGGCAGGCGCTCTGTACGGCACGACGAGCGCCGAGTACAAGGCCGTGGGCGCCGCATGGAAGGGCGTCAATGTGAAGTAGGCACCCCCTCGGGTGGTGCGTCCCGGCGCCGGCATCGGTGCCGGCGCCGGGGCGCACGCCGTACGTCGCTCGCCGCATGCCCCGGGCGGCTCCCCCGCCGTCCGCCCCGTTGCCTACTATGGGGGCGTGATGCCCCGCCGCCTGGACGAATCGACACCGCCCGCCCGGCGGTGTCGCGCGCTCTTCGTACTGGCGCTGCTGGCGGGCCTGCTGGGCATGCATGCCCTCAGCCCCGTCATCACCTCAGCTCCTCCCCCGCACCAGCAGCGCCACGAGCACCGCATGGCCACGGCGGCCGGTGCCCACGCGCACTGTGGCGGTGAAGGGGGAGGCTGCGGCAGCGGCGGCCACGTTCATCACGCCGACACGACCTGTGCGTCCGGGGCTCTCGACGGGCCACCCACGCCTCCTGCCCTGGTGCCGTCTCCCGTCCGCCCCGCAGAGTCCGATCACGCGGCGGGCTCCGGCGATTCGAAGGGCCAGGACGGCGGGCGCGCGCCCCCGTCTCTGGCCGAACTCCAACTCCTGCGGATCTAGAACGCCCTGACGGCGCTCACGCCCCACGCCGGGGCGGCGCCGCCGTCCGGCATGTTCTGACACCGCACTTCTTGTAGGAGTTCACCCATGAAGCCCACCCGTCCCCTCATGCGCCGCATCACACTCGTTGCGGCAACTGCCACCTCCACGCTGGTACTGGCCGCATGCGGCAGCAACAGCGGCGGCGACGGCCGCCCCGGCCACGCTTCCGCCACCAAGCCCGCTTCCTCGCCGAGCGCCCAGGCTCCGGCAGGTACGCACAATGCCGCGGATGTGGCCTTCGCGAAGGGCATGATCCCGCACCACCGGCAGGCCGTGGAGATGGCCGATCTGGCCGTCACCCGGGCCGCATCGCGCCAGGTCAAGGCACTTGCCGAGAAGATCAAGAAGGCACAGGACCCGGAGATCAAGACCATGTCCGGGTGGCTGACCGCCTGGGACGAGCAGGTGCCGGAGGAGATGCCCGGCATGGACCACTCCGCCCACTCGCAGATGCCGGGCATGAAGGGCATGAAGGAGATGGACGCGCTCAAGAAGAAGTCCGGCAAGGACTTCGACGCCTCCTTCCTGGAGATGATGATCGGGCACCACCGGGGCGCGGTGCAGATGGCCGGCACCGAGAAGGACAAGGGCGCCTACGGCCGGGCTAAAACGCTGGCCGCGGACATCATCAAGGCCCAGAACGCGGAGATCACACAGATGAACAAGCTGCTCGGAAAGCGCTGACAACCGGCAGGGCCGGTGCACCGCACTCGCCCTGCCTTCCCGCCGCAGCCGGCAGTCGACAGTGTGTCGGCTGTCGGCTGTCGGCTGCGGCTGCGGCTGCGGCTGCGGCAGACCCACGCCGCACCGTCGGATGCATGCGGTTGATTTCGGGACGCTGACCGACTGGCGCTCCAGCGTGACCGAGGCGCTGACCGATACCGGCGGCCGGGCCGGACTGCATGCCGACTGGCCCACGGTCACCGACACCTGGCGGCTCCGCTACCGCCCGGCGCTCGAGAGGATCGTGGGCGGAGAGCTGTCCTGGCGGCCGCTGGATGCTCTGCACCGGCTCACACTCGACGAAACCCTGGCCGAGCACGGGCTCGAGGGCCTCGACGATGCCGAGCGGGACGTGCTCGGCCAGGCCTGGCACCGTCTGCGGCCCTGGCCCGACGCCCCGACCGGCCTGGAACTGCTCCACCGCACCCGCGTGATCACCGCGACGCTGTCCAACGGAGGAGTCGGCTAGCTGACGCGCCTCACCAAACAGGCGGGGCTCCGGTTCGACTGCATCCTCTCGGCCGAACTGGCCAGGTCCTACAAACCCGATCCCCAGGTCTACCGCATGGCCGCCGACCTGCTCGAGGTGAAGCCGCGACGACTCCTCATGGTCGCCTGCCACCCCGACGACCTCGAAGCTGCGGCCAAGGCGGGGCTCCGCGCCGCCTACATCCCCCGCCTGGAGTGGGGCCCGGCCGCCGGACGGGTCGGCCCGCCCGCTGTGGTCGACCTCGTCGCCGACGATGTGATCGAGCTGGCGCACGCGCTGGGAGCGTCGGGGCGCACCAGGCCGTAGGGCTCGGGCGGCCGAATGCAGCACCGGTGGGCAGCCGGGAGCCGGCCGGCTGCCCACCGGCCTCCGCACAGCGCAGCCGGGCCGCAGCTGCGGGACTTTCAGCGGGCAGCGGAGGCAGCCGGCACGGCCCGCTCCCCGGCCCCGTCCCCGCCCTCGTCCCGGCGGTAGTAGTCGAACTGGGTCACCCCGTTGTAGCCGTAGCTCTCGGGATGGAGTTCGTGCAGCGCGACGCCGGACCGGGAAAGCGGGCCGAGGATGTCCGACAGCAGTTCACCGGCCCTGGCGATGAAGTCGGCCTTCTCCGCCGCGCTGTTCGTGCCCAGGGTGATGCTGGCCTCCACGTGCGCGTCGCGGGTACCGGTCAGGGGCCTGCCGTCGATGAAATAGCTGCCGGCCGGGACCGGATTGATGTGGACGATGGTGCGCGCGCTGGACTTGCGAAGAACCGAGACCGCCAGCCGGGTCAGGCCCTCGGCAATCGCGCGCTGGAGGTCGGCTGGGAGGTGGGGGTCGGGGACGGTGACCCGGAAGTACGGCATGGCTCTCCTCGGCATGTGTTCGGGACGCGTCCGCCGGAATCGGCGGCAGGATCAAGCCTCACCGGCCTGGCACCATGAATCCAACGCATACCTGTCATAGACCCATGAGGCCGCCGCATGTCCGTGAACATTCCCCAGCTGAGGGCCTTCCTCGCCGTCGTCGATACGGGCGGTTTCAGTGCGGCCGCGGCGGAACTGGGCGTCAGCCAGTCAGCGGTGTCGCACGCCGTCGCCTCCCTGGAACGTGAGCTGGCCGCCCCGCTGTTGGTCCGTGCCACCCCGGCCCGGACCACGGCACTCGGGGAGCGGATCGTGCCGCACGCCCGCGTCGCCCTGTCGGCGGCCCGGTCCGTGGAGCGGATCGCGGCCGAGTCCACCGACACCATGAAGGGCACCGTGCGGCTGGCCGCCACACCCACGGTCTGCCAGGGTCTGATACCCGGCCTGCTGCGGCACTGGCGTGCGGACCAGCCGCGGATCACAGTGCGGGTCTTCGAGGGTGACAGTGCCGAAGTTTCGGGCTGGCTGGAGGACGGGACGACCGATGCCGCCGTCCTGATCGACCCTCCCCCGGCTACCGCTGGGAGGTGTCCCGATCCCGGCCCCGGCATCCAGCTCGCCGTGGACGGCTACCGGGCCCTGCTGCCTCGGGACCACCCCTTGGCGGACGAACCCCGCGTCCATCTCCGCGACCTGGAGGACGACCCGTTCCTGATCTCACCCAACAGCTGCGAAGCCCGCATCCGTACGATCCACGACCTGGCCGGACTGCGCTTCTCCCCCACCCGCCGGGTACGGGACCTGGCGACTCTGATCAGCATGGTGCAGGCCGGTATCGGCGTGACCGTCCTGTCCGAGGTCTCCCGCTCGCTGATCCCCCCGGATCTGGTTCTGCTGCCGCTGGAGCCCCGGACCTCACGCCGCCTCGTACTGACCGGGCCACCTGCCCGCCCCTGGCACCCGGCGATCCATGCGCTGGCGGAGTCGGCCGTCGGCCATCTGGCCCGAGGCCGGCTCAAGGAAGAGCGGGCGCGAGGCGTTTGACCTCCCGGAGGGTGGGGGCGGTTTCGATGCTCTGGATGCCTGGCAGGGGGCCGATGTGCTGGTCGATGTAGTCGTACAGGTCTGCCGGGGTGCGGAAGACGCCGCTGGCGACGAGGTTGGAGGTGCCGGTGATGGCTGCGGCGAAGGCGATGGCGGGGTGGGTGGCAAGGGTTTCGCCGACGGTGCGCAGGTGGGCGGGGGTCACCTGGAGCCAGAGCTGGGTGGTCATGTGATAGCCGAGAAGCTGGGGGTCGAAGTCCACGGAGAAACCGAGCGCGCCCTCGGTGCGCAGCCGCTCCAGGTGGCGCTGGACGCTGGAGGCCGAGCGGCCGCTGGCTCGGGCGAGTTCGGGCAGGGTGGCGCGGCCGTCGCGGGCGAGTTCGGTGAACAGGGTGCGGTCGGTGGCGTCCAGGGTCAGTGGGCATGCTCGCCGATCTGCAGGGTCGGCGCCGCGTCTACGTCGCGGGGCTGGTCGTCTTCGCGTCGGCCTCGGTCGCCTGTGCGCTCTCGCCCGGCATGGGGTGGCTGATCGCGGCCCGGCTGGTGCAGGGTGTGGGAGCTGCGGCGATGTTCGCCACCGCCCTCTCCCTGATCAGCACCCTGTACTCCGGCCGCCGTCTCGGACAGGCCTTCGGCGTCTGGGCGGCGGTCGCCGCGAGCGCCTCCGCGCTCGGCCCGGTCATGGGCGGGCTGCTGACCGAGGCGCTGGACTGGCGGTGGATCTTCTACGTCAACGTCCCCGTCACCGCGCTCGCGCTGGCCATGACCTTCCGCTACCTCCCCCGGTCCACCGGCGACCGGAGCGCCACGCGGCGTCCGGACGTCCCCGGCATCGTGCTGTTCGCGCTCGCCGCGGGCGGATTCGTCTACGCCCTGACCGCCTCCCACGCCCACGGCTGGAGCTCAGCGGAAACCCTGGTGCCACTGGCCGGGGCGGTGGCCGCCTTCGTGGTCTTCCTCACCGTGCAGCGCCGCAGCACATACCCTCTGCTGGACCTGTCCCTGTTCCGCCGTCCGGCGTTCAGCGCCGCGCTGCTCACGATCGCCGTCGGCGAGGGAGCGGTCTACGGAATCCTTCCCTACACCTCGATCTGGCTGCAGTCCGTCCAGCGCCTCGCCCCGATCGGCGCCGGTCTCGTCGTACTCCCCCACGCGGCGGCCGCGGCCCTGGTGGCGGTACTGAGCGGACGCCGGATGCCCAAGCCCTCACCCCGCCTGGGCGCCGTCCTGGGGCTGTTCCTGGCCGGCATCGGCGTGGGGGCCGAAGGGTTCCTGGGTCCCGACTCGGGCTGGCCCGCCCTCATCGGGGGCCTCGCCCTGAGCGGCGTCGGCATGGGGCTGGTCTTCCAGGTCGCCGCCGCCCTCGCCCTCGGCTCCGTCCCCGGAGAACGCGCCGGCATGGCCTCCGGCATCTACAGCACGGTCGAACAACTCGGCTACGCCTTCGGCGTCGCCGTCTTCGGCACCCTCGCCGTCACCACCATGACCGGATCCCTGGACGGTAAGGTCGCCGATCCGGCCGGTGCCGCGCAGTCCCTGTCGGGCGGCGGAGCCGGCACTCTCGTCGCCGCCGCCCCGGCTGGACAGCGGGCCTCCTTCGATCACACGCTGCGCGCGGTGTTCGCAGGAGGGCACAACACCCTCGCCCTGACCGCTGGTGCGCTGGCGGTGGCCGGGGCTGCCTGCGTGTTCTGGCTGACCCGCCGTCCGGAGGTCCCGGAGCCGGTGAGCGAGGCGGTGGCCGGGCCCCCGGCGGAGACTGCAGGGGCTGTTCCGACGGCCGAGTAGGCCGGGACTCGACCGGTACCCCCGTTCCCGGAAACGGCCCTCTTGCGGGGCAGCATCCGGAGCAGGGCCGCGGTCGCATGGGCGCGCGCTCCGCCCAGGGTCCTAGAGGCCGTGTCTCCCGTGGCTCGGGGCGTCAGGCGCGGCGGAGCCGGCCGGCAAGGACATGCCCGATGAGGAGGTAGACCACGGCGGGCAACCCGTAGTTCAGGACGGTCCGCACCCAGTCCGTGTCCATGGTGAACAGATCGTGTGACCAGCCGGCCAGCCAGCCGGCCGCGGCCTGTACCCAACTGACCAGGTCGTTGGCGCGGTTCGCGTCGAGGAGGACGAACAGGATCCATAGGCCGAGGATCACCGCGGTAAGGTCCGCGATGACGACGATCACTTTTGCTGCTTCGCTTCTGCCGTTGTGAACGTGTCTGGACATGACACACAGGTTGCCGCTTTCGCCCCGTCGAAACCGGCCGTCCGTCCGGCGGCCCGCCCGGCCCGTAGAGCCGGGTCACTGAGCGCCCGTAGAGGGGCTACGGGCCACGGACCGTGCGGACCGGCTCTGACACCGACCATGTCCCCGGCATGACCGGTGTCAGAGCCGTGTCTGCCGTATGTCAGGACCGTCGGCGATCGTGGTCGGCATATCCACCACGAAAGGGCTTCCGATGAGTCAAACGGTTTCCGTCCCGCAGGGCCTCCCCATGGAGCGCGACGCGGGCCCCTTCGACCCTCCCCGCCTCATCACCCAGCTGCGCGAGGCTCGCCCCGTCAGTCCCCTGCTCTTCCCCGACGGTCACGAGGGCTGGCTCGTCACCGGCTACGACGCGGTCCGCCGGCTCATGGCCGACACCCGGTTCAGCTCCCGCCAGGACCTCGGCATTCTCCACGTGCCGTACGAGGCCCCCAACATGCCCGCCGCGACCGAACCGTCCCCGCAGGTGCCGGGCCTGTTCGTCGCCATGGACCCGCCGGACCACACCCGCCTGCGGCGCAGGCTCACCGGCGCCTTCACCGTGAAACGCATGAAGCAGCTCGAAGAGCACATCATCGACATCGCCGAGCGGCAACTGGACGAACTGGCGCGCCTCACCCCACCGGTCGACCTGGTCAAGGAGTTCGCGCTGCCGGTGCCCTCACTGGTGATCTGCCAACTGCTCGGCGTCCCCTATGCCGACCGGGAGACCTTCCAGGTCAACTCCGCCAAGTTCCTGGTCAAGGACCAGTCGCTCGACGAGAAGATGGCCGCGTACCACGCACTGACGACGTACCTTTCCGAACTGGTCACGGACAAACGCGCCACCCCCGGCGACGACATACTGTCCGACCTGGCCCGCCATGATGACCTCACCATCGAGGAGCTGACCGGCGTCGCCTTCCTCCTGCTCTTCGCGGGCCACGAGACCACCGCCAACATGCTCGCCCTGGGCACCTTCGCGCTCTTGGAGCACCCCGCCCAACTGGCCGAACTGCGCGCCGACCCGGACCTGTTGCCCGGTGCCGTCGAGGAACTGCTGCGCTACCTGTCCATAGCCGACATCTTCTACCGCTACGCCACGGAGGACATCGAACTCGGGGGCGAGACAATCGGCAAGGGATCGACCGTCGTCGTCTCCCTGCTGGCCGCCAACCGCGACCCCCTGCGTTTCGACCACCCCGACACCCTGGACATCCACCGCAAGGCCCGCGGTCACCTGTCCTTCGGCCACGGCATCCACCAATGCCTCGGCCAGCAACTGGCCCGGATCGAGATGCGCGCCGGCTTCGAGGGACTGCTGCGCCGCTTCCCCACCCTCGAACTCGCCGTCCCCGCCGACGAGGTGAAACTCAAGACCGACATGAACATCTACGGCGTCCACGAACTGCCGGTCACCTGGACGGAGACGGTCCGGTAGGGCCTCGGCCGAGCGCGTCACCGGGAGCAGCAACGCGCAACCGCAGGGGATGACCGCCGCATGGCCCTCCGCCGCGTGGATTCCCGCCCCATGGCCCTCCGCTGCATGGATTCCCGTTTCATGGCTGCCTGTCGAACACCCATGGCAAAATCAGCGGGTGCAGATCGGGGTGCTGGGTCCGTTCGAAGTGCGCACGGACGACGGCGACTTGGCCGACGTACCGGGCGCGCGGCTGCGCGGGCTGCTGATCGCCCTCGCGCTCAAGCCGGGTCAGGTGGTCCCGAAGGCGTCGCTCGTCGACTGGATCTGGGGGGAGGATCTGCCCGCCGATGCGACGAACGCCCTGCAGCGCCTGGTTTCCCGGCTGCGGAAGGTGCTGCCGCGCGGGGTGGTCGAGAGCCGGACGGACGGCTATCGGTTGACCGTGGAGCCCGACGCCGTCGACGCCGTGCGCTTTGAACGCCTGGTCACCGAGGGGCAGGCCGACACCGAGGACGGTTCCCTGCGGGTGCGGCTGCTGCGCCAGGCCCTCGATCTGTGGCGCGGTGCGGCCCTGCAGGACGTCGGGCTGCAGGACAGCGCCGCCTTCGACGCCGCGGTCGTCCGGCTCGAAGGGTTGCGCCTGACCGCCACGGAGGAGCGGGTCGGCGCGGAGATCGCCCTCGGGCGCGGTGCGGAGCTGGTCACGGAGCTGACCGACCTGGTGGCCGCCCACCCGGTGCGGGAACGGCTGGTCGCGGCGCTGATGCGCGCGCTCGTCGCGGCCGGTCGCGACAGTGAGGCGCTGCTGGTCTACCAGCGCGCGAGGGAGGCGCTGGCCGATGCGCTGGGCGTCGGTCCCTCGCCGGAACTGGCCGCATTGCACCTCGCGCTGCTGCGGGGCGAGGTGGGGCCCGGCCTGCGGCCACGGGAAGCGAGCCGCAAGACCAACCTGCGCGCCGAGCTGACCACCTTCGTCGGCAGGGACGCCGATGTCGCCGCGGTCCGCGGGCTCATCGCCGGGCACCGGCTCACCACCGTGACCGGGCCGGGCGGCTCGGGGAAGACCCGGCTGGCCACGGAGGCCGCACGCACGCTGCTCGGCGACCTGCCGGACGGGGCCTGGCTGGTGGAGCTCGCCGCCATCGGTTCGGACGGCGACGTGGCGCAGCCGACGCTCGCCGGGCTCGGCCTACGGGACGCCCTGCTGGGCGGGGCCCCGACCGCGGAGCTGACGGACCGGCTGATCGCCGCGGTCCGCGAGCGGGAGGCGCTGCTGATCCTGGACAACTGTGAGCATGTGATCGAGTCCGCGGCGGTGTTCGCCCACCGGGTGCTCGGGGAGTGCCGGCGGCTGCGGATCCTGGCGACGAGCCGGGAACCGCTCGGCATCACCGGGGAGGCGCTGTGGCCGGTCGAGCCGCTGGCCCTGCCGGAGGGGGACGCGGGCACCGCCGAGATCGAGTCCGCACCCGCCGTTCAGCTGCTGCGGGACCGGGCCGGGGCGGTGCGCCGGGATCTCGCGGCCGACGCCCGCACGCTGGCAACGATGGTGCGCGTCTGCCGGGCGCTGGACGGGATGCCGCTGGCGATCGAGCTGGCCGCGGCCCGGTTGCGCACCATGTCCCTCGATCAGCTCGCCCACCGGCTCGACGACCGCTTCCGCCTGCTGACCTGCGGCAGCCGGACCGCGCTGCCGCGGCACAAGACGCTGCGCGCGGCAGTCGACTGGAGCTGGGAGCTGCTGACCGATGCCGAGCGGATGGTCCTGCGCAGGCTCTCGGTGTTCTCCGGCGGGGCGAGCCCGGAAGCGGCCGAACGGGTCTGCGCGGGCGACGCCGTCGAGCAGGATCAGGTGCTCGAGCTGCTGACCGCGCTGACCGAGAAGTCGCTGCTGGTCGCCGAGGTCGACAGCGACCCGCGCTATCGCATGACCGGCACCATCAAGGAGTACGCCGGCCAGCGTCTCGCGGAGGCCGGGGAATCGGAGCGGGCGCGCCATGCGCACCTGGCCTACTTCACCGAGTTCGCCGAGACCGCGGAGCCGCATCTGCGCCGCGCCGAGCAGCTGGACTGGCTGGCCCTGCTCGAGGCCGAGCACGACAACATCGGTTCGGCGATGCGGGGCGCGCTGGCGGCGGGCGAGGCGCAGGCGGCGATGCGGCTGGCGGCGGGCGCGGGCTGGTACTGGTGGCTCGGCGGGCACCGGACCGAGGGCATGGAGCTGATCACCGCGGCCGCCAGGACACCCGGCGAAGTGAGCGACGACGTCCGGGCCATGACGTACGCGCTGGTCGTGCTGTTCCTGAGCGCCGGACGGGGCGACGAGCGCCAGGCGGAGCACTGGATCCGCGAGGCGCACCGGCTCAGCCGGCGCAGCCGGTGTCGCGCCCCGCTGCTGGGGCTCGTCGCCGCGCTGGAACGCCTGCTGCACACGCCCGACGCGTTCCGGCCCGCTTTCGAAGCGCTGCTCGACAACGAGGACCCCTGGGTGCGCGCGCTGGCCCGCCTGCAGCTGGGCAAGATGCGGATCGTGCTCGGACAGGACGGGTCGGACGCGGACGCGCATCTGGAGAGGGCACTCGCCGAGTTCCGGGCGCTCGGCGAGCGGTTCGGGATCTCGTTCGCCCTGTCCGAGCTGGCGGACCGGATCGCCGTGCGCGGCGAGTTCGCCGCCGCGTGCCAGCACTACGAGCAGGCGATCGCGGTCGTCACCGAGGTCGGTGCCACCGAGGATGTCATCCGGATGCGGTCGCGGCAGGCGCAGCTGTACTGGCTGCTGGGCCACGAGGACGCGAGTGCGGCCGCCCTTGCCGAGGCGCAGCGGTGCGCGGAGCGGGTCACCTGGCCGGGCGCGCTGGCCGAGCTGGCCCTCGCGAAGGCGGAGCTCGCCCGGTGGGGCGGCGATGCCGAGGAGGCGTACAGGCAACTCGGCCTCGCGACGGCCGTACTGGGTGACGAAGCGAAGCAGGCGCACCTGCGCGCGGTGACACACGATCTGCTCGGCTACCTCGCCGACGATCTCGGCGAGGCCCGGGCGCACCGCGCGGCGGCCTGCGAGGCGGCGGCCGAGGCGGGACACGCGCTGGCGATCGCGCCGGTGCTCGTCGGGGTCGCGGACCTGGCCCTGCGCCGCGACGACCACGAGCAGGCCGCACGGCTGCTCGCGGCGAGCGCGGACGTACGCGGGCTGCAGGACCGCTCCCACCCGGACGTGGCCCGGATCGAACAGGCCGCGCGGCGCCGCCTCGGCGAGGCACGGTTCGCCGAGGCCGCTCGGGAGGGGACGCGGACCCACTGGTCTCAGCTGGTCGAGGCCACGCTCGCTTCTTGAACCTGGAGGCCGCCCACATGCAGGCGAGGAGCCGCAGGTCCGATCCGGTATCTCCCCTGTGCTGAAGGGTTGTCACCACGAGCCAGGTCACGCAGGAGGACTGGGCTCGTGGAGGACGACGGCGCTCCAGGCGTCGCAGCCCACGGAGATCGGGGAGACACCCCCTAATCCGCAACGTCCGTGACGCGGCGTCCCGGCCGTGCCAGGCGCAGCCGGCCCCGCAGCTTGTCCACCAACGGGTACTTCTCCCGCTGTTCGCGGGCCTGGCGGTTCAGCTCCTCCACCAGCCGCTCGGAGCGTTTCGTCACATCCAGCTCGTCCAGGATGCGGTCGATCTCGGCCAGCAGCGCGCCGTGCAGCTGCCATTGCCGGGGTGCTCCTGCACGCCGTCGAGGAGCAGGTGCGCGACGGTCTCCCGGCTCTCGCGGCTGGCGGCGAGTTCCTGGCCGAGCCGTTCCTCGGCCTCCTCCGCGTTGGCGCTGACCTGCGTGGTGATGAGGACCGCGAAGCTCTCGACCGCGCGGGCCATATGGCCGAACAGCTCCTGCAGGGCGGTGCCGAGGGCCGCCGGGAAGAGCGATTCGTCGGTGCGCGCCTTGGCGAGGTCGGTCAGGGTGCGGCACGCCGTACGGAGCACCACCGCGGAGATTTCCAAGGTGTCCAGCCCGGTGCGCAGAACGACACGGGAGAGCAGGCCCTCCTTGACCCGGGGATTGAGCCGGAGGCTGTCCTCCGCCTGGCAAAGCGCCGCGTCCACCTGCACGATGTCGTGATCCAGGCGCCGCGCCTCGTGCAACCGGGCTGCCGCCTCCGCCACGGGCGTGTGGCCCGTCATCTCCTCGCCGAGACTCAGCAGCAGCCGGCTCATCCGGGCGGCAAGGCCCTCAATGGCCTCACTGGCGGGCTGCACCCACAGGGGTGGCACGAACAGCATGTTGAAGAGCAGCCCGACGACGGCCCCGATCAGCGTCTCCAACACCCGGTCCCAGGCCGTCGCGGCCACCCGTGTCGTCGTCACGCCGAGCACCAGCATCGCGCTGATCGCGACCTCGGGCACGAACTCGCCGGCCCGCACGAAACGCCCGATGACCAGCGACGCGAGGATGATCAGCCCCAGGCTCCACCAGGTCAGCCCCACCAGGGAGCTGAAGCCGATGGCGATGACCACACCCACCACGACGGCGTTCACCCTGCGCACGCTGGTGGTGAGAGTGGTGTACAGGGTGACCTGGACCACGAGCAGGGCGGTCAGGGGTGCGGTCAGCGGCGCCGGCTCGCTGCTCAGCAGCAGGGCGACGACGTAGGAAATCACGGCGGCCACGGTCGAGCGGAGCGTCTGGGCGACGACGGGCTCGCTGTGCCATCGGACGAGGTCCAGCAAGGGATCGGTAACTTCGCGCACCCTCGACCCTTCCCCCCTGTGCGCGCCGAAGGCACCCTCGATGGCCTTGAATGACCCGCTTACCTCACGTGGCGGCCCTCACCCGGGCGGTCACCCGGCGGCGACCTGGGGATGCCCGGCCCTGACCCCAGGGCAGACCGGACCTGGTGCCGGCATGGGCACCGGCACCGGGTCCGACGCCCGGAACTCGGTGTGCCGGGCGCCGGGCGGGCGTGATTTTCCGTCGCCGCGAGCTCACTACCCGTATGCGGAACCGGCGGCCCAGCGGGTCATCCGGGCCCGGCACCCGCCCGGTCAGGCGGTGGGCATACCGGCGAGATGCCGGGCGAGCGTGTCGAGAGGCTGGAAGGTGGCGCCGAGCAGTGCGACGTGTTTCCAGTGCAGGATGCCGTCGGATCCGATGAGGAACACGGCCCTGCGCACTCCGATGCCGGGGGCGGCGACGCCGAAGGTGCGGGCGACGCCGCGATCGGTGTCGGCGAGCAAGGGCATCCGCAGGTCGTACTTGCGCGCAAACCGCTCGTGACTGTCCACGTCCTGCGGACTTATGCCCCAGACCTCCGCGTTCTGGCCCTGGAACTGCTCAAGGCCACTGGAGTAGGAACACAATTGCTTGGTGCACACGCTGGTGTCGTCACCCGGATAGAACGCCAGGACGAGCGGGCGACCGCGCTGAAGGGACAGGGCGTAGTCACGACGCTCGAAGCGGTCGCCGGTCAGCACACCACCGGGCAGGGTGAAGTCGGGTACGGGCTTGCCGATTTGGGGTGCGGGGGCCATGGGGGGTGTCCCTTCACTAGGGAGGCGGGAGGTCTGCGAAAAGTATCTACGTGCACTGTCTCCGACTGTCCGGCGCCTTGAGCGGGGGCCCGGGATCCGGTGACGGGATCCGGTGAAGTCGCGGCATACACTGCGGCATCGCCACAGCTCCTCCTCTCCCGATCCGATCCGATCCGATCGATCGCAGGGCGGCCGCACGGCACAGCGCAGCACGGCGTTCCGGACATCCTCATCCGGCGTATTCGTCGCCGCTCGGGATCCGGATTGGTCGGGTAGCGGATCAGTAGTGGAGCAGAAGTGGGTCAGACGCCGATGGTGAGGGTGTGGGCAGGGACCCGGCCACCGTTTGACAGGATGACGCCGAGTGGCACCGTGGAAGTACGGATCCTGGCGCCGCAGCCAGGGCCAGGGGGCAGCCTGGCGAGGGGTGAGTAGGCACCATGGCTTTCAGTGACGGAACGGCGGGGAGCCTGATCTGTCAGCACCTCGATGAGGTGACGGCGGTCAGCCCCGACAGCCCTGACAGCTGTCCGGAGTGCGTCGCGCTGGGTGATGAGTGGGTGCATCTGCGCGAATGCCAGAGCTGCGGACACATCGGCTGCTGCGACTCCTCCAAGAACAAGCACGCCACGGCCCATCACCACGCGACCGGCCACCCGCTCATCCGGTCCTATGAGCCCGGCGAGGCCTGGTGGTGGTGTTACGAGGACCAGGTGACCTTCGAGGTGGAGGGTATGGGCCCCGTACGGTCGGCATGACCGCCGTGCCGTCGGCAGGTCAGGTGAGTGCCGCTGCCACCAGCGCGGCGGCCTTGGCCACCAGCGGGTTGTCCGTCGGCCCCTCGGGGTCGAATTTGGTGGAGAGGACGGAGAGTACGAGCGGCGGCCGTCCGGGCGGCCAGACGATGCCGACATCGTTGGCGACGCCGTACTGCTTCCCGCCACCGGTTTTGTCCGCCAGTGTCCAGTCGGCGGGCAGGCCGGCACGGAAACGCTCACCGTTGGTGGTGTTGGCGACCAGCCACCTCGTCAGCCGTGTCCGGTCCGCCGTAGTGAGGGTGCTTCCCAGGACGAGCCGCGCATAGGTCTGACCGATGGCACGGGGGCTGGTGATATCGGTCTTCCGCCAGGGTTCCGCCGAGTTCAGATCGGGCTCCCACCGGTCGAGACGAGTGGTCCCGTCCCCGATCGAGCGGCAGAACCCGGTGACCGCGGCGGGTCCGCCGAGCTCACCGAGGAGCAGATTGCCCGCCCCGTTGTCGCTGTAGGACACGGCGGCGGCACACAGCTCGCCGACGGTCATACCGTTGGCGAGATTTTCGGACTTGCCCGTGATCGGGGCATAGCCCGAATCCGTGACGTATTTTTCGGCGTACCGGATCCGGTGGCCGAGGAAATCGTCGTCGCGGTCACGCAAGACGGCAGCGGCGGCCAGAGTCTTGAACACCGAGCACATCGGAAAGCGCTCGTCCGCGCGATACTTCACGGTCCGGCCCGTGGCCGTGTCGCGCGCGAACACTCCCAGGCGCGCGGAGTACTGCTGCTCAAGGTCCCTCAACTGGGCGGCGAGCCCGACCCGGCCAGGGGTTGAGGCGGACGCCGCGGTCGGCACCGCTGCCGCGAGCGCGGTCCCTGCGCCGAGGGCCAGTACCGCGCGGCGGGAGCGGTGGGATCCTGTGGTCTCCAAGGTCAGGGCCTCCCCATTTCTACGATCGCGTTCTCTGCGGTCACGGCGTGCACTCCGATGATCAAGAGGCCGGAAAGGGCGGATTGGTTCCCTTTGGAGCCGCGGCAGACCTCAGAAGCTCGGCGGGGTCTCGGCCCAGACACAGACCGCCGGCACCTCGCCCGGGTTGCTGTAGCGGTGCGGGGTGGAGGACGGGAAGCTGACACAGTCGCCGGGCTGCAGGCGATGGTGGACGCCGTCGACCCAGTAGTCCAGTTCCCCGCTCAACAGGACCCCGACTTCCTCCCCGGCATGGGTGTGCGGCCGGTCGCCGGAGCCGGCCCCCGGGGCCACCTCCAGAAGCATCATCTCCAGCCGGCCACCGTGCTCGGGATTGAGGAGGGTGTAGGTGACGCCCTCCACCCCTGCCCGGGTGAGTTCGATGCGCTGGTCGGGACGGGTCAGGACGCGCTGTTCGCTCTCGACGGCACGGAACAGCCGACTGAGGGTCGTACCGAGGGCATCGACGATCGTCCGCAGGGTGTTGATCGTCGGGCTGTTCACATCGCGCTCGACGTTGCTGAGGTAGCTGCGGGAGAGTCCGGTCCGGTCCGCGAGCTGTTCGAGGGTGAGGCCCCGCTCCAGGCGCTCCCGGCGAAGGTGGCGGCCGATCCCGTCGCTCGCCGCGCCTCCCGCTTCGGCCGGGTCGTTCTCAGCCGCCACGACACCCACCCCATTCCAGTAAAGAGCACGCTGCGTCTACTATAGCCGTTGCCTGGATGTCGCATATATCGTGTGCTCCATCGTCGATAGGCGACGACGAGTCTGCTTGCGCCGCGCGCACGCTGCCCGACGCCGCCCACGATCCGCTGCCCCCGACCCCCTGCCCCTTGCCCCCTGTCCCCTGCCCGCACCCCGTGCACCCGGAGGTTCCGTCCCATGCACCCCCACGCCTCCTCCTCCCCCGAGCGCGAGATCCGTGCGTTGCCCGAACTCCGTCTTGTACGCGGCGCGTTGGCGCACAATGTGCGGCTCATGGCGGAGTGGTGCCGTGAGCACCGCGTCGAGCTCTCGCCCCACATCAAGACCACCATGGTCCGCCCCATCGTCGAACAGCAGCTGGAAGCCGGTGCGTGGGGCGTCACGGTGGCCACCGCCCGGCAAGCCGACGTGGCGCGCAGCTGGGGAGTGCGCCGGATCCTGGTCGCCAATGAAGTGATCCACTCCGCCGACCTCGCTCTCCTGCGCCACCTGCTCGACGAAACGCCGGACCTGGAGCTCTTCTGCCTCATCGACTCCTCGGCGGGCGTGGACCTCGCAGCGGCGGCCCTGCACGACACGCACAACCCGCTCCGGGTGCTTGTCGACGTGGGCGTGCCGGGCGGCCGGACCGGGGTGCGTAGCCCCGCGGAGGCGTACGAGCTCGCCGCGGCCGCCGTCAAGGCCTCGCCCGGGCTCCTCCTGGCCGGCGTCGCCGGATACGAGGGAGTACGCCCCAATACCCGGGACGCCGCGACGCTCGCCGCCGTCGACGCGCATTGCCGCATGACCGCCGAGGTCTTCGAGTCGTTGGTCCCGCTGTACGAGACCGCGCGCCCCGTCTTCAGCATGGGCGGATCCGCGTTTCCCGACCGCGTCGTCCGCGCCGTGGCGGAGCTGCTGACCCGGTGCGGCGACCTGCCACTGGTGCCCGTGCTCCGGTCAGGCTGCTACGTCACCCACGACCACGGCACCTACGCCCAGGTCACGCCGCTCCCCGGCCTGCGTCCGGCACTGACCGTCCGCGCGACGGTGCTCTCCACGCCCGAGAGCGGAACCGCCGTGGTGGGGGCCGGCAAACGCGAGCTTCCCTACGACGCCGGCCTGCCCGTCGTCCTCGGGGCACGCTCGGCCGCCGGCGCGCCCCGCGAGGTGCGGGCCACGGCGGCGCGGATCTACGACCACCATCTGGTCCTCACCCCCACCCGAGGCCTTCAGGTGGGCGACGAGGTCGACCTCGGTGTCTCCCACCCGTGCTCGGCCTTCGACCGGTGGCCCGACGTCACCGTCGTCGATGAGGAGGGAGCAGCCTGCGACGTGTGGCATCCGCAATTCCGCTGATGCCTGACGCCTGAAGTCAAGCGCCGGGGCCGGCCCGGCCCGTGACGCCTGGTCCACGGCGCCCGAAGGGCACTGGCACAGGCCCACGGACCGAGCCGCCGCTCAGCCGGCGAACGCTCGCGTGAATTCGTTCTCCGCTTTGCCGATGCTGGAACAGGTCGCCGCGGCCTGCAAGTTCGGGCCTCCCGGGCAGGCCTTGTCCCGGGTCAGCGACCACATCGAGAGCCGGCCAAGCCCGTTCTCCTTGGCGAACTTCTTGAGTTCGGCCGCGTCTTCCGGCTTGAAGACCTCGCCCTTGACGTCGTTCACTCCGATCATCGGCGTGACCCCGACAGCCTTCCAGGCCCGGGCGTCGTCGCGGATGCCGAGCGCCGACTTGACCTGCTTCTGGGTGGCGGTGGCGGCCGAGATGGCGTACTTGCCCATGTCGCCGTCGTAGTAGGTGCCGTAGTCCATGGCCATGATGTTCACCGTGGAGATCCGGACACCGTTCTTCCTGGCGTTCTCCAGCAGTGCGACGGCGTGCCGGTTCAGCCCCGAGGGGAGCACCGGGAGGGTGACGGAGACATCGAGCTTCTTGCGCTGCTGGAGCCGGGCGATCGCCTGGGCGCGGAGGGTGTTGGCCTTGGTGTCCGTCAAGGCGGGGCCCTCGATGTCGAAGTCGGCCTTCGTCAGGCCGTAGGCATCGATGACCTCGCTGTACGCCTGCACCAGCTTGTCCACCGAGCCGCAGACCCTGGCCAGTTCGTTGCCGCTCTGTCCGCCGAAGGAGATCCGCACATCGCCACCCTTGGCGCGCAGCGCGTCGGCCTGTCGCGCCACCGGGTTGTCGCGGAGTGCCTGCCTGCCGCCCCACTTGGGTACGCAGCCGCCCCCCGGAGAGACGAAAGCCAGGTTGTACTCCTTCACGCCGGTGTCCTCGGCGCCCTGGAGCAGGTTGTAGGCGGGCTTCAGCGAGGTGTCCACGTACGGCGCGAAAGTGCTGGGTTCCTTGGCGGGGGCGGGGCTGCTCTCCCGCGGCGAGGGCGCCACCGGGCCGGGGCGCTCGGGCTTCTTCGCCGGCTCTTCGGTCGAACAGCCGGCGAGCAGCAGGGCTGCAACCACCGCTGCCCCGACCGCAGTTGCGGCCGGCCTCGCCACGTGACTCCTCCGAGGAGCAGGCACTTCTGCGTCGTTCGTCATCGTCGGGCTGCCTCCATCGGTGGGGGGAGTGGGCAGTTGTGTGCGGACCTGCCGCCAGGAAGCGACACCAGGGGGTGCGGGGCGTTCGGATACGTCACATCATCATCCGTCGAGGGTACTGGATCCGGCGGACCGGGCTCGGTGGCGCCCTACCACGGCGACGGCTCACTGCCGTGCCGAGCAGGTGCGCCACCTACGCCCCGGCAGGTACCCCACCGGGCCGGGCCGCCGCCGTCATGCCCATGGCGTCATGGCATCACGGCATCACGGAGTCATGACGTCACGGCGTCCTGGCCTCGGGGGCGGCACCGCCGCCCTGGGCAGGGATACGGGCACCGGCCCACCCCTGCACCGCCGGCTCTTCGAGCGAGTGGACCCACCAGTCGGCCAGTGCCGTCTCCTCCTCGCTGGGCCGGGGGCCGACTCCCAGCACCCGCATGCCCGCGCCCGCGGCGGCCTGGATGCCGCAGTGGGAGTCCTCGACGGCCAGCGTGTCACCGGGTTCCACTCCGCAGAGCTCGGCGGCGGTGAGATACACGTCGGGGTGAGGCTTGGGTCTCGTCGTGGCGTCGGGCACCACGATATGGCGGAAGCAGTCGCGGAGTCCGGCCATATCGAGGCAGGACTCGACGACTTCCAGCGGGCAGTTGCTGGCCACCGCCAGCGGGGCGAACTGCACGGTCGAGTACACCAGTTCCGGCGCTCCGGGCATGGTGGTGGGCTCGGCGGCGACGAGGTCGCGGAAGTGCTCGAGCAGCGATTCCGTCATTTCCCCGGTGAGTTCCGGGCGGCCTGCGACGTCGGCCATCAGGCGTCCGCATTCGGTGTAGTGCAGCCCCCGGGCCTTTTCCGCGAATGCGGCCGAGGGGGTGAATCCATAGCTGTGCAGCACTCTGTCACGGGCGTCCTGCCAGTGGCGTTCGGTGTCCATCAGCGTGCCGTCACAGTCGAAGACGACGGCAGCGGGTGTCCAGGAAAAGATGCTGTCTGCGCTCATCCGCGTTTCCGTTCCGAGGGGCCCGGGGGCGCCGCTGTGACCGGTCGCGAGGAAGGCAGGGCAGCATCGGTTTCACGGACGCCCGGCACCGGGCCGAGGGGATTTCCGGCGGAGGGCAGTCCTCATGGGCAGGAGTTCTCCCCGCTCCATGCCGGAACATTACGATCGTTACGTTACGGACGGCAACACAGAGTGGTCAACCGATTCATAAATGTCCATATTTTAGGATCTACTGATAACCGAGAGTGCCGTGGGCCGTCTCGGCGCCGCCCTGGAGGATGCGGAATGCGCATGTCGAGCGGCGCCGGGTGCACAGCACCCGTGCGGGTGGGGCCAGTTCGGTGAAGCGTGCGGCCGTCAGCCACCCGAAGCGGGGCCGGCTCAGCCTGCCCCGGCTGTGGTACGAGGCGGCCTGGCGGGCGGCCTCCAGCAGCACCATGCCGGGCACGTGATCGGTCGCGTGGTCGAAGAAGAACGGGTGCAGGGGGTCGGCCGGCGACACCAACAGCCCCTCCTCGTCGAGAGCGAGGACCGCATCGTGCGGATGGTTCACCGTCAGCCGGGCGGCCGACGGGCGGATGTGCCGGTCCGCGGGGCGGACCGGGAGGGAATGAGCCGCCCTGCCGGCGCGCAGTGCGGTGAAGCGCGCGCCGTCCAGGAATCGCACGCCCCCACCGCCACAGCCGAAGGTCACCCCGCAGGCGGCGAAGGTGACGTTCAGTCGCAGACCGCCGACGGCCTTGTCCGGCGTGTGCCGTACGGCGCTCACCCGGGCGCAGCAGGTGATCTCGGTCGCCCCGGCGCGGGCCGGTGGCTCGTCGGCGGGTCTGAGGTGGAAGTACAGGTCGGTGATGACCGCGTGGCACGCCTGAGGAACGGCGTAGAAGCGCAGGGGAATGTACAGGCCGAGCTGACGCAGCGTTTCCACCAGAATCAGCGGGCTGTGCCGCTGCGATCCGTCACGGGGGAAGGTCGGATGCGCGCGCGGCCATGATGCCGCGACGCGGAAGACGTGCGCGGTATCGGTCGGCCGCACATCGGTGAGAAGGACCTCCGCCACCGAGGTCCGGTGCACCAGCTCCCGCTCGACCGTACGGGACCAGCTGAGCGGCTCACTCTTTCCGGCGATGCTGCCCGTTGGCGTGCTCATACGACCAGGGAATACCGAATTTCGAACGTGCGCACCCTTGAATTCCGGGTCGCGCGGAACGGTAGGTTGCCTGCCGGCCGAACCAGAACGATGTCTGAGGTGTATGTGCAGATCCGGGCGAAGACGACGCGCAGGTCCCTTCTTGAGGCGGCAGCAACCCTGTTCGACGAGCGAGGGTATGCCGGTACCAGCATCAGCGACATCAGTGCGCATTCCGGTCGCACCAGCGGTGCCATTTACTTCCACTACGCCAGCAAGGAAAAGCTTGCCCTTGCCATCGTCGAGGAGCATTTCGCCACCTGGCCGCATTTGATCAGCCGGCACCGGCAGCCCGGTCTGCCGGCCCTGGAAAAACTCATCGGGCTGAGTTTCGAGGTGGCCCGGGCCTTTCGTGACGACATCGTCGTCCGGGCCGGTGCCCGCCTGTGGGCCGAACGCAAAGCCATCGACACGCAGCTTCCCGCACCGTTCCTCGGCTGGATCGGAGCGGTCACCCAGTTGCTCGAAGAGGCCGCCCGCAACGGGGAACTCGCTGCCGATGTGCCACCCGCCGCCACCGCCCACGGCATCGTCTGTGCCTTCTTCGGTCTGCACACCGTCTCCGACGCCCTGGACGGCCGCCGGCACATCGAGGAGCACCTGGACGACCTGTGGCAGCTGCTGCTCCGCGGCCTGCAGGCCGCGCCGGATCCGGCCGCGCTGCTCGCTCGTGTGCGCCGGCGGATGCGCGACAACGGGACGACGTCCGGGACCGCGTAGCCGGAGAGGACCTCAACCATGGTTGTCACGGGTCGCGTTGAGCACCGTGCGTCGCATTGAGCACCGCGCGTCCTGTGGGACGCTCGGACCGGGGGCATGCCCGGGTGACGGGGATCTGCGGACCACGTGCCATCAGCCGCGTTTGGCCGGAACCGACCGGTCCGGTAGGGGACGTGCCAGAGCCCGGTGAGAGGCCTGCCGGCGCGCGGGGGCTGCTGGTCGGTGAGGGGAGGCCGGAGGGTAGCCTGCTGCCGTCCACAGCGAGCTTTTCTCAGCTTCTGCACTCAACCACGGGGGATTTCAGGCATGTCCGCGCCGCCGCCCTATCAGAATCAGACACCGCAGCAGCCGTACGGGTATCCGCAACAGCAGCAGCCGTACGGGCAACAGCAGCCCTACGGGTACCAGCAGCAACCGCAGGCGCCTCAAGGGCCGCAGGGGCCTCAGCGGCCGCGGCCCCAGCAGAGCAGCCCCCTGCGGGGACTGATCAGCGCCGTCATCGTTTTGGCGGTCTTCGGCGGTGGTGCCTGGTACGTGTGGGATTACAACACCAACCCCCACGGCGGCAAGGCCAAGAAGGAGGCCGCGCAGGCCGCGCAGGCCGAGGAGAACAAGAAGTACAACCCGGAGGTCGGGGACTGCGTCAAGATCCACGACCCCCAGGGGGAGCCGCTGGCGGAGATCGTCGACTGCGGCTCGGCCGAAGCCGAGTACAAGACCGGCGACAAGCTGCTCGGCGCCGGCACGCGGTGCGGATCGCAATTCGATTACGGCATGCACGTCTCGATCCGTCACAGCTCTTCCTACACGCTGTGCTTCACCAAGGTCTGATTCCTCCTGACACTTTCTGACTCCTGATGCGCCCTCCGGCCGTCACCCGAAGGAACGGGTGGCGGCCGGAGTGGTGCGCCCCCGGAAGTCGTGGGGCGGCCGGGGCCGCTTGTGTGCGGCATTCCCCGGCTCAGCTCCCCTCCGGGGCGGCACCGCCAAGAGGCGCGGTGAGCGAGAGCCGGCGCACTCCGGGAAGGTGTCCGTCGAGTTCACCCGGCTCGAAACGGCACATGCCCACCGCATGCCAGAACTCACCGGCGATGTCCCCCTCGTACTTGTAGCCGCCCGAGGGTGAGAGCGCGGCCCAGCCTCCCGGTACCCCGATCAACGTGGCCTGCAGGGACGGCTCGCCCTGCTCGGGCACGGTCCACAGCCGGACCGTGCCGTCCTCGCCGCCACTGGCGAGCAGCGAGCCGTCCGGGCTGAAGGCGGTCGAGAGGATCCGCCCCGTGTGTCCGGTCAGCCGGCCGGTCTCCTGCCCGTCGCGCGGATCCCACAGCCGGACGATCCGGTCGTCACCGGCTGTGGCCACCAACGGCCGGGTGGGGTGCACGGCGGCGGTCCACAGCCGGCCGGAGTGCCCGCGGAGCCGGTGCTGCGGCCTGCCGTCGGCCCAGATGAGGGCATCGCCGTCCCAGGACGCGCTGACCAGCCAGGAGTCGCCGGGGCCAAATGCCACCGCGTACACCCGGTCCCGGTGCGCGTCGAGTTCGGCGGTGAGGCGGCTGTCCTGTATGTCCCACAGGCGTACGCTGCGGTCGTCGCAGCCGGTCGCCAGCAGCGTGCCGTCGGCGCTGAACGCGATCGACCGTACCCGGCCCCGGTGCTGGGCGAGCGTCGTCACATGGGTGCCGGTGCTGCGGTACCACAGGCGCACCGTGTCGTCGTCGTTCGCGGTGGCGAGCAGTTCGCCGTCGCCGCTGAACGCCTCGGCCCACACGTGGTCGGTCTCGGCATCGATCTCCCGCTGATACTCCCCCGTGGCGGCGTTCCACAGGTAGACGTCGCCGTCGTTGCTGGAGGTGCCGAGGAGGGCCCCGCCGGCTCCGGTGGGGCTGAAGACGGCCGACACCAGGCGGCCGCTGTGGCCGCTGAGTTCCCTGAGGCGGCGGCCGGTCGCGGGTTCCCACAGCCGGACCACGCCGTCATTGCTGCTGGCCGCCAGACAGGAGCCGTCGGCGCTGAAGGCCAGGGTGCCGATCCGGCGGCCGTGGCCGCGCAGGATGCGTCGGCCCTGGCCACTGGCGGTGTCCCACAGCCGGACCACGCCGTCGTTGCCGGCCGTCACCAGCAGCGGGCCCAAGTCGCCGCCGCCGATACCGCCGCGCGGCCGGAACCGGCAGGTCCACACGGATCCGCGGTGGTCGGCGGGCTGCTGGCGGAGGGGGGACACGGACCAGCCAGGGGTGTCGCCGGGGTGGCCCCGGCCGTCGGCCGCGGCTCCCGCCTGGACCCGCCACAGCCGGACGACGCCGTCGCTGTCGCCCGCCGCCAGCAGCGTGCCGTCGCTGTCGAACACCACCTGGTAGACAGCGCCGCTGCCCCGTCCTGGCTGTCCGGCCGGGGCCCCGGTCACCGGGTCCCACAGCCGTACCTGTCCGTCGGTGTCGCCGCTGGCCAGCAGCGTGCCGCTGGGGTGGAAGTCCAGGGTGTAGACGCGTCCGGTGTGGCCGGCGAAGGTGTGCCGCAGCCGTCCCGACGCCACGTCCCACACCCGTACGGTGCCGCCCTGGTCGCCGCCCCTGTCCCCCGTGGCCAGCAGGGACCCGTCGGGGCTGAACTGCGTCCGGTTGCAGACACCTTCGTGCCCGGGCAGCTCGGCGCACAGGCGGCCGGTGCGGGTGTCCCACAGCCGTACGCCAGCGGCCGCGTCGCCGGTGGCCAGGGTCCGCCCGTCGGGGCTGAAGACCGCGGTGTAGACGGGGGCCGCATGCCCGAGGAGTTCGTGCCGCCGGGTGCCGGTGGCCACGTCCCACACGGTGACGGTGCCCTCCGCGTCGCCGGTGGCGAGCAGTGTGCCGTCCGGGTCGAGGGAGACCGGCCATACCCCGCTCGGGTGGATGTCCAGCCGGTGCAGACAGGCGCCGGAGACGGCGTCCCACAGCCGCACGGTGCCGTCCGCGCCACCCGTGGCGAGCAGGTCCTGGCGGAACTTCACGGCGTAGACGCGGCCGACGTGGCCCTGGAGGGTGCGCAGTGCCGTGCCGGTGGCGGCGTCGCACACCAGGACACCGCCGTCCTCGCTGCCCACGGCGAGCAGTTCGCCGTCGGTGCTGTACGAGACCGGCTCGGGGAGCCGGACGGACTGCATGCCGAAGCCGTAGGGAACGCCGACCGCGGAGGGCCGAAAGCCCGCGTCGACGGGCATGCCGGGGGCGAGGGCGGCGGTGCGCAGTTCGGGCCGGCGCAGGGCTTCGTCGTCGATGGTCGCGTCGATCAGCGCGGCGCGGTTCCAGTGGCTGCCCGCGGTCCGCACGCCGCTCAGGTCGGCGCGGATCAGCCGGGCCCGGCGCAGGTCGGCGCCTCGCAGGTCGGCACCGGAGAGGTCGGCGTCGTCCAGCCGGGCGCCGACCAGGCGGGCATCGCGCAGCACCGCTCCGGAGAGGTTGGCGCCGACCAGCTGGGTGTCGGTGAGGTCGGCGCGGGTGAGGTCGACGCCGGAGAAGTCCCGGTGGGAAAGGTCCTCGCCGGCGAGGGCGGCGCCGCGCAGGTCGGTGTGGGCGGGCACCCGGAGCCGGGCGAGGACCTTGACCGCGTTGGCGCGCGCGACCTCGTCGGCCTGCCCGCGCCGCCGTCCCTCCCCTTCGCCGTCCTCGTCCGGGCCGTCCAGAACCCGCTCGGCCCACTCCTGGCAGGTGCGGTGATCGGCGAGGTCGCAGAGGAATTCGACGGTGAGCTGGCTCAGCGGGCGGCGCGCCAGCAGTTCGTACTCGCCGCGGACGAGCCGGGTCGCGGCCTCGCGGGCCACCAGCCACTCCACGATGGAGCTGTGGATGAACTGGAACAGCCCCTCGTCGCTGCGTACCAGCAGGCTGCCGGAGCCGATCGCGTGGGCGGCCTCCCGCGCGGAGAGCCTGATGTCCGCCAGGCCCGTCAGCGTCCCGGCGACATCGGTGAGTTCGTCGAGGCTCAGGGTGCTCCGGCCGCTGGACCACAGCCGCAGCGCGAGGGTGGTCACCGCGTCCCACCGCTGGTCGAGGTTCATCCCCGGGGCCGCCCCGACGCCGCCCTGGCCGCGCCGCTCCTCGAACTGCAGCCAGGAGGTGAGCACTTCTTCGTAGAGTCCGGCGGCGCTGAGGGCCCGCCCGGCCCCGGCGACGGCGCGCAGCCGGTCGTGGTCGAGGTCGGCGACAAAGCTGAGCAGGCGCGGGTTGCGGCACAGCGCCAGCAGGTCGGGGATGCCTTCGAGGAGCCGCACCCGGCGGTCGGCGGCCTGCTCGTCGCCGTAGCGGTTGGCCAGGTAGGTGCGGATCT
The DNA here is from genome assembly GCF_900187385.1 of Streptomyces sp. 2114.4. Taxonomy (NCBI): domain Bacteria; kingdom Bacillati; phylum Actinomycetota; class Actinomycetes; order Kitasatosporales; family Streptomycetaceae; genus Streptomyces; species Streptomyces sp. 2114.4. Next base: position 168,907 of record NZ_FYEY01000001.1, read on the forward strand.
GCTGGGGCGTGAACTCCTGGAGGGCGAGGACGCGGCGCTGCGGGAGCAGTCCGACCCGCTCGCCGAGGGCGGTGAGCACCTGCGACTGGGACTTGAAGTGCTGGTTGCGGCTGCTGACGACGACCTTGGCGTGGTCCACGACGGCGTCGAGCAGGACTTGCAGCCGGTCGGTGGCCCGCTCGTAGCTGACCCGGTTCGCCAGTTCGTCGAAGCCGTCGAAGAGCAGCACGATCCGGCCCTGCTGGAACATGTAGCGGAAGGCGCGGAGGTTGACGGAGTCGACGCCGTGGTTCGCGAGGTGCGCGGCGACCAGCCCCTCCAGCGAATACGCCCGGTCGAGGGTGTTCAGCTCGATGAACAGCGGTACGAGGTGGGGCATCTCCTCGGGGATACGGCGGGCGAGCTCGCGCAGCGCGAAGGTCTTGCCGTGTCCGAAGTCCCCCAGGAGCAGCAGGAACCGGCCGTGGTCGGCCTCCAGCAGCCGCAGCATGTCGTCGACGAGTCCGTCGCGCTCCTCGCCGCCGGGGCGTTCGACCTCCCGGTAGCGCTGCGGGAGGTAGAGGTCGGGGCGGTAGCGGTGGTCGGTGCGCAGCCGTTCGGTCTGGGCGGTGACGTAGTCGCGCAGGTCCAGCAGGCCCTGGAACTCGGTGAAGCTGCGGATGCGGACGCCCCGGCGGCGGGCCCGCTCGCGCAGTTCGCGGGCCGGGGCGGGCCCGTCGTGGACGAGTTCGGCGTCGGGTTCGGTGTCGGAGGCGTGGACGTGGTCGAGGAAGGCGTCGGTGTCCTCGGTGGAGGGGGTGCCGTGGCAGACCCCGACCCGCTGCTGCCGGACGAAGCCGGATTCGTTCCAGGTGACCAGGAGTTGCGGCGGGCGGCCGGCGATCCGGCGCAGCTGGGCGCCGTCGTGGCGGGTGCGGCAGACCTCGGCGACCCGGGCCACGAGTTCGTCGAGCGGGTCGTCGAGGGTGCGGGCTTCCAGCCCGGGTTCGTGTTCCGGCACGGCGGGTCCGGCGGTCTCCGGCGTGCCGTCCCCGGGTGTGCCGCCCTCGGCGCCGGGCTGCGGGCGCGGCGGTCCGAAGACGCGCTGGGCCCGCCGCCAGCCGACCGCGAAGTGCTCGGGCTCCGCGTCGGGGCGCTCCCGCCAGCGGGTGAGGCCGTCGCGGGTGATCCGCAGGAGTTGGTGGCGGGCGGGTGCGAGGGCGCCGTAGACGGGCAGTTCGCCCGTGGTGAGGGCCAGGGGCGGGGTGGCGGGGGGCGCCGCGGAGGCCGAGCGCCGGTCTCCGGTGGGGCCGTGCAGCAGGAGGTGGAGCCGGGGCGCGGTGAGGCGGGCGAGGTCGGCGGAGTCCCGGAGCGGGCCGGGGCCGTGCGCGGAGCCGGGGCGGCCGGCGGCCTCGGTGACCGGATGCCGCAGCGCGCCGAGCCGCAGCCAGCCCTCCTGCTCGTACGGGCGCAGGGCCTGGGCGAACCAGGCGGCCTGCTCGGGGCCGAGCCAGCCGTACTGGTCGTCGGGCCGGTGGCTGTACGCCATGGAGGAGTTGAGGCCCGCGATGACCGTGCGCAGTTCCGGGACGGGGAAGAGGCTCCAGGGCTGGTCGCTGTCGAAGACGACGTCGAGGCCCTGGTAGAGCTCGTGGAAGAGCCGGGCGTAGTGCCGCCACTTGGGCCAGTACGGCGGCCTGGGCTGCATCTCGTCGGCTTCGCAGGTGTGGAAGTACGCGCGGCAGGCGGCCTGGCTGACGTCCTGGCCGCCGGGCACCACGGCGAGGCGGTGGGGTTCGAGGCCGAGCAGGGAACGCAGGCCGGTGAGGAAGCTGAGGGCCTGGTCGGTCTCGCGGGGGCTGCCCGAGGCGGTGAGGTCGCCGGTGACGACGAGGAGGTCGGGGGCGGGGGCGCCGGCGTCGGTGAGCTCGACGAGGTCGCCCCAGATGGCGGCCTGGAGTTCGGCCGGGTCCTGGCCGCGGCCGAAGGCGGGCCCGGCCAGGTGCAGCACGGTGACGGCCTCCCGGGCGTGCTGCGCTCCGGGCTCCTGGGGGTACTGCGGCGGGACGGCCGGGCGGCGGCGCCCGGCCCAGCCGGGGCGGCCGAGCGGCCTGCCGTCCCCGGACTGCGGTCGCGGGATCCCGGCCGGGGTGGCGGGTCCGGTGGCCGGCCCGCCGGGGTAGCCGGGCCGGCTGGTGGGCCGGGCCCGCCCGTCGAGCGCCTGGCCCACGCGAGTGAGCAGCATCTCGCGGGCGGCGGCGGTGTCGGTGACGCCGACCAGGTCGACGTAGGTGATGGTGGCGAGCAGGCCCTCGACGGGGATGTCCTCGACCCGGACGGTGAGCAGCCGCCGTTCCGGGGCGTCGGGGTCGGCGCGCAGCGCGGCCTGCCACTCCATGCGCCCGTAGCGGGAGCGTTCGTAATTGCTGGAGAGCACCGCGATGACGGCGGCGGATTCGCTGACGCCGCGGTCCATGAAGTCCACGAAGTTGGTGCCGGGGACGAAGTCCCAGGCTTGGACGACCGTCCGGTAGCCCGCCTCCTCCAGCGTCCAGGCGATCCACGAGGCCCATCGCTCGTCGGCCGGTGAGTAGCTGATGAAGAAGTCCAACGGGCCGGTTTCCGGGCGTGTTTCGGGTTCTCCGAATTCCTGGCGAGCCACCATGTCCGCCATCCTATGATCCGTCGTCAACCGGCTGTACAGCGTTTACTCTTTTCCGTGTGCGCGCCATACAACGCCTGCATCCACTGGACTGGTTGGCCGGGGGACTGCTCGCCTGCGGTCTGCTGTTCACGGCGACGGGCCTGCTTCCCACGGAGTCAGCCGGCCACGCGATGATCCGGATCGGTCCCCTCCTCGCGTTCCTCGGCACGGTCATCGTGCTCGCCGAACTCACCAGCGAGGCGGAGGTGTTCGACGTCGTCGCCTCGGGCGTGGCCCGCGCCGGGCGGGGCGGCTACGGACGGCTGTTCGTGCTGTGCGTGGCATTCGCCTCGGTCACCACGATGACCCTCAACCTCGACACCACCGCGGTGCTGCTGACCCCGGTGATGCTGGCGCTCGCCTCCCGGGTGGGAATTGCCACGGTGCCGCTGGCGATGACCACGGTGTGGCTGGCCAACACCGCCAGTGTGCTGCTGCCGGTGTCCAACCTGACGAACCTGCTGGCCGCGAACCGTGTGGCGCTGCGCCCCACGGAGATGGCCGCCACGATGTGGGCGCCCCAACTGGCCGCCATCGCCGTGACGATGGGCTGTCTGTGGCTGTTCTTCTGGCGCCGCGGCCGGCGCGGGGCGGAGGTCTACACGCCCCCGGCCCCGCACCGTCCCGGGGATCCGGTGCTGTTCCGGGTGTGCGCCGTGGCCTGTGCGGGGTTCCTGCTGGCCATGCTGGTCGCCGATGTGCCGCTGTGGTCGGCGTCCGCGGTGGCGGCGGTGGTCGTGGTGGTGGCGTTCGCCGTCCGCCGCCCGGCCCGCCTGCGGCTGTCGCTGGTGCCGTGGCGGCTGCTCGTCATGGTGCCGGGGCTGTTTCTGGTGGTGGAGACGGTCAACGTCAACGGGCTGCACGACTTCCTGACCGCGGCGGTGGGAGCGGACGGGGGCGCCCTCGGTATGTTCCGCGCCTCGGCGGTCGGCGCCGGGCTCTCGAACGTCCTCAACAACCTGCCCGTCTACCTGGCGGGCGAGTCGGCCGTGCCCCTCGCCAACCACCAGCAATTGCTGGCACTGCTCATCGGTACCAACGTGGGCCCGGTGGTGACTCCATGGGCGTCGCTGGCCACACTGCTGTGGTTCGAACGCTGTCAGGCGCAGGGCGTACGGGTGCCCCTGCGGAGCTTCATGGCAACGGGCGCGGTCCTCGCGGCAGGTGCGGTGCTGGCGTCCACGGCCGCCCTCGTGGCGATGAGGTGAGCGGCCGCGGCGCGCGCTGCGTGACGGACCGAGCCCTGACTTCACGCCGGGCCGGGGGCGTTACGCCCCCTGGCGCACGCGGTCGACCGCCTCGCTGCGGCTGACGAGATCGAGCAGGTACGGGAGGTCCTCCGGCCGGCCGGCGACAAAGCTGCGGTCGGTGTCGGGCCCGGCGACGGACCCCCGGAACGGGCCGCCGTCCAGCGACCGGATCTCCATCCCCGCCTCGGCCGCGAGCAGCGCACCGGCGGGGAAGTCGATGGCCTCGGCCCGGTAGCCGATGAATCCGTCGATGGCGCCACGGGCCAGCATCGACCAGGTCAGCAGGGGCGCCCACAGCTGGAGCAGGCGGCGGGAGCGCACCTCCAGCACCGACTTGAGAGAGCGCGCCGCCGGATCGTCGCGGGCGACGGCGTGCCCCTGGGTCCAGGCGAGCAGCGGCCCGGAGGCTGCGAGCGGGCCGGTGGGGCCGGTCATCCGCCCGTGCGGGCCGTACGCCCCGCAGCCGGTCAGGGCCGACCAGGTCCGGTCGGTGACCGGGTCGTGAATGGCGCCGACCACCGGCTGGTCGTCCACGCACAGGGCGATGCCGACGACGTAGGCGGGCAGGCCGATGACGACGTTGTTGCTCCCGTCGAGCGGGTCGACCAGCCACATCCGGCGCGGACCCGGCACCGGCGCTCCGCCGTCTCCGTCCAGGATTCCCGACTCCTCGGCAAGGATCCGGTCGTGCGGGAAGCGCTCGCGGATGCGCTGCACGACGAGCCGTTCGGCCAGCAGATCCAGGTCGGTGACCACATCGCCCCGCTCGCCCTTGGGCTGGATGCCGTAGTCGTCCTGGAAGTGCGAGCGCACCAGCGCGCCGGCCTCGCGCACGGTCGCGACCGCCAGTTGCTGCTCGGCGGCGAACCGCGCCGTCGCGAAGGCCTTTGCCCATGGCCCTGCGCTGAGCGGTTCCGGAGCGCCCTGCGGGCCGTCGGGGTCATTGCGGGTGATACCCATGGATCCTCCTGAGGGCGGACCGCGCCGTCCGGGCGGTCTGCGCGGCGTCGCAGGTCTGTCGTACCACCCGGTGTGCCGTGGCCTCCACCGGTCCCAGGGACAGGTCACTCTGTTGGGGAAGCCAGTGGCCGAGCACGAGGGTGGCCGCGTGGCTCCCGCTCGGGACGACGGTGCTGTGGAACGCCCCGGCCGGCAGCCGGTAGACCTGCCCGCGGGCGCTGGTCTGCTCGGGTCCGGGCTCGCAGCGGACCAGACGCGAAGTCGGCCGGATCTCGTCCACGCCGGACGGGCTGCTGTGCACCTGGAAGACGCGATGGGTGGGCCGCACGGGGTCCTGGCGCACCCGGGTCTGCAGGTTCCCGACCTCGCCGTAGAGCACGAAGCTGGTCAACTCCCAGCTGTGGCAGTGCACGGGAGAGGTGGTGAGCTGGACGGGTTCGCTCTCGCCGGGCTCGAAGACGTGCACACAGATGCCCTGGTCCCCGTCGCGCAGCACCGGCAGGCAGAAGAAGCCGAGGGGGTGGTGTACGGCGCGCAGCGCACGCCGCCCGGAGGTGACATCCTCCAGCGCGGCGGCGGCCGCGCCGAAGAGCGTGTCGGTCTCTTCGCCCTGCCCGATGGTGCGTTCGAGCAGGCGGTAGTCCATGGGGCCTCGGCTTCGGCGGCTCACCCGGCCTCCCGGAGGGTGCTGCGGTCTGCGGGCCGTTGGGTGGTGCGCAGGCCGGGCCGGCGGTGCGCGGCACGGACCGGCGCCCCTCGACGGCCTGCCCGGTCTGCCCGGCCTGCGGGCTCCCCCTGGCCCGGTAAGAGCGGTGAGAGCGCCGGGGCCGTTCCTGTGGAGCTGGTGTCGGTCGGCAAGGGCCCTCCCTTCCGCGGTCGGCCATGAGTCAGGAGATCCTGAAGGAGGTCAATTGCGGTACGGGTTCTCCGCATGCAGCGCCTTCTCGATGATCTCGCCGACTTCCGTGTCGGTGACGGTGGAGGGGAGCGCGAGGTCCAGCCGCTCGAAGAGCTGGCGCGCCTCGTCCACCGTGGGTTCGTCGCTGAGTGGTGCCGCGCGGTGCAGATCGAGGGCGACCGCCTGTTCCCTGGCCTGGTGCAGTTCGGTGAGGTAGTAGTCGTACAGCGGACGCCCCCGGTCCACCAGGAGGTTGACCCGGCGCAGGTCGTCCTGCGTGATGATCAGACACGAGTCGGTGAGGTCGAAGCGGAGGGTCGGCACCACGGAGGACAGGTGGACGTCGATCTCCAGGACGTCCAGCCGCTGCTTGTGCCAGCAGGCGGCCAGAACGGTGGCGTAGGACTCCTGGCGGGTGCGCTCGGCGCTCCAGGTCCGCCGCTGCCCCGTGTCCGCCTGCCCGCCGTCGAACGTGCGCCGGAAGCGGGCGTAGGCCTCACATGCCTGGGCGTCCGACGGGTTGACGATGTCGATCTTCATCGTGAGGGAACGACGCTGCTCCTGCGCCTTGCGTACGCACTCCGGGAGCGTGACGGCGCGCAGATACGTGCCGGTGCCGCCCTTGAACACCCAGCGGTCGGTGTTCTGACGGGCTTCGTCCAGAGCGCGCCGGACCTCGGTTCCGGACAGCGACCGCACCATGGCGAGGTCTTCCAGCGCCTTCTGCGTCCCGGTCGTCGCCTCCCGGATGTCGGCGACCCGGCGCCGCCGCTCGGTGAGCGAGCCGAAGACCAGTGCGGCCAGCACCAGCAGGGTCGCACCGGAGGTGACGTTGTCCGAGACCGCGTCGCTGAAGATGTCCATCAGACCGACGACCATGGCGCCGGAAATGGCCACGACCCCGTCGAAGTGCCTGATGACCCAGGCCACAGCGGCCTCGACCCGATGGGCCGAAGACCGTCCTGGCACCTGTCCTGACGGTGTGGTTCTGCGCGCCACGTGGTCCAACTCCTCCCCCGGGTAAGGCAATCGTAGGAGGTGAACGGTACGGCCCGCCACCGATTGTGATCATTCAGGGGGGCTTCTGCGCCATGGTCGGAGGTGACGAAGGCAGAGGCGGGGCCGACGCGGGCCGCGGCATGTCCGGGAACCGTGCAGGCCCGCGGTCCACACACCGCAGACGACGGCGCGGTCCCCTCCGGGGCGTGCCCCGGAGGGGACGGGCGTCAGCGGGACTCGTTGAGCACCATGGCCGAACCGCCGCCACGGCGCTTGGGTTCGGCCACCGCGGTGACCTTGCCCTGCGGCAGGAATTCCAGGGCGGCCACCGCCCCGATCTCCGGTGACGGGGTGAAGGCCTTCGGAGCCAGGACGAAATGGTGGCCCATGGCTTCCAGCTTCTTGCGTTCGGGCGAGGCCAGGAAGGCCGGTTCGGCTTCTGTCGCCGTCTGGTTCCGTTGCGACAGCCGCGGTGCGGCGACCGCTGCCGGCAGCGACATGCCGAGGTCCAGACGGTTGACCAGGGTCTGCAGCACCGTGGTGATGATCGTGGCGCCGCCCGGTGAACCGACGGCGATCATCGGCTTGCCGTCCCGCATGACGATCGTCGGCGACATGCTGCTGCGCGGCCGCTTGCCGGGGCCGGGCAGGTTCGGGTCCGGCGTCCCCTTGGTGAGCGGCGCGAAGTCGAAGTCGGTCAGCTCGTTGTTGAGGAGGAATCCGCGTCCGGGCACGGTGATGGCCGAGCCACCGGTCTGCTCGATCGTCAGGGTGTAGGAGACGACGTTGCCCCAGCGGTCCGAGGTGACCAGATGCGTGGTCGAAGGCCCCTCGTGCGGTTGCTTGTTGCCGGTCTTCCGGTCACAGCCCGCATCCGGATGGCGCGGGTCGGCGGGAGCCAGCGGGCTGGTCAGCGCCTTGTCGGGACGGATCTGACAGGCCCGTGCCTTGCCGAACTCCTTCGAGAGCAGCTGCTTGGTGGGCACGTCCGAGAACGCGGGGTCGCCCACCCAGCGGTTGCGATCGGCGAAGGAGATCCGGCTGGCTTCCAGGTAGTGGTGCAGGGCCTGGACCTTGTCGGCCTTGGAGAGGTGGAAGTTGCCCAGGATGTTCAGCGCCTCCCCCACCGTGGTGCCGCCGGCCGAGGACGGTCCCATGGAGTAGACGTCCAGACCGTGGTAGCCGGTCCGGGTCGGTTCCCTGCGTTTGGCGGTGTAGTCGGCGAGGTCGGCCGTCCGCATCAGCCCGGGACGGGCCTTGTGCCGGGCGCCGGGGGCCATCGGCGGCTTCTGGACGGTCCGCACCACATCCCGCCCCACCTCGCCGTGGTAGAGCGCGTCGATGCCCTTACGGGCGAGCAGCCGGTAGGTGCGGGCGAGATCGGGGTTGCGGAAGCGTGAGCCGACCACCGGGAGTTTGCCCTGGGGCAGGAACAGGTCGGCGGTGGACTTGATGTCGCGGAACCGCTTCTCGTTCATGGCGGTCTGGGCCCGGAACTCGTCGTTGACCACGAAGCCGTCGTCAGCGATCCGGGTGGCCGGGCGCAGGGCCTTCGCCAGGGAGACCGTGCCCCAGTCCTTGAGCGCCTTCTGCCATGTCGCCGGCGTGCCCGGGACACCGACCGACAGGCCCGAGTTGATGGCGTCCTCGGTGGGGAGGGGCTTGCCGGTGGATCGGTCGAGGAAGGAGTCCGCGCGCATGCTGCGCGGAGCGGTCTCCCGGCCGTCGAGGGTGTGTACCTTCTTGGCCTTGGCGTCGTAGTAGACCATGTAGCCGCCCCCGCCCACCCCTGCCGAGTAGGGCTCGACCACGCCGAGCGCGGACGCGGTGGCCACCGCGGCGTCCACGGCGTTGCCTCCCTTGCGCAACACCTCGAGCCCGGCCCGTGAGGCGTACGGGTTGACGCTGGAGACGGCCCCACCGCTGCCGGTGGCCACGGCCTTCTTCGCGGGCGGCCGCTCCTTGGCGTCGGCGGCCGATGGGGCGGCGTTGACCTGGCACGCGGTGGCCAGCAGGGAGAGACTGAGCGCAGCCGCTGATGCGGCGGCGACAGCGGTACGACGGACAGCCATACGGCCTCCACGACTTCACTGTGGTACTTGAGAGGGATTCCCGAACCCTGGCATCGCTCGGGCAGCGGAGCAACGCCGCACTACAAGGTTTGCGCGAGATCTGAGGTTTCCCTCCGGTAACCCGTCCGGAGGGTCGAGGCGCCGAAGACCGTTCCGGGGAGAGGGCAGCGAAAACGCCAGTCCCCGGCCGGACGGGGGAGGCCAGCCGGGAACCAGCACGGCTGGTGCCCCGCGCATCGGGTCCGAAACGTGGCCCGTCAGCTGGCGCGCCACCCCGACCAGCGGCTCACCGCGATCTCCACCACAGGTCCTTCCGGCGGACGGTCGCCGTACTGCTGCCGGTACTTCCGCACCAGCAGGTCTACGTAACGCGCCGACACCGCCGCTTCGCCGGCCGGCGGCAGCACCACGGCGGTGCCGTCCGCCCGCGCCCACCACAAGCGGTCCCAGTCCTCCTCATAACCGTCGACGAGGAGGCACACCTCGGGACGGGCACGGATATGGGCCAGCCGCTTCAACCGGACCGTCCGCTTCGGCTTGTGGTCCACGGCGAAGACGACGGTGTCCCCGGTGACGGCGAAGACCGCGGGGACCAGGTGCGGGCGACCGTTGGCGTCGACGGTCGCGAGCCGGCCGATCCGGGCCCGGGTGAAGTGCTCCCGGGCCTGGTCATTCGTCATCCTCGGCACGGCGGGGCCCCCGTGCTCACCGGAAACGCTGCGCGACGTCGGCGAGCTCGTTCCACCGGGAGGTGGGTGTGCTCGGCGATGAACAAGGAGTCGAGCCCCCGTTGCTCGACCGCGCGCCCGGGTGGGGCGGGCGCGATGCCCTGGTCGGTGATGAACGTCGCCGCACCGAACTTCACAACAGCTCCCTCGGGTTCCAGGTGCTCGGAGGCACGGGTGCGCGAGCGCGCGAGGCCGCGGGCCCGCACTCCCGCGAGGCCGCGGCCCTTAGCAGGTACCCCGATCGCCTCCGGCCCAACAACTCGTACAGCCGGAAGGGCGAAGCCTCGGCACGGGTGGTCGCACGCCCCAGATCAAGCCCTTACCCATGGGATAAAATGAAGGCTAAATTCAAGGGTAAATGATGCTAGCCTCGGAACCGGAGGTGGCGCATGCCCAGCGAGGAAGAGCTGTTCGCGGCGGTTGACGCACTGCTGGAGGGCGAGCCGCAGTTGCCGTCACCGGCCGAGCGGTCCCGGCTCCGGGAGGCGGCCGGTGTCACGCAGGCCCGTCTCGCCCAGGTGCTGCGCACGACGCCGCAGACGGTGAAGAACTGGGAGCACGGCCGCAGCGAGCCCCGGCCGCCCCGACTGCAGGCGTATCTGCGACTGTTGGACGGCTGGGCCACGCAGCATCCGGCGCCCGCGTCCGAACAGCCGGCCGCGCCCGCCCCGGCCCCCACCGCCGCGCCCCCCGTCTCCGCACCCGTCCCCGCACCCGAGGCGGCACCCGTCCACGGGCCGTCGGCATCGAGGCGCACGGCCGCGAGGCAGACGGCCGCGAGGCAGACGGGAACGACGAAGACCGCGGCGGGGCAGGCCGGCGCGAAACGGGCCGCAGCGAAGAGAACGGCCCCGGCCGAGGCCGACGACCCGCGCTTCGCCCACGGCCCGCTCGCGGTGCTGGACGGTGACGGCTCGGCCTACTGCGTCGGGGGCCTGGTCCTGGACTGCCCGGCCAAGACCTTCCCCACGCTGGTCGAATGGGCCCTGACCGAGGCGAAACTCGGCGCTGCGAGGCTCCACCGCCACGGCAAGGACGCCGACCCCCTGATCGTCCTCACCGACACGGCCGCCGAACGACTCGGGCTCCCTGCCGTCCTGGAGGACCGGCGCGGGCTGCGACTCCCGGAGGACCACAAGGTCCTGCGGCAACTGGCCAAGGCCAAGTGGAAGCTGACCAAGCGTGGGTTCGGCCCCTGGGCCCGGATCTACCGGCCCGCCGAGCACGGCAAGCGGCAGTGCGTGCAGTTCGCGATCCTGCCGTGGGGCGCCCTCGACACCCGCTCCTGGGGGGAGACCGACCGGCTGCCACCGGCCGAAGTCGCCGCCGTCCTGGGCACGTACGCCACTCGGGTCCTCACTCCGCGCGGTTCCACGGCCGTCTGCGGCCTGGAACTGATGAGCGCGCTGCGCCCGCCGACCCGCGCGGTCAAGGACCCGGCGACCGGCTCCTGGGTGTCCGGGCCGAACCCGGGCGCGCTGACCGAGCCGGTCGACCCCGCGCCGCCCGAGGCCCCCGCCGAGCACCCCCTCGTCGCCACCCGCTACCCCCGCCACCACGTACGCACCCCGGACCAGGTCATCGACGAGGAGGCGTACGACTGGTTCCGCCCCCTCACCGACGAGGAGTGCACCCAGGGCTACACCCATGCGGTCGGCATCGACGTCAACATGGCCTTCGCCGCCGCCGCCAACCGGCTCGTCATCGGCACCGGCCCGGCAACCCACGTGAAGAACCCGGCGTTCGAGCCCAAGCTGCCCGGCTCCTGGCTCGTCGACCTCTCGCACATCGAGACCGACCCCCGGCTGCCCAGCCCCTTCACGCCCAGGGGGACCCGGCCGGCCGGACCTGCCTGGTACGCGACATCGACCGTCGCCTACGCGGTGGAACTCGGCTACGACGTGGCACCGGCAGAGGCGTACGTCCGCCACGAGCACGCCGCCTACTTCGACGCCTGGTACACCCACCTGCGCGACGCCTACATCGCCACCATGGCCGACCTCGGCGTCACCACCGGCATGCCCGACGAGGACTTCCTAGCCGCGATGGACCGTCACAAGAGCGTCGATCCGGGGCAGGCGGCCGTCCTGTCGGCCATCAAGTCGACGGTCAAGGGCGGCATCGGCAAGCTGCGGGAACGCCCGCAGGGCATCGCCTACAGATTCGGCGAGCCCTGGCCGGCCCTCTCCCGCGCCACCTGGAGCCCGCACGCCAGGGCAGAGCTGATCGGCAAGGTACGCACCAACCAGCACCGCAAACTCATGGCATGGGCGAGGGCCGGTCTCTTTCCCGTGGCCATCCTGTCCGACTGCGCCGTCTACCTCTCCCACGGCCCCAGCCCGCTGGACTTCATGCCCCGCACCCCCGACGGCAAGCCCTTGCCCGGAGGGTTCCGCCTCGGCGTCAGCCCCGGCATGGTCAAACACGAAGGCACCCGCGACTTCCTCTGGCTCGCCCAGACGATCGAAGAGGACCGGATCAACCCGGCCCGCCACATCAAGGGCGACGACGCCCCCGACACCGGAGAGTAGGGGCATCCGATGGGCATCCTCCGCGACAGTCTCGACAAGGCCGAGGCGAACACCGCCACCCGCCCGATCCCGAAATCGGCCGGCGCCCAAGTACGGTTCCTGGTCAAGCAGGAGAAAGGCTCCACCATGGCCGTCGCGCGGCTGCTGCGCGTCTCCCAGCGCACGGTCGAGCGCTACCTCAAGGCGCAGATCAAACGGCCCCGCAAGGACCTCGCCGCCCGCATGGAGCGCGAGGTACGCAAACGGTGGCAGCCACGGGTGCGCGAGAAGGCGAAGCAGGACGCGGCCCGTACCGGCGGCATCGTCATCGAAACGCGGGCCCGGTTCGGATTCGCCGCCGCACCCGGCACCACCGACGACGGCCGGATCCGCCTCATCACCCAGCACCTCCCGCCCGCCTACGCGGCCCGCCTCTTCGAAGCCCAGGCATCGGGCGCCACCGAGCAGCAGTTGCGGAACATCGCGGCCGAAGGCCTGCAGGAGATCTACTTCAAGGACCACGGCCGCCGCGCCGACGGCCTCCTGGTGAAGTTCACCGACATCGACTACGTCGAGCTGGAATTCTGATACCGCGAGGGGCACGCGGGGCGACTTCACGGAGGGGCAGGTCGGACAGGGTGCGTGCCGGCTCCACTGCGGTCACTGCGCGCGCCGCAAGGTGTCGACGAGTTCGGCGGCCGGGGTGGTGGGTGTGCGGGGGTGAAGGAGCTCGGTGCGGTGCACGAGACGGGGCTCGGTGATCGGTACGGCCACGATGCCGGGGAGCTCTCCGGCTGCGGGCAGGGCGGCAACGGTGAGGCCGGCTCCAGCGGCCACCAGGACGGACAGTCCGCGGATGTCGGTTCCGGTGTAGGTGAGTTGGTGGCCGAAGCCGTCGGACTGGGCGGCGGCCCGTAGCTGGGCCAGGGGTATGGCGGCGTCGGGTGCGTCGATCCAGCGGGCGGCGGCGAGGTCGGCCAGCCGCAGCGCCGGACGGCCGACGAGCGGGTGGGCGGCGGGCAGGAGTACCGCGAGAGGTTCCTCGCTGAGGGCGAAGGCGGTCAGGGGTCCGGCGTCGGGCAGCGGCAGCGGGTCGCTGGGTGCCACGGCCCCGTCGACCAGCGCCAGGTCGGCTGCGCCGGTCAGCACCGCCTGGACCGCCTCGCGACGACCACACACCCGCACCGAGGTCGCGAGCTGCGGGGCCTCGGTGCGTGCGCGTACCAGAGCGAGCGCGGTGGCGGGCGTCAGCGCGCCCGGCGTGCAGGCCACCGCGAGCCGCCCCGGGCGCACCTGCCGCAGGCGCACGACGTCGGCCCGCGCCGCCTCCAGGCGCAGCAGCAGCGGCCGGGCGTGATCCAGCAGCCGCTCGCCCGCCTCGGTCGGCGCCACCGGGCGGCGGGTGAGCAGCGGCGCCTCCAGATCGGTCTCCAGGCTCGCGATGTGCTGCGAGACCGCGGACTGCGTGTAGCCGAGGGCCTGGGCGGCGACGGAGAAGGAACGGTGGTCGACCACGGCGACGAAAGTACGCAGCTGCTGTGGATCCATGAGCATCAGTATTGCTGATTCCGGATGCAGTGATCATCGTTGGACGTGATGCAGGCGGGCGGCTCAGGATGGCTACGTGATACACACCGCCCGCGTCGCCCTGGTCGGCGACCGCTCGCCCCACGTCCGTTCCCACACCCGCATCCCGGGCCTGCTCGACGCGCTGCGCGAACGAGACGGCCTGGACCTGGACGCCTACTGGGTCCCCACCCAGGACGTTACGGACCACAGGACCCTGTCCGGGTTCGATGCGATCTGGGTGCTGCCCGGCAGCCCATACCGCAGCGAGGCCGGCGCGCTCGCGGCCATCCGCACCGCTCGCGAGGACCGCATCCCCCTGCTCGGCACCTGCGGCGGCTTCCAGCACGTCCTGCTCGAATACGCCCGCAACGTGGCCGGGCTGGCAACGGCCGGTCACGCGGAGAACGCTCCCGGCACATCGGCGGCCGACGCCGTCGTGGTACCGCTTGCGTGCTCTCTGGTCGGTCACGAGGGCACGATCGAGCTGACCACCGGCTCCCGCGCCGAAGCGCTCATCGGCGCCGAACGATCCATCGAGCGCTACCACTGCAACTTCGGCGCCAGCCCCCACCACCTGGAGCTGCTGCGCACCCACGGGCTGCAGTTCACCGGCACCGACACCGACGGCGAGGTGCGGATCGCCGAGCTGCCGAAACATCCGTTCTTCCTCGCCACCCTCTTCCAGCCGGAACTCGCCGGCGACGGTGCCCGCCCGCACCCCCTCATCCGCGGCCTCGCGACGGCCGCCGTTGCCCGGGCGAACGCGGCGGCACGACAGGGCTCAATCGGCGGGTGAGCATGTCACCTGGCAGGGCTGAGCGCCCAAGTCAGCGAGCTGCTCATGGCGTTGGGCAGATGAGTTGGCGCCTCTTCGGCGACGGTACCTGCGCGCATGGCGTTACGGAGCGGGCTCACGGGGTCGCCGGCATGGCACTGTGACCTGTTCAGGTGAACATCACGGCTCTTGATACGTCGGCGGTCGGCCGGTTCTGGGCGGAGTCGCTCGGCTGGAGTGGAGCGGAGCGGCCTCTGATCGGTCAGCCGCCACTCGCAGCCGGTGATGTGCCCGCAGCCGGCCCTGGCTGATTCTTGTCGGCGCGCCGTGCGCAAGCGCGGCGCGCGACGGTGAACTCACCAGGGCAGTTACCCCCGGGCGCCGTCTTCGCGATCTGTCCCTGGCGAGGCCCGCGCTAAAGACTTCGTGTGCTCCACCAGTACGCCCGAACGCCTTCTTCACCCGGAGGAACACATGGTGTCCTTACGCGTATCCGTCGCCACCGTTGCCGCTGCCGGCCTGCTGGCTCTCCTGCCCGGTACCGCGCTGGCGGCCCCGGTCGCGCTCGATGACGGCAGCTTCGAATACCCGGCCGCGCCCGCGAACTCCGTCAGTGTGCTGCAGGCGGGGCAGTCCCTCGGCCCCTGGACGGTCGACAGTGGTTCGGTGGACCTGATCGGCAGCGGCTTTTGGCAGGCGGCTGACGGCGCTCAGTCCGTCGACCTCAACGGCTCGGGCCCGGGCAAGGTGTCGCAGACCTTCGCGACGACGGCGGGCAAGACGTACACGGTCTCCTACGCGCTGGCCGGCAACCCGGCGGGCAATCAGGGCGTGAAGACAGGTGCGGTTCTCATTGACGGACAGAACTTCCAGGACTTCTCGTTCGACACCACGGGCAAGACATTTGCCCGGATGGGTTACGTGGGACGTCAGGTGACGTTCGTGGCCACCGGTGCCTCCACGACCTTGTCGTTCGCCAGCACCACTGCCAGTGGCGCCTACGGTCCGGTGATCGACAACGTACGGGTCGGGTCCTGCTGCTCCTGCTCGTCCTGCTCCGGCTGACCGGCGCCACGACGCGCCTGCGGACGACCCGAAGATCACGGCCTGAGGCTGACAGGAGGCCGAAGCCGAGGAGGCGGCCCCGTACGCGAACGTGATCCTGCGGTGCGGCGTACCGCTCTGTCCGCGCCCGAACAGCACCGAGCCCCGGCCTTCGAGCGTGGAGGCCGGGGCTGACACGCCATCGTCGGCTTCACGCGCGCGCCTTCCGCAACTCGGTGCCCTGCAGCCTCGTGTGCTCAGTAACTGAGTTGGCGAGGCCGAGCGCGTCAGTCGGAGGCAAGGACCGGTAGGCCCTCCTGCGCGGGGAGCGGGCCGCGCTTGAGTGGGCCGGTCACGGCGCGGGGACGGGGCCGCCGGGCCGGAACCGCTCCACCCCGACGATGTGACGCACCTTGACCGGGCGCACGATCACCGCAACCCGCTGCTCCCCCGGCATGATCCACTCGAACCGTTCACTGCCCAGGTACTTCCGGGCCAGCCGGTCCATGTGGTCGTGCGCCTCCTGGCCGTCGATGAAGCGGGCCACCTCGCCGCTGATCTGCACTCGGTCGAAGGGATTGTCGGCGTCCGCGTGCGAGAGATAGACGCGGGGGTCGCGGCGCAGGTTCTCCTCCTTCACCCGGCCCACCGAGGTGTTGAACATCAGCTCACCCTCGCCCTCCAGATCCACCCACATCGGGCTGACCTGCGGTGCTCCGTCGGCGAACACGGTGCCGACGTACCAGATGTTGGGGGCTTGCAGCCGGGCGCGGACGGCTTCGTCAAAGATCACAGTCATCCCGGCAGGCTACCAACCATGATCAACAGGACGGATCGGAGGGAGCCGTGGATTCCGCATCGGGCTCACGACGTACCGGGCAGGCGGGCAGGCCCGGACATAGCAGTGCGCCGCAGGTGCAGGCACCTGCGGCGCACCGGGTGGCCGGAGAGCGGCGACATCACCTCTCACCGGCCGGTTCCGGCTGATCAGTGGGCGTGACCCCAGTGGCCCCAGTGACCGTGGCGCCCACCGTGGCCGTGCTGACCCCAGCTCTCGCAGTCAACGACCCGGCGGTGGTCGTTGCTCAGGACCGCGGTGCCCCTGTGGTTGTCCCAGACGTAGTCGCGACGGTCCTGGAAGAGGTCCCAGCGGTTGTCACGGCCGATACCCGTGTGGACACGGACCTGTGAGTGGCCACCCAGACGGACGTTGCCGAAGCGGTAGGTGTGGCCCGCGCGGTCCGAAAGGGTCCAGCCACGCAGGTTGACCGCCGCACGGCCGTTGTTCTTCACCGTCACGTACTCGGCGTTCAGGCTCCTGTTGGAGTAGTCGTCCCGCCCGGGGCTGTCGTACTGGATGGCACCGAGCACCACCGCCGAGCGGTGGTGCGGAGCCGGAGCATGGCCGTGGCCGTGGCCGGCGGCAGCGGCCGGGAGGACGGCGGTGGCCGCCAGAGCCACGGAGCCGAGGACCGTGGCGGCGATACGCGAAGTCTTACGGAGCACGAAAACCCCCTGGATACGGCACCCACAACGAGGTGCCGGAAACCGGATACCCGGCCGGTTTGACCGGGCTCCCACACAGTGACGGCTGGTCACACCTTGAGGGAAGAAATCCAGTTTGGTGTGACAAAACACAGACATATACACAACCACACCACGCCAGGCGCACACTCTCCCGCGCTCACCAGCGCAAATGCGACGCCCTGTACACGCACCCAGACGCCGCAAGGGTTACTGGCGGTGTACACCTCGGGGCTGCGGTGTGCACCTCGGGGCTGCGGCGGGCCCTCGCGCCCCCGGTGCGGAGCGCCGCCGTGAGAGCAAGGGACACCGCGCGTCCGGCAACGGTCACCGGCACCGCCGTCCCACGACCACCTCATGAGTGTTGGTGTCCCAGCAGCTCAGCGCCCACCGCGTCCCGTGAGGTCCCCAGCCGGTCGGTGAACTGTGTTCCGTCACCGTTCCGACGGACATGATCGGTGCGGCGAGACAGGAGGCCCGGTGCTGCCCATAGCAGCCGTTCCGCCGACAGACGGCCGCCGCACCCAGGGAGCACCGCCCCCACCCGGGGCCAAGCCCGTCGCCTCCTCGGCCCCTCGCCTCGAATTCCCTGTGAATTCGCCTCGGATAGTCGTCACGAAGGGAACCCGGCTATGTCCACCCCTCTGTCCGTTCGCAGCGGCCTCGTCGCCGCGCTGGCCGCGGCTGCCCTCGCCGCGCCCGTCGTCACCGCGGACACCGCGGCCGCCAGCGGTTCGAAGCTGACACATACGCAAGCCGCGAGCAGGCTGCGGGCGGCCGGTATCAGCTGGACCTCCAGCGGTCACTGCTCGGACCGCAACAACCGGCGATGCACGTCCTTCACCAGGATCAACTCCGGCACCGTCAACGGGATCATCACTTTCAAACGGGCCGCCCGGTGCGCCGTCACCATCACCGGCGGCACCGAGACCGGCCATGCATCCGGCCGGTACAGCCACTGGAACGGCTACAAGGTGGACATCTCCCCGACCGGTTGCGTCACGAACTACATCAAGCGCACGTTCCGGTACGCCGGCAAGCGCGGAGACGGAGCGCCCATGTACAAGTCTTCCACGGGCAACATCTACGCCCGGGAGAGCAGCCACTGGGACATCACCTACAAGTGACCGGGAGAGAGGAGACCACCGTGCGCAGCGTCATACGTCTCGCCGTCACCGCCGCAGCCGCCCTCCTGTTGACCCTGTCCGGAACCGTGCCCGGGAACGCGGCTCCCGCCCCGGTCACGGCCCACTGCTCGGGCAGCGGCTGCGCCGGGAAGAGCCCCGCGAGCACCGGCTGCGACCACCAGGCGCGCACCGTCCGCCGCAGCACCGAAATCGGCCCCTTGGTGGAGCTGCGCTACAGCTCGGCCTGCCGGGCGGCATGGGTCCGTGTCACCCATGCGCGGGGCGGTGACCGGATCGAGGCGCGGAACAAGGGCGGCGCGTGCCGGCACACCTCCTGCTACGCGAAGACGGTGGCAGCGGGCCACTCCTCCGCGTACACCGCCATGGTCAACGACAAGGGGATCAAGGCCTGGGGCTGCCTGCAGCGGCGCAACGGCAACGTCGTCTGTACGGAGGCATATTGACGGGACGTCAGGGCGGTGGGCGCGCAAAGCCGCGCCCACCGCTCGCATGCACTCTCCCGGCTCTTCGTATCGCGTCGTATCGCGTCGTATCGCGCAGGGTACTCAGGCGCATTCGACAACCGCGCGGGTCCCACGAGCCGGCGGGCGGCCTCGGCTTCCTCGACCGGGGCCTGGACTCCGCTTCGGCGAGTGCTCAGGCACGAGCATCCCCATGCGTCCGCGTGAACACGCCACATAGAATCCCCCTGCCGGTTCGTCCGTCGCCCCCGCCCACTGAAAGGTGCCGCCGTGCCCGAGCAGTCCGTGTCCGCCGCCCCCGCCGACGGCTGCGCTCACTCCCTCGCCTTCACCGGCGACGTCGTACCCGCTGTCCCTCGCCCCTGAGGGACACCTCCAGCCCAGGCCCGCCGCTTTCCCCGGCCCACCCGCAAAAGGACAACCCCACCCGTGAAGAAGAGCGCGATAGCCGGCGGCTGCATACTCGGCCTTCTCGTGATCGCCGGCGCCTACCAGGGCAGCACCGCTTCCACCGACCCGCTGACCCTCGCCGAATACCAGAAGATCAAGGCCGGCAGCAGCGAGAAGATCTTGTTCGCCTACGCCAGCACCTGCCAGCGGGAAAGCGAAAAGCCGGCCGAGGGCTATCCCCTCACCTGGACGTGCTACGGCGCCGACGGAAGCAGCAGCGCGGTGTTCTTCTATTCCGAGGGTGTGCTGTTCAGCAAGGCGCAGACCGGGCTCACTTAACCCGGTCATCCACGAGTGTGTGATGCGGTGACGCCGGCCCCTCCTCACTTGCCGCTTGGTGTGCGCGCCGTGACCACGAGGCGCCTCTCCTCGGCTTCCGCCATCTATACGCAACCGTATGTCCGGGTCCAGTATCGCTCTATACGCCATCGTATACATGAGGGGGCGGCAGCATGCCGGTCGGATTCGTTGCTTTCCACTACCCGCGGCCTGAGTACGTCGAGGAGTTCACCGACCGTGTGCACAAGGCTGCTGAGTTCCTGCGGCCCAGGCCGGGTTGCCTGTCGGTCGAATGCTGGGCCACGACCGACGGAGAGGCGATCGTGACCACCGGCCGGTTCGAAAGCGAGGAGGCCCTGCAGGCGGCGTTCGCCGGTGCCCTCGAATCGGGCGTCATCGTCGACGCCGACGAGCGCGAAGTCCGGCCCCGCCAGTTCTTCACTCTGCTTGCCAGGTAGCCGAGAAGGCAGCTCCGCTCGCGATCCGGGAGAGGGGCGATACAGGGGCGTGAAGTTGATTCAGTTGCGCCAGCACCCCATCACGCCCGGAATTCCGGCACTCCGGCACCGATAACGAAATGCAGCCGGAGTGCGCCGCCGGGCCTGTTTCCCGAATGCATAATCCTGCACGGTGTCTAAAAATCCGTCAGGTCGTGACACGCAGTCGGGGCATCCGCTGCCTGCGGGCGCTGCGACCCCCGCCATTCGACGGGGCCGCGGCGCCCTGGTCTTTCAGTGAAGCCGGGAGAGACGATCGTCGGGGGTCACTTGCCCGACGTCTCCGCCAGGCGGAAGGGGCCCGCGGCGCCGGGGCCGAACATCACCGGCAGGTTGCGCCCCAGCGGCACCACCACGACCGGCTCTTCACGGTACTCCCTGAGAAAGTTCTCCAGGGGTTCCCAGATGAGACTCCGGTAGGCCGTCTCGCTTCGTTGGGGTTCGAAGGACAGGGTCAGCGCAGAGTCCATTACGGTGACGCTCACGGCGTCCACTTGCAGCCACTCTCCACCGATCCAGGCTTCGAGCCTCACGTATGACATGACGCAAGGGTGCCTTGCACCTCGTGCCGCCCGCAAACCAGCCCCGAGTGAGGCCTACGCCCATACTGTTCGGACGACGGTCGCGACCGCGTCCTGCAGGAGTGTCCGGGGCGCTGTGCCCTGCCTGGCGAGTCCCGCACGGCACGTCTTGGGCGGCGAGGCCCCGACCGGCTCACGTCGTCGGCTGCCGCAGGTAAGGCGTCGCCCCGGGGCTCACCGGGCCGGAGCGGAGTGAAGGGCGGGCTACGGCCGTACCCCGCCCTCCGTCACGGGCGGACGGGCCGGTGCGGGGACGAACTCGACGGCCGCCACCTGCTCTCGTGAACCGCGGTCCAGCAGGACCACCGATTTCGCCTCCGGCACCGGGTCGGCGGCCGGGTTCGCGGACGGTGCGGACCGCTTCGGGAGCCTGACGGGGTGTGGGGATGGCGCGTCACCGGCTTCATCGGTGGCAGCTCGTGGGGCAGGCATCCGGGCCGCGTCGAGTCCGGACAACGCCCCGAGCAACCGGTCGAGGCCTCGGCGATGCCGGACGAAGGCGCGGCGCGGGGCCCACCGGCCGCGGGCCCGCTGCCCCGACAGCGCCTCGGCCACCCCTACGTCCAGCAGCACCAGGTGCAGTTCGCGTCCCTGCCGTCCAGCGCTTCTCGCCAGCCACCGGCGCATCCACGGCCGGCCACCGCAATCGTGGACGAGCAACGCCTCGCCGTCGCGTACCGCCGTACGCAGCCACCGGAAGTACTTCCACCGCGCCCACGGGCGGTACACCGCGTACGGCAACCGGGCCGGCATCACCGCCTCACACGCGAGATGCACGGTGCGCGGGTCGACCACGGACGCGGCCTCGGACCAACGCCGCAGCAAGGTGCTCTTACCGCTCCCCGGCAGCCCGGAGACCACCACCACCGCCCCCGGGGGATACGACAACCGGGCCGGCACGTCTCCCGGGCCTCGCAGATCCACCAGTCCGCGCGGCCGCAGCAGCAACCCCCCGTGCGGTTCAACGGACTCCTCCCCCGGACCCGGCCAGACCGAATTACCCACTACGCGCGTCCTTTGACCTCACAGGTTTCCCTCACCTTCCGCGACGTGCGATCTTCACACACGGCTCAGGGACTGCAAAGCCGGGACGGTGCGTATGCGTACCGGTTGCTGCCGCCCGCCGCGGCGATGCCGCCGGCCGTTTCCACCAACTCGTCTGCCGTCGTCCGGGAGGACCTGCTCAGCGTCCCGGCGGGGTGGACGGCGGGCGTGGGTGTGCGCGCAGCACGCCGTACACGGACCAGGCCACGGAGACCAGTGGTACGGCGACGACCGCTCCGGGCACGCCCGCCGTGACGCTGCCGCAGATGACCGAGAGCGCCACCACCACCGGATGCAGACGGACGGCCCGGCTCATCACGAGGGGATGCAGCACATGGCCTTCGATCTGTCCGATGGCCACGATCAGCAGCACCACGACCACCGCCACCAGCGGCCCCTTGGCGGCCAGCGCCACGACGGCGGCCACGGCCAGGGCGATGGGTGAGCCCACCAGCGGGATGAAGGCGGCGAAGAACTCCAGCACGGCCAGCGGGACGGCGAGGGGGACCCCCAGCACGAAGAGCGTCACCCCCACCAGCACCGCGTTGATCGCGGCCACCACCACGATCCCGCGGGTGTACCCGGTGAAGGTCACCCACGCGGCACGCCCCGCCAGACGTACGGGATGCCGCCCGCGCCCTGGCAGCTGGCCACCGAACCACCCCCACATCCGGTCGCCCGAATGCAGAAAGAACACCGCACAGAAGAGCGCCAGCACGCCCACCGTCAGGACTTCCACCAGCTGGCCCACGCCGCTGAGCGCGGTGCTGATCAGACTCGCGCGATGGCTCGACACAAACCGTGTCACCCGCGTCTGCAGATCCGAGAGCGTCCCCGCACGCAGGCGGAACGGCGGGCCTTCGAGCCACCGCTCGATCCTCGCCACACCGCCGACGAACTCCCGGCGCAGTCCCTCCCACTCCCCCGCGACATTCGCTCCGATCAGACTCAGGATGCCGAAGAGGAGCACGATGCCGAGCAGCAGGCCGCCCGCGACCGCCACGGACCGCGGCATCCAGCGGTTCAGCAGACTGACCAGCGGTTCCAGAAGAGCCGTCAGCACCAGGGCCAGGAACACCGCCAGCGTCACCAGTTGGAACCGCCCCAGCGCCGCAAAGATCGCGTAGACGGCGGCACCCACGATGATCAGGCGCCACCCGTAGGCCGCCGCCACCCGCAGCGACGGCGAGACCTCGGTCTCCGCACCGGCACCGCGTTCCGGCGTGCCCCCGGCCGACCCGCGGATGCCTATGACGCGCGCCCCGCGGGCCAGGCGCCGCGCGGTGTTCCTGCGCCGCTGCGCCGTGACCCCGTGGGCAGCGGGATCCCGCCCGCGATCCCCGCCGGATCGGTTCCGCACTTGGCCGCCACCACCTCCCTCCCCTCCCGTGCCCAGGGCCGGAAGAGGGACGTCTGCCGCGCGAGAGACGGGCAGCCGCCCTCCGCGCATACCCCAACGTGGTATCACCGCGAGCGGACCTTCGAACGTGAGCGGGGCTGCATTCCCCCAAAGGCACGCGGCAGGGAAAGCGGTTCCGGGGCGGAGGGCGCGCACCGGGGAGCCGATGGCCCACGCTGGAAGAGAGGGCGGCCCTGCAGAGGGCACTTCCGCAGCGGGTGCCTGAGGACACCTCCGCTCCCCCGTCGCCGGAGCGGGCCCAGAAGAATCTGCCGACCGGTCGTGCTCCGGTGTCGATCCGCGACGAGGCCGTTCGTATAGAAGGTGAGACGCCGGCACAGGGCCGGAAGACTCGGCACAGGAGGCACACCATGACGCACTACCTGCTCAGCATCTACCAGCCCGACGGGGACGGGACCCCGCCGCCGCCGGAGTTCCTGGAGCCGATCATGCGGGACGTCGAGGCCCTGAAGACCGAGCTCAGGGCGGCCGGTGCCTGGGTGTTCTCCGGAGGTCTGCACGCGCCGAGCACGGCCACCGTGGTGCGGCAGAAGGACGACGAGATGCTCACGACCGACGGGCCGTACCTCGAGGGCAAGGAGCACATCGGTGGCTTTACCGTCATCCAGGCACCCGATCTCGATGCCGCACTCGCATGGGGCCGCAAGCTCGCCCGCGCTACCACCCTCCCCATCGAGGTCAGGCCGCTGCAGGACGGGTCCTGCGGGTGACATCCGGCAGGCCGGGGGCGACCGCGGCGGACCTCTCCCGCGTGTTCCGCGAGGAGTACGGCCGTGCGGTCGCCGTCCTGGTCCGCGTCTTCGGTGATCTCGACGTCGCCGAGGAAGCGGTCCAGGACGCGTTCACCACGGCGGCGGAGCGCTGGCCGTCCGCCGGGCTGCCCCCGAGCCCGGCGGGATGGATCATCACCACCGCCCGCAACCGGGCGATCGACCGCCTCCGCCGGGAAGCGTCCCGCGACGACCGGCAGGCCCAAGCCGCTCTGCTGCACGCCGGGGACGCACCGGCCGAGGAGGGCCCCGTGCGCGACGACCGGCTACGCCTGATCTTCACCTGCTGCCATCCCGCGCTCGCCCCCGCCGCCCGGGTCGCCCTGACCCTCCGGCTCCTCGGCGGGCTGACCACCGCTGAGATCGCCCGCGCCTTCCTGGTCACCGAGCCGGCCATGGCGCAGCGGATCGTCCGGGCCAAAGGCAAGATCCGCGACGCCCGTATCCCCTACCGAGTGCCTGCCGACGCCGATCTCCCCGACCGCCTGCGGGCCGTACTGGCCGTTCTCTACCTCATCTTCAACGAGGGCTACACGGCCGGCTCGGGTGAGGCACTGGTCCGCGACGACCTGTGCCGGGAGGCGATCCGCCTCGGCCGGCTGCTCACCGAGCTCATGCCGGACGAGCCCGAGGCCACAGGGCTGCTCGCCCTCATGCTGCTGACGGCATCGCGCCGCGCCGCCCGTACGGGCCCGGACGGCGCCCTCGTCCTGCTGGCCGACCAGGACCGCGGTCGCTGGGACCGTGGTCTGATCGCCGAGGGCCACGCCCTCGTCCGGCGGTGCCTGCGGCGCAATCAGCCGGGCCCCTACCAGATCCAGGCGGCGATTCAGGCCGTGCACAGCGACGCACCGACCGTGGCGGCCACCGACTGGCGGCAAGTGCTTCAGCTGTACGACCAGTTGCTCTCCTTCGACCCGAGCCCCGTCGTGGCTCTTCACCGAGCGGTGGCGGTGGCCGAGGTCGAGGGGCCCGAGCAGGCGCTCGCCGTCGTCGGCGGCCTGCGGCTCGACCGCTATTACCTGTTCCACGCCGTCCGTGCCGACCTGCTCCGTCGCCTCGGCCGCTATGCCGAGGCGGCCCTGGCGTACGAGAAGGCGATCGCCCTTACCGAGAATGCAGCGGAGCGCGACTTCCTGCGGCGCAGTCGTCAAGCCCTTCCCGGGGAGGGCCGAGGCCGGCAGTGAAGGACGCGGCCCGGCTGCCACGGCAGCCGGAGGGGCCCCGGGGTCGAGGGGCGACGGACCGGTGCGGCGCGGGCCGCTATGCCGAGGCGGCGGCCAGGGACGGAAGCGAGGCGGGCGGGGCGGGGGCGGTGGCGTCCAGGATCTGGCAGGCGTCCGCATCGTGGTGAGCGAGGACGGCGCTGAGGGCTTCGTCCGCCTGGCCGTGCGGCTGGGTGTCCGGCAGAACGGTGATCGACAGATGGCGCAGGAGCTCGGTGTGGGCGGCCAGGACCTGACGGGTGCGGGTATCGGAGAGGTCGGTGAGCAGCAGGCGGGCCGCGGTGTTGGCGGCGCGCAGGCGGGGCTGATGGATGCGGCGGTGGGAGCGGGGAAGGGCGCGCCAGGCGGTGTTGGCCACGGTCACCAGGCGCCAGATTTCGTTGTCGGCGGGTTCGGTGTCGTAAAACCGCAGGCCGTAGCGGCTCACCAGCCAGTAGGAGGCCGCCAGGACGAGAGCGGTGGCGGTGTCGAAGGCCAGCCAGAGCTGCAGCAGCGGGGGCCGGCCGCAGGCCGCTTGTAGCACCAGGGCGGCGCCGGCCCCGCCGGCTCCGAACAGCAGCGCCCCGGCGAGCAGGAGGAGAAAGGTCGCCGGGAGGGCACCGATCCCGTTGTCACTGTCCAGACGCGCCATGCCCTTCCAATGGGGCG
The DNA here is from genome assembly GCF_900187385.1 of Streptomyces sp. 2114.4. Classification (NCBI taxonomy): domain Bacteria; kingdom Bacillati; phylum Actinomycetota; class Actinomycetes; order Kitasatosporales; family Streptomycetaceae; genus Streptomyces; species Streptomyces sp. 2114.4. The sequence continues at coordinate 194,443 of NZ_FYEY01000001.1, forward strand.
CCAGATAGCGGGCGTAACGGGCCGGCTTGGGGGCGGGCTCGATCAAGGCGATGCGTCCGGCCCAGCTGACGCTCTTCGGTCTGTTCATCGTTTTGGTGGCCGAGAGGGGGCTGTTACAGGGAATCATGTGAGCGACAACGAGCCGTGAGGGAAAACGCGACAGGCGGGGCGGAGGTTTAGGCGGCAGATTCCTCCCACCGGCCGGGCGCGCGACGCAGCGGCCGGAATGCGCCGGTGGAACACCTGGCCGATCATCCGACACATCGTCACCGCGGAGCTGCGGCGGAGGGAGTCCCCGGCCGGACGGGGGGCCGGCCGGGGACTGCAGAGCGTGTGCCCTGCGCGGCATCACCGAAACACGGGTCGGAGTTACGCCGTGTCACCGTTTTTCTTTGGGACCCCTCGGTCGGTACTCCTCTGGGATCGGCTGCTCGAACCAGACGACCTTGCCCGTGCTCAGCCGGGTCGCCCCCCAGCGCTGCGCGAGCCGGTCGACCAGGAACAGGCCGCGTCCGCCCTCGTCGCCCGCCTGGGCACGCCGCATCCGGGGCACCTGCGGTGAATCGTCGCCCACTTCGCAGCGGAACACATCGGTCCGCAGCAGCCGCAGGGCGATGGGCCGGGAGGCGTAGCGCACCGCGTTCGTCACCACCTCGCTGACCAGGAGTTCGGTCGTATCGAGCAGCGAGTCCAGGCCCCAGCGGTGCAGCACTCTGCGGGTCAGCTGCCGGGCCCGGCCGGCCGTTTGCGGCTCGGGGTTGAGGAACCAGTAGGCGACATTGCGCGGCGGGAAACCGTCGAACCGGGCGGCGAGCAGCGCGACGTCGTCGTCCCGGGCACCGTGGTCCAGAATGGTGAGCACCGTGTCGCAGAGCATTTCCAGTGGCGGGGAGGCGACCACGGCGGCGGTGGCTTGCAGACGGGCGCACAGCGCCTCCACTCCTGTCCAGACGTCCCTGCCGCGGGACTCCACGAGGCCGTCGGTGTACAGGAGCAGGGTCGCTCCCGTGGGTGCGGGCATCTCCACGGATTCGAAGGGGACACCGCCCACGCCGATCGGCGCGCCGGGCGGGATCCGCAGCACTTCGGCCGACCCGTCGGGATGCAGCAGTACCGGGGGCAGATGGCCGGCGTCGGCCACCAGCAGCCGCTGCGATATGGGGTCGTAGATGGTGTAGAGGCAGGTCGCCATGTGCTCGCTGCCGAGGCGCTGGGCCTGCTCGTCGAGGTGGTGCAGGACTTCTTCCGGCGGCAGGTCGAGCCCGGCGAGGGTCTGCACGGTGGTGCGCAGCTGCCCCATGATCGCGGCGGAGGTCATCGAGTGGCCCATGACGTCGCCGACGACCAGCGCGACGCGGTTGCCGGGCAGCGGGATCGCGTCGTACCAGTCGCCGCCCACCTGGGAGGTCTCGGCGGCCGGCAGGTACCGGCTCGCCAGCCGGACACCCGTGGTCTCGGGGAGCGAGGAGGGCAGCATCGTGAGCTGGAGCGCATCGGCGAGCGAGGCCTCGTGCCCGTGGAGCACCGCTTTGTCGACGCCGGAGGCGGTGTGGGCGGCGAGCTGGGAGGCGACGAGGAGGTCGTCGCCCGTGAAGGCGAGCCGTTCGGCGCCGCGCAGCAGGGCGACGGTTCCGATGAGGTGCCGGCGGCCGTACAGGGGGGCGACGATCAGCCGTCGGCCCGGCGGCGGTGTCGCCGGCCCGCTCGCCACCGGCTCCAGCAGCTCGGTCAGCGCGGGGGCGATCTCCGGGGCGTCGCCGAACGCGGGACGCCCGGCCAGCAGGAGCTCGGCGAAACGGCCGGTGACCGTGAGCCGGCCGAAGTCGCCGGAGCCCGGAGGCGCGGCGGTGACCAGGCCCTCCGGCCCTTGAGCGATGCTGTGCAGCCGCAGGGCGAGCGGGCCGCCCGGCTGCCGCTCCCCGGCCGGAAGGGGATCACGCAGGTGGACGAGCACCGCGTCGGCGAAGGTGGGGATCGCTGCCCGGCACAGTTCCCGGAGGGTTTCGTCCTGGCCGAGGCCCCGGGCGATCCGCCGCGTGGCGGCTTCGAGGTAGCGAAGCCGGTCGGTCGCCGTCCCGGGGGCGTGCTCGGTCGCGTCCCGGACGCCCTCAACGGGGTGCTCGGCGGCGGCCGGATCCGGACGGGTGGTGCCGCGGCCGGGTGCGGCCTGGCTCTTCGGGGGCACGCTGCCGGGGCGTCCGCTTGCGGGAGGCGGCCGGACCGGCGGAGCGGGGCCCGGTTCGCCGGGCGTGGTGTTCACTGCCAGGTCCTGGGACGCACCACGGCCCTCGGTCCCGGCGGGGACCCGACCGGGGCCGTGGTCGGGGGTGCGGGGCTCCATTATTCGTCTCGTCCGTCCGGTGGGCGTCAGGGACCGCGGGGCGGTGACCTCAGCCGCGTCGTGAGCAGTTGAGGAACAGCTGCTCCTCGGGCGGCACGTCCGAGATCGCGGGGGCGTAGGTGTACGAGGACTCGTCGACGATCTCGAAGTCCGCCTCCTCGATGACCGCGCGGAGGTCGTCCCGCAGGTAGCCGGACACCCGGATGGTGTTGCCGAGGAACGGGATCGTGAAGTAGTCCACATCGGCCTCCACCATGGAGAGGGTGAACAGACCACCGGGAACCAGCAGGTCGTGGATGGTGCGCAGGGCTCGGGGGATCTCGGTGCGCGGCAGCATCAGCAGGGAGAAGAAGGCCGCGACGGCATGGAAACGTCCCAGGTCGTGGGGACCGCCGGGCACCACGTCGGCGATGTCCAGACGGTGGAACGTTGCACGGGGCACATATTCCCGGGCGAGGTCCACCATCCCACGGGACAGGTCGACGCCGACCACCTCGAAGCCCGCCTCCACCAGCTGCCGGGCGGTCGGGAGGCCGGTTCCACAGCCCAGGTCCAGCACACGGGACCCGGCGGGCAGCGTCGCGATCAGCCACTCGGCGGCGGCGAGCTGCCCCTTCTTGTACGGGAAGGCCTCGTCATAGCGGTCGCCGATCGCGTCAAACGCCTCGGCCTGCCCCTCGCGGTCGGGCCGGGTGCCCTCAGGGGCGGCCTCATCGCTCCCGTAACCGGTCTCCAGAAATCCTTCGCTCACGAATGACGCCTCTTCACGTGCGTGTATTCGATTACCTCCATCATGCACCCCGTCCGTCCGCCACCGCCCCCTGCGCACCGGGCCGCCGAGGCACACACGGAGCGCGCATGGAGCGCGCACGGAGCGCGGGCGCAGCGCAGGCGCAGCGCAGGCGCAGCGCAGGCTGTGGCCAGGGCAGACTGTCCGTCCGGCAGCCCGACCGTCGCGGGGCGCACGGCTGCCGGCCGCGCCACCGCCGGGCGCGACGGCCGCACCGGCGATGCCCGGCGGTTTGCCGAGCTGCCGTCACGGAAAGTTCCCCCCGTACCCAGATGCACCGCGGCACAGGTCACGGGAACAGGAGGCCAGATGGCAGCGGAACCGGTGGAGACCCTTGATCTGGCGGCGTTAGGGGAAGACTTCGTCCGCCATCCGTACGAGGTGTACGCGCGGCTGCGCGAACGGGGGCCGGTGCATCGCGTACGGCTCCCGGAGGGCACGGTCGTCTGGCTGGTGGTCGGCTACGAAGAGGTGCGCGCGGCCCTCAGCGACCCCCGTCTGTCGAAGGATTGGCGGCACGCCCCGTCCGCGCAGTCGCTGCAGCCGGTGTCCATCGGGGTGTCGATGCTCCGCTCCAACGCGCCGCAGCACACCCGCATCCGCGGACTGGTCGCCCGTGCGTTCACCGCGCGCCGGGTGGCCTCGCTCGCGCCACGGGTCCAGGAGATGACCGACGAGCTCCTGGCGGCGATGCTCGCCCTGCCCGAAGGCCGCGGCGACCTCGTCGAGGCGCTGTCCTTCCCGCTCCCGGTCACCGTCATCTGCGAGCTCCTGGGCGTGCCGTTCCTGGAGCGGGAGGCCTTCCGCACCTGGACCGACCTCTTGCTGTCCGGTGCCGCGACGCCGCGGACCAGGGAAGCCCGGACGGCCATGGCCGGCTACCTCGACGACCTGGTGGCGGCGAAGCGCGCCCGGCCCGGCGACGATCTGCTGACCGATCTGATCGCGGTGAGCGACGAGGACGGCGACCGGCTCAGCCGGGACGAACTCCTCGGCATGGCCCAGTTGTTGCTGATCGCCGGCTACGAGACCACCGCCAATCTGATCTCCAACGGGGTCCTGGCCCTGCTCACCCACCCGGATCAGCTCGCCTTGCTGCGCGCCGATCCGTCCCTCATCGACGGTGCGGTCGAGGAGATGCTGCGCTATGACGGCCCGCTGGAGACCTCCACGTTCCGTTTCACCGTCGAGCCGACCGAGATCGCGGGCACGGTGATCCCCGGCGGCGGCGAGGTGGTACTCCCCGTGATCTCCGACTCGGGACGCGACCCCCTGCGGTTCGACGACCCCGGCCGCTTCGACATCACCCGCGACGCCAGGGGCCATGTGGCCTTCGGCCATGGCATCCACTTCTGTCTCGGAGCCCCGCTCGCCCGGCTGGAGGCGCGGATCGCGGTGCGCACGCTCCTGGAGCGCTGCCCGAAACTGGCGTTGGACGCCCATCCGGCCGATCTCACCTGGCGGTTGGGCGCGTTGCTCCGTGGTCCGCGGAGTCTTCCTGTGCGCTGGTTGTGAAGGGCCTGGCCGGCAGACGGCCCTGGCGGTCATGACGGTCAACTCCGCGAGGCACGAACGCCGGTGGCCGTACCCGAAGCGTTCGGGTACGGCCACCGGCGTGTGGCTGCCTGGTGCTCAGCGGACTACTTGGTAAAGCCGATGTGCTCGTAGACCGGGTCCGTCATGCCGAGGGCGCCCATGTTGGCGAGCTTCTTGTTGACCGCCGCGATGTCGGGGCGCTGGTAGAGCGGGAGGACTCCGGCGACCTGCCAGGCCTCGGCGTCGGCCTGGTTGGTCGCCTTGAGCGCGCCGGCCGGGTCGGCGGCGTTGGTGCTGGCGGAGTTGAGGAGGTCGTCGAGCTTCTTGCTGCCGACCTTGGAGTAGTTGTTGCCGCCGTTGGCGGTGTAGACGTTGGTGGAACCGCTCGCGGCGAACGGTGTGCCGAGCAGGGTGTAGGGCGTGACGTCGAAGTCGCCCGGGGTGATGTACTTGTCGAAGAAGTCGTTGCTCGGCACCGTCTGGACCTGCAGCTTCACGCCGACCTGCCGGTACATCTGGGACAGCATCGACCCCTCGTTGGTGGCCGCGGGGGTGCCGGACGGGATGACGAACCGCAGGGACAGCTCCTGGCCGTCCTTCTTGCGGGTCTTGCCGCTGAGCTTCCAGCCGGCCTCGTCGAGCAGCTTTCCGGCCGCCTGCGGGTCGTACTTTCCGAGCTCGCCCGCGTTGTCCTGATACCCCTTCTGGTTGGCGATCAGGAGGTGGTTGTCCAAGGTGGAGGGCTTCCAGCCCAGGCCCTTGAGGTCCGACTTGGCGATCGTGGCGCGGTCGGTGGCCTTGAAGAGAGCCTGGCGGACCTTCGGGTCCTTCAGCTTGGCGCTCTTGCCGTTGAAGGTGAGCTGACGGTAGTTGGGGCCGCCCGCCTCGCGGATTTCGCCGGCCGACACCTTGGAGACCTGCTTGTAGGCGGAGGAGTCGCCGCCGACGTCGAAGTAGTCGACCTCGCCGTTGGCGAAGGCGCCGGGCATCGACCCCTGGTCCATCGCGTGGAACACGATCTTGTCCAGCTTGGGCTTGTCGCCCCACCACTTCGGATCGGCCACCACCGTGACCGTCTTGGCGGACTTGTCGATGGTGCCCACCTTGAAGGCGTTGCCGGTGACCGGGATCTTGTTGACGTAGGCGGTGTTGAAGCTCTCCGGGTCGGAGACGTACTTCGCCGGATACAGCGGCTGGTTGGCCGCCGCGTTGAACATGCCCTTCCAGTCCGCGAACGGCTTGTCGAAGGTCATGACGGCCTCGTAGTCGTCCTTGCCCTTCTTGACGTCCGCCACCTGGTCGAAGCCGACGGTGGAGGTCACCTTGAACGCCTTGTCGTGACCGTCCAGGGCACGGGTGTTGGCGGCGATGTCCTTCCAGGTGATCGGCGTGCCGTCGGACCACTTGGCCTTGGGGTTCAGATGCCAGGTGACCACCTGCTTGCCCTTGACCGTCTTGGAGTCCGCGTCCAGCAGGAACGCCTTGTTCGGCGTCTGCTCGGCGTGCGCGCCCGAGTGCCAAAGGCTCGGCATGAGGGCCTTCATCACCTCGGTGGGGCCGGCCTGCAGTCCGTCGATCTCGACCACGTTCCACTGGGTGGCGAACGTCTGGATGGCCCAGTTCATCGTGCCGCCCTGCTTGAGCTTCGCGGGGTCGGTGGCCTTGATGTTGACGGCGGTCGTTCCCTCCGGAGCCTTCTGCTCCGCGTCGTCGTCCGAGCCGCCGCAGGCGGTCAGTGCCAGCGACGACACGGCGAGGGTCGCGACGAGCGCGAGGGGATATCGGGAGACCTTCACGGATGCCTCTTCCTGAGCTGTCGAAAACGTGCCGGCTATGGATGTGCGGGTGCGGAGCGATGCGGTGCGCAACCGTCGGGTGGGCGGCGTATCACTCTGCCGCGGGCTCGACGACATCGAGCGGCGCCGCGTAATGGCAGGCCGCCGTGTGGTCCGTGCCGAGGACGGCGGTGGCCGGGTCCTCGTCCCGGCAGCGCGCCTGCTCGCTCTCGTCGAGCCCGGCGTACTTCGGGCAGCGGCCCGCGAACCGGCAGCCGGCCGGCACGTCCGCGGGGCTGGGCAGATCGCCTTTGAGCAGGATGCGGCTGCGTTCCCGCTCCTTGCGCGGGTCGGGCAGCGGCACCGCGGACAGCAGGGCCTGGGTGTAGGGATGGGAGGGCGCGGCGAAGACGTCGTCGGCCGCGCCGAGCTCCACGATCCGGCCGAGGTACATCACCGCGATGCGGTCGGCGATGTGCCGGACGACGGACAGGTCGTGGGCGACGAAGAGGTAGCTGAGCCCGAGGCGGGTCTTGAGCTCGTCGAGGAGGTTGAGGACACCCGCCTGGATGGACACATCGAGGGCGGACACCGGCTCGTCGAGGATGACCAGCTTGGGTTCCAGGGCGAGCGCGCGGGCGATGGAGATGCGCTGGCGCTGACCGCCGGAGAACTCCTGCGGGTAGCGGTCGGCGTGCTCGGCCTCCAGGCCGACCATGTCGAGGAGTTCGGGGATACGGGCGGCGATGCGGTCCTTGTCCCAGCCGTGGGTCTTCAGCGGCTCGGCGAGGATGTCGCCGATCGGCATCCGGGCGTCGAGCGCCGCCATCGGGTCCTGGAAGACGATCTGCATATCACGGCGGAGTCCCTTGCGGTCCGCCCGGCTGAGGCCGCGGATGTCCTTGCCGAAGACGGTGACGGTGCCCGCCTGGCCGCTGGGCAGGTCAAGGATCTCCAGCAGGGTGGTGGTCTTGCCGCAGCCGGACTCGCCGACCAGGCCCAGCGTTTCGCCCTCGCGGATGTCCAGGCTGATGCCGTCGACGGCCCGTACGGTGCCGACCGTGCGCTTGACGATCGCGCCCTTGGTGAGCGGGAAGTGCTTGACGAGTCCGTCGAGGGCGAGAACGGTGGGACGCTCCTCGCGCGGCAGCCGCTCGATCGTGCCGGCTTCCGGGAGGACCGGCACCGGGTAGACGGCGTCGCGGTCGAGACCCGCGCCGATCTCGTGGGCGCGGTGGCAGGCGGTGGGGTGGTCGGAGCCCTCGGCGAGGGTCAGCTCCGGTTCCACCGTGTGGCAGCGGTCGATCGCGATGGGGCAGCGCGGGGCGAAGGGGCAGCCGGGCGCCAGGTCGACCATCTTGGGCGGGTTGCCCTCGATGGGGGTGAGCGCGCGGCGTGCGGTGCCCTCCGCGCGGGCCTCGTCCAGCCGAGGGATGGAGCCGAGCAGGCCGATGGTGTACGGCATCCGCGGCCCGTAGTAGACCGCGTCCACCGGACCGGCTTCGACCGGCTTGCCCGCGTACATGACCTGCACCCGGTCGGCGAAGCCGGCGATGACGCCGAGGTCGTGGGTGATCATGACGATGGCGGCGCCGGTGACTTCCTGGGCGGTCTTGAGCACTTCCAGGACCTGCGCCTGAATGGTCACATCGAGGGCGGTGGTGGGCTCGTCGGCAATGATGACCTTGGGGTCGTTGGCAATGGCCATGGCGATCATCGCGCGCTGGCGCATCCCGCCGGAGAACTCGTGGGGGAAGGCGTCCACCCGGCGCTTGGAGTCGGGGATGCCGACCACGTCGAGGAGGTCGATCGCGCGTTTGCGGGCGACCTTCCTGTCCAGGGACTGGTGGACCTGAAGAGCCTCGATGATCTGGTCGCCGACGGAGTAGACGGGGGTCAGCGCGGACAGCGGGTCCTGGAAGACCATCCCGATGTCCTTGCCGCGGATCTTCGAGAGGGCGGCGTCGCCGAGGCCGAGCAGTTCACGGCCGGCGAGCTTGACGGAGCCGGCGACCTCGGCGCTCTCGGGGAGCAGCCCGAGTACGGCCATGGAGGAGACGGACTTGCCGGAGCCGGACTCGCCGACGATGCCGAGTACTTCCCCGGGGCGCACCGCGTAGGAGACGCCGCGTACGGCCTGCACCTCGCCCGCCTCGCTCGGGAAGGAGACCGTCAGATCGCTGACGGCGAGGACGGGCTGCGCCGCGTCAAGGGCCTCGGTGGGCTGGGACGGCCTGGTCTCGGTCACCGTCGGGGTCCTTCCTGGGGCGCGCGGTGCGCGGGGTGCTGGTGATGGTGCTGGGGGTGTACGGCGCGCTTCACGAGGCGGCGCCCCGGCTGCCGGCGGACTGCTCGGGCTCGTCGGGCCGGGTGCCGGCCGCCGTCGCCTGCGCCGGGACCACCTTGGCCACGGACGGTCGCGGCTGCTTCTTCTTGCGGGGCGAACGCGCCTTCGCGCCGGACGCGTTGGGGTCGAGCGCGTCACGCAGTCCGTCGCCGATGAAGGAGATGGAGACGCCGATCAGCACCAGGCAGCCGGCCGGGAAGAAGAACAGCCACGGGTAGGTGGAGGCGTTGGTGGTGTTGTCGGCGATGACCGTGCCGAGGGAGACATCGGGCGCCTGCACGCCGAACCCGAAGTACGACAGGCTGCTCTCGCCGATGACCGCGGCGCCGACCTGGATGACGACGTCGATGATCAGCATCGAGGCCATGCTGGGCAGGATGTGCCGGAAGATGATGACGGGCGCGGGGACGCCCATGTACTTGGCGGCCTTGACGAATTCGCGGTCCTTGAGCGTGAAGGTCATGGAGCGTACGACCCGCCCGGTGACCATCCAGCTGAAGGCGCCGAGCAGGAAGACGAAGACCAGCCAGGTGGCGCCGCGGAACGCGGGCGACAGCACGGCGATGATCAGGAACGAGGGCATCACCAGCAGCAGGTCGACGATCCACATCAGCACCCGGTCGGTCCAGCCGCCGAAGTACGCGGCGAAGGCGCCGACGGTGGCGGAGAGGAAGGTGGAGATGAGACCGACCAGGAGGCCGATGATCAGCGACTTCTGCAGACCGCGCATGGTCAGCGAGAAGAGGTCGACGCCGCCTTGGGTGGTGCCCCACCAGTGGTCCCCGGAGGGGCTGGAGAGGAAGTTCATGAAGTCGTGCTGCTGGTAGTCCCACTTGGTGAGGAACGGGCCGCCGTAGGCGCCGGCGAACAGCAGCACCAGCAGCGCCAGGCCGAGCAGTGCCAGTCGGTTCCGGGCGAAGCGGCGCACCGTCAGCCGCAGTCGTGAGGTACGGGCCTTGGTAGGACGGCCTTCGGCTTCACCGGGCGGGACGGGGCCGGGAGCCGGTTCGGTCGCGGGGGGCAGCTGGACGCTCATCGCGCGCTCTCCTGAGGGGCGGTGGGGGTGGGGGGCCGGTCGGCGACGGATGCGCCTCCCAGCGGCGGCTGGGGGTGGGGGCACCTCCCAGCGGTAGCTGGGGGATCAGCGGACCCGTACGCGCGGATCGAGCGCCGCGTACAGCAGATCGGACAGCACGCCGGCGATCAGCACCAGGACGGCCGTGAACAGCCCGACGGTGGCGACGGAGTTGACGTCCTGTTTGTTGATCGAGTCGACGAGGAGTTCGCCCATGCCGTGCCAGCCGAAGGTCTTCTCGGTGAAGGTCGCTCCGGTGAAGAGCAGCACGATGTTGTAGACCAGCAAGGGCACGACGGGCAGGATCGCGGTCCGCAGGCCGTGCTTGACCAGGGCCTTGCGCCGGCGCAGCCCCTTGGCCCTGGCGGTGCGCAGGAAGTCGCTGCCGAGGACGTCGAGCATGGTGGAGCGCTGGTAGCGGCTGTAGAGCGCCACCTGAAGGATGATCAGGGTCAGCGCCGGGAGCAGCATGTGCTGGGCCCGGTTGACGAGGGCGTCGAGGTTCCACTGCCCCGCGTACTGCGGGTCGTACTCGCCGAGGACCTTGATGGTCTGCGTGCCGTCGTTGAGCGCGGTGGCGCCGATCTTGAGCGCGACGCCGATCACGAACACCGGCATGGCCAGCACGAAGAACGAGGCGAGGGTGGTGAACCGGTCGAAGAGGCGGTACTGGCGGATGGCGCCGAACGCGCCGAGCGCGACACCGCCGAGGGAACCGATGAGGGTGGCGATCAGCAGGAGCCGGGTGGAGACGCCCACCCGGCGGCCGAAGTCGTCGTTGACGTCGTCACCTTCGATGGTCTTGCCGAGGTCGCCGTGGACGACGCCCTCCGCCCAGTGTCCGAACCGGGACAGGATCGGGGTGTCCGGGTTCATGTTGTAGTCGTCGAGTGTCTTGGTGATGGACGACTCGGGCAGCGGCGGGTTGCGCCCCTCGAACTTGGCGCGCGGGTTGAGGCTGAGCCCGGCCATAAAGTACGTCAGGGACGCGGCGACGACGACCAGGACCAGGTAGTTCGCCAATCGGCGCAGCAAATATCGGCCCATGGTGATGTCTCTCCTCGTGCGCACCGAATCAGCCATGTGCAGCTGAAGTGGGGATCGGTGCGGATCGAGCACATCCTTCTTGCCATCGACACATTTGTCGATCACAAGATGTTTACGGACCGGTAACGCCAACTACCCCGCCAGTCAAGGGTATTGCGGCTACTACCACGACAATCGATGGCCATCATGGAGCAGAGCTTTCGAATCCCAGGCGTGCACCGCTCTCCCGCGTAGCGAAACCCGATAGTCGGACACCGCGTGAACGTGATACGGCACCACGGGAGTTGACGAAGACTTTACGCCGGAGGGGGTATCGGGGGACGCCCGGGCTGACGGGGCGTCCGAAGTGGGTGAGGGGTGTCCCGTCCAGTGGTGTGATCGCCGCAGTGGTCTCGACACCCTCGCCGTGCAGCAGATGGCGCATGCGGGTGAGGTCGGCGTACGCGTCGTCGAGGGAAGTGCCGTTCGGGGGAAGGGCGGGTGTCGCAGAGGGAGACCGGTCCGCGCGGCTCGTACGTTCGGTCGGCATGACGTACGTATCGGCTGATCACACATCCGGCCCCACCCGCCGCACCGCGCTCGCCGGGCTCGTCGGTGGGGCCGGGGCCGTACTGGCCTCCGGGTGCAGCACCTCGGACACCTCGCCCGCGACGGCGCCCGAGACCCGACGCACAGCACGGGCCTACGCCTCGGCGAGCGATCCCACGCCCGGTGTGATGACGCTCTTCAAGGACCCCGGCTTCAACTTCAACGGGCTCCTTGCGCTCGGCGCGGCCGGCTACGGGGCCGGTGAGGTGGGCGAGGTACTGACCGCCGTGAACACCATCAACAAGGCCGGCCTCTCCGCGCAGACGTACACCGAGACCTTCAGGAAGCTCGGCGATCAGCTGAGGGAACCGCCTCAGGACAGCGAGCCCGGGGCGCAGACCACACGGTTCCGGGACCTGCGGGCCGCGCAGTACTACGGCCAGGGGCTCTTCTTCGTCCTCGGTTCCCACACCCCCGGCAGCGAGGAGCAGCTGTACCAGGCGGGGCGCGACGCCTGGGACGCGTTCTGCCGGCGGTGCGACCCGGCGCCGGTGACGGCCCGCGTCCCGTACAAGAAGACCCCGCTGCCCGTGTGGTTCTTCCGGCCGGACGGCTCCGGCAAGCGGCGCCCCACCGTGATCCTCACCAACGGCAGCGACGGGCAGAACGTCGACATGTGGACCTATGGCGTCCAGGCCGCCCTTCAGCGCGACTGGAACGCCCTGGTGTACGACGGTCCCGGACAGGGCCAGTTGCTCTTCGTCGACCAGGTGGTCTTCACGCCACGCTGGGAGAGGGTCGTCACCCCGCTCGTCGACTGGCTGTCCGCCCGCTCGGACGTGGACAGCGGCAAGATCGCCCTGACCGGGCTGAGCATGGCCGGCAATCTGGCCCCCCGGGCCGCGGCCTTCGAGCACCGGATCGCCGCGCTGGTGGCGATGCCCGGTGTGCTCACGCCCTGGCTGGGCTTTCCTCCGGAGATCCGGGAAGTTCTCACCCCGGACAAGAAGAAGACCAACGCCATCTGGAACAACGAGGTCGTCCCGGACCTGCCGCCGTCCGCGGCCGCCACGATGAAGAAGCGCTTCGAGCCGTTCTCCGTGCCGGCGATGCTCGCGGCCCGCAAGGGCAAGATGTTCACCGACTTCTACACCCCTGCCACCCTCATCAAGTCGCTGGACATCACGGACGTCGTCGGCCGGATCACGATGCCCACGCTGGTGCTCGACTACGAATTCGAGCAGTTCTACCCGGGACAGCCGCGCCAGATGTTCGACAAACTCAGGGCTCCCAAGGACTACGTAAAGCTCACCGCGGCCACCGGCGCGCAGTTGCACTGCTCCCCGATGGCCCCGCAGCAGCACTGCGAGGTCGTCTTCGACTGGCTTCAGGAGAAACTGACCGGCAGCTGACTTCCGCGGCGGCCTCCCCCGGCCGGGCCGGAACGGCTTCCACCTGGCGCGGCGCACCGCATCTGCGCCCTGCACGCCCTCCGGCCTGCCGTACCGGGTCCGTGGCGCTCTTGCACGGCGCGGAGAGTACGGCCAGTGTGGGGACGGCGGCCCGTGGCCGCCGGTGGGTTCGTCACACCTCTGGAGTGCGCGTGGCTTCCTTCGTACTGCCTCATGCCCTGCACGGACGGGGATCGCACAAGGTCATCGCCGTGCACGGCTGGTTCGCCGACAGGTCCGCCTTCGACCCGGTCCTGCCGGATCTCGATCAGGGCGCCTTCCAGTACGCGCTGGTCGACCTCCGTGGCTATGGCGAGGCGAGGGGCGCGGCCGGCGCCTACACGTCGGGCGAGGGCGCGGCCGATGTACTCGCGCTCGCCGACCGGCTGGGCTGGGAGCGGTTCTCGGTGGTCGGGCATTCGATGGGGGCAAGCGTCGTCCAACGGGTACTGGCCGCGGCTCCGCACCGGGTGCGCAGGCTGGTGGGGATCTCGCCGGTCCCGGCCTCCGGGCTGCCGCTGCCACCGCAGCAGTGGGAGCTGTTCTCCTCGGCGGCGCACGCGCCGGAGAACCGGCGGGCCATCATCGATCTCACCACCGGCGGGCGGCGCCCCGCCGCTTGGCTGGACCGGATGGTGCGGCGGTCCCTGGAGCGCAGTGATCCGAAGGCGTTCCGGTCCTGGCTGGATTCCTGGTCAGGGGAGACGTTCTCTGCCGAGGTCGAGGGCTCGGCCGTACCGGCGCTCGCGGTGACCGGGGCGCTGGATCCCGCGCTGACCGCCGACCTGGCACGTGCGACATGGATGCGCTGGTACGCCAACAGCCGGCTGGTCGAACTGCCCTCGGCAGGGCACTACGCCATGGACGAAACCCCGCTGGAGCTGATCCGGGCCGTGGAGGACTTCCTGCGCGCCGACGGTGACGGCGACGGAAACGGCGACGGGGACGGGGACGGGGACGGGGACAGCAACGGCGACGGAAACGCCGACGGCAACGGTGACGGGCCCGAAGGCGGATGACCGTGCCCGCTGGTGGTGCGGCTCAGCCGGGCGCCCGGGGCGTGCCGGACGTGCGGGATGCGCCGGGCGTCCCTGACGTCTTCGACCCGCGCGGCTACGCCGACGGTCTGCCGCACGCGGCGTACCGGCTCCTGCGGGAGCGGCATCCGGTGGCCTGGCAGGAGGAGCACGAAGTGCTCGGCTGGCCGGCCGGCCCCGGCTTCTGGGCGGTCACGCGCCATGAGGACGTCGTACGGGTGCTGAAGGACGCGGCCAGGTTCTCCTCCCATCTGGGAGCCACCCAGATCCGCGACCCGGACCCCGCCGATCTGCCGTTCATCCGCCGCATGATGCTCAATCAGGATCCCCCCGGCCACGGGCGGCTGCGGCGCCTGGTCAGCCGTGCCTTCACCCCTCGCCGCATCGAGCGGTTCGGCTCGGCCGTCCGCGAGCGGGCCCGTGACCTGCTGACCTCGGCGGTCGATGCCGCGCGTGCGGGGAACGGGGTGCGCGACCTCGTCACCGATGTCACCGACGACTTCGCGCTGCTCAACCTCGCCGATCTGCTCGGGGTGCCGCCCGCTGAACGCGGACTGCTCCTGGCCTGGACCCGGCGCGTCATCGGCTACCAGGACCCGGATGAGTCCGGCCCGGCCGCCCCGGGCCCGGACGGTCGCCCCGCCGACCCGCGGTCCCCGGCGATGCTGCAGGACATGTTCGGCTTCGCGCGTGAGCTGGCCGCCCACAAACGGCGGCATCCGGGCGACGACGTGATGACCGTGCTGGCAGCGGACGGCGAACTGGCCACGCCCGAGCTGGAGATGTTCTTCTTCCTGCTGACCATCGCGGGCAACGACACCGTACGCAGCGCGGCCCCCGGCGGCCTGCTGGCGCTGGCCCGGCACCCGGAGGCGTACCGCCGCCTGCGCACCGGCGCGGTGGGGACGGCGACGGGGGTGGAGGAGCTGCTGCGCTGGCATCCGCCGGTGCTCAGCTTCCGCCGGACCGCCGTGTGCGACACCGAGCTGGCCGGGCAGCGGATACGCGCCGGCGACAAAGTGGTCGTCTTCCACGGTTCGGCGAACTTCGACGAGCGGGCCTTCGCCACCCCGCACCTCCTGGACCTGTCCCGCTCCCCCAACCCCCATGTCTCGTTCGGTGACGGCCCGCACATCTGCCTGGGCGCACACCTCGCCCGGTTGCAACTGCGGGTGCTGTACGAGGAGACGGCCCGCCTGGTGCCCTCCCTGGCGCTCGCCAAGCGGCCCCGGCGGCTGGTGTCGAACTTCATCAACGGGCTCAAGTCGCTGCCTTTGCGGCTGGTGGAGCCTGCAGCAGCGCGGCGGTGAGGGGGTGTTGCGGGTCTGCGAGGAGCTGACCGGTCGGGCCCTGTTCGACGAGGCGGCCCCGGTCGAGCACGGCGGTGCGGGTGGCCAGGGCCGCGGTGTCGCGGTCATGGGTGATCAGGAGCAGGGACAGGTCCGGGTGGGCCCCCAGGAGCCGGTCCAGGAGGGCGCGGAGGTTCCGGCGCGCGACGGTGTCCAGGCCGGAGGTGATTTCGTCGCAGATCAGGACCCTGGGGCGGGCCAGCAGGGCGCGGGCCAGGGCGGCGCGCTGGAGTTCGCCGCCGGACAGCTCCGATGGCTTGCGGCGTAC
Organism: Streptomyces sp. 2114.4; assembly: GCF_900187385.1. Lineage (NCBI taxonomy): Bacteria > Bacillati > Actinomycetota > Actinomycetes > Kitasatosporales > Streptomycetaceae > Streptomyces > Streptomyces sp. 2114.4. The sequence continues at coordinate 209,987 of NZ_FYEY01000001.1, forward strand.
CAGGTCACCGGCGAGCCCGAGGGCGCTCAGGGTGTGCTCGGCCTCGGCCAGCGCCTCGGGGACGGGGACCCGGCGCAGGCGTACGGCCGTGCGGCTCACCTGGTCGAGGACCGGGCGGTATGCGTCGAAGGCGGCCCGTGCGTCCTGGAAGACGTACTGCACTGCCGCCAGTTGTTCGCGGGTACGGTCGCGGAGGCTGCGGGGAAGTACGGCCCCGTCGAGCAGCATCTCGCCGTCGTAGGTCCGGTGGAGGCCGGCCAGGCATCGGGCGAGCGTGGTCTTGCCGCTGCCCGAGCGGCCCACGAGGGCTGAGCAGCCCGGCGGGAGCCGGAGACCGACGGCGTGCAGGACCGGGGACCTGCCGTGGCGGGCGGTGAGGGCCCGCACCTGGAGCACGGGCTTGGGGGCGGCGGGGGCGGTCAGGGAATTACCGTGCCGCGCACCGGCGTCCGGGGTGGTGGCGCTGTGGTGGGCGGGCGCGGTATCCGACGGCCCGGCGGAACCTGCTTCGGTGAGGAGTTCGCGGGTCCAGGGGTGCTGTGGGGAGCGCCAGAGTCCGTCCGGTGAGCCGGACTCCACGATGCGGCCGGCCCGCAGGACGTGGATCTCATCGGCCAGGGCACGGACGACGTCGAGGTCGTGGCTCAGGAGCAGGATCGCGAGGCCCTGCCGGGCCAGGGCGACCAGGTGGCCGGCGATCTGCCGCTTCGTCAGTGCGTCCTGGCCGGTGGTCGGTTCGTCGGCGACGAGGGTGGTGGCACCGCTCAGGAGGGCCTGGGCGAGAACGATACGTTGCTGCTGGCCACCGGAGAGCTGGTGGGGGAAGCGGTGCAGCAGGGCTTCGCCGTCGGGTATCCGGGCCTGGTCGAGGGCGCGCAGCAGGTGCTGACGGGCGGCGGGGCGGCGGGCGCGGCGGGGCAGGTGGCGTACCCGGCTGCGGGCGATGTCCCGGAGGAGGGCGGCCACCGGCCGGGCGGGGTTGAGGACGGCGGCGGGATGCTGCGGTACGTAACCGATGAGGCCGTCGGGGACGCGCACCTCGCCGGTCACCGTGGCGCCGGGCGGAAACTCGCGGAGCAGGGCGAGCCCGGTGGTGGTCTTGCCGCTGCCGGAGGCACCGATCAGCGCGGTGACCTGGCCGGGCGGCACCCGGAGGCTCACCCCGTCGACAAGGGCCCGGCCGCCGGTCTCGACACGGAGGTCCTGGACCCGGGCGATGTCGGTGGCGTTCATGGGTGGCTCTTCTCGCTGCGCCCCGGCCCGGCGGCCGTGGCATCGGTGGGCGGGGTGTCGGGGGCCGTGGCATCGGTGGGCAGGGGGTCAGGGCTTGAGCCGGGTCGCGGTGCACGGTGCCGCCGGGAGCCCCGTCCGGGCCGCGGGGCACGGTCCGGCCGCGGTGCACGGCCCCGCCGCTGTCGTGGTCCGCTTCGGTCGAGGGCGGCGTCGAAGAGCAGGTTGGTGCCCATGGTCAGGGCCATGATCAGCACGGCGGGCAGCGCGACGGCCCAGGGCTGGACGAACATGCCCGTCCGGTTGCGGTCGACCATCACCGCCCAGTCGGCGGCGTCCGGTTCGGCACCGACGCCGAGGAAGGCGGCCGTGGCCACCAGATAGAGCACGCCGGTCAGCCGTACCCCGGCATCGGCGGCAAGGGTGCGCAGGGCCGAGCGGCCGGCGTAGCCCACGGCGGTCCGCCACCAGGTCTCACCCTGCATGCGCAGCGCCTCGACCGCGGGCGAAGCGGCCGCCTCGGCGGCGGCCGCCCGGACGGTCCGGGCGGCATCCGGGATGCTGACCAGCGCCACCAGAAGGGCGAGCCCGCCGGCACCGGGCGTCAGGACCGCCGCCACCAGCAAGATGACCAGGAGCGACGGCACGGCGAGCAGGATGTCCAGGGGGCGCATCACGAGCTCTTCCAGCCAGCGGCGGTGGGTCAGCGCGCCGAAGAGGCCCAGGGGCAGCGCCACCGCGTAGGCCAGCGCGGTCGCCGCGAGCGCGGTCAGGACCACGGGGCGGCCACCGAGCAGCACCTGCCGCCAGACGTCCCGTCCGACGAAGTCGGTGCCGGCCCAGTGGCCGCCGCCCGCGGTGAAGGACGCGGCCCGTGGCCCGGGCTCCCCCGCGAACAACGGCCCGAGCAGGGCGAGCAGCAGCGGGACGGCGACGATCAGCAGGGCGAAGGTGAAGCGTCCCCGGCCGCCGGTCGTCCGTGTCCTCATGCCGCCTCCCCGGTTCGCGGCACGAAGCGGTAAGTGACCAGGTCGGCACCCAGGTTGAGGACGACGGCGGTGCATCCGAAGACGACCGCCAGGCCCTGGAGGACGGGGACATCGCGTTCCGCGACGGCGTTCATCAGGACGGTTCCGAGCCCGGGAATCACGAAAAGGGCCTCCACGACGATGACACCGCACAGCAGCCAGTCGACCGTGCGGGCGAGCTGTTGGGCGGCGGGCCCCAGGGCGTGGGGCAGGGCGTGCGCGTAGCGGATGCGCGCGCCGGGGATGCCGTAGCGGCGGGCATGGGTGACGTACGGCGACGCCAGTGCGTCGATCATGCCGGCCCGGACCAGGCGCGTCAGCGAGCACACCGGGCGGGCCAGCAGGACGAGTACCGGCAGCACCAGCGCCGCGGGATGGCTGAGCAGATCACCGCCGTACCCCACGGCGGTCGGTGGCAGCAGGCCCAGGTGCAGCGCGAAGACCGCGACCAGCAGCACCCCGAGGACGAACTCCGGTACGGCGTACACGGCCAGGGTCACCGAACTGATGAGCCGGTCCCCCAGCCGTCCCTCGTAGCGGGCGGCCAGCACACCGAGGCCGCCGGCGGCCGGCACCAGCAGGAGCAGGGTGAGCGCGGCGAGCAGAAGGGTCGGCCCGAAGCCGTCACCGATGGCGGAGCTGACCGGCCGGCCGGAGGTCAGCGAGCTGCCGAGGTCCCCGTGCAGCAGTCCGGCCGCCCACTCCCCCAGGCGCTCGGCGGCGGGCCGGTCCAGGTGCAGGGTCTCCCGGATGGCGGCGATCCGCCCTGGGTCGGGCTGGTCACCGGCGAGCGCCACCGCGGCGTCGCCGGGCAGCGCCTCGGTGAGGGCGAAGACCAGCAGGACGACCGCGGCGGTCTGCCCGGCGCCGAGCAGCAGCCGGCGTGCCCACCACGACCGCAGGCCGGTCATGCGAGCCACACCTTGTCGAAGCGGGCCCAGTCGAGCGTGTTCGCGGGGGAGGTGTGCGCCACTCCGCGGACCGTGCGGGCGGTGCCCAGGATCCAGTCGGCGAAGCCCCAGACCAGGAAGCCGCCCTCGGCGTGCAGCCGGCGCTGCATGCGCGCGTACACGGCGGCCCGGTCCTGCGGGTTCTTGGTGGACTGGGCCTGCTGGTAGAGCGCGTCGAAGTCCTTGTGCCGCCACTGGGTGGCGTTGGTGGGGGAACCGGACAGCAGCCGCTGGGAGAAGTGTGACTCGATGGGCATCGCTCCGGAGCGGTAGCAGCACAGGGTTCCGGAATCGAGGGTGTCCTGCCAGTAGCTGTCCTTGCTGCCCATCGCCACCTTCACCCGTACTCCGGCCCGGGCGGCCTGGTCGCGGAAGATGGCGGCGGCCTCGGTGAAGCCGGCCGCGGCGGCGGAGGTGTCCAGGGTGACCCGCAGTCCGTCGGCGCCCGCCCGTTTCAGCAGATGGCGGGCCCGGTCCAGGTCCTGTGCGCGCTGCGGCAGGCCGTCCGCGTAGTACTCGTACCCCTTGCCGAACAGGTCGTTGCCGATCACACCGGCGCCGGAGAGCGCGCCGTCGACGAGTTCCCTGCGGTCGGCGAGGAGGAAGAACGCCTCGCGCACCCGCTTGTCGTCGAACGGTGCCCGGTCGGTCTTCATCGCGAAGGCCTGCATCGCGCTGTTGCGCAGCCGTACGATCTCGATCTGGCCCTTGCCCTCGTGTGCGCGGGCCGTCGTCGGCGTCAGCTCGTGGGCGTACTCGATCTGGCCGCCCAGCAGGGAGTTGAGGCGCGCGGACTCCTCATTGGCGACCAGGAACTCCAGTTGGTCCAGATGGGGCGCCCCCTCCCAGTAGTCGTCGTTGCGCCGGAAGAGGGCGGAGCGTCCCGGCGTGAAGGAGACGAAGCGGAAGGGGCCGCTGCCGACCGGCGCGCGGTCGAAGTCCTGCGCGCCCTCGGGGACGATGTAGGCGCCGAACGCGGCCAGCAGATGGGGGAATTCGGCCATCGGCCGCTTCAGCGCGAACTCGACGGTCCGCGCGTCGGGAGCCCGGCTGGCGGTGAGGTCGAGGGGTTCGAGCGAGGCCTTGGCGCGGAACGCCTGGCGGGGGTCGGTGATGCGGCGGTAGCTGTAGAGGACGTCCCGGGCGGTGACCGGCTTGCCGTTGTGGAAGGACGCCGTGCGCAGCTTCACCGTCCAGCGGTCCAGTCGGGCGTTCGGTTCCCAGGACGCGGCGAGCCGTGGCTCGGCGGAGAGGTCGGCTCCGAAGTCGGCGAGCTTGTCAAAGAGGGCCTTGGCGCGCGCGGCGTCGGCGAAGAGGTTGGCCAGGTGCGGGTCCAGGGTCTCGCTCGCACCGCCTCCGGCGAACGCGGCGCGCAGCTTTCCGCCCCGGCGGGGTGTGCCACCGCCGTCGGCGCCGTCACCGGAGGGGCCGTGGCATCCGGCGAGCGCCGGCGCAGCGACTCCGGCGGCACCGAGTCCGGCCACGGCGAGGAAGCCGCGGCGGCGCAGGCCGGGAAAGCGGGGGGTGTTGAGGGGACCGTCGTCCATGGCGGTTTCCTTGCTGTGTGCGGGGCGGAGGCGTGGGAGAGGGCGGCGTCGCGGGAGAGAGCGGCGGGTGTCAGTCATCCCGGGTCAACCGGGCGACGAGGTGCAGCCGGTCCCGGTCGGCGGATCCGCCCGGAGCGTCGCCCTCCTGCCAGACGGGCTGTGTCCGCGGCCCCGGCCCGTCGTACAGATCGACGGCTTCAAAGCCGTGCGCGGCGAGGAGGTGACGCAGTTCCTGGGGGAAGAGAAGCCGCCATGCGGAGCGCTGCTCGTACGGCGGGGAGCCGTCGTCGGCGGTCCAGATGCGGGTGCGGCGCAGGAGTTGGGCAGTGCGGTCGACGGACAGGGTGGTGGTGGAGGTGTAGGTGGTGCCCTGCCAGGTGAAGCCGTGGACGGCTGGGGCGTCGAGCAGGCCGGTGCGGCCGAGGAAGTAGGCGCCGTTGCGCATCTCGGCCAGCAGCAGGCCGCCGGGTGCGAGGCTGCGCCGGCAGGAAGCGAGGAAGCCGTCGAGTTCGGCGTTGGTGTGGCAGTAGAGCAGGGCGCTGTCCAGACAGACGACGGCGTCGAAGGGCTCCTCGTGGAGGCCGAGTTCCGGGAGGCCGAAGTCGCGGAGGTCGGCTCGGCGGTAGTCCGGTCCGGGGTGGTGGGTGCGGGCGTGCGCGAGCATCGCCTCGGAGAGGTCGGCCGCGACGACCGTGCGTCCCGCCGCATGCAGATGTGCGGCGTCGCGTCCGGTGCCGCAGCCGATGTCCAGGACGCGGTTTCCCGCGCCGTGCCGTCGCAGGCAGTCCTCGGCCCAGCGGCCGGCCAGGCGGTCGGTGTCGGGGAAGCGTGCCTCGTAGAGTTCCGGATTGTCCGTCAGGAGGTTTTCGTGGCCCGTTTCGTGACGCGTCCGGGATGGCACAGGTACTGCTGCGTCCGGGGTCTCCCTGTGCGGTCTCACGCCTTTCCCTCCGTCGCGGCCTTCGTGACCCTCGTGGTCGTCGTGTCCGTCGCCAACTCCTCGGTGACACGCCCCGGCAGGGCCCGCATCCGGTGCAGCCAGGCGACACCGGCAGCGGAGACCAGGCCGAAGGCGAGCGCGCACGCCCAGGGCAGCCAGGGCGTACGGGTGTGCTCCCCGGTGTCCATGGCCCAGCCGATGACGGTGTTGCCCACCGCGGCGGCGATGCCGGAGACCACGTAGAACAGCCCGAAGTACGTGCCGGTGAGCTCGGCGCGGCCGAAGGCGGGGATCAGCTCCATCACGAATGGCTGAGCGATCATGACGCCCAGGTAGAGCAGCAGCGCCCCGGCCAGTACGGGCAGTGCGTGCAGGGCGGCGGCCCCGGGGCCGCCGGGCGGCGCTACCGGACCGGCGACGGCCATCGGCGGTACGAAGGCGAGTCCCATCAGTGCGAGCCCCGCGCAGATCCACCGTGCCCGGTCGCCGCGCCGCTTGAGGGCGCGCGTGATCCGCAGCTGCAGCGAGAGGTTGGCGACGGTGCCGACGAGGAAGACGAGGCCTGCCGCACCGTCCCAGCCGGTGGCCCGCCGCGCGCCGTCGGGCAGCAGCAGGTACAGCTGGTTCTGCAGGGTGAACATGCCGACCATGGCCAGGGCGAAGGCCACAAAGGCGCGGTTGCCGAGTACTTCGCGCCAGTCGCCGAGGACGCTGTTCGTGGCCGTGGCGACCGTGCGGGCGGGCAGTACGACGGCCTGGGCGACGGTGAGCAGCGCGAAGAGGGCTGCGGCGGTGAGCGCGGAGGCCCGGAAGTCGACGAGCAGCAGAGCGCTGCCGAGCAGCGGCCCCACCAGCGCCCCGGTGGTCGCGAAGACGTTGAAGAGGGCGAAGGCCTCGGCCTTGCGGTCGCCCGCCTCCTGGGCGAGGTAGGCGCGGACCGCGGGGTTGAACAGTGCCCCGGCGAGTCCGCTGAGGACGGACGCGGCGAGGAGTACGGCCAGGCCGTCGCCGAGCGCGAAGAGCCCGAAGCCGACGGTTCGCAGCGCGCAGCCGGCGATGATGACCCCCCGCGCCCCCAGCCGGTCGGAGGCCGAGCCGCCGATGAGGAACAGCCCCTGCTGACTCAGGTTGCGGACGCCGAGGACGATGCCGACGACCGCGGCGGACATCCCCAGGTCCTCCCCCAGATGCACGGCGAGGTACGGGATGAGCAGGTAGAAGCCGGTATTGACGCCGAGCTGGTTGAGCAGCAGAAGTCGGATCGCGAGCGGAAAGCGGCGCATCTCGTGCCAGATCTTCACCGCGGTGCCTCCACACCGCGGGCCGGCTCCGCCGGCGTCCCGGGCGGCGGTGGCCCGCCGCGCGCCGGCCGTACGCCGAGGCCCGGCTGCCCGCCGGCGCCCACCGTGCCGTCGGTGCCGCCGATGCCGGTCCAGGGGTCGTGGGCGAGCAGCAGGTGGCCGTCGAGGTCGGTCCAGCGGGCGCGGTCGGCGAGGTGGACGGCGGGGGCGAGGCCGAGGGTGCTGGCGGTGAGGCAGCCGAGCATCAGCGCGGTGCCGCTGCCGGCGATCAGGTCGGCGATGCGCAGCGCCGCGGTGACACCACCGCATTTGGCGAGCTTGACGTTGAGGCCGTGCACCCGGCCGGCCAGCCGCCGGGCGTCCTCGACACCGACCGCGTCCTCGTCGGCGATGACCGGCAGCGGCGAGCGTTCGGCCAGCCGGGCCAGCGTCTCCGGGTCGCCGGGGGCGAGCGGCTGCTCCACCGCTTCGACGCCGAGGTCCGCGTAGCGGGGCAGCAGGGCTTGGGCCAGGGCCGGGGTCCAGCCGCCGTTGGGGTCGAGCAACAGCCGCGCGTCCGGCGCGGCACGGCGTACGGCCCGTACCCGGTCGAGGTCGTCCTCGGGATCCGGGAGACCGGCCTTGATCTTGAGGACGGAGAAGCCCTGCCGGGCCAGCCGGCCCGCCTGCTCCGCGGCCGCCCCCGGCGAGGTGATGCCGATCGTGCGGGCGGTGGCGGCCCGCGGCGCCCCCGTGCTCCCGAGCAGCCGGTACACGGGGACGCCGGCGCGCTTGCCGACGAGGTCGAGCAGTGCGGACTCCACGGCCGCCGTCACCGCCGCGGGCGTGCCGGGTACGGGCAGTTCGCCGGCGCGCAGGGCGGCGAGTGCGCTCTCGGGGTCGGCCCAGCGGGCGAGTTCTCGTGCGGCCCCGTTCAGCAGCCGGGCGAGGGTGGCGGCGTCCAGTCCGTAGTAGGTGCTGGTCACGGCCTCGCCGTAGCCGTGGTGGCCGTGGTGTTCGATGGTGAGCCACACGGCGTCGCGGGCCGCCATGGTGGAGCGGGATATCCGTAGTGGTGTGGTGAGTTCGAGTCGTACGGTGCGCTGACTGGCCTTCACGGGGATTCTTTCCGGGTGGTGCGGCGGGCGGAGCGGGACGGTCCGGCGGCGGGCGCAGGGGCGGGGTGCGGGCCGGGCCCCGCGGGGAGCGGGTCGAGCGGGGCGGGGGACGGGAGGGCCGGTGAGGGAGGGCGGCGGTCGCCGTCCGCGGCGGAGGGGGCGAGCGGGTCGGCGACCGTCCGGCAGCGGGCCCATCCGGTCGCCTCCGCCGCCTGCGGGTGCGGGATCTCGACCGGCCGGGTGGCGGCACAGGTCAGGTCCAGGCCGTGGGCGGTGGCGAAGTCGTCGTCGTAGACGCTGCTCAGGTAACGCTGCGGCCCGTCGGGGAAGACCGTGGCGACCTCGGCTCCGGGATGGACGCGGGCGGCCCACGCGGCGACGAGTGCGACCGCGCCGGTGCTCCAGCCGCCGCTGACGAAATTGCCGGCGGCGAGCCGGCGGCAGGCGTCGGCGGACTCGGCCGGGCCGACCCAGTGCACCTCGTCGAACGCGTCATAGGCGACATTGCGCGGGTGGATGCTGCTGCCCAGTCCCCGCATCAGCCGGGCCCTGGCGGGCTGGCCGAAGATCGTCGATCCGGTGGCGTCCACCCCGATCAGGCGTAGCCGCGGCCAGTGCCGGCGCAGAGGAGCGACGATTCCGGCGCTGTGGCCTCCGGTGCCGACGCTGCACACCAGGACGTCGAGGTGGTCGAGCTGTGCCGCCATCTCGGCGGCGAGGGAGCCGTAGCCGGCCACGTTGTCGGGGTTGTTGTACTGGTCGGGCCAGTACGCGCCGGGCAGTTCGGTGAGGAGCTGCCGCAGCCGGGCCAGCCGGGCCTCCTGCCAGCCGCCCTCGGCCGCGGGCCGGTCGGCCAGTTCGAGCCGGACGCCGTAGGTCCGCAGCAGGCGGCGCATCGAGGGCTCCAGTTCGGCGTCGCCGACCAGCACGACCGGGTGGCCGAGCGCCTGTCCCGCGAAGGCCAGGCCGATGCCGAGGGTGCCGGAGGTGGACTCGACCACGGGGGCGCCAGGGCGCAGTTCGCCGCGCTCCTCGGCGCCGAGCAGCATGGAGACGGCGGCACGCGCCTTCATGCCGCCCGCGCCGAGCCCTTCGAGCTTGGCCCAGAATCCGGGGTGCGGGCAGGGCAGATCGGTGGTGACGCGCGCGAGCGGGGTACGGCCGAGCAGACCGAGGAGTTCCCGGTTTCCGGTGGGGTGGACGACGGCGGTGGTCATCGGGCGGCTCCGGGGGCGGCGGTGCGGTAGCGGTGGACGGTGCCCGGTCCGCCGTCGAGCCAGAAGAACGGGTAGGGCTCCGCGCACACCGCACTCACCCCTGAGCCGAGGAACCGCGGCAGTACCGCGCTGCCGGTCTGGGCGAACATCACCAGGGGCTTGCCGTGGCGCCGGGCATGTTCCCGCAGCGGCTCGAAGCTGCCGTTGCCGAGCGTCATCCCGGAGGCGAGGACCGCGTCGCAGCCCGCCAACTCGGCGAGCGCATCGGTGCGTACGGGCTCGCCCCACTCCGTCGTGCCGCCCTTGAGGTCGCACGGCACGTACGACAGACCGCGGTCCCGCAGCGCCTCCAGCAGCGAGTTGACCACCCCGACGACGAGCACCCGGGCGCCGGGCGCGGCGTCGACCAGTCCGGTGACGGCCCGCGCCCTGGCCCGCGACTTCCGCAGCGACGACCCGGCGGGCAGCGACCAGGGCCGGGCTCCGTTCGCGGGCGTGTGCGGACGTACCCGCATCAGATACGCGTCGAGGGCGGCCACCCGCACCGGGCGCAGCTCGTGCTCCAGGAGGCGGGCGAGGTCCGCGCCGACGCAGTCGTCGATGGCGGCGTCCGGCATCTCGCCGGGCTCCACCGCGCAGGAGCCGACCGCCGATTCGAGGCGCAGGCTCAGCACTTCGTTGCGGTAGCCACCGCCGCGGCCCTCGTGGCGGACGGCCTGGCGGGTGCTGAAGGCGACGGCGATCCGCTGGGTACGCGGGTCCGGCCCGAACTCGCCACCGAGGACACGGGCCACGAGATCGTCGTACGACGCGGCCGGGGCGTGGGGGGCGAGGCCGTCGTACGAAGCGGCCGGGGTCCGGGGTGCGAGGGTGCGGGTATCCACCTGGTTCATCGGTTCACCACCCGCACCCGCAGCTCTGCCAGCAGCGCTTCGACGCGCCGGCGCGCGGCCGGGCCGTCGGCGTCGCCGGCCATGACGTGTCCCAGGTACGCGTTGTTGCTGCCGGCTTCCTTGACCGCCGTTCCGGGCTCGGCGAGCTGGAGTTCGAGCACTCCCGGCGCCGTTGCCACGCGGTCACCGCCGTCGATTCCCTCCAGTACGCCCGCGGTCCGCGGCACCAGGAAGCCGATGGCGGCGCTGCGCAGTCCGGTCTCCCGGGTACGCAGATCGGGCCGCTGTCCCCGGGCCACGTCCACACAGGCCGCTGCGGCGTCGATGCCGGTGACATGGCGGATCAGTTCGGTGATGCGGTTGCCCGCCGGCCGGGGGTTGACCTCGACCAGGCGCGGTCCGTCCGGTGTCAGCTTGATCTCGGTGTGCGCCACGACGCCGTCGAGTCCGAGTGCGTCGATCGCCCGGACGGCCAGCTCCCGCGCGGCCGCCGCATCGCCGGCCGGCAGTTCCGCGGGGAACATATGGCCGGTCTCGATGAAGGCCGGCGCCCCGTCGATGCTCTTGTCGGTCACCCCGATCACCTGGGTGCTGCCGTCGAACGTCACGGTCTCGACGCTGACTTCAGGGCCGTGGAGCAGTTCTTCGAGGAGGACCAGGGGCGCCCGGTGCTGACCGCGGGCGTTGACGGGAAAGCCGTCGAGCGCACGGTAGGCACGGGTCAGCTCCGCTTCGTCGTCGACGCGTCGTACGAACATCCCCGCGCACAGGTCCACCGGCTTCAGCACCAGCGGATACCCGATCTCCGCGGCCGCGGCGGCGGCTTCGGAGCGGTCCGCGCAGACCGCGAAGCGCGGTCCTGGCACCCCTGCGGCGGCAAGCAGCTGCCGGGTGGCGTCCTTGCGGCAGGCGCTGTCGACCGCCTCGGGCGACGGGCCGGGAAGACGGAGACGGGCGGCGATCCGCGCGACCGTCGGGAGGTAGTAGTCGCAGGAGGTGAGCACCCCGTCGAAGCCGAGCGCGGAGTGCAGCCGCGCCACGTACGGCAGCAGTGTGGCGCGGTCATTGGTGTCGGCGGTCAGCACATGGCGGGCGCCCAGCAGGGGGTGGGCGGTGCCCTCGGGTGCGGTGCGCAGGTAGTGGTGCAGGTCGCGGGTGAGGAAGGTGAACTCGTGTCCGCCCTCGCGGATCGCGCGTGGGAGCAGCCGGCTCATCGCTCCGACCCAGCTCTCGACCATCAGCAGATGAGCCACGTTTTCCCTTCTTCGCAGGCGTTGTCCGCGCATGGTGGCGGCGGCTTTTGACGGGGCGTCGGCGCCGTGACAGGGGTCGCCGGGCTTGACCGGCTCACACTGTAAACGATAATCATTTTCATTGCCACCACGTTCAGCGGCACCCTCCGCCGCGTCCCCCGAAGGCGAGATCCGTGATTCCAGCCGTACGCCGCACCGGCCTGCTCTGCGCCCTGACGGCCACCGCCGCCCTGCTCCCCGCGGCCCCCGTACACGCCACTCCCCCAGCACCCGCACTCCACTTCGGCGCCTGTCCGGACTCCGTGCCGGCTCCGCCCGCGCCCGCCCGCGTCGAATGCGGCCGGCTGAGCGTGCCGCTGGACCGGAGCCGCCCGGACGGCAAGCAGCTCCGCATCGCGGTCTCCCGCGTCCGTGCCACGGGACCGGCCTCCGAGCGGCGCGGCGTGCTGCTGGTCAATCCGGGTGGTCCCGGCGGTCCGGGCCTGTCCTACGCCGTCACCAAGCGCGCCAAACTGCCGGAGCGGGTGCGGCGTGCGTACGACGTGATCGGCTTTGACCCGCGCGGCACCGGCGCGAGCGCGCCCGCGGACTGCGGGCCGATGGGCGGCCTCTTCGACAGCCCCGCGCCGGACCCCGTCCCGGCGGGCCGGGCGGCCGAGCAGGCCCACCTCCACACCCTGCGGCGGACCGCAGACGACTGCGCCCACGGCGTGAAGGAAGCCCTGCCGTACCTGTCGACCACCGAGACCGCCCGGGACATGGACGCCCTACGGGCAACGCTCGGCGAACCCCGGATCGGCTTCCTCGGCGTCTCGTACGGCAGCTATCTCGGCGCGGCCTACGCCGCCCTCTTCCCGCAGCGGGTCGGCCGGATGGTGCTGGACAGCGTCGTCGGGCCACGGAGCTGGTTCGGCTTCGACCTGGTGCAGAGCCGCGCCCTGGTGCGCCAGCGGGCGGTGTTCTTCGCCTGGACCGCCCGGCACGACAAGCGCTTCGGGCTCGGCACCGAGGCTGCGTCCGTACGCACCGCGTACCAGCGGGTGCGTGACCGGCTCTCGAAGCGCCCCGTGGACGGCTTCGGGGCAGCGGAGTTCGACCGCACCGTGTACCGGGCGCTGGGCCGTACCGAGCGCTGGCCGGGCCTCGCCGACGGACTGCGGACCTCTCTGCGCAACGGGAGCACCGGCCCGCTGCGCCCGGCGGAGCCCTTCGACGGCGCCGCCTCGCGGACCTACGAAGCCGCCAACCGCACGGTCAAGTGCGCGGACGGGCCGGCTCCCACACCGGCCCGGGTCACGGCCGGCATCCGGCAGCTGCTGCGGCTCGACCCGCAGCCGGTACTCACCGGGCTGGAAGCCTCGGTGTGCGCGTACTGGCACCACCGGCCCGCGCACCGTACGCAGCTCGGCAGCCCCGATGCCCCGCCGGTCCTGCTGATCGCCTCCACCCACGACCCCGTCACCCCCGTGCGCGGCGCCCGGGAGATGCAGCGGCGACTGCCCGGCTCACGCCTGGTATCCCTGCACAACGACTACTCGCACGGGGTGTTCGCCAGCCGGGGCAACCGCTGTGTGGACGGTACCGCCGCGGCCTATCTGGTCGACGGAACCGTGCCGCCGGCCGATGTGCACTGCTCGGGCCCCGGACTGCCCACGCCATGACGCCCGTTGCCACCGAAGGGCACTTACCGCTCTCCGGGGCGCGCCACCTCCAGCTCATCGGCGGTAGCCGCGTGCCGGGCACGCGGCTACGGGGCCTTCAAGAGTTCTCAAGAACCGTCAGCTGACGACCTCTGCCGCGGCGTTGCTCGACAGTGCGTCGATGGTCGTGCCGACTTCGGCTCGCGTGATAACCCGGTCCGCGAGCTTTCCGACCTCCGAGGTGCCGACGCATACCGCATATGCGGCGTTCTCGAACATACGCAGATCGTTCTGGTCATTACCGAAGGCGACATATTCCCCGGCGGGAATGTTCAGCGCGAGGAGGGCCGTCGCCTTGTCGACCGCCTTGGGAGACAGGTCCACCAGATCCTCGGACTGGTGGATATTGATGGTCACACCGAGCTTCGCCAGTTCCGTCAGCGCGACGTCTCCGGCGCCGAACAGCACGACCTTGGCGTATTCGGGCAATTCTTCCCGGGCCACACGTTTCGCCAGGCCGGCCTGATCGACACGCTCGAGGATCTCTCGCTCCTGGGTTACGTGGAAACTGTAGTCCCAGGAACTGTCGATAAGGTACTCGAGCTCGTACCGGTCGATGATGTCATTGATCGAACGCCGGACGCTGTCGCTGAACTTCGTCACCTCGATATGCCCGTCGGACCGGGTGAACGCGCCATTGCCGCCGATCAGCGGGACATCGGCCAGCTCGGTGGGGAGCACCGGAATGAGGTCGCGAATCGGACGGGCCGAGGCGAACAGGATGGGGTGTCCGGCTCGGCACCGCGTGATCGCCGCAACGATCTCGGGCGGCATCTGCGTCCCGTTGAAACAGGTGGTGCCGTCGACATCGAAGACGAACGGTATCCCCTGGTCCATCTGCGGCACCTGGTCGGCACCACCTTTCCGCGCGTGCATGGATGTCCTTCCGGCTCAGCCTGATGAAAGGGTCACGCTATCCGACGGACTCGCTTGCCGTCCGGCAGATGTACGAGCCGGGCGCAGATTGAGGGTGGCTGCGGCACCCACCGCCAGTACCGACGCGGCGACCATCATCACCACCACTGCCGACTGCCCGGACCACGAGCCCAGCGTGCCCGCCAAAAAGGAGCCGCCAGACGAGCCCACGACGATGATGCCGCCGAGCCAGGAAAACGCCTCGGAGATCTCTCCCTTGGGAATTGACGCGTTCACCAAAGCGAATGTCCAGGTCAGGGCCGGCCCCATGAAGAAACCGGCGAAGAAGAAGGAGGATTCCTGTACGAGTACCGGGAAGAACGGTGCGGCCAGCGCCCAGGATGCCGAGAACGCGACAAGGACGGCGGTCAGCCTCTTGGTGAGATTCCCGATCTTCTCGGTGTCGCCACCGCTCAGGGTGAGGGCACCGATGAATGCCCCACAGCCGTGCAAGGACAACAGGATCCCCACGCCTCCCACGGACGTGTGCGACTCGGTCAGCCGGCCGCCCAGAATCGCCATGGCGCCGATCGTGACCCCGATCATCGCGGCACAGCACATCAGAAGCCGGAAAGCACCGAAGAACAGCGGGCCGATGATCCTCCTGAATCCCATGTGCTCGACCCGGTCCTCCGCGTCGGCCGTCGGCATCACCTCGATCATCCAGGCACCCAGCAACAGGAAAGCCATGCAGAGGTAGGACGCGAGAGTAGGGTTCAGAACGATCGCACTTGCGGTGGCCACCAGCGGCGCCACAATAAAGAGAAGTTCCTGTGACGCGGAGTCAAAAGCATACGCCTTCATCAACAGCGGGCCTCGGACTATGCGAGGCCAGGCAGACCTGAGATACGGTTCGAACGGCGGATTGAAGACGCCGGCGACGCCCAGCGCAACGAAGGCGACCACCATCGAGTGCCCCGACGCGGCGAAACCCAGGAATCCGAATCCGCTGACAATCGATGTCAGCCAGATGGCGAATCGCGCGCGACCGCGGTCGACCATACGTCCCCAGATGGGTGACCCGGCAGCGGACAGGAGCGAATATACGGCGGCAGCGGCGCCGACCGTGAGCCAGCTCTGATCCGCGTAGCGAAGCTGCATGGGGATCGCCGCGAGCGCCAGCGCGTTCGGGATCCGTCCGACGAGGGTGCCGCCGGCAAGACGTGGCACGCGGCTGCTGCGCAGAACGTCCACTAAGCCCAGGTTGATCATTAACTCTCCCATCATGGTCAGCTCCCGCATGGCCGGCCGCACGGCCCACGGGAACACGTCAGATTGCGTTCACCTTGTAGACCGTCATCCCCATGGCTTTTACCTTGCTCACCCCCAACACGTCGACGTCGTCCGATACGACCTTTCGCGCCAGAACAGGAAGACAGGACTGCAGCACCGCCCGCGCCAGTCGGGCGCCGAGGCAGTAATGCCGGCCGTGCCCGAAGGAAAGGTGACGGTTCGGCCGGCAGTCTTCGTTCGCCTTGAGCAGATTCACCACGACCCGCGCGCCCTCCGATATGGTGCGGCCACCCAATTCAACGGTCGTGGTGGTACGCCTCGGCGCGAAATGAAAGGGGGGATCGTCGCGCAGCCGGGTCTCGATGAAGTCCGCCCAGTCCACCGGTTCGAGCTTTTCGACATCCGCCGGTGACCAGCTCTGGTCACCAATATGAGCGAGACAGGACACAAGAGCTGTCTTCAGTGGCTCGAGTGCGCCGGTGAACAACTGGGTGTATGTCGCGGAAACCCCTGCCAGATCCAGTACCTTCTGCTGATGCAGCGCGCGCAGGGCGGCAGCGATCCGATCGCCCCCGTGCAGAAGCTGATCGTCGACGAGGGCTTCCAGCAGTCGAATCTGAGCCGCCGCGCATGCGGCTTTGCCGGAATCCGCGCCAGGCACCGCAAGATAGGCCATCACGGCGTCCGAGACACCCTCAATGATTTCCAACTGAGAGGACGTGGCACCGAGCAGCGTGCGGGTTGCCGCACGGGCAACGGGCAACGCCATATCGGTGATGGGATCTACCGCTGCGGACCCGACGGTCGCATCTGCTTGCTTTACGGCCTGGCGAGTTACCTCGGCCATGAACGAACTGTCCATAGCCGCCGCTAACGCCGTCCGGACGTGTTGCTGGACCGGGGGATCGGAGAACACCAGCCATTGCGAGAGAAAACTCTCGACATAGTGAACGTCCGCACGCCCGGCCTCGGGGACCAGATGGGTCTTGTGCTTCATACCTCTGGCGAGGAACCTCTTGTCCGTTAACGCCTTGCGTGCGAGAAGTGGCGACATGACGTGCCAGGACTGCGTGCTCGGGTCGTACGCGACCTCTCCCTGATCTTCTCGGAGTAATTCGTATGCTTCGCGTGGCGCATGGAGCACATGTTCAGGAAAACTGATCGGACATTTCAGTAAGCGGTGTCGGCCATGGTCGACCACACCTTCGTCAGAATGCACGCCTTTCTGTCCTCCCCCGTGGCCAATTCTCGAAACCCGAGCATTTCGACACCCAGCGCGTAACCATTCCCCGCCCCGTGCCGGTTCATCATGATTCATTCAACAATTCATGTATGCCAGGCGACCATCGCCCTTGAAGCACGTAAGGACGCAACTTTATTGTCTTGCCCATCAATGCACAACCGAGGATATGGCCATGACCGGTGTGTTCTCGTTACCCCCTGATGCGCGCACAGGCCGCACCTACAGAATCAATAAAGTGGCTCCGACCCCTTCGAAGTCCCCAAGAATCCGCACTCACACATTCGCGCATCAATGTGGCAAGCGCGGGTCACCGAGGCGGCCTCAACCGCCCGTGTCCGCTCGTCACATCAGCCACATGCGCCACATTGATCTATGCCCTCCCCCTCGCCCCCGTGACTCCGCAGACTAGTCAGGAACGCGGAATCTTCGGGATGCTATCACTGGGTTTTGGGCGCGGCAATGAACCGTTAGGGAGTTTCTCATGAACACCGGATTCGACGATCAAGAGAAAGATCCGTGATGCACAAGATCACGGTGAGCACGACGCCTTCCGGAGGCGGCGAGGGTGACGCCCCGGAGAGAAAGATCTTCCTGCGGATAACGCGCAATCGGCGGTCGGGCCGCCCTACGAGGGGTCGGCCCTGCGGGTGCAGGTGAACGGCTCGTCGATCCAGTAGGTGTCATGCTGCTCGTCGTGGACGACCGGGTACCTGGTGTGCGGATCGCAGAGCTTGTCGATCTGGGCGTGGTCCGCCGAACTGATGGTGAACCAGTACTTGTTGGTGTCCGGGCTGACCCTTCGGCACTTGTAGAAGAACCCCTTCACGCCGGGGCCGAACACATCGCTGCGGAAGTCAGCGGCCAGCTTCTTGTTCAGGTTGATGTTGTCGCAGTCGGCCTTCATGCCCTCGACGCCGATGGTCTCGGCTGCCTCCGTCGTATATCCCCTGGCCGTGTGGGTGCCCGACGCCGTCCAGGCCCGCGCCGGCAGGTCGATCTGCGCGGCGACTTCGGCAAGGAAAGGGTTGCGCGGGGCGGCGGGCTCGGCCGGTGTCGTAGGCCCGGCATCCGCCATGCCCACGACGACGGCGACACCGATGCCCGCGATCGCCAGCAGAAGGGGGACGGTCCGGGTCCCTTTCCGGACCAGGGAAGAGAAGGCCACGTTGCGCTCCATTCCGGACGGGCCCGGTGGTCCTGCTGCCGCCCGGGGCCTGAGCGCACCCTAGACGCCCCGGCGCGTGACCGGTGGGAGCGGTGGCGGCCCGGGGCACGTCCCCCACGGTCGACCCGGACGGGCGAAACCTACGCCTCGTCACCTCGCGGGCGCCGCGGTCCGCGGGTGCGGGAACGGTTGTCCTGTGACATCGAAGGCTGCCGGCTGCCACACCGTGGTGCGAAGCCCTTGCCCGTACCGAGTGGTCGGACATCGCCTCGTGGCATCCGCGCTACCGACCCCCTCGGGCAGCGGCCCGGCGGTAATCGACGAGCAGGTGCCGGGGGCCGCGCAGGACGGGACTGCGGCGGTAGGGAGGTGGGTCCTCGACCAGACGGGGGTCGTCGAGGTGCTGGATCAGCTCGTTCAGGGCGATCTGGGCTTCCAGACGGGCGAGCGGCGCGCCGAAGCAGCTGTGGATACCGCTGCCGAAACCGAGATGCTGGTTGTCATCGCGGGTCGGGTCGAAGCGGTCGGGGTCGTGGAACCGCCGGGGGTCGCGGTTGCCGGACGCCAGCATCAGGATGAGGGGCGCGCCCTTGGGGATGGTGACGCCCGCGACCTCGATATCGGCCAGCGGTGTGCGCTGCGGGAGCATCTGGACGGGGGGTTCGTAGCGCAGCAGCTCCTCCACCGCTCGGGGCATCAGCGCGGGTTCGCCGCGGAGGCGTGCCAGCTGGTCGGGGTGGCGCAGCAGGGTCAGGATGCCGTTGGTGATCAGGTTGACGGTGGTCTCGTGACCGGCGATCAGCAGCAGCACGGACGTGGTCATGATTTCGAGCGGCGTCAGCTGCCCGTCGGGGCTGTCGGCGGCGAACGCGGAGAGCATGTCGTCGGAAGGATGGGAACGGCGCTTGTCGGCGAGTTCGCCGAGGTAGAGGCCCATCGCCTTCCGGGCCTCGGCGGCGGCCCGCGGCCGCTCCTCGGGGTCCTCCCCCGGGGTGGGATCGATGCCGGCGACGATGGCGTCCGACCACTGGCGGAACCGGGGCTCGTCCTCGAGGGGCACACCCAGGAGACGGCAGATCACGGTGACGGGCAGCGGGTAGGCGAAGTCGTCGACGACGTCGATCCGCTCCTTTCCCGCGAAGTCGCTGATGAGGTCCTTGACGATCCGGGTGATGCCGTCGTGCATACCGGCGATCCGGTCCGGCGTGTGCGGCGGGCCGAAGGAGCGCATCGCAAGGCTCCGCAGCCGGTGGTGTTCGGGATCGTCGAGTCCGATGAAGGCCGGTGGGAGCCCTTCTTCGGCGGTCGCGGCCTCGTCCGGGACGGTGCGCTTGCGACGGTCCGAACTGATCCGCGGGTCGTGCAGCAGGGCTTCGATCTCGTGGTAGGTCCCGACGAGGTAGCTGCCGTCGTCCTGCCGTACCACCCCCGCCTCGCGGAGCTCCGCGTACAACGGGTAGGGGTCGGCGCGGTGGACGTAGTCGGTGATCCGGTGGAACAGGGTGTCCGCAGCCATGCGCGGCGCTCCTCATCGCTAGGGAGTGGCGGTCTCAGCGGGCCGGTTGCACCAGGATCAGGCGCCGGTCCGGCAGATGGCCGGTGAGCGCGACGGTCGGACCGTGCGACAGCATCTTCGGGTCCGGCACGTCCGAGGGGACCGGTGCCCGGGTGTCGAGCCGGTCGGCGGCTCCCGGCGCGGGCGGGAACGGCGCTGCCGTCTCGATCAGCCGCTGGTAGTACTCCAGCGACTTGGCCTGGTTCACGCTCACCGCCGCGGTGACGCGTCCTCGGTAGCCGTAGACGGCAACCAGCCGGGCTTCCTTGAGCGACCCCTGGGCGATGACCACCTGGTCGGAGAAGGTGGGTACGCCGACCGACTTGATATTGAGTCCGAACTGGCTGGACCAGAACGCCGGGACCGTCAGATGAGGGCGTCTGCGTGGCCCGGGATTGACCATGTTGTGGGCCGCGACCTCCGCCTGGGCCACCGCGTTGCCCCAGTGCTCCAGCGAGAGCAGCTGGTACTCGAAGAGCGGGTGCGGGAAGCGGGCCACGTCACCGGCGGCGAAGACGTCATCGGTGACGATCCCGTACATGTCGAAGGCGCGGCAGCCCGCATCGCAGGTCACGCCCCGTGGGCCCGCGGCGAGTCCCGACTCGGCCAGCCACTCGGTGTTGCGGACCGCGCCGAGGGCCACGACGGCGACATCGGCGTCGATCCTCGTGCCGTCGGAGAACCGTGCGCCGGTGAGCCGGCTGTTGCCCTCCAGTGCGGTGACCGTCACCCCGCAGCGCAGATCGACACCGTGGGCACGCTGCAGCTTCGCGGCAAGCGCACCCAGTGTTCCGCCGAGCGCACCGACCAGCGGCGCCGGGCCCCGCTCCGCGACCGTCACGGCAAGACCGCGCTCCCGGCAGGCGGAGGCGATCTCCGAACCGGTGAACCCGGCGCCGATGACCAGGACGCGCTCCGGTGAGGCGTCAAGGTGCTCCACAAGGCGGCCCGCGTCCTCGCCGGTGCGCAGGGTGAACACCCCGTCCATGGCGGCCTCGGCCGGGTCGGGCCAGGGGCGGGCCCGGGTCCCGGTGGCGATCAGCAGCCGGTCGAAGGGCACCTCTTCGCCGTCGGCGAGGAGTACCTTTTTCCCGACCGGATCGAGGCCCGTGGCACGTACGCCGAGCTTCCAGTGCGCGTCCACGTCACGGCCCCGGGGCAGCCCGGTGGTGTCGGCCGGCACCCTTCCGAGCAGCACCTGCTTGGACAACGGTGGCCTGTCGTACGGGGGGTGCGGTTCGTCGCCGATCAGAGTCAGCGAGCCGGCGAACCCTTCGTCGCGCAGCGTCTCGGCGGCCCGCAGACCCGCGAGCGAGGCGCCGACGACGACGATGCGGCCCTCGCGTGGTTCACCCTGCACCGGGGCCCGCCTCCTCGCCCACGACGATCGCCTGCACCGGACACGCCGCCGCGGCCCGGAGAACATGTTCCCGCTGGTCGTCCGGGACGGCCGGGGTGTACAACAGGGCCTCCTCGCCATGCACCGTGAACATGCGGGGAGCGAGGAAGGCGCACTGCGCATAGCCCTGGCATCGGTTGAGATCAACGACGATGTTCATCCCGCGCCACTCCTCCCACCGTCACACCCGCCACCACACTCGTCGTCTCCCGTCCTACAACCGGTCCCGGTGCGGCGCACGTGGTGCCGGGCCATCCGAGGGGTGCGCAGGGTGAGCGGAGGCAGGGTCACGAGCGGAAGCAGTGGCGCACCCCGGCGGCTCACCTTTCATGGGCCGGGCCCGGCGCATCCTCGGCGGCGAGTGCCCGGCCGCCGCCTCGGACCCGGGTCAGCATCGGTGGTCACCCGGCGCCGATACGGCAGAAGCCGTCCACGCGGACGAGGAAAGCGCAACCGTCCACCGGAGGAAAGACTCAAAGGAGTGACAGCCGGACGGAGTTCACGCTCTCTGTCCAGACCAGGTGGGACCGCGTTCCAGGCCCGTATGGCTCATTCAAGTCCCCTTTCTTGACTGGTGGCAAAGGGTTGGGCAGCATCCGAACACCCCATGTCGGTGAGCTTGTTCGGCCGTGGAGCCGACCATCGATGCCCTGTGTGTGGCGATAAAACGGAACCGTACCGGGTTAATTGCGGAGCGGGATGAGTAACATCCAGCCAACCGCAGACCGATCAGGCAAGAGAGAGCAGGCTGTTTCATGTCAGACGCGGATTTCGCTGTGCAGGTGGCTGCCAAGCTGAAGAGCATCGCGAAGGAGATCGACGAACTGCAGAAACTCCGGGCGAAGCTGGAAGACCTCCAGCAGCATCTCGGCACGGCGTCCCGGGAAGAAGCCGTTGCCCCGCAGTCCTCGGAGGCCGTCACCGCGGTGACAAAACCGGTGACCGTGCCCGCGGCGCGGCGCGGCAAGCCTGCCGCGCCGAAGGCCAAGCCGGCGAAGAAGGCCCCGGCCAAGGCGGCGGGGAGCACGAAGAAGGCACGCAAGTCCGCACCGGCCCGGGGGAAGGCCCGGCAGCGGAACGCCACCCGCGCCGACCGCGTTCTCGCCCTGCTCGACGGACAGCCGCGCACGGTGACGGAGCTGACCAAGCTGCTGGCACAGGAGCATCCGGACCACACGGCACCGGAGACCGCCGTGCGCAACACCCTGGAGACCTCACTCGTCGCCAAGGGGCTGGCACACCGCAGCAAGCAGGGAAGGAGCGTCTTCTACTCCCTCCCCGGAGCCGCTGCCGAGGCCGGTGCCGAGGGCCGCGCGGCCCAGGCCGCCGACGCCCCTGAGGAGGCCGCTCCCGCCCGGGCCTGACCGGGATCCCGTTCCTGTGGCGCCCGTCGGGAGACCGGGCGCCGAGGGGCGGCCCGGCGGGGAAGATCCCGGAGAGGGTTCCGGCGAGGGGGCCGGCGGCGCAGGGCGCGGCGCCGCCACGGCCCACCCTGGCGATCAGGTGTCCGGGCTTCTGAGACGATGAAGATCGACAAGAAGCCTTGCAGTGAGAGCGAACTGCCCGGCGGCCGAGACATCGTCGCGGCCCGATACGGGTCATACCACCGCATACACGGTGCTGACGCCGTCGGTGAAGGCAGTCGCAGGGGGGCGATACGGCCGAGTCTTGACGAACCGGCCCTGCCCGATCTTGACTGCCAGGGTCCCACCACCGCAGGGCCCCCACCAGGGGTGTTGCCCCCCTTACCGAAGGTCACGAACATGACGGTTGACGCCACCGCCGCCACCGAAGTCGACGCCTCCGCCGACGTCGGACGGTTCCTTCTCGGCGACGCCTTCCCTTGCCTGGCCGGTCGCTCGGCGTGGCGACAGGGCGGCATCGTCCATCGCCACTACACGTGGTTCGGGGATGACGAGACGGCCCGGCAGATGGCCGCTGATCTCCAGGCGTATGTGGAGGCGGTGGACTGGGCCGCCAAGCCCTTCACCAGCTTCGTGGCCACCTTCTCGGGCCCTCTGAACGTGTCGGAAGTCGAGTTCGAGGCGCTGCTGTGGCAGCAGCTGCAGGCGGTCCACGACTATGACAGCCTCACGTACCCCTGGGCCGAGGGCTACGACCACGATCCGTCGTCCGGGGCCTTCGCGTACAGCGTCGCCGGGCACCCCTTCTTCGTGATCGGACTGCACGAAACGCACAGCCGCATCGGACGCCGGCCGCCCTTCCCCATGCTGGCCTTCAACTCCCACGCCCAGTTCGACCGGATAAAGGCCGCGGGCCTGTGGGACCGGCTGCAGGAGAAGATCCGCAAACAGGACATCGAGCTGCAGGGCAACATCAACCCCAACCTCGTGGAGTACGAGCAGCTTTCCGAGGCCCGTCGCTACTCGGGCCGACGCAAGCCGGCGGACTGGGCCTGCCCCTTCTCCGCCCGGGTGTGAGACAACTCCGGTGTTTCGAGGGGCAGTTCACACCGGGAACTCCGCACGAACTCCGACGAAGCGTGGGGGCGGGGCGGGGCCGCGCCCCCTTGTATGACAGCGGACGGCCGGAAGGCGATCAGGCGGTCTGCGGTCGCGTGGTCCGGCCCTCCTCCCCGGTGCCGTAGCGGGCGAGCTGACGGTCGTGGACGCGGCTGAGGAGCAGCAGCGAGGCGATCGCCCCGAGGAGGGCGCAGGCCATGTCCCACTGGGTGTCCCACTGGGTGTCCCACCGGTCCCCCTGGGTGGCGAGGAACGCGTCGGCACCGGCGCCGCCGATCAGCGCGCTCCACCACTCGATCAGTTCGAAGAACGCGCTGAAGGCCAGGCATGCGCACACCGTCAGCGGGGCCGGCCAGGCGCTGCCGCGCAGCGGGGAGGTGCGGACCAGAAGTTCGCGGACCAGGATGGCGGGCACGAAGCCCTGCACCAGGTGTCCGATCCGGTCGTAAGGATTGCGGGACAGGTCCAGCACGTCCTGGAGCCAGTGCCCCAGAGGGACCTCGGCGTAGGTGTAGTGCCCGCCGACGATCAGGATCAGTGCGTGCGCGGCGAGCAGGCAGCACAGCAGCGGGCTGAGCGGAAGGCGCCGCCACACCGGCGGGGCGGAGGGTGCGGCCCCGGCCGCATGAGGCATGTGCCCACCGAAGCGCCTATGACGCACCTGCGCAGCGAAGCCGTCACCATGCAGGACCGCATGTCGTCAGCCGGGATCCACGGTCCGACTGCGCCGATCTCATTACTGACGTGCACATGGCGCGTACGATCGGATGTCCCCCTACGGGAAGGCATCCCCATGAAGAAGACATCCGCTCGCAGAGCCACCTGGCGCACGCTGCTCGCCCTGGGCGGCGTGGCAGCGTTAAGCGTGCCGGCCGCGGGCGCCGCCCAGGGCGTACCGCGCACCGCCGGGCACGGAGGGCGGGCCGGCGGTTGTGCCGTGGTGTATTTCGACCTCGGTGAGACGCTGGTACACACGGCAGAGGACAAGAGCGTGCGGTACATGCCGGGAGCCGCCAGGTATCTGCGGGCACTGCGCGCCCGCCATGTTCCGGTCGGACTGATCACCAACGTTCCGCCCTCCTGGGGCTCCACCGACGCGGAGCGGGCAGCGGAGTTGAAAAGGGTGATCGACAAGGACTGGGTGGGCAGCAGCCCGTTCGCGTGGTCGGACTTCGGCGACCGGATCTTCACCCCGCGGACCGAGGCGGAAAGGAAGCCCGCGTCGGCGCTGTGGAAGCGCGCCAAGAACGCATCGGGCCGCTGTCGGGTGGTGTACCAGGCGGAGACGACGGAGGAAGTACGGATCAGCCGCTCTCTCGGGTACATCGCCTACCAGGCGGCCCGCCCCGAGTGGCCCGCTTACCTGCCGGTACCGGTGATCACCGCAATCGCGCAACTGCCCTGAGGAACGTGGCAGTCAAAGGCTTGTGAGGTGTGAGGCCATCACTCCGCCGCTGACCGGCTGTAGCGCTCCAGCCGGTCAGCCGGCTCCCCCCGGACGGGACGGCATCGGGAAGTGCCCGCCGTCCCTCTCGCCCCGGAATTCCCCCGTGGACGCGGGCGCGCCCGGCGTGGTTCCCACCACGTATGACACGGTCTCGTGACATGCGTCATACGGCATTCCGGCACTAACTAAGCTGGATAGTAGGCCATACCTCGGAGACATAAGAGATTTGTCCGTCTTGGCCGATGAATACCCCGCACCGGGATAAGTGGCCTTCGGTCCGCTGCGCGCTTTTGCCCGCACGGTGACACACAAAGGCTTCTGACGGTTCAACAGCATTTTCGGGGATCCGGCAGCCGGACCAGCATGCTCCCGCGCCCATGACAAGGGCCACGCAACACTACGAAGCGAAGTAGTACTCAGAGTTTGTTGCCTTGCCTGCGCGGCGGTGCCAAGAATGACGAGCCGCAAGGCGTCTCCGCAGCTCAGGCGCGGAAATTGCACAGAGCCAGCCGCGCCAGGGACGCTCCGCAATTACCGATTGAGGTCACGCATGACGAAACATCGCAGGACGCGGCGATACCGGCAGATAACCGTCGCCGCCTTGGCCATAAGCGCCGTGGGCGTGCCCTCCGCAGCAATGGCTTGCCTGGGGCAGGGGAAAGAGGCCAGCCGGCACCACGGTCATTGGCAGAATGCGTCCTACGATCACCGGCAGGGGAAAGCGAAATGGGGCTCCGAGCGGGCTGCCGGCGCCTCGCAGAAGCCTGCCGCTTCTTCCGGCGCCGCGAAAACCGCCGGCGCTTCGAAAACCGCCGCCCCGGCATCCGGCGATGCAGCCCGTGTGGTGGAACTCGTCAACAAGGAGCGCAGCAAGGCCGGATGCTCCCCGCTGACCGTGAACGCGAAACTGACAAAGGCCGCCCAAGACCACAGCAAGGACATGGCGGGCCACAAGAATATGTCGCACACGGGCTCCGATGGCTCCTCCCCGGACGACCGGATCACGCGCGCCGGCTACCACTGGAGCTCCTACGGCGAGAACGTGGCCTACGGGTACTCCACGCCCGAGAAGGTCATGGCGGGCTGGATGTCCAGCCCCGGCCACAAGCGGAACATCCTGGACTGCTCCTTCAAGGAGATCGGCGTCGGCCTCGCTCAGCCCGGCGATTACTGGACGCAGGACTTCGGCACGGCCGGCTGAGCACCGCCCGCAAGCCCCGCTGCAGGGGCCGGTGGTGGCGTGGGGCGCTACCCGGCTCGCGCCCTCCGCCACTCCACTTCCTCGGCAGCCATCGGGGCGTGGACGCCGCACACGTCACCGACCTGCATACGGTCCGGGGTGCTGTACTCGCCGTAGGTGGCGATGACGGAGACGGCCACACGGGAATCGGGCTGCCAGAACGTACGGAAGTACGGGGCGTTCGCCTTGATTTCCGGGACCTCCACCAGGGGGACACCGCGCCGCTCCAGCAGGCGTTGCAGCTTGGCGAAACGAAGCCTGGGAGCGAACCGTCCGTACCGGGCGCGAAGGGTGTCGTTGACGAGGGTGCGGTCCCGGCACGCGAGCCGGTGCACTTGCAGGGTGAAGTGGTGGCCCGACCAAGGGTGCCCGGCGGATGCGCGGTTCCAGTGGAACTCGGCGAGGCCGTAGTCACGGAACATGCTGTGCTTGCCGAAGGTGTTCTCGGCGAAGCCCGGCCCCAGGACCTCGGTGACGCGGTCGGGAGGGGCCGTGGGGCCCACACCGAGCACGGTGCCGGTGGTGACCACGTCCAGGTAGAACGCCAGGGAGTACGGAGTCAAAGGCTGGTCCTCGATGGGGTGTGGTGCCCCGTAGGTACGGATTGCGGGTGTGCGGGGCGCCACCCTTTCCGGAGAAGGCGGTCCACTGCTTGATCGAGCATGGCTCGGCCCTCCCCGGGGTGCCACCAGAATGACCAGTTGACGTCGATCGTCATCGTGATGAAGTCGTCGTACCCGGGCCCGTCGGGGTACACCGTGCCACAGGACTTGTTCACCCTCAGCAGGAACGGGTACCGGACGCTGCGCCGGGGCACGGTCACCCAGGTGCGGCCGTGCGCATGCTCGCGAGGGACCAGGACGCGACGCAGCTTGTTGTCGTGGTCGTCGATGCGCAGTTCCTTGTTCGCGAGGTGCCGGTCGGGTTCAGGCAGCCGGGCCCAGGTGTGGTCGATGTGCATCTCGTCCCAGGCCAGGTGCTTGCCTTCGGGGGCTTCACACGGGTCGTCGAGTACGCGGTCGACCATGGTGAGCATCGCCCGCTCGTCCAGTGTTGCTGCCTCCATGATCTGGGGGTCCCGGTAAGTTGAGTGGACGTCAGGCGGCGACTGCGGGGTCGTCAGGATCCAGTTCCCTCGCGGCGGACTGCCTTCGGCCGGCAAGCCGTACCCGTCCACCCAGTTTCTGGTCACCCCGAACGTCATGGGCCTGACGAGTCCGTCGCACAGTTCGGCCAGCCCGCGGACAGCGCCATGGGCGGTGATGCGCTCCCGCTCGATCGGATTCCGGTCGGGGGTGGACCCCAGGGTGGACTCCCACTGGTAGCCGCGCTCCAGCACGATCGTCTGGCTGTCGTTGAAGAGGTAGTGCTCGGTCGGCTCCGACGGTTCCGGCGACTCCGACAGCCTCGTGTCTCGCATGGCGGGGCAACACCCTTCACTGGAGCAGATCGCTCGCCGAGTCCGCGAGCCGGCGCCGTGCGGCGCGGGCGGCGGGCAGGACCGACGCGGTGGCGGCGATCGTCACCGCGACGGCAATGACCGACAGCAGGGTGGCCGGGCCGGGCTGCTGGGCGATGCCGGTTCCCCAGCCGCTGGTGCGGCCCTGGAGGTCGATGAGCCAGTGGGAGGCGAGGAGTCCGGAGGCCGTGCCGGCCAGCGCGGCGGCGAGGGTGACGAAGGCGGTGCCCGAGACGATGACGGCGGTGATCTGACGGGGCGTGAGGCCGACGGCCTTGAGGGCGAGCAGATCGCGGCTGCGGTCGCGTACACCGGCACCGACCGTGGTCGCGAGCTCCGCCAGCCCGATCAGGATCAGGACCGCGATCAGACCGATGCTGACGACCCGGACCGCCGACAGCTGGTCGGCGGGGTTGGGGATCTCCCGCACTTCGAGACGCCCGGCCGACGCCTTGGTCAGGGCGTCGCGCACCACGCCGGGGTCGGCGCCGTGCCGCAGGACCAGGTTGTAGAAGTCCGGGTGGGGCGGCTGTGCCGCCGGGGACGTGGTACCGGCGGTGTCATCGTCGCGCAGGGTGTCCAGGGTGGTGGAAACGACCCGGCCGCCGTCGGCGGTTTCGATGTTGCGGCCGACGATATGGAGGACGTGCGGGCGGCCGGCGACGGTCATCCGGACCCAGTCGCCGACGTGTGCGTCCAGCAGGTCCAGCAGGCCCTGTCCGGCGATCGCTTCGTCGGGGCCGCGGGCGGCGCGGCCTTCCACGACGGCGAAGGGGTAGGGCTTGGCGTCCGTGCCGAGCCCGCGCAGGGTGATGGTCCCGGTTTGTCCCGGTACAAGGGCCTGGACCTCGGCTCCGGGGTAGGCGGTCATGCGTGGCTGGGAGGCCAGGAGTTGGCTCAGTTCGTGTGCGCCGAGGGTGTCGGAGCGCGCGGTGAGCGCCGCGGGCAGGCCGACGTTCTCGGGGTGTGAGGTGAAGCGGTCCAGCGTCGTCCAGGTGCCCAGCGCGATGGTGATGAGCAGCAGCGGGACCGCCAGCCGTGCCACGGCTGCCGAGGAGCGCAGCGGACGGTGGAAGGCGCCCCGCCAGCCGAGGACCAGGGCCGGTGGGATCCGCAGGCCGAGCGCCCGCCGGGTGAGGCCGGAGGTGCGGCCGCCACCGGCCGTGGCGGCACGGGCCACGGGCACCGGCGGCACCCGCCCCGCACGCCACGCGGCCAGACAGGTCGCCGAGCCGATGAAGACCACCGCCCCGCCGGAGATCACCAGGGTCAGCCAGGTGTGCCCGGGGAGCTGCCGCCAAAGGGCCATCGCTTCGCCGATCGGGCCGGGGGCCAGAGTGCCGAGCGCCTGGGTGAGCAGTGTCCCCAGGGCGACACCCAGCAGTGCGAAGCCGAGGTGGAGGGCGAGGAACATCCGGACCACCTGGCCGGGTGTGAACCCGATGGCCTTGAGGATCGAGATGTCCCGCAGGTGTCCGCGGATCCGGGTGCTGATGGCGCCGCCCACCGCCAGGGCGGCGGCGAGCAGCGCGCCGAGCCCGAAGAGGCCCAGCAGCCGTCCGAGGAGCTGGTTGTCCCCCTCGGCCTCGGCCTTGGCCTGCCGCCAGGTGGAGACGTCGGTGATCTGATCGGCGCCGAGCCGGGTGACCGCGCGCTGGACGACGTAGTCGGTGTCCGCGGGGTCGGTGAGCTGGAGGCCTATGGTGCGGCCACGCTGGTCGCGGCCCGCGTCGGAGGCGGCGAGGGTGCCGGGGAGGACCCAGGCCACGCCCGGCGATTCCCCCGGGCGGAAGGCGGCCTCGGCGGTGTCCGCGACACCCACCACGCGCAGCCGGGCCGCGATCCCGCTCAGCACCAGCGAGTCCCCCGGTTTGGCCCACATCGCACGGGCCACCGAGCTGTCCAGCACGATTCCCTTGGTGGCACCCGCATCGGTACCCGCGTCGAGCCAGCGGCCCGCGACGATCTGGGGGGCGGCGGTGGCGGGGCGCTTCGCCACGCCGCGCAGCTCCAGGGTGGCCTTGGCTCCGCCGGGCTGGAGACTCGCGGTGGTGCGGACCGTGGGGAAGGGACCGGAGGTGGCTCGTACCTCGTCCAGTCCGGCGAGCGACCCCGCGGCGGTGCCGGCCTGGGTGTGGATCCATACGTGGGCGCCGGAGGACTGGGTGAAGGCCCGTTGCCAGGGATCGGTGGCGTAGGCGAACAGTGCGGTGGCCAGCAGCAGCGAGATGGTGATCCCGGCGGTGGCCAGCACGATGAGCACCGCGGCCGGTCGGTGTGCCCGCAGATGCGCCTGTGTCCAGCGTGCCGCTGCTCGCACGTCTCAGCCCTGGAGCTTGAGGACGTCGGCCACACCGGCCGCGGGACGGTTCCGGCTGCCGCCGAGGTGCGCGTCGTCGGCCACCTGGCCGTCGTAGAAGCTGATCACCCGGTCCGCGGCGCTGGCCATCCTGGCGTCGTGGGTGACCAGCAGGATCGTCTGCCCGCGCCGGTGGAAGCGGGCGAGCAGCCGCAGCACCTCCCGCGTCCCCTTGCTGTCCAGGCTGCCGGCCGGTTCGTCGGCGAGCAGCAGACCGGGGGTGTTGACCAGGGCGCGGGCCAGTGCGACGCGCTGCTGTTCGCCGCCGGACAGTTCACCGGGTGTGCAGTTCTCCTTGCCGGTCAGGCCCAGTTCGTCGAGCAGTTCGGCCCGGTCGGCACGGGCCTGCCGGGGGGATCTGCCGGCCAGCAGTGCGGGGAGTTCGACGTTGTCGGCGACGCTGAGGTTCGAGACCAGATTGAAGAACTGGAAGACGATGCCTATGTGGTGGCGGCGCAGCTCCGCCCAGCGCGCCTCGCTGTAGGCGTCGACCTGGCGGCCGTCGAGCCAGAGCGCACCGCTGTCGGGCCGGTCGAGGCCGCCGAGGAGGTGGAGCAGGGTGGATTTGCCGGCTCCCGAGGGCCCGGTGACGGCAACGAACTCGCCGCGCTCGATGCACAGATCGACGCCCCGCACCGCAGGGACGGGTGCCGCCCCTTCCGGGCGGTGGGTCTTGACCAGGCCGGCTGCCCGGACTATCGGGCCGGACGGCTCGTCCCGGTTCATTCCAACTCCTCTTGACAACGCTCCAGCCAGTCGAGATCCGCCTGCAGGTGCAGCATCGCGCCCTCGATCAGCAGCTGCGCGACCCGGTTGTCCCGGTCCTCGGCCGCCGCGAGTTTCGAGAGGTCGCGCATGGTGTTGAGGTAGTGGCGGCGCTGTTTGTTGATCAGGGCGATCTGGTCTGCGGTCCCGGTGTGGGGGGCCAGGGCGAGCTTCATGAAGAATTCGTCCCGTACCCGTGGTTCGGCGGTGGATTCCTCGAACCACGCGTCCACCGTTTCGCGTCCCGCCGCGGTGATCCGGTAGATGCGCTTGTTCGGGCGGTCCGACTGCTCGACGTCCTCCCCTTCGATCAGGCCCGCCTTCTCCAGCCTGCTCAGGGTGACGTAGATCTGGCCGACATTTGGCTGAGGGTATGCCGCGCCCAGAAGGTTCTCAAGGGCCTGTTTGAGTTCGTAGCCGTGAGCGGGGCCGCTGACCAACAGCGCCAGGAGTGGCAGCCGCACGCTCTCGCTCTCCCTCTCCGCCTTAGTTGACGGTCATCTGCACTCGTCCGGCTGTGATCCGGGTCGCCGTCGTATCTTCCTGCACCATCTAGTATCCCGCATGGCTAACAGGTATACATGGGGCGGGCTGTCGGTCCAGTGTCCCGTCGGCGCCTGGTGCGAGGAGGAGCCCATGCGGTGGAAGCGTGCCGCGGGAAGGGCTCTGCTGGTCTGCTCGCTGCTGTTCGCGGGCCCTACCGGCGCGCGGGCCGGGGAGCCGGCCGGCGGCTCGGACGGGCGGGGCCCGATCACCCTGGTGACGGGCGGCGACCTCACGGGCTATTTGCGGGGTGTCCTCGACGGCTGGAACGACCGGCACCCGCGCGAGAAGGTGACCCTGGTCGAGCTGCCGGACGCGGCCGACGAGGTGCGGGCGCAGCTGGTCACCGAGCTGCGCTCGCGCAGTGACCGCTTCGACGTGCTGAACATCGACGTGGCATGGACCTCGGAGTTCGCGGCCGCGGGCTGGATCAAGCCGGTGAACGCCGACCGGTTTCCGCTGAAGCACTTCCTTCGTCCCGTGGTGGACACCGCGACCTTCGGGGGGCGGCTCTATGCGGTCCCCTATGTGACCAACGCGGGGCTGCTCTACTACCGCAGGGACGTGCTCGACCGGGAGGGTGCGCGGCCGCCGCGCACCTGGGCCGAGTTGGAGCATCTGGCGAAAACGGTCGCGCCCAAGTACGGGATGGACGGCTACGCGGGCCAGTTCCTGCCGTACGAGGGGCTGACCGCCAACGTCGGCGAGGCCGTTCAGTCGGCGGGCGGTTCGGTGCTCGCGGGTGAGGGCTCGCGGGTGACGGTGGACTCCCCCGCGGCCCGCCGGGGCCTGTCCTTCCTCCTCGACGGGGTGCGCGAGGGCTGGATCCCGCAGCGGGCGCTGACGTACAAGGAAGAGGAGTCCCGCAAGGCGTTCCAGGACGGCCGGCTGCTGTTCCTGCGGAACTGGCCGTATGCGTACGCGCTGGCCAACGCCCGGTCGTCGAAGGTGGCGGGGAAGTTCGGCGCGGTACCGCTGCCGGGTCCCGACGGGCCGGGTTCCAGCGCCCTGGGTGGCTCCAATCTTGCGGTCAATGCGCGGTCGCGGCATCAGAGGACGGCCACCGAGCTGATCTCCTATCTGACGTCCGAACCGGTTCAGCGCCGGGTGCTCACCAAGGGCGCGCTACCGCCGGTGTGGGCCGATCTGTACGCGGATCCCGAGCTGGTACGTCGCTTCCCGTACCTTCCGACGCTCAAGCGGGGCGTCCTGGCGGCCAAGCCGCGTCTGAAGAGCCCGCACTACGACCAGGTGAGCCTGGCGGTGCAGGCGGTGATGCACGATGCGCTGGTACACCGCCGGAGCACGGACGCCACCGTCGCGCGGCTGACGCGGGAGCTTCGGGCCATCGTCGACCGCGGCTGACCCGGCGAGGCTTCCCACACTCCCTCCCACCTCTACTTACTTGTTAAGTACAGGCGAGTTGCGCAATCTCCCATAAATCCGGGCATCTCGCAGCGAGTTTCGACCATTTCGTTGACACTCAAAAGACATCCCTACTTAACATGCATGCATAACAGCGATCGCAGCCGCACGGCATGCCCAGGCAAGAACGGGATCACGGCAGATGCTCATAGCCACGGCAGGGAACGGCTCCCCGGCCGACTCCGCCCCCTCTCCCTCCCTCCCCGGCCCGGCCTCCCCCGCGCCCTCCGCGGCAGCCGCCGGAACCCCGTCCCAGGACCCGGCACACCGCTGGTGGCGGGATGCGGTGATCTACCAGGTCTACGTCCGCAGCTTCCTCGACAGCACCGGCGACGGCATCGGCGATCTGGCCGGCGTCCGCACGGGGCTGGCGTACCTCAAGAAGCTCGGGGTGGACGGCATCTGGCTCAGCCCCTTCTACCCCTCCCCCCAGCACGACCACGGCTATGACGTCGCGGACTACCGCGAGGTGGACCCCGTATACGGCGACCTCGCCGAATTCGACCGCCTGGTGGCCGACGCCCACCGGCTGGGCCTGAAGGTGCTCCTGGACATCGTCCCCAACCACTGCTCCAGCGAGCACCCGTGGTTCCGGGCGGCCCTGGCGGACGCCCCGGGCAGCCCGGCACGGTCGCTGTTCCACTTCGCCGACGGACGCGGGGAGGCCGGCGAGCTGCCGCCCAACAACTGGCGGGCCATGTTCGGCGGTCCCGCCTGGTCCCGGGTCACGGAGGCGGACGGAAGCGCGGGCCAGTGGTACCTCCACATGTTCACGCCCGAGCAGCCCGATCTGAACTGGCGCAACCCCGCCGTGGCCGCCGACTTCGACCAGGTGCTGCGCTTCTGGCTGGACCGCGGTGTCGACGGCTTCCGCATCGATGTGGCCGCCGGGCTGTTCAAGCACCCCGAGCTCCCCGACTCCCCCGACCCCGCGGCCGACGAGCGGACCCGCGACTCGGTCAACCCGCTGGCCTGGAACCAGCCCGAGGTGCACCAGGTGTGGCGCGACTGGCGCGCGGTGTGCGAGGAGTACACGGCCCGGGACGGCCATGACCGGCTGCTGGTCGGCGAGGTCTCCGTACGGACCCCGAGCGAGCAGGCGGCATACGTCCGGCCCGACGAGCTGCACCAGGCGTTCTTCTTCCACCTGCTGACCGCGCGCTGGGACGTCGGCACCTTCCGCCGGGTCATCTCCGAGGCGCTGACCGATATCGCGGACACCGGATCCACCGTCACCTGGGTGCTCAACAACCACGACCAGGTCCGGACCGTCACCCGGTACGCGGCCGCCCCCGGGAGCGCCGGGCCGGCGGAGTCCGCGGGCGGGCTGGGCCCTGCGCGCGCCCGCGCCGGCGCCCTGCTGATGCTGGCCCTGCCCGGCGCCGCGTACCTCTACCAGGGGGAGGAGCTGGGCCTGCCGGAGGTCGTCGACCTGCCCGACGAGGTCCTCACCGACCCGATCTTCCACCGCACGGGCAGCCGGGAGCACATCCGCGACGGCTGCCGGGTGCCGCTGCCCTGGTCCGGACACGCCTCCCCGTTCGGCTTCACCTCCGGCACCGACGCGGCGCGGCCCTGGCTGCCGCAGCCGGCGTGGTTCGCCGACCACGCCACGGACCGGGCGCTCGCCGACACCCGGTCGTTCTGGCACCTGTACCGCGAAGGGCTGCAGCTGCGCCGCAGTCTTCCGCAGCTCGGCGATGGCACCCTGCGCTGGCTGGAGTCCCCGCCGCAGGTGCTGGCGTTCGTCCGTGGCGACGGTCTGGTCTGCGCCGTCAACTTCGGCACCGATCCGGTGCCCGCTCCCGTACCCGGTGTCCCGCTGCTGGCGAGCGGTGACTGCCCGGCGGGCACGCTCCCGGGCTCCACCGCCGCCTGGTGGATGCACGCGCCCGCACCCCGTTAGCGCCCGCGCCCCGTCCCTCCTCCCCGTACCACCCCTCCCCCACGCTCCCCGTCAGTCCTCCGAAGGGAACCCACGATGAGACGACCCGCAGTACGACCCACCCGAGCCGCCGTGTCCGGCGCCGCCGTGCTCGGTCTGGCGCTCGGCGCCACCGCATGCGGCGGCAATGTGTCCGCCGGGGGCAAGAAGCAGGAACTCACCGGCCAGACCGTGACCGTGGCGGGCGTCTGGACCGGCGTGGAACAGCGGAACTTCAAGAAGGTCCTGGACGCGTTCTCCGAGAAGACCGGTGCGAAGGTCACCTTCGCCTCCACCGGTGACAACGTCTCGACGGTCATCGGCAGCCAGGTCGAAGGCGGCAACGCCCCCGATGTGGTGATGGTCCCCCAGGTCGGCGTGCTCCAGCAGTTCGCCAAGAAGGGCTGGCTGACTCCCCTGTCGGCGGAGGTCGGCGCGGAGGCCGACAAGAACTTCGCGAAGGTCTGGAAGGACTACGGCACGGTCGACAAGAAGTACTACGGCCTGTACTTCAAGGCCTCGCACAAGTCGACGGTCTGGTACAGCCCCGAGGCATTCGACCAGGCCGGGGTCACCCCCGCGAAGACGTACCAGGAGTTGCTGAAGTCGGGCCGTACGCTGTCCGACTCGGGCGTGCCGGCCTTCTCCGTCGCGGGCGAGGCGGGCTGGCCGCTGACCGACTGGTTCGAGAACATCTACCTCTCCCAGGCCGGTCAGGAGAAGTACGACCAGCTCGCCGCCCACAAGATCCCGTGGACGGACCCCAGCGTGGTCAAGGCGCTCACCGCGCTCGGCAAGCTGCTGCGCGACAAGAACCTGGTGGCGGGCGGCGGTTCGGGCGCACTACGCACCGATTTCCCCGAGTCCGTCCAGCAGGTCTTCGGCCCGGAGCCGAAGGCGGCCATGGTCTACGAAGGTGACTTCGTCAGCGCGCTGATCACCGATGAGCTCCACAAGGAGGTCGGCAAGGACGCGAAGTTCTTCCCCTTCCCCGCGGTCGACGGCGGCAAGGCCCCGGTGGTCAGCGGCGGCGACGCCGCGGTGGTGCTCAAGGCGGGGAAGCACAAGAAGGCCGCGATGGAGCTGGTGAAGTACCTGGCCACTCCCGAGGCCTCCAGCGTCTGGGCCAAGGCGGGCGGCTACCTCTCGCCCAACAAGAAGGTGCCCGCGGACGCTTACCACGACGAGGTCACCCGCAAGGCCGCCGCGTCCCTCACCGGCGCCGGGAACTCCGTGCGCTTCGACATGTCCGACCAGGCTCCCGCTGCCTTCGGCGGCACCCAGGGCGCCGGTGAATGGAAGCTGCTCCAGGACTTCCTGCGCGACCCCTCGGACCCCGAAGGCACGGCCCACAAGCTCGAGGCCGCCGCGGCCAAGGCGTACGGAAAGTAAGGACCAGGGCCCGATCCATGCCTGTCACCACACCCGCGGCGGCGCCCGCCACCTCGCGCGCCGCCGCGCCCCTCCCTCCGGGCGGCACCCCCGGCAGCGCCACCGATCCCGTGCGGCGCGCCGTCCGGCGCCGCCGCCGGATCGCCGTGCTGTTCCTGTTTCCCGCGCTGTTGCTGCTGGGCGCCCTCGTCGCGTACCCCATCGTGTTCTCGGTCGTCCGCAGCCTGTACGACGCCTCCGGCAACACCTTCGTCGGCGTCGGCAACTACACCGCGATGTTCCAGGACCCCGCCACGCTCCGCGCCATCCGCAACAGCGCGATCTGGGTCGTCTTCGCCCCCGCGCTGCTGACCGGGCTCGGTCTGGTCCTCGCCGTGCTGACCGAGAAGATCCGCTGGAAGACGGCGTTCAAACTGCTGATGTTCATGCCCATGGCGATCTCCTTCCTCGCCGCGGGCATCATCTTCCGCCTCGCCTACGAGCAGGATCCGCAGCGCGGTGTGCTCAACGCGATCACGGTCGGCATCCACGACACGGTCCAGGGGGAGTCCGTCTCGTTCCCCACCGCCAAGGCGCGCCTCGGCGACAAGCGGCTGGCCAAGGGCCACGACGGTTCCTACCGCACGGCACACCGCACCGGCCCGGGGAACACCGTCAACCTCGGTCTGGTCGGCGTCGCGCCCAAGGACCTGCCCGCGCAGGCGCGGCCGGCCGCCGGGGCCGCCAAGTCCCCGGCCGGCAAGGGTGAACTGCGGGGTGTGGTCTACCTCGACTTCACCCCCGGCGGTGGCGGCACCCCCGGCACGGTGGACCCCCGCGAACGCGGTCTGCCGAGGCTCGCCGTCGAGGCCGTCGACTCCCACGGCAAGGTCGTGGCGACGGCCACCACCGCGGCGGACGGCTCCTACCGGCTGCCCCGTCTGCCTCCGGGCTCGTACGCCGTCCAGCTCCCCGCGAAGGACTTCGCCCCGCCGTACGAGGGCATTTCCTGGCTCGGGCCGGCCCTCATCACGCCCGCCATCATCGGCGCCTATATGTGGATCTGGACCGGCTTCGCGCTCGTCCTGATCGGCGCGGGACTCTCCTCGATGCCGCGGGACGTCCTGGAGGCGGCCCGGATGGACGGCGCGAACGAATGGCAGGTCTTCCGCAGGATCACCGTGCCGCTGCTCGGCCCCGTGCTGGGCGTGGTGTTCGTGACGATGGTGATCAATGTGATGAAGGTCTTCGACCTCGTCTACATCATCGCCCCCGGTCCCGTACAGCAGGACGCCAATGTCCTGGCCCTGCAGATGTGGCTGGTCTCCTTCGGCGGCGGCAACAACCAGGGCCTGGGCAGCGCCCTCGGTGTCCTGTTGCTGCTCCTGGTGGTCCCGGCCATGTTCCTCAACATCCGACGTTTCCGCAGGAGCCAGTCATGACCACCGTCCCCACAGCCGCAGCGTCCCGCAGGCGGACGACGGCACGGCCGGTGCAGCGGCTCAGCCGCGGCGCGATCCAGCTGTTCCTGCTCCTCATCGGCCTGGTCTGGCTGACCCCTGCCGCGGGACTCTTCCTCTCCTCCCTGCGTACGGAGGAGAAGAATGCGAGCAGCGGCTGGTGGACCGCGCTCACCGCACCCGGTCAGCTGTCGCTGGACAACTACGCGGCGCTGCTGAAGGACTCGGGCATCGTCCAGGCGTTCTGGAACACGGTGCTGATCTCGGTGCCCACCACCCTCGCCGTCGTCGTGATCGCCGCGCTGGCCGGATACGCCTTCGCCTGGCTGGACTTCCCCGGCCGGGACTGGATCTTCCTGGTGGTGGTCGCCATGCTGGTGGTGCCGGTCCAGATCGGACTGCTGCCGGTGGCCAAACTGTTCGGCGCGCTCGGTCTGTTCGGCTCCATCCCGGGTGTGGTCCTCTTCCACACCGCCTACGGGCTGCCGTTCGCCATCTTCCTGCTGCGCAACTACTTCGCGGAGATCCCCAAGGAGATGCTGGAGGCCGCCCGTATGGACGGCGGCGGGGAGTGGCGAATCTTCTCCCAGCTGGTCCTGCCGCTGGGCCGCCCCGCCATCGCCAGCCTGGCGATCTTCCAGTTCCTGTGGGTCTGGAACGACATGCTGGTCGCCCTGCTCTTCGCCGACAACGCGTCCCAGCCACTGACGGTGGCCCTGCAGTCGCAGATGCGGCAGTTCGGCAGCAACATCGGCGTCCTGGCCCCCGGGGCGTTCCTGTCCCTGATCGTGCCGCTGATCGTGTTCTTCGCTTTCCAGCGCCACTTCGTGCAGGGAATCATGGCGGGTTCAGTCAAGTAGCCGGCCTTGACGGTGCGGTGGCGGGTAGCCGGACGAGCCTTTTACGACTTACGACTTACGACAGGGACGTTGCGGCGCGGGCAGGTCGGGCCGTCCGCGCCGCGACGGCGTCGCGCTTTCCGCTCGCCTCATGCGGTCGTCGTTATTCGCTCGCCTCCCCCACCCGGGCGGGCTAGGTTGGCGCGATGTCCGAACTGCGAACCGAGCGCCTGCTGCTGCGCGCCTGGCGCCCCTCCGACCTGGCGCCCTGGGCGGCGATGAACGCCGATCCCGAGGTCCGCCGCTACTTCCCGGACGTGCTGACGCGTGAGCAGAGCGAGGCGTCCGCCGCAGGCTTCCAGGCCGACCTCGACGAGCGCGGCTGGGGCTGGTGGGCCGTTGAGCTGCGCGCCACCGGCGAGTTCATCGGCCTGACCGGACTCGACCCGGTGGAGGAACACCTGCCCTTCACGGGAGTGGAGGCCGGCTGGCGTCTGACTCGGCCGGCCTGGGGACACGGCTACGCCACCGAGGCCGCCCGAGCCGCTCTGGCCTTCGGCTTCACCACCCTCGCTCTGCCGGAGATCCTTGCGGTGACGGCCGTCACCAACCTCCGGTCCCAGGCCGTGATGCGCCGTATCGGCATGACCCACGACCCCGCGGACGACTTCAACGATCCCGACGTACCGGACGGGCCGCTGCGCCGGTCCGTGGTGTACCGGATCTCCGCCGGGACCGCCCGGTCCTGATCACCGGTCACACGACCAGGCGCAGCCAGGCCTCCGCGAGTGCGGCGTGGCCGGCCGGCGTCGGGTGCACGCCGTCCTCGGCCCAGTATTCCGGTCCGGTCGTCGCGGCGAGTTCGGCGAACAACCTGTCAGCGGACAGCAGTTGGGCACCGTACTTGTCGGCGAGGTCCCGCACGGCCTGGATCTTCGGGTCCAGGAGAACGGGGTGGCCGCTTCAGCTTTCCGGGCCGCCGAACCACTGGACGGCGGCCTGCTCGAACGCCTCGCGATCAGGGGTGCGCTCACCGGCCCAGGCGACGACGCCGTCGGGACGGACAAGCACGGCACCCAGTCCCAGGTCGTTCTCCGCCGGACCGGCTGCGTACCGCATCCGGCTCTCCCAGCCCTGCGCCGGATCGCGCAGGCATCGGTCGGCGCTGAAATCGAGCACGACGCCCCGCCCGTCCCGCATCAGGTCGCTCAGGCGTGTGCCGTTTTCGAGACAGAAGTCGGGGGCGCTGCGGCCGGCCCATGGCTGCTCGCTGCCGAGGTCGTATCGGATCGACGCTCCCGACAGCCTCCCGGCCACGTAGGTCGCTCCGTCCCGGGTCCCGAGCAGGTCGCGGATCACTCCCTGGATCGCCTGGCAGTGCGGGTCCGGCCGCATGATGGCCACTTGGGCGCGCGACCAGTCGAGCACCTTGGCGCCGATCGGATGGCGCTCGCGGGTGTAGGTGTCGAGCAGCCCGTCCGGGGCGTGTCCGTGCACGGTTGCCGCGAGCTTCCACCCCAGGTTCATGGCGTCGCCGATGCCGGTGTTGAGTCCCTGTCCGCCGAGGGGCGAGTGGATGTGGGCGGCGTCGCCCGCGAGCAGGACGCGTCCGCGCCGGTAGGTCGTCGTCTGCATCGCCCGGTCGGTGAAGCTGGAGGCGAGATGCACCTCGCTCAGCGTCACGTCGGTGCCGGATACCCGGCGCAGAACGGCCTGGAGATGGTCGCGGGTCAGCTGCTGCGAGCGGTCGAACGCGCCGCCGTCGAAGTCCACCATGGCGATGTGCCCCTCCAGGAGCCGGAGGTACATGCCCGTCGGCGTCAGGTTGATCCCGGGGCCCAGCTTTTCGGCATCGGCGGCGGTGGCCTGCATGGTGTAGCCGGTGAACTGCGGCTCGGTGCCCACGAAGGCGAAGTCCGCGAGCCCGCGCACCGTGCTGCGTCCGCCGTCGCAGCCGACGACCCAGCGCGCCGGGTACGCGTGCTCGTCGGCGTACGCGACCGCGCTCTCCTCGTGCCGGCTGAGGGCGGAGACCGTGACGCCGTGCCTGATCTCCACGCCGAGCCGGGTTGCCTGCTCGGCCAGCACCATCTCGACCGCTTCGAGGTAGGTCAGCATGCCGTCCATCGCCTGTCCGGGAAGCCGGTACGGCAGGGCGGCGGCGTCGACCCGGCCCGGATCGAGGCTGATGCCGGCGAAATGGCCCACGCCGCGAAGGGACGCCGGCTCGCGCGCCGCTTCGGCGTCCGCGCCGGGATCGTCGTGGACGCCCGATGCCGTCCGCAGCTGGTGCAGCATCCCGCGGCGGTGGAACGCCTCGACCGAAGCGGCGGACAGGCCCCGCGTTCCGAGCAGCTTCCCCTTGAACGGGGAGCGGGACTCGGGCCCCCGCTCCAGCACCAGGACGGAGCAGCCCGCGAGGCCGAGCTCGCGGGCAAGGAACAGACCGACCGGGCCGGCACCCACGATCACTACGTCATGCACAAGAGATCCCCTTCTCCCCAACCGTCAGCCGGGCGGACACCCGGCGGGACCTCTCAAAAGGTGCCGGACCCCGCCGACATCGGACCGACAGTCACCGACAGGCCGCCGACACCGGTCCGACAGGCGTCACCGACCGGTGAGAGCCGCGGCCCGCGGCGGCAGCGTCTCCAGTCCCGGCGGCAGCGGTGCCGCGTGGATCACGCCGAGCCGCTGGGTGGCCCGGGTGAGGGCGACGTAGAGGTCACTGGCCCCGAACTCCGCCGGTTCCACGACTATCACCGTGTCGAATTCCAGGCCCTTGGCCTGCCGCGGGTCGATGAGGACCACCGGGCGGGTCAGGTCAAGGGAGGAACCGGCGGAGGCGGCCGGGAGGGCGGCGGCCAGGGCGTCGTGGCGGGACCGTGGGGCGATCACGGCGAGGCGGCCTTGCTCCTGGGCTTCCCGTGCGACGGCCTCGGCGACGGTGCGCGCGCAGTCGTCGGTACGCTGCGCCCAGGGGGGAACACCGGTGGAACGGATCGAACGCGGCGGTTCGAAGGCGGGATCCGTGGACCGGGGCACCTCCGCCGCGATGTCCATGATCTCGCTCGGCGTACGGTAATTGACCCCGAGCCTGACGTGCTGCCAGCGGTCGCCGGTGTACGGCGCGAGGATGCTCGCCCACGAGCCGCAGCCGCCCGGCTCGGCGGTCTGTGCCGGGTCGCCGACCAGGGTCATCGACCGGGTGGGACAGCGGCGCATCAGCAGCCGCCACATCATCGCCGAGAGCTCTTGTGCCTCGTCCACGATGATGTGGCCGAACGCCCAGGTCCGGTCGGCCGCCGCGCGTTCGGCGGCGGTGCGGTGGTCGGCCTCCTCCTGCCGGTCGGCGAGCCGTTCCGCGTCCAGCAGATCGTGCGCGGCCAGCACCTCGGAGTCCTCGTCCACCTTGTCCTCGAACTCCTGGGTACGGGAGCCGTAGGAGAGTTCGAGCACCCCCTGGGCATAGGCGATCTGTTCCTGGCGTTCCGCCTCTGCCGCGGCGCGGGCCGCCGAGTCGTCCTCGCCGAGGAGTTCGGCCGCCTCGTCCAGCAGGGGGATGTCCGCGGGGGTCCAGTCGCCGGCCACACGGCGGATCACTTCCGCGTCGGCCTCCGGAAGGTGGGCGGGGTCGGCGAGGAAGTCGGCGACCAGCCGCTGCGGCGTGAGGTCGGGCCACAACTCCTCGATGGCGCGGTGCACTTCGGCGCTGGTGGCGATCGCCTTGCCGAGCTGGGCGAGGTCGTCGGGGCCGAGGAAGTTCGGCCCGCCGAAGGGGTCGGCGCCCAGCCGGTCGGCGAGTTGTGCGGTGAGGGCGTCGATGATGCGGAAGGCGAAGTGGGGGCGGGCGAGGTTGTGCGGCAGCCTGGTCTCACGCGCGAGGCGGCGTGCCTCGTACGCCATCTCCACGTCCAGCCGCAGTTCGCCGTCCTCGTGGTCGATCACGATCTCGGGGTCGGGCAGGGTCTGCCGGTCCCGTACGTACCCCGCCAGCGCGTCCGCCATCTCCGCACGGCCCTTGACCCGGGCGGCTTCGGCGGTGTCGGTTCCGGTCGCGGTCACGCCCGGGAAGAGCTCACCGGGTGTGGCGAGCAGGACGCCCGTCTCGCCGAGCGAGGGCAACACCTCCTCGATGTAGCTGAGGAACGCGGGGTTGGGTCCGACGATCAGCACGGCGCGGCGGGCCAGCAGTTCGCGGTGCGCATAGAGCAGGTACGCGGCGCGGTGCAGCGCGACGACGGTCTTGCCGGTGCCGGGCCCGCCCTCCACCACGAGGACACCGCGGTGCGGGGCACGGATGATCGCGTCCTGTTCCGCCTGGATCGTCTGCACGATGTCGTGCATCCGGCCGGTGCGCGCCGCGTCCAGCGCGGACAGCAGGACGGCGTCCGCGTCGGCGCCCTCGTATCCGGTGCGTTCGGTGTCGTCGAGGTCGAGGATCTCGTCATGGAGGGCGGTGACGTACCGGCCCTCCGTCGTGAGGTGACGCCTGCGACGCAGCCCCATCGGGGTGTGCCCGGTGGCGAGGTAGAACGGGCGGGCGACCTCGGCCCGCCAGTCGAGGACCAGCGGGGTCCGGTCCGCGTCGTCGCGCCGGATGCCGATACGGCCGATGTGGTGATCGCGTCCGTCCCGGAAGACCAGCCGGCCGAAGCACAGGCCGTTCTCGCCGGCGTCGAAGGCGGCCAGCAGGCCCGCGTGCTCGGCCACCAGCACATCGCGCTCCAGCCGTGCCTGGGCATGGTTCCCGTCCAGCGGCAGGGCCGCGTTCACCGCCCTCTCGGCTCCGGTCCGCAGTTCGGCGAGGCGTTCATAGAGCAGATCAATGAATTCCTGTTCGTGCCGCATTTCCTCGTTTGACAATTCAGCTCCGCTCGGGTAAAGTTCGGTAATGAAGTTGGGCTTACTTCATTACCTGGTGAAGGCGCAGTATGAAGACACAGAAGCCCTCAATATACACAGAGAAATACCCCGGCCGCCAATGCGGACCGGGGTATTTCTCTGTGTGCCGCCGGACTGTTTACCCGGGCGTCAAACGGGCCCTGGGCCCCCTTCCGGAGAAGCGGGGACGGGTGCCCATGACGAGGTGGTTCACCACTTGTGGGCGACGTCCACGATCAGCTCGTGACCGGACTGGACCACCCGGAACGGGAGCTTGGCGCGCAGGCCCAGGCCGACCTGGGTCTGCCCTTCGAAGCTCGCCCCGAACTTGGTGTCCGTGAACGTCTTGTATCCGGTGATGTTCACTCCCGGGAGCGGCTTGCCGGCCGTCCCCGCATAGGTCTGCTTACCGGTCACCGGGTCGTGGCTGGGCGCGGACACGAATATCTGCAGGATGGCGCCGCCCTTGACGGGTATCCGCTCGCCCGAACCGTCCTGGTGGAACGCATCGACGTAACCGACGTGGTAGCCGAGCTTGCCGTCTGCTCCGCCGATATCGAAGACCATCCGGTCGTAGCACGCGGTGTGGCTGGTCTTGACGTCCCTCAAGGGCTTGGTGTTCGCGGTCGTCGCCGACTTGTTGCCGCTGCCCCAGGCGGTTGAGCAGGCCGCGGGGGCCTTGTCCGCCGGGCCGGTCGCGGCACCGGCCGCTCCTGCCGTGCCCGCCACGCCGGCGCCCGCCAGCACGAGCGCCGCGGCCACTGTCCCCAACCGTCGCATGAATGAACCTCCGAAGAAGAGTGCGTACAGATACGTGCGGTAGGACGGGCGGGGTGGCGGCGGAGTTGTCCGCCGGCCGGCATGTGGCCGACGGACGGGCCACGTTGTCGCGAAATCGAAGCGGTGGTTCGGGCCGGGCTGTCCGAAGCGCCGCTGCCCTGAAGGCTGCCCAGCCGCGTCCCTACCGGTCGGCGAGGCGTCGCACCCGCATCGCGACGTCGTTCCAGACCGGTTCCGGCAGGTCGTGGCCGACCCCGGGCAACGAGACGAACCGCGCACCCGGGATACGCGCCGCAACGGCGCGCCCGGCTGCGGGTTTGACCAGGGGATCGTCCGCGCCGTGCAGGACCAGGGTCGGCGCCGTGATCCGGTTGATCGCGGGGCCGTGCCACGGCGCGCCGATCTGCCGGCTCTGGCTGTGCCCGTCGCGGACCCCGGAATCCGCCAGGCTGGTGACCGCGTCCCTGACGGCCTGCTCGTCGAGCGGATGCGCGGGCGAGTGCAGGAGTCGGGCGAGGGCGATACCGGCCTCGATATCGCCTTCGGGGGTATCCGGGTACGTCATCCGGGCGAGCTTGCCGAGCGTCCGCAGCCGGATGTAGCGCAGGGCGCCCAGGCCCGCGGCGTCGCCTGGCACGGCCGACACCGACGTCAGCGTCCGTACCCGCCCGGGGTGGCGCAGCGCGATGCGCTGGGCGACCGCGCCGCCGAGCGACTGACCGAAGAGATGGGCCGACTCCCAGCCCAGCGCGTCCATCACGGCGATGGCGTCGTCGGTCATGTCCTGGGCGGTATACGACGCGCCGCGCTTGCGGAAGAGCGCCGTGATGGGGTTGCCGGTCGCGGTGGGCGGCAGATGGGTCGATTCTCCCGCGTCGCGCTGGTCATAGCGGGCCACCGCGAAACCCTGCGCGGCCAGGGCCTGGGCCAGGCCGTCGGGCCACCAGAGACGCGAGACGCCCAGGCCGGTCACCAGCAGCAGTGGTGCCTTGCCTTGAGACCCCGTCAACTCGTCGTAGGCCAGCTCCACTTCGTCGTTACGGGCCCAGCGGGTCGGCGTCCATACGTTCATGATCCCCCTCAATACTGCGATCGATGTTCG
Source organism: Streptomyces sp. 2114.4 (assembly GCF_900187385.1). Taxonomy (NCBI): domain Bacteria; kingdom Bacillati; phylum Actinomycetota; class Actinomycetes; order Kitasatosporales; family Streptomycetaceae; genus Streptomyces; species Streptomyces sp. 2114.4. The sequence continues at coordinate 254,734 of NZ_FYEY01000001.1, forward strand.
CAGTTATTAGCATAGCTGGGCCGGGCGAGGGAGAGGGGTGGGTGAGGGTCTTGGTGGCCGAGGAGCCAGTGGTGGTGTGGGAACGTCCCGAGCGAGGAGCGCGGGGGCCGGCACCCGAGCGCAGCCGTGGGCAGATCACCCGGGCCGCGGTCCGTCTGGCCGATGCCGGCGGGCTGGCCTCCGTGTCCGTACGGCAGGTGGCCAAGGAACTGGGCACCGGCCCCGCGTCCCTCTACCGCTATGTCGCCGGCCGTGACGATCTGGTGGATCTGATGGTGGATGCCGCAACTGGCGAGATCGACCTCACCGTGGCCCTGACCGGGGACCCAGTGACGGATCTGGTGGCGCTGGCCACCCGCACCCGGGAGGTCCAACTCCGGCACCCCTGGCTGCTCGAGGTGACGCCGGAGGCGATGCGGGTGGGTCCCTGCGGGCTGGACTACCTCGAATTCGCCCTCGGGGCCCTGGCGCCGGTGCGGATGACGGGCCCGGCCAAGCTGGAGGCCGTCGCCGTTCTGAACGCGCTGGTCGCGATGGTGTCCCGCGCCGCCCTGCAGAGCTTCCGGTCGCCCTCTGCGCGGCAGTCGGCACAGGCCGCCTATCTCGCCACCGCGGCCGGGAAGGGTGCTCATCCGCTCCTCGCGCAGGCCCTCACCGGCCACCCGGAAGCCCGCCCAGCGGCCGGCCCGGCGGCCCGCCCGGCGGCTGACCCGGCGCAGGATGCTCAAGACCTGTTCGAGCGGGTGATCCGCCGGGTGCTGGCGGGCCTGCTCGCTCCCGGCCCGGAATCACCGCGGCCTTCTCGGGGTTGAGGGGCGGGCAGCCCCGGCAGGTGGAGCCGGCACCGCCCCGCTGCGGCGCGCCGTCAGGCGTCGGCCACGTCGACCACGTCGACCGCCACTCCCCTGCGGCGCAGTTCGGCGAGCTCCCCGGCCGGCGCACCGCGGTCGGTGACCACCCGGTCGTAGCGGGCGATGTCGCTGTAGGCATGGGTGGCGGACTTGCCGAACTTGGTGTGGTCCACCAGCAGCAGCGACCGCTCGGCGCAGTCCAGCATGGCTTCCTTGATCTCGGCGTAGTCGCCCATCGGGTGGAAGAGCCGGCCGCCGAGTACGGACACCGCCGACATCACCGCGAGGTCGGCGCGGAGACGGCCGAGGGCGCGCAGCACCTCGGGGCCGACGCAGGAGCCGAACTCGCCGCGGTAGCGGCCGCCGAGGAGGGTGACATCGGCGCCCGGTGTCTCGTCGAACAGCCGGGCCACACCCAGGGAGTTGGTGACCACGGAGACCGCTTCGGTCCGCGCGATCCGGGCCGCGAGCGGGAAGACCGTGGTCGAGTCGTCCAGCACGAGGGTGCTGCCGGGGCGGATCTCGTCGGCGACGGCGGCACACAGCGCCTCCTTCACCGGCAGGTTCACGCCGGTGCGGAAGCGGGTGGCGGTCTCCATGGTGAGGGTCGGAAAGGGCGCGGCCCGGCCGCGTTCCTTGCGCAGCAGCCGGCGTTCGGCGAGTTGGTCCAGATCGCGGTGCATGGTCGCGAGACTGACCCCGAAGTGTCTCGCCAGTTCGTCGATGCGCACGTCTCCGTGCTCGACGACATGGGCCAGTACGTCCTGCCGTCGCCGGTCGACCTCGGCCAGCGACGACCGTGTGGAAGCCATCGGGGCCGCCCCTTTCCGGTCGGACAGCGGCAGCGCGGCTACCGCTGCGGGTAGATGACGGCCTTGACGGCGGTCGCGTCGTGGGTGGCGACGGTCAGTGCGCTCTCGGCCTCGGCAAGACCGTAACCGTGCGAGACCAGGGAGTCGAGCTGGACCCTTCCCGACTCCACCAGGGACATCGCGGTGGGCCAGGTGTGGGCGTAGCGGAAGGTGCCGGTCAGTTCCAGTTCGTAGTTCTGCACCCGGCTCACCGGCAGCGGTGCCTCGGATCCGCCCATCCCGATGAGCACCACCCGGCCGGCCCGGCCCACGGTACGGATCGCCTCGCCGCTCACGGCGGGCACGCCGGAGCACTCCAGCAGGACGGTGGGGGTGTACTCCGCCTCGGACAGCGGTGTACGGGAGACATCGAGGGCCGTGGCGCCGACGGCCCGCGCGAGTTCCAGGCGGTGCGGGAGGACGTCGGTGACCAGGACCTCCCGCGCGCCGAAGGCCCGTGCCGTCTGGGCGGCGACCAGGCCGATGGGCCCGGCGCCGGTGATCAGCACCCGGTCGCCGGGGGCCACGCGGGCCTTGCGGCAGGCCCAGACCGCCACGGACAGCGGTTCCAGCAGGGCGGCTTCCTCGATGGTGAGACTGTCGGGGACCTCGTGGGCGAAGCCCTCGCGAACGGCGAGGTATTCGCAGAAGGCGCCGTCCACGGGCGGCGTGGCGAGGAAGCGCATGTCCGGGCAGAGGTTGTAGCGGCCCGGACGGCATTCACCGCAGCTGCCGCAGGGCGTGCCGGGCTCGATGGACACCCGCCGCCCCATCCGGCGTTCGCCGGCGCCGGGACCGCAGGCGACGACCGTGCCGGCCGCCTCGTGCCCCAGCACGAGCGGTTCGCGTACGACGAAGTCGCCGATCCGACCCTCCCGGTAGTAGTGCACGTCCGAGCCGCAGGTCCCGACCGCCTCGACGCGGACCAGGACCTCTCCCGGGCCGGGGGCGGGAACGGGACGGCTTTCGACGCTCAGCTTCCCTGGTCCGTGCAGTACGGCGGCACGCATGGTGGTGGGAATCCCGGATGTGGTGGTCATGGCGGGGTCACGGCTCCCTGGGGTGCGGGGGTGGGGCGGGGGCCGTGCACGATCCGGCTCCGGACCGGCGCGCCCCTGGATGTCAGCACAGTACCGCCTCTTTTTTTATCAGATGAGTCTTGACTTCGCACAAAATGCGAGAAAACTTGCCCCGGCCCACCACCTTCCGACGCGGTCGGCGGTGCGCCCTCCCCCTTTGCTCACCGATCACGCCCAGCCCCCTGGAGAGCCCATGAGCAGCGGCTGGGAACGGCGGTCGGCTGGTACTGGTTCGCGTTCACCGGCGGCCTGCCGACCCTGGGCTCACTCGTCGCCAGCGCCACGATCCCGATGGTCGGCTCGTACCGGACGCTGTGGCTCGCGCTCGGCCTGGTGGTGCTCGGCGGTCTGCTCACCCTGCTGCTGGTGCGCGAGCCCACCGGCCGGATCGGGCTCGCTCCCGGCCGCGGGCGTCCGCTCACGACCCTGGCGGGCAGCATCTCGATCATGCGGCGCCGCCCCCGTGTGGCCATCGGCGCCGCGGTGCGCGTCGTCAGCACCGGCTCCCAGTTCGGCTTCCTGGTCTGCCTGCCGTTCTTCTTCACCGAGACGGTCGGCTTCAGCACCTCGGCCTGGTTGCGCCTGCTCAGCGTGATGTTCGCCGCGAACATCTTCGCCAACCTGTTCTTCGGGGCCGTCGGCGACCGCCTAGGCTGGCAGCGCACCATGACCTGGTTCAGCGCCGTGGCCTGCGCCCTCACCTGCCTGACGCTGTATTACGTACCGGTCGTGGCAGGACCGCACTTCGCCGCCGCAGCGGTGGCCGCCGCCCTCTACGGCATCGCCCTGGCAGGCTATGTACCGATCTCGGCGCTGGTTCCCGCCCTGGCGCCACGTCACAAGGGACAGGCCATGTCCGCACTCAACCTGGGCGCCGGAGCGAGCACCTTCGCCGGCCCCGCCATCGTCGCCCTCGCCCTGGGCCCGGTCGGTGTGGAGGGCATCGTCTGGATCTTCGCCGTCCTGCACCTCGCCACCGCCGTCGCCATCCGGTTCCTCGAACCCGACCCCGAGTTCCTGACGCCCGACGCCCCGCCGGCCGTGGAGGACGCCGGCCTGCCCGCGGGGCAGCACTGACGCCCGGCCGGGTTGCCCGTTCTGCCCGTTACGCGGCGGCTGCCTGCGTGGCCGCGCGGGCGCGGGCGGCCGCGGCCCGTGCGGGGTCGCCGAGCTGTTCCTCGAGTCGGGCCTTGGCCGACCAGTTGTACGGGCAGACCGGGCGCAGCTGGATCCGCTCGCTGAGCAGGGTCCGTGCCAGGTCGGCCCGCCCCGAGCGGAGGGACGCCTCGACGAGGGTGCGCTGGATCGCGTCCCGCTGCGCGTGGCTGCCGCCGAAGGTGTGCAGGCGGTGGCGGACGGGCAGCAGTAGATCGACGGCCCGGCCGTAGTCCTGCCGGCCGTAGGCGATCAGGGCGCGGCAGACGGGCAGTCCGGCATCGGCCGTCATCGCACGGTTGGAGACGCCCCCCTCCGCCGCCAGCCAGTCTTCCCGGTCCCGGACGAGGCGCTGTGCCTGGGAGAAGCGGCCCGCCCCCACATAGGCCATGACCGCGTGTGCGTCGTTGAAGGCATAGTGCGGGCCGTCCTGGCGGCTCTCCCAGGCATCGGCGAGCCGGGCCCACCGCGCGCTCTGTTCCTCCTGTGCCAGGTAGAGCCGCCACAACAGCGCCGCGGCGTCGAGCAGTTCCATCGCCGCACCGGCCGAGGCGCCATGGTGGAGCGCGGAGTCGTAGATCTCCAGGACGCGGTCGGTGGCACCGAGCTCCAGCGTGTAGAGGGCGTAGTGCCACCAGTTGTGGACGGTGAGCAGACTGCCCCGGGCCCAGTCGTCCGTACGGGCGTCGAGAAAGCGGATCCCGTCCGCGAAGCGTCCCCGCATCTCGTAGGTGTGCACCACGCCGTGGATGCCCCACACATCGCCCGGATGCTGCGCAAGGGCCGCCAGACCGACCTCCTCCGCCCGTTCGTAGTGGCCCGACTCCTCCAGCCCGAACGCATACATGCCGAGCAGCGGCCCGTGGTGGGGGTCGTCCTCGTCCCAGACGTCCAGTGCTCCGCCGACGCGGTCGCGCAGGCGCTGGGCGTCCCCGGTGAGGAAGTCGTGCTGGTGGCCGGCGAACAGTGCCAGCGCATCGCGCGGGAAGGCGACGGAGAGGTCGCCGAGGATGCGGCCGCCGCCGTGCAGGTCGCCGTCCAGCCATGCCGTAGCGGCGGCGATATGCATACGTTCCCGGGGCGTCAGCCGGTCGGTGTCCAGGCCGGAGCGGAAGCGGACGAAGCGTTCCCGTGCCGCGGCCGCGTCCTTCTCCTCGGTGCCCAGCACCCCCAGATAGGCGGCCAGCGTCTGCCCCATCACCGACCGCGGCGAGGCAGCGAGTACCGCCTGTGCTGTCTTTACGACCCGGGGCCGGAAGAACAGCAGGTCGTCCAGGGCCTGTTCGTAGTGCGCAAGGGCCTCGGTGCCGGTCTCGCTCATCGGGTGCCCGTGTCGGTCCGCTGTCATGGTGGCTCCTACGGGGTGAGGGAGGGGACGGGGCGAAGAGGGCTCGCCGGGCGGTGGCGGTGACGCGGGGTGCCGTCCCGGACTCCGCTCCGCCGTCGGCAGCCTCATGTCTACCCGCTCTCCCGGACGCGCAGCGAGCACATCGTGCTCATGGCGCCGCCGTTCTTCCCTCTGCCCGGAAACACCCGCTTCACCTACGAGGACGCTGCGGGAAACACGCGCTCCCTAATCTCCCAGCACCGCACGCCCGCTTCACCGCCGCGGGCGCGCCGCCGCACGGTCCCCTGCCGTGCGCGTGGCCGCCCGTCGTGTTCCCACTGCCCCAGGAGGTCCGGCATGAGCGTCGAGCCACAACTGACCGTCCCCGACAGCAGCCCTCGGCCCGCCCCCACCGAGGCACCGGCCGGCAAAGCGGCCGGCGAAACCCTGGAGGACTACACCCTCCGGTTCGCCCCGCGCAGCTACCGCCGTTGGACGCCGATGGTGGTGGCCACCACGGCGCTGGGCGGCATCGCCTACATGGCCGACTTCTCGATCGGTGCAGGCATCGGCCTCACCCACGGCACCGGAAACGCCCTGGCCGCGATCCTGGTCGCCGCGGTGGTCATCTTCCTCACCGGCTTCCCCCTGGCCTACTACGCGGCGCGCTACAACATCGACCTGGACCTGATCACCCGGGGCTCGGGCTTCGGCTATTACGGCTCGGTCCTGACCAGCGTCATCTTCGCCAGCTTCACCTTCATCTTCTTCGCCCTCGAAGGCTCGATCATGGCGCAGGGCCTGAAACTGGGCTTCGGGCTGCCCCTGTGGCTGGGCTATGTGCTGTCCACCTGCATGGTCATCCCGTTGGTCATCTACGGGATGAAGGCGCTCAGCAAGCTCCAGGTGTGGACGACCCCGGTCTGGCTGCTGCTGATGGTGGGGCCGCTGCTGTACCTGATCGCCACGGACCCCGGCACGGTGCACACGTTCCTCTCGTACCGGGGCGCTCACGGAGACGGCGGGATCAACGCCGCGTCGGTGCTGCTGGGCGCGGGCGTGTGTCTGTCGCTGATCGCGCAGATCGGTGAACAGATCGACTATCTGCGCTTCATGCCGCCCAAGACCGAGGGGAACCGGCGCAGTTGGTGGACCGCCGTGGTGATGGCCGGCCCCGGGTGGGTCGTACTCGGCGCGCTCAAGCAGGCCATCGGTGTCTTCCTGGCCGTGTACGTCCTCGCCGAGGTGGGCGCGGCCTCGGCCGCCGAGCCCATCCGGCAGTTCACCGGCGCGTTCGCGGCCATGATGCCGTCGTGGCTGGTCGTCCCGCTGGCCGTGGTCCTCGTCGTGATCAGTCAGATCAAGATCAACGTGACCAATGCCTACTCCGGTTCGCTGGCCTGGACGAACTCGTTCACCCGGGTCACCAAGCGCTATCCGGGCCGGATGGTGTTCGTGCTCGCCAATCTGGCCTTCGCCCTGGTCCTGATGGAAGCGGACATGTTCAGCTTCCTGAACAGCGTCCTGGGGTTCTATTCGAATTGCGCCATCGCCTGGATCGTCACCGTCGCCACCGACATCATCGTCAACAAGTACCTGCTGAAACTCTCCCCGCAGGCCCCCGAGTTCCGCCGCGGCATGCTCTATGCGGTCAACCCGGTCGGCGTGGTGTCCTTCACCGCCGCATCCGGCCTGTCGATCGCCCTGTACTTCCACGCTCTGGGTGACACTCTCCAGCCGTACTCACCGGTCGCGGCCGCAGTGATCGCCTTCGTGCTCACCCCCCTGACGGCCGGCCTGACCAAGGGCCGCTTCTATCTGCGGCGCACCACCGACGGAATCGACGCCCCGCTGCTGGACCCGGACGGCAACCCCAGTCCGGCCCGGTACGCATGCCATGTCTGCCGACAGGAGTTCGAGCGCCCGGACCTCGCCGCCTGCCACCAGCACGCCGCGGTGATCTGCTCACTGTGCCTGAGCACCGACCGGACCGGCGCCCATGTCCTGCCGGCGGCGCCCGCTTCCTGAGACGGCGGCACGCCGTGCCTCGCCGACGGCCCGTCGCCGGCCACCGGGGCGCGGCCGTTGGGGGCGGCGCGGTCCGCTCGATGACGTCGGCAGCCACCCCGGCTTCGGCATCTCCGCCGCGAACCTGCGGTGGACCGTGTTCCACATGATCGAGGAAACAGCCCGGGGGTCGCCGGTTCACCCGCCCGGAGCGGTGTGCCGTACCTGCCGCAGAAACGTCGCATTGTCGGGCGTACTCCGGACCTTTGCGAGCAGGGACTCCGTGTTCGCCTGGCCGTCTCCGGCCCGGAGGGCGCGGCGCAGCCGGCGGACGGCCGTCAACTCGGCTTCCGGTAGCAGCAGTTCCTCGCGCCGGGTGCCCGAGGCACTGACATTGACCGCGGGATAGAACCGCTTGTCCGCGAGCCCACGGTCCAGGCGGAGTTCCATGTTCCCGGTGCTCTTCAATTCCTCGAAGAAGTACTCGTCGGCCCGGGAACCGGTCTCCACCAGGGCCGTGGCGAGGATGGTCAGCGAACCGCCTTCCTCCGCGAGCCGTGCCGCACCGAAGAGCCTCTTGGGGCCGTGCAGCGCGGTGGCGTCGACGCCTCCGCTCAGGGTGCGGCCACCCGAGGCGGCGGCGTTGTTGTGCGCCCGGCACAGGCGGGTGAGGGAATCGAAGAGGATGACGACGTCCTGCCCGTGCTCGACGAGTCGTTTGGCGCGTTCCACGGCCAGTTCGGCGAGTGCGATGTGCTCCTTCGCCGGCCGGTCGAAGGTGGAGGCAAGCACCTCTCCGCGTACCGAGCGCCGCATATCCGTGACTTCCTCGGGTCGTTCGTCGATCAGCACGACCATCAGCCGGGATGCGGGGTGATTCTCGGCGACGGCGGCAGCGAGTTGTTGCAGCAGCACCGTCTTGCCCGTCTTCGGGGGCGCCACGATCAGACCGCGTTGACCCTTGCCGACCGGTGCGATCAGATCGACGATCCGCGGTGCCAGTGCGCCGGCCGCGCTTTCCAGGCGCATGCGGTGGCGCGGGTGCAGTGGCGTGAGGTCACGGAAATGCGGCCGCCCGCGCACGGCCTGGGGCCTGTGCCCATTGACCGAATCGATCCGGGCGAGCAACCGCGGCCGCGTGCAGCTCCCTACGACGAAATCCCCTTTGCGCAGGCCCGCTTTACGGATCAGCGCAGCGGGAACCCGGACATCGCCGGACGCGGCAAGACAGCCTTCCGCGCGGAGAAAACCGGCTTCTTGCCGGTCGTTCGCGATATCCAGGACCCCGCCTACTGCCACCTCGGGTTTCTCGGAGCCCGCAGCCGCGGCCACGGGCTGGTCAACGGTACGGGAAGCAAAAGGGGCACCGGACAGAGAAGAAGAAGGAGAAGAAGAAGGGGAAGGGGAAGGGGAAGGGGAAGGGGAAGGGGAAGCGGAGGGAGAAGGAGAAGCAGGAGGAGTGGCCGTGCCGGGTCGCCTGCTGAGATGGGTACCAGTGGTCATGGGGGTGGGTCCTCTCAGGAAGTTCGTCTGCGGGTCGGCGGGGAGGGGAATCCGGCAGGAAAGGGCGGTGAGTTCACGCCCTGCCGGAGGTCGGAAAAGCCCGCGACCGGAAAGAAAGGTGCTGCCGCATCGCCGGACGGTGCATATCGAGCAGCCGATGCCTGCTGGATCGCCGGTCGAGAAGGACGGGCGCAACAGCGATGCGCAAGCGAGGGAGAAGAAGCGACGTACGGGCGCCGGAAGGGCGGCAAGCACACATACGTTCTGTTCGGACGGTACCACACACCGCAGCCGATGCGACCCCAAGTGCGGACGGGTTCTATGCTGAGGGCAATGTTCGCACCTCAGGGTCCCACCTTCCGTGAACTCGCCGTGCAGGCGCTGTCCTCCGTCGAGCGTGGCTATGACCTGCTCGCGCCGACATTCGACCACACGCCGTTCCGGACCCCGGAAGCGATCCTGAAGCCCGTGTCGCGGGCGTTGCGGAGACTGGGGCCTTTCGACAGCGGCCTCGACCTGTGCTGTGGCACCGGCGCGGGCACGGACGTACTGCGGCAGGTCTGCCGGGAGCGGGTCACCGGAGTCGACCTCAGCGCGGGAATGCTCACCCAGGGGCGCGCCCGTGAACGCCAGGCCGCGGGCGCACCACACACCGCATGGGTGCGCGCGGACGCACGCGCGCTCCCGTTCGGACCGGTCTTCGACCTCGTGGTGAGCTTCGGTGCGTTCGGGCATTTTCTGCCCAGGGAACGGCCGGGGCTGTTCGCGCAGGTGCACTCCGTGCTGCGCCCCGGCGGCCGGTTCGTCTTCCCGATCGGGGCGCCGGCACGGCCGGGGTCGCCCGGCTACTGGGCACTGCTGGCTTTCGACACGGCGATGCGGGTCCGCAATGCCCTGTGGCGGCCGCGCTTCGTCATGTACTACCGGACCTTCCGGCTCGCCGACGTGCGAACGGAACTGACACGCGCCGGCTTCGATGTCCAGCTGCATGCCCTCCCGGAGCTCGGCCGACGCCCCGACGGCAGCCCACGCTGCCGGCTGGTGGTGGCCACGCTGCCTTCACGGCAACGTTCCGCTGTCGCAGCAGGACGACAGACGGAGCATGCGCCTGGGCCTGCCGAGGCGCCCTGAGGCCGTGCAGTCCTGCGGGGCTGTCCCGTAACGATGGTGCAGGACGGCGTCGCAGCTGGTTGTCGACCAGTTGCGGAGTCAGTCAAGGCCGGTGGCCCATTCCCTCAGCGCGGCGAAGTCGCCGCTGGTCAGGCCACGTCGTGGGTCGACCCGGTGCAGCAGGGCGGGACCGTCGTGGTGGCCCTTCACCCAGGTGCGGTCCGCCTCTGTGATGTCGTCGTCGATCCAGGCGAACGCACGTCCCTTCGCCCACGCGACGATCGCAGGCGTCTTCCAGAACACTCCGTCCCCGGGCTCGGGTCGCGGTGAGGGCCAGGGGACGAAGGGCAGCTCGGGCAATCCCAGTACTGGCGCGACGAAGGCGTTGGCTTCTTCCTCCCACGTCGTCGCCCACACGAGGTCGAAGGGAAGCGCCTCCAGCGCCGGACCGTGATCCGGGTTGAGCCACACCCGTAGCGGCTTCACGGGCTTGTTCGGCAGCCCCCACGCAGTCAGCCGGCGCCGCTCGGCGGCCTCCCAGCGAGGGGTCAGCAGGCGGTGCGTCTGATAGCCCTCGGGCCGACGGTGCCGCTTCGCGGCGTACGGGTTCAGCGGTCCGTCCACATCCACCAACAGCACTGGGCGCACCAGCTCATCCCCCTCGGTACCGTGTCGCACGGTAGCGGTCGGTGACGGGACCGCCCAACGAATTTCTGGCCGTTGTGCGGAATCCCGAAGTCTGCGGCCGACCGCATCAACCACCGCCTCGCACCGCTGCTCGCGCTGCGACCGCATCGACGGTTGTTCCCCATGGCCCCGTGCTCATCGTGGACGGCGCCTTGATCCCCACGCGTGGCCACGCGGTGGCCGAGCGGTGCGTGGTTCAAGGGGCCGTCCGGCACGCGGCGGACAGTCGGCGGAGGGTTTCCCGCATGCCGGCGCGGTTGTGTGCGGCGCGCCGGGCCGCCGGGGTGCCGGTGAAGAGCAGGCCCAGCATCTCGGCCGCCAGGCGGCGCCACCCGTGGCGGCGGCGGTCGATCCAGTATTCGGTGACCTGTGTGCCGTGCTCCGTCGGGGTCAGGCGGTAGCCCCAGCGCGCCACCGGCAGGCCGAACGTGGTGTTGTCGAAGGCGAACTCCCGGCCGGGGTCGGCGATGACGATCCGGCAGGTGGCGAACCAGATCCAGCAGGCCTTCCGGTTGATCCCCACGAAACGTTCCCCGCGGGGCCACACCCAGATGACCTCGGGGCTCCACTCCTTCATCCGCCGGATGTCCGCCAGGGCCGCATAGACGGCGTGCGGCGGCAGGGGGATTTCCAGGGATTCCTCCAGGCTCCATATGCGGGTGGTCACCGCGCTCCCTCCGGTATCGACGAGCTGTGGTTCCGGGCCGCGACGACGGTGGCGGCATCGCGGATATGGCGGGTGAGGTCCGCCGTATCGGTGAGGCTGGTGACGTGTCCGCACCCCGGCCGGATGATGAGGCGACCGTCGCGGCAGGCGCGGAGGAAGAGGCGTTCATGGCGGCGGAAGTGGTCGCGTTCGCCGTTCACCAGCCAGACCGGGCCCGGATACGCGGAGAGCAGCGCCGGCGGGTCCATCTCGGACACGGCCTGGATGATGCTGGGCGCGATCTCGCAGCTCAGGCCGCCGGAGACCATGGCGTGCGCCTGAGGAGGGGGCAGGGTGCGGCGGAACGCGAACCTGCTCAGCCGGTCGGCCTGTTGGGGGTGCCGGGCCGCGAGCCGGGCCGCTCCGCGGTAGACGGCACCGAACGCTCCGCGCGGGAGCGCCGTACAGCCCATCGCGACCGTGCCGAGGACACGGTCGGGGTGGGCGGCGGCGGTGGCGATCGCGACATAGCCGCCCAGCGACAGGCCGACGAGCATGGCCCGGCCGCCGAGTGCGTCCATGGCTTCGGTCACCGCCGCCACGGCGCCGGGGAGGCTGAACGGCTCGCCGTGCCGGGCCCCATGACCGGGCAGGTCGGGCGCAGCCGTGGGATGACGCTCGCCGATGGCGCGGATCACGGGGTGCCACATCGTGCCGCTCAGCCGCGTGCCGTGCACAAAAACGAGGGGCAGACCGGCTTCCTTGGATTCCATGACCGGCACGCTACCTCAAATGCAACGCAACGTTGCGTTGTTTTTTGCTGCTACCGTCCCCGTCATGAGCGAGGAGCGGAACGGAACACGGCGCGGCGGCGGCCCACGGAAAGCGCAGGAGATCTTCGACGCCACACTGGATCTGCTGGCGGAAAAGGGCTACGAGGGACTGACCATCGAGGGGGTCGCCCAGCGGTCCGGCGTCAACAAGACCACGCTCTACCGCTGGTGGCCCTCCAAGGGAGCCCTCCTCGGCGCCGCACTCGTCGGGGCACGCCAACTGGAGCTCACGCCTCCCGACACCGGCAGCCTCGAAGGGGACCTGGAGGCGCTTCTGAGCACGATGACGACCCTCCTCACCGCGCGGCCGGCCTCCGACATTGCCGTCGCCGCGCTGGGCGCCGTCACCCACAGCCCCGAACTCGCCTCGCACGTCAAGGACTTCTTCGCTGACCGGATCGCCCGCGAGCAGGTTGTTTTCGACCGGGCCGTTGCACGCGGCGACATCGCGGCGGACACCGACCCCATGCTGCTGATGGACCTGCTGGCCGGCGCCGCGTGGGTGCGCATCGTGCTGCGACAGCTCCCGCTCGAGAAGGACTTCGTGGCGCGGACCGTGCGCACCGTCCTCAACGGGGCGCGCGGCGTCAGATGAGGCGGAGGTGACCCATCCCGCGGTCCCGGCGGGAGGTGATGCTGCCTCCGTTTCGGTCCCCTGTAAAGGGTCTGTTTCGCTATCAACTACAACTTTGCCAACTCTTGGTGTAGTTGAAACAGATTTCACACCAGTCTCATACGCAACAGCGACGCATCCCCCACATGGACTCGTCGCATCCACAAGGCTGGGCGAGAGGCAACAGCACGATGAAAAAGAGCAGAACGATCCGCCACGGAAGCCGGCTGCTGGCACTGTCCACGGCGTCACTGGGCATGGTCGCGGCGATGGCCATACCGGCTGCCGCGGACGACGGGCCCACCCGGGAACAGCTCAAGGCCGACTGCGCTTCCGGGGAAGGGAAGTGCAGCTTCAACGAGCCGACTCTCGGCAAGGCGTACCTCGGGGACTTCCGCCAGGTCTCCAACTCCCTCTACAACTGCAGCACTTCGGATGCCACTCAGTCGATGGGCTGGTCGGACACCGTGGGTTCCACGGACTCCGCCGGCGGCTCCGTCACCGCGGGCGGGAACATCGCCGGCCTCATCGATCTGAGTGTCACCGCGACCTACAGCCACACCTGGTCGAGCTCGCACACCGAGAACAGCTCCCTGAACATGACGGTGAAGCCCGGCGAGGTGGGCTGGATCTCCCGCGCCCAGGTCATGCAGACCGTCTCCGGCACCTGGCAGACGCACTACGACAGCCCGAAGTGGGGTCACTACTTCTGGTTCGTGCCGGACACGATCACCGGGCCCGCGCCCAACGGAACGGACGGGCAGAGCAATGCGGTGACCGTCAAGACACGCAAGATGACCACGGCGGAGAAGAACTCCTGCTCCGCCGACGCGAAGAAGGGCAAGACGTTCGTGGTCAAGCGCTGAGCTGAGCACGACGGCGCCGCACGGTTGCACCGGGGGGTTGCCCCGCGCCTTCGGGCACGGGACGGACGACTGCAGCCGTCGGCCTCGTGCCTCCCGGCCCGTCCCCACGCGCCGGGAGGCACGCTGTTCCCACGTCGCGCCGGTGTGAACTGTTCCTGAGGACGGCGCCGACGGCGCTGCGCGCGCCACCCGTCCGTAGGCTCCGGCTGTGCCCTCTTCACGCCCCCTCGCCGTCGGCGCCTTCGTCCTGGTCATGGCGCTCAGCACGGCGTGCTCCGCCACCCGCGCGCCCCACCCCGCCGGCTCCGGGACACCGACGCCGTCCGGCGGGGCAACGGTCCCGGCCGCGGTGCGGCCACCGACGGCGAACGCCGCCTTCGACTACCAGCTCGGCGGTGCCTATCCCCCGCCCGCCGGGGTCCGGGCCGTCTCCCGCGACCGCACGGCCGAACCGGCCCCCGGTCTCTACAACATCTGCTACGTCAACGCCTTCCAGGCGCAGCCCGACGCGACCGGCCTCTGGAAGGACCGCCACCCCGAGCTGCTGTTGCGGGACGGGGACGGAAAGCCCGTCATCGACAAGGACTGGGACGAGCCGCTGCTCGACATCTCCACCGGCGCGAAACGACGGGCGCTCATGGACATCGTCGGTCCCTGGATCGACGGCTGCGCCCAGGCCGGTTTTGACGCCGTGGAACCCGACAACCTCGACTCCTACGAGCGGTCCGGCGGCAGACTCACCGCCGTGCATGCCGCGGCCTTCGCCCAGCTCCTGGCGCGCCGCGCCCACCAGCAGCACCTGGCCGTGGCCCAGAAGAACACCACCGACCTGCTGCCGCAACGCCGTCGTATCGGCTTCGACTTCGCCGTCGTCGAGGAGTGCGCCCGCTACCACGAGTGCACCGAGTTCGCCGAGGCCTATGCCGCCAGGGTCTTCGTCATCGAATACGAGCCGAAGGATTTCACCGCGGCCTGCCGCGCCTGGGGGAAGACCCTCTCGCTCTCGCTGCGCGATCGCGACGTCCGCCCCGCCGGCGCCGAGGGCCATGTCGCGGAGCGCTGCTGACGGCGTGCCGCGCGACGGCGTCGACCGGGTGGGCGGCGCCGGTGGGCTCAGTTGCGCTCGGTCGGCTCGCCGGGGCCCGGTCCGGGCGACTGCGCGCGGCCCGGTCCGGGCGGGCCGTCGCGGCCCGGTCCGGGCGGAGCATCGCGGCCCGGTCCGGGCGGAGCATCGCGGCCCGGCCGGGTCCGTTGCAGGTCGGCGCCGGAGAGCGGTTCCAGCTCGCCGTGGGTGTCCAGCCAGTACAGGAACGCCACGGCCGGGCAGACGATCAGCACGGCGACGAGGGTGACCAGGCCTACCCACCGCAGGCTGCTCGGAGCGCCGGCGCCCTTGGCCACGGTCAGTGAAGTGGGGATGAGATAGGGACGTTGGGCGGCGCCCCAGGCTAGGACCGCCGCGGCGACGACGCCGACGGCGGTGAGCCGGGACCAGGCTCCGGACCGGCGCAGCAGGAGCCACCCGGTGGCGAGGGAACAGACTCCGGCCAGGCTGACGAGGCCGAGACCGACGCCGTGGGTGAGTCCGTGCCAGACGTGCGGGGCGTCGGTCCGGGTGACGGTCAGCATGACCACCGCGAGCACGGCGAGCGCGACGACACAGCCCAGCGCCCGCCGCCGGAAGTAGCCGACGAGGTCGGGCACCCCGAAGCGGGCGGCGTCGGCGGCCAGGAACACGGCGCCGAGGAAGGCCGTCGCCACGATGGCGATCAGGCCGAAGAGGACGGAGGTCGGGTTGGCCCAGGCATGCGCCGACGCCTCCGTGCCCGGTACGGCCCGTCCCGAGGCGATACCGCCGACGGCCGCGCCGAGGAAGAACGGGGTGAGCAGCGAGGAGAGGGCGAAGACCGCACCGTAGAGGCGCCGCCCCGCGATGCGGCGGACGGGCTTGCGCAGGGCGAAGCCGGCACCGCGCAGGACCAGGCCGACGGCGGCCAGGGCCAGGGGGAGCCACATCGCGGAGAACACGGTCTGGAAGAGGACGGGGAACCCGGTCCACATGATGACGAGGACGAAGACCAGCCAGACGTTGTTGACCTCCCATACGGGGGCCATGGCATGGTCGATGAGCCACCGCGGCCGCTTGCCGCGCTCCGTGCCGCCGGCGGTCAGGTCCCAGAACCCGGCTCCGTAGTCGGTGCCGCCGGCGCAGGCGTAGGCGGCCACGGCGAGCAGCAGCACCACGGCGATCACGGCGGCCATCACGGCCGGCCGCCCTCGGCCGGTTCCTGCCCCGGTGTGCCGGACGACGGCGGGTCACCGGCGGGCACGGGCGCGCGCGGCCCGTAGGGGGTGTCGGCCTCCGGTCCCTCGTGCCGCTCCTCCGCCGCCGGTCGCGCGTCGGCGAGCCGCCAGCCGGTACGCATCTTGAGCAGCACGGCGAGCAGCGAACCGAAGATGAACACATACACCGCCATCACCAGGCCGAGCATGATCCACAGACTGGTGGACCGGGTCGCCGTCACCGCTTCGCCGATCCGCATGTGCTGGTAGACGATCCAGGGCTGGCGCCCCACTTCGGCGGTGACCCAGCCGCATTCGACGGCGACGACGGAGGCCACACCCGCGCATGCCGCACCGCGGAAGAACCACGGTGACCGGGGCAGCCGGCGGCGCCGCAGCCGGCACCAGCCGTACCAGAGGGCGAGGAGGAGCAGCAGCGAGCCGATCACGACCATGAGATCGAAGGCCCCGTGGGCGAGGGTGGCCTGGGCCGGAGTCGGCCGGTCGCTCGCCGGTACGGAGGTCAGTCCGGTCACCTTGGTAGCGGGTCGGAAACCCGCCAGCACGGAGTCGAGTTGGGGGATCTTGATGCCACCGGAGACGGTGCCGTCGGGGTGCAGCCGGCCGAAGAGGTACTCCGGTACATGGGTGCCGGTCCGCCAGACGATCTCCGTCGCGGCGAACTTCACCGGCTGCTTGTGGAAGACCGACCGGGCGATGGAGTCTCCGAGCAGCATCTGCACGGGGGTGAACACCGCGGCGAGGGTGAAGGGAACGGTGAAGCCGAGGCGGTGGTAGCGGTCGCGGCGGCCGCGCAGCCAGCCGACGGCGTAGACGCCGGCGACGACGTAGCCGGCGGTGACCAGCATCGCCACGACGAAGTGCCAGTACTGGGGGCCGAACATGGGCGTGAAGATCGCCGACCAGATGTGGACGTCCGCCGGCTTGCCGTCGGCATCGAGGGTGAAGCCCTGGGGCGTGTTCATCCACGAGTTGGCCGCCAGGATGCCGAACGCGCCGAGCAGGGCGGCAGCGGGGAGGGGCAGGCCGAGCAGGAAGTGGGTGCGGGGCTTGAGCCTCCGCCAGCCGTAGAGGTAGATGGCGATGAGCACCGCTTCGAGGAAGAACGCCCAGGCCTCGACGCCGAATCCGATGCCGAAGACGCCGCCCCAGGTGCCCATCAGGCCGGGCCACAGCAGCCCGAACTCGAAGGAGAGTACGGTGCCGGTGACGACACCGACCGCGAACTGCACCGCCATGACCGCCGACCAGCGCCGGGCGAGGAGCAGGGCCACGGGGTCGTTCCGGCGAAGGCCGCGGTGGTGCATCACCAGGGTGATCAGCGGCAGCGCCACGCCGAGCGGCACCAGGATGATGTGGGAAGCCAGGGTGAACGCCATCAGCTGCCTGGCCGGAAGCAGTTGGGCCGGAGCGTCCGCCAGCAGTGTGACCGTGGTGTGCATGCCTTGGTGCCTTTGCTGCTCGGGACGTTCGGGAGCGGGCCGTCTCGGGGTCGTCGACGGGTGGGTCACGCCCCCGGCCCGGCCCGCCGGGCGGGACGTCCCCTGCCTGCACCGGCCTCGGCTCCCGTGCCGCACCGGCGGTGGAGTTCACGATGGCCTGCCTCCTCGGTGCTCGGCCCCGCCCCGCCGGCTCGGCACCGTCCCGCGGGCTCGGCGCCGGTCGCGCCCGGCTCGTCACAGAAGCACCGACGGGCCCGGGCGGCACGCACCGCGGGCCCGCTTTGCGCCGTTGGACCGATGATCTTCGCCCGGTCGGCCCAGCCGGGCACGGAGAAGGGCAGGCGGTCCGGCAGTTCAGGACTGCCGGACCCCCTGCCCCAGGGACCAGGACGCTGCTCTTCGCCGCCCTCCTCAGTGCGGCGCCGCGCTACGCCGTTTCATGAGCGGCGGCGCCGTTGATCTTCTCTATCGCTTGGCGGGCCTGCTCCTGAGGGGAGCGGGACGGCAGGGGCGACACCGTGGTGGACGCCACGGCGGGCTGCGCCCGCTCCTGCGCCACCGTCTTGGCATGGGTGGCCGGCGGGCGGATGCGCAGCCGCTGACTCGCGGCCTCGTCCAGGGTCACCGGGCGCTTCCAACGGGCAGCCAGCCGGGCGGCGTCCTGACCGAGCGCGGCGACGTCCTCCCACTGCAGACGAATCACCAGGGATACTTCGGCGTCGCCCTCCGGCAAGGCCTGGAGCTGCGGGATACCAGGGTCAGTCATGATGCCCTCCTCACATCGCGGACCGGTGCCCCACGGGGCACGGATATGAACAGATACGGAGCGGCCGCCGCCGGCGTTCAATTCCCGCCACCGGCAGATCATTGTCGGTTGCCGCCCGGGTACGGCCCACCGGCCCGCCCGGAAGAGGCCGCGCGCGGAGGTGCGGATTCCGTGGTGCACGATGGGGGGCGGAACGGTGAGCGGGTGATGACCGGTGATGAGTCTGCAACGGCTTCTCGGCTCCGTCGGGCCGGCCGTGCTGTCGGGGGTGTGCGCCCCCGGAGGCACCGCGGTCCCGGTGGGCGATGTGGTGATCGCCGAGCCGGACGGCGGTTTCGATCTGCGCCCAGGGGACCTCGTTCTCGGAGTGAATCTCACGGATCGTTCGCAGGCCCTGCGGCTGCTGTCGTCGTGCGCCGCCCGGTCGGCCGGTGCGCTGCTGCTCAAGGCCCCGGCGGCGGTCGACGAAACGGTGGTCACGGCCGCGAGCGCCGCGGGACTGCCCTTGGTACAGGTCGAGCAGCAGGCCGGCTGGGCACAGGTGGTGTCCCTGCTGCGCGCGGTGCTCGACAGCGAGGGTTACGCGGATTCCGGCACGGGGGCGGTCGGAACCGAGGCGGGTGATCTCTTCGGGCTGGCCGACGCGATCGCCGCCGTGATCGACGCGCCGGTCACCATCGAGGACCGCAGCTCACGTGTCCTTGCCTACTCCGCCCGGCAGGAGCGCGGCGACGAGGCACGGGTCGCCACGATCATGGGACGGCATGTCCCCGACGACGTGAACGCCCACTTCCGCCGGCACGGGGTCTTCCGCAGGATCGCCCAGGACACCGGCCCCATCTACGTCCCCGCGGTGGTGGAAGGGACCAAACCCCGGCTGGTGGTACCGGTGCACGCCGGCGGGGACGTGCTCGGCTCGATCTGGGCGATCGTGCCGGGGCCGGTGCCTGCCGCGCGGGCCGAGGCGTTCGCCGACACCGCGGCGATGGCCGCCCTGCATCTGCTGCGCCGGCGGGCGGGCGCAGATGTGGAGCGCCTTGTCCTGACCGACATGGTCGCCACGGTGCTGCACGGCCAGGAGGGGGCGGCGGACGCGGCGCGGCGTCTGGGGCTCGCCGCGGGCCCCTGGCGGGTGATCGCCGTGGGGGTGCGCTGCGAGGACGACGAAGAAGCGGAGCGGCAGCGACTGACGGTGTGGGAGCGTATGTCCCGGTTCCGCGGGTCTCGTCTTCGGTCCCCCGCGGCGATCATCGGCGGGGTGGTGTACGGGATCGTTCCGGCGGAGATGGCCACCTGGCCCACCGACGGGGGGCCGGCTTGGCTGGAGACGCTGTGCGGGGCCACCGGGCAGCCCGCCCCGCTGGTCGCGGTCGGCGGACTGGCGGCGTCGGTCCCCGGGCTCGCCCGCTCGCGCGAGCAGGCCGACGACACACTCGACCTGCTCCGGACGGGGCTGATCGCCAGCGCCCAGGCCGTCCACGACGAGGTGTGGGCCACGGTCGTCCTCCGCCATGTCGCACGCTCCGCCGCGGCGGCACGGATCACCGGCGTCGGGCCGCTGCAGCAACTGGTGGACCACGACGAGGCGCACGGCACGAATGGTGTGCCGACGCTTCACGCCTGGCTGCTGGAGATGGGCGACCCGCGGGCCGCCGCGGCCCGCCTGCACATCCACCCCAACACCCTGCGGCACCGGATGCGCCGCCTCCAGGACGTCGTGGCGCTGCCACTGGACGACCCCCAGGTCCGTACCGCGCTGCTGCTCCAGCTCACCGCCCGCCAATACGGCGGGGAGGCCGGCGCGGAGGCCCACTCGGCCTGAGTCCCGGTCGGCCGGAGTCCCGCTCGGGCCGAGGCCCACTCGGCCCGAGCGGCAGGCCGCCGCCGTTCCCGCCTCCCGTTGTGCCCGTCCCACTGCCGAACGCCCCGAGACGGTGCCGATCGAACGATGACGGCCCGTTCCCCCGCCGAAACCATGGCTCCACCCGCAGCTCATCGGGCACCAACGGATTCCATGGAAGGACGGTCATGACATTCGGCATTCCCCGCGAGGCCGAGAGCGCCGTAGCCGGACACGGAGCGGCAGCAACCGCCGTCGCGGACGTACGGCCCCCGGCTGGGCCCGGCGCGACGGCCGGAGGAGCAGCCCCGGCCGCTCCCCCGGCTCCCTCAGCAGCACCCCCGGCTCGCTCAGTGGCGCCCCCGGCCGGCGGATCGGCGTTCGACCACCACGGCGGGGAGGCGTACCGGCCCGGAACACCGCACGCCCAGGCCCGCATTGATCTCGCGGCGATCCGCGCCAACGTCAGCCGGCTGTGCGATGCGGCGGGCTCCGCCGAGGTGATGGCCGTGGTCAAGGCCGACGGCTACGGGCACGGCATGGTCGCGGCCGCCCGGGCGGCGCTCGCGGGTGGCGCCACCTGGATCGGTGTCGCCGGGATGCGGGAGGCGCTGGCACTGCGCGCGGCCGGTGTCCCCGGCCGGCTGCTCGCCTGGCTGCTGACGCCAGGGGACGACTGGAATTCCGCGGTGGCCGCCGGGGTCGACCTGTCAGCCGGTGCCGAGTGGGCGGTGCGGGCGGCGGTCCGGGCGGCGCACGCCGTGGGCCGGCCCGCGCGGCTGCACCTCGAGGCGGAGACCGGGCTCGGGCGCGGCGGCGCCACGGCGGGCGACTGGCCGGCGCTGGTGGACACCGCGGCGCGCGCCGAAGCGGCCGGGGCCGTCCATGTCGTCGGCGTGTGGTCGCATCTTGCGCGGGCCGATGAGCCCGGACACCCCGGCTGTGACCGGCAGGTGGCGAACTTCCGCAGCGCTGCCGAGCTCGCCCGGCGGGCCGGTCTCACCCCCGAAGTCCTGCACCTGTCCAACTCGGCCGCCACCCTGACCCTCCCGGAGGCACGCTTCGACCTCGTACGTCCCGGGCTCGCCGTCTACGGGCTGAGCCCGGTGCCCGGCCTGGCCGGACCGGCGGAGCTGGGGCTGCGCCCGGCGATGACCCTCACCGCACGGCTCGCCTCCGTCAAGCGGGTACCCGCCGGGCACGGCGTCTCCTACGGACACCGCTATCGCACGCCCCGCGAGACCACGCTCGGTCTGGTTCCCGTCGGTTATGCGGACGGCGTTCCCCGGCATGCGTCCCAGGCCGGTCCGGTGCTCGTCGCCGGCCGACGGCACAGGGTGGCGGGCACCGTGTGCATGGACCAGTTCGTCGTCGATCTCGGCGACGTGCCCGCCACGCCCGGAGACGAGGTCGTGCTCTTCGGGCCCGGCGACCGCGGGGAACCCGGCGCGCAGGACTGGGCCCGCGCCGCTCACACCATCTCGCACGACATCGTCACCCGTATCGGCGCCCGCGTTCCGCGCACCTATACCGACGGCACGGTGTCCGACACCCGCTGAGCCGGCACCGACACCGGCGGCACCGGTACCGACACCGACACCGACACCGACCACCGTCCCGCCCGTTGGACCACCGACACGGTCCACCCCTTGCCCCACCTTCACCTCCTGCCTCACTCCCGCCTCCGCCTCAGCCTCCGCCCCCGACGAGAGAGTCCCCGCCATGACCTACCGCCTTCCACCGTCCCCGCCAGGCCCCACCGGCCACGACGACCCCGGCGCCGAACACCTCCACCGGGGTCTGCAGCCCCGTCACATCCAGATGATCGCCATCGGAGGAACGATCGGCGTCGGACTGTTCCTCGGCTCCGCCGAAGCACTCCACGAGGCCGGTCCGGGTCTGCTGCTCACCTACGCGCTGGCGGGCATCGTCGTCTTCTTCGTGATGCGTGCCCTCGGTGAGCTTCTGGTGTACCGGCCCGTGTCCGGCTCGTTCGCCACCTACGCGGAGGAGTTCATCGGCAACTGGGCCGGGTTCGCCACCGGCTGGAGCTACTGGCTGATGTGGGTCGTCACCGGTACCGCGGAGCTGACCGCGGCCGGGATCTACGTCCGCTACTGGTGGCCCGGTGTGCCGCAGTGGCTGCCCGGCCTCATCGCCCTGGCAGTCCTCGGCCTCGCCAATCTCCTGGCGGTCCGGCTGTTCGGCGAGTTCGAGTTCTGGTTCGCCATCATCAAGGTGCTCACCATCGTCGTCCTGCTGCTCATGGCCGCCGCCATCCTGATCTTCGGCTTCGGCCCCCTGGGGAAGACCGCGTCACTGAGCAACATCTGGACGCACGGCGGCTTCTTCCCCCACGGCACGGCCGGACCACTGCTCGCCCTCCAGGTCGTCGTCTTCGCCTTCGTCGGCGTCGAACTGCTCGGTGTGACCGCCGGGGAGAGCAAGGACCCCGAAAAGACCCTCCCCTCCGCCGTGCGCCGGGTGATCTGGCGGATCGCGCTGTTCTACCTGGGCGCCCTCACGGCGGTCATGGCGCTGGTCCCCTGGACCCAACTCGACCCGGACGTCAGCCCGTTCGTGCTCGTCTTCGCCAAGGTCGGGGTACCCGCGGCCGCGGGTGTGGTGAACATGGTCGTGCTGACCGCGGCGCTGTCCTCCTGCAACAGCGGGGTGTTCTCCACCGGCCGCATGCTGCTCACCCTGGCCCGGGACCGGCACGCGCCGGCCGTGTTCGGACGGGTCAGCCGCCAGGGCGTCCCCGCGGCGGGCATTCTCGCGTCCATGGCCGTGATGCTGCTGGGCGTGGCAGCGAACTACTTCGTCCCCGAGGAGGCCTTCGCGTACGTGACGAGCGTCGCGACCATCGCGGCCGTCTTCACCTGGGGAATCATCGTCTGCGCCCATCTGCGCTACCGGGCGGCGGTCCGCGCCGGGCAGCTCCGGCAGGTCGCCTTCCGTATGCCGCTGGCACCCGCCTCGAACTACTTCGTCCTCGCCTTCCTCGGTCTCGTTCTCGTCCTGCTCGGCTTCGGCGCCGAGAACAGAATCGCGCTGTACGTGGCTCCGGTGTGGGCGGCGATCCTCGTGGCCGGCTACCGCCTCACCCATCGCACCCGGGCCGCCGGCCCCCGGGGCGTGACACCACCCGATGAGGAGCGACCGGAGACGTCACGGCTTACCTGAACGGTCTGAACGGTCTCAAGAGTCTGAACGGCCCCGATGACTTCAACGGCTTCAACACCCTGACCGGCGGTGAACAGCCGGTACGGCCAGGGGCGGAACGGCAGGTACTTCGGGGGCGTTGTCGATGTCGTCGGCGGTCAGCTTGAAGCTGTCGGGGTACGCATCGCGCCGGGTACGGCGGTCAGGTTCGCCGGTGCGCCAGCAGTACAGGCACCGCCCGCACTGCAGAACGTCCCAGACGCCGGGGACGGGCGAGGTGAACAGGTGCTCGATGACGGTGTGCGCACAGCGTGGGCAGCAGGTGGCGGCATCGGTCATGGCGTGCTGTCCCTTTCGTGAAGTGGGAGGGGCGGGAGAGGAGATGTGCGGGATGCGGGATGGCGCCACGTGAGGTGCACCCGGGTGCCCTCAGCGGCGGGCGGCGAGCTGCTGCAGCTTGGCGAGCCAGACGCCCGTCTCGGGCAGGTCGCGGACCTGGTTGCCGTAGGTGCCGCGGCCGTCGGGGGCGACGGGGGTGGTGGCGTCGATGATGAGCTTGTCGACGATGCCGGGCGGCTGCGCCTGCGGGGCCAGTTCGGGGACGGGCATATGAGGGACCTGGACGAGGTCGCCCGCCGGGTTCATCTTGGTGGACAAGGCCCACATCACCTGGGGCAGATTGAAGGGGTCGACGTCCTCGTCGACGACGATGACGGTGGTGGCGTAGCCGAGGCCGTGCGGAGTGGTCAGCACCCGCGTACCGACCGCCTTGGCGAAGCCTCCGTAGCGCTTCTTCGTCGAGACGATGACGACCAGTCCGTGGGTGTACATGGCGTTCACCGCCTGGACCTCGGGGAAGTCCGCCTTCAGCTGCTGGTACAGCGGCACGCAGGTGTTGGCGGCTATCAGGTAGTCGACCTCGGTCCACGGCATTCCGAGGTAAAGGTGCTCGAAAACGGGGTCGGTACGGTAGGAAATCTTGTCGATGCGGAGGACGGGCAGCCTGCGACCGCCGGAGTAGTGACCGGTGAACTCCCCGAAGGGGCCCTCGATTTCGCGTCGGCGGCCCTCGATGACACCTTCGATGACCACTTCCGACCCCCACGGCACCGGGAGGCCGGTCAGCGGGGCCTTCGCGAGCGGGGCCGGGGCGCCGCGCAGGGCTCCGGCCAGCTCGTATTCGTTCTCGTCGTACTTCATCGGGGTCGAGGCGACGAGGGAGATGACCGGATCGTTGCCGACGGCGAGGGCGACCGGCAGGTCCTCGCCGGCCTCCTCGGCCTTGCGCAGATGCCGGGCGAGGTCATGCATCGGCACCGGCTGCAGTGCGAGCCTGCGCTTGCCCTTGACCTCGATGCGGTAGATGCCGACGTTCTGTTTGCCGCTGTGGCCGGGATCCCCGGGATCCTTGGAGACGACCGCGGCCTTGTCGAGGTAGAAGCCTCCGTCGCCGTCGTTGAGGCGGATCAGCGGGAGCACCTGGAAGATGTCGGCCGCCTCGCCGTCCATGGTGTGCGCGGCCCACGGCGGATCGCTGCGCCACTCGGGCGCGACGGGGAACCTGGCCCAGCGGCGAATGAACTCCGCCACTTGTTCCTTGGGTCCGGTCTCCTTCGGCAGGCCCAGCGCGAGGGCGTGATTGGCCCAGGAGCCGTGCACATTCATGGCGATACGGGCATTGCTGAAGCCCCGCACGCGGTCGAAGTACAGGGCCGGCGCACCCGGCAAGGCCTCGGCCGCCAGCCGGTCGAAGTGGCTGGTGACCACGTCCCACGCGCGCCGCTCCCCCAACTCAAGTTTCAGATAGTTCACTTCGGCATCATTCATTGCCCGTGGCCTCTGGAGCCTCTACGTTGAGCGCGCCTGAATTCAGCTCAGCCCGCCGCTCCTGTGACGGGCTTCGGGAGGAACCCCACATGCGCTCACACACCTCCACCGACATCCGCAGACACCTTTCCCTACGCACCGCGGTGACCGCCGGCCTCGCCGCGGCGGTGCTGGCGGCGACGGCCGCCGCGGCCCCAGCCGCTACGACCCCGGGCGCCGCCACCCCGCCCCCGCCGGGGCACCGCACCCAGCAGGTCGAGTACTTCACCGGAGCGGCCGGTCACCCCCGGCACACCACCGTCCCGGCCTCGGAACCCCTCTCCCCCGCCGACCGGGCCGCGATCGCCGGCGACGGCGACGTCACCTCGATCGTGCAGAACGGCCCGGTCGGCGCCAAGCTCGATGTGGTCTTCGTCGGGGACGGCTACACCGCCGCCCAGCAGGAGGACTTCCACGCGGACGTCCGCGCCAAGTGGGCCAAGATCTCGGCCGTAGAGCCCTACGCCTCGTACGCCGGATTGTTCAACGTCTGGGCCGTCGATGCCGTCTCCAACGAGTCCGGTGTCTCCGGGGACCCGACGCAGGACGTGGTCCGCGATACCGCCCTCGACTCCGCCTTCTTCTGCGAGGGTACCGAGCGGCTGCTGTGCGTCGACACCGGCAAGGTCGAGTCGTACGCTTCCAAGGCCCCCGCCGCGGACCTCGTCGTGGTGCTCGCCAACTCCACCAAATACGGTGGTGCGGGTTACAACGACATCTCCTCTCAGGCCGGTTACGACGGGATCGCCACCGCCTCCTCCGACAACGACCGGTCCGATCAGATCGCGGTGCACGAGACCGGCCACTCGCTCGGCAAGCTCGCCGACGAGTACGCCTATGGCCAGTCCGGCACCTACTCCGGCCCCGAACCGGCCGAGGCCAACCTGACCACCTTCTCCGCCGACGAGATGACCGGTCAGCGGCAGAAGTGGTACCGCTGGATCGGCCAGGAATCGCCGGACGGCGGAGCGGTCGGCGCCTTCGAGGGCGGCGGCTACTACCCGTACGGGCTCAACCGCCCCACCGAGAACTCGATCATGCGGACGCTCGGCCGGGAGTTCAACCTCCCCGGCCGCGAGGCGATGATCGCGGGCTTCTACCGCTACGCGAGCGTGCTGAGCAGCACCGTGGCCACCGACCGCGCCATACCGCGCACGACGCGTATCCATGTCGGCGCACCCGCCTCCGCGAAGGTGAAGTGGTACGTCGACGGCCGCGAGCGCAAGGCCGCACGCGGCAGGTACACGGTGGTGGTGCGGGCCCTCGGCGTCCCGGCCGACGGCCGCACCCACACGGTCACGGCCAGGGCCACCGACCGTACGGCCGCGGTCCGTGACCCGGCGCTGCGCAAGCAGCTCTCCGGGAAACTGAGCTGGCGGGTCTTGTCCTGACCGCCAACGGGCCAGGCATACCGGACGAGAAGCCGATGCCCCGGAGCGCGCGGGTCAGCGCGGTGCCGCGAGGTCCTGGGTCCACCAGGGCCCGCCCGCTCCCTGGACGACGCCGATGCCGACCGACGTGAACGTGCAGTTGAGCAGGTTGTCACGGTGCATGGCGTCGCCCATCCAGTCGTTCACCGCCGCCGCGGCAGTGCGCGGGCCCCGGTCGAGGTTCTCGCCCCAGCTGCTCCACTGGTATCCGGCGGCGTTGATCCGCTCGTCGGGGCCGGTACCGTCCGGGGCGTTGTGCTCGTAGTACTGACGGGCCGCCATGTCGGCGGAGTGGCGCCGCGCCGCGGTGTGCAGTCTCCGGTCGATGTGCAGCGGCCCGCAGCCGGCCCGGTCCCGCCGCCGGTTGATGAGTGAGGTGGCCTGTTCTTCCAGGCTGGGCGCGGCGGGGGCAGGCCGGGCGGACGGGGTGGGCGACGCGGTGGCGGTCCGCGTCGGGGACGGAGTGTGCGTGGGAGTGGGTGTAGGTGTGGGGTCCGGCGTCGGCGGGGGTGAGGGCGCGGTACGGGCCGCCTTCGGCTCGTCCCTCCCTGCGTCCTTCCGTTCGGCCGGCGGCGTACCGGGCGACCACCACAAGGCGGCGGTGACGGCCACGGCGAGCGTGGCGGTGCCCGTCACGACGGTGCCCTTCTTCACCCTGCGAGGCCGGGGCAGCCGCTTCGGCAGAGGGTGTGCGCCGGGTACGCCGGACGCTCCGGGGACGCCGGGTGCGCCGGACGCCCCGGGCGCCTCGGATGCTCCAGGCACTCCGGACGCGCCGGACACATGGTGCGCAGGCGCCGCGGTCGCCGTCGCCGTAGCGGCGGTGGGGGCCAGGGCGGCCGGCGGAGCGAGGTGCGCGGGCAGCGGCAGCAGGGCGAGGCCGGCCAGCAGTCCTTCGGCGGGCACGAGATCGTTCCAGTGTCCGGAGCAGGCCGCGCACCGGCGGGCATGGCGGGATATGCGTTTGCGCCAGAGGGCACAGGGTTCGTTGTCCCATGTGGCGGTCACCTGGGCCAGATCGGGGCACGGCGGACTCGCCGAGAGCGCACGGACCACCACGCGTCCGGCCTCCAGCTGCTCCTTCATCCGCTGCACCCGGACCGCCGCGTGGCGGGAGTCGATACCGACGGCGGCCACCAGCTCCGGCCTGGTGATCTCCCCGGCGGCCTCCAGCCACCACAGGGACAGCAGTGACCGGTCCCCCTCGTCCAGCCACCGGGTGGCCGCGGCCACTTCACGGCGCTGGCCGGACAGTCCGAGTTTCAGGATGGTCAGGTCCACGAAATCGGCGGCGCGGTCGGCCCGTTCCGGCGCCTGGTCCCAGCCGACAACGGGTGCCTTGCGGTCGGCGGTCCACCGGCGGCGCACCTGGTTCATGGCGATCGCCACCAGCCAGGAGCGGAAGGACGCCGGCTCCCGCAGGTCCGACAGCGACTCCAGGACCCGCAGCATGGTCTCCTGCACCACGTCATCGACGTCCGCATGGCCGTCCAGTGCACGCCCCACGACGTTGTAGATCAGCGGCAGGTAGGAGGCGATCAGCTCCTCCCGGGCATGCTCGTCCCCGGCCTTGGCGGCCTCGACAGCCGCCGTCCCGTTTTCCTGCTTCACGCCCATTCACCCTGTTCATCCGTGCGTACTCGTAGCCCCCGCACTCAGGTGACCCCGCGAGCCCGTCGCAATAACAGAAAAACCTACGCGGATCCGGGAAGCGGCCGCGCCCGGAGCCACGCGCGGGGCTCAGTCCCGTGCCGAGGCCCGCCACGCGTCATGGATGCCGGCCGACCCGCGGCGTGAGGGCCGAGAGGCTGCGGCACGACCTCCGAGGAGGCCACCGTGGAGACCGTTGAGGAAGACACGAAAAAACTTCCGAGCTTTTCGTTATCCGGGTCCGTTCCCGGGATCTCCCATGTGTCGGCCCCCACGGACCACGCGCCACGTGGCTCCGCCCGGCCGGCAGATCCCCAGCCCCCACAGGAAACGGAACCATGAACAACGACCACCTGCAGACGGAGTTCCACGACGAGGCCCCGACGGGCGGCGGCCGCCGGGCGAACGGCTCCGCCGCACCGCGGCGTTCCGGCCCGTCCGGCCCCGGCGGCCGCTCAGGGGGCCGGCACGGACGGAGCGGCGGTCAGCACCGCGGCGGCTCTCACCCCCGGCGGAACGCGACGCTGCTGGCCGTGGCCTCGGTGATCGTGGTGGGCGCCTCCGGCGTGGCGCTGATACGGTCCGGCTCCGGAACCGACCAGGCGCTCGCGGCAGACCAGTCCGCGCCGGTGGCTCCGACCGCCACGACCTCCACTCCCCCGGTGCCGACCGCCTCGCGCCCGGCCAAGAGCCACCGGCCCTCGGCCTCCCCGTCCGAGGCGGAACGACACGGCAAGCGGCACTCCGCGCCCCGGCCGCACGCCTCGCGCACCGGCCGCAGCGCGGACACCGCCCAGAGCGCAGAGCCGCGCGCGGCCCGTCCCGAGTCGGGAACGGGGGCCGCCGCCCCGGCCGGAAACCGGGCCGCGACGGGCACCGCCGCGGCGTTCGCGCAGAAGATCGTCGAGCTCGTCAACGCCCAGCGGGCGCAGCACGGTTGTGGTCCGCTCACCGTCGACTCCCATCTGCAGGTCGCGGCGCAGGCCCACTCGGACGACATGGCGGCCCGCAACTACTACGAGCACAACACCCCGGAAGGCGTGGACCCGGGAACGCGGATGACCAAAGCCGGTTTCGCGTGGAGCAGTTGGGCCGAGAACATCTTCAAGAGTCCCAAGGATCCGGCGACGGCGATGAAGGGCTGGATGGAGAGCCCGGGCCATCGCGACAACCTCCTCAACTGCTCGTACAAATCCACCGGCGTGGGCGTCAATCTCAGCGCCAACGGCCCCTGGTGGACTCAGGACTTCGCCACTCACTCCTGACCGGCCCCACATCCCGGTGCCGCCCCGGCGCTTCGGCGGCCGGGGCGGTACCGGGGCTCGAACCTCGCAGGTCAGCCGCCCGCAGGGGCGAAGGTCCGCCCGAGGAAGCCGTCCAGGCTGCGGCGGGCCGCCACGCCGTGCGGACCGGCGAAGATCTCGGCTGCGTGGAGAGCACCGGGCAGGACGGTGACCTCGGCCTTCGGAAAACCGTGGGCGACCTCGCGCAGCTTTCCCTCGTCGGAGAGCGGATCGTCGGCGGTGCCCAGGAGCAGCAGTTCGCCGTCGTAGGAGGTACCGCTCCCGGCGGTGTAGCCGCCCAGGGAGGCCAGCGGGCTGATGCCGGCGACTCCGGCGGGGCGGGCGGTGCGGTCCGTGAGCATGCCGAGCATGAGCGTGCCGCCCAGGCAGCCTCCCACCCAGGCCACGCTCGTGGTGCCGCGCGACCGCAGCAAGCGGGTCGCGTCGGCCACGGTCCGGCGGCGGTCCCCGCCCCAGTCGAAGGTGACGACGTGGTAGCCGCCGGCCGCGAGCCGCTTGGCCTCGGCCGCCCATTCGCAGGCATCGCCCCAGGAGATGGGGGCGAAGACGACACCGTGCGGACCGCTGCCCACGGTGACCAGACGGCCGCGGCCCGCGGAACCGGGCAGACGGTACGCGGTGGCGCCCCGGACGCCGCGGAAGCACGACGGCAGCCGGTCCGGTGCGGCGCTGAACTCTGCCATGCCGGCGGTTCCTTCCTTCGTGGAGCGATGGGTTTGCGCCATCGCGCTCCCTGGCGGCGCCGGGTCGCCGGCACGGCCGGCGCAGGCGGAGGCGCCGGTCAGAGCCAGGGCCAGGACCGCTCTCATGGCCAGAGCACGCTTCGACTCACGAGGAAACACGGGAGAAGCATAGAGGAAAAGCATTGAGAAAAGCTATATTGAAAGGTACTTGGAAAGCTTTTCACCATGCCCACATCTGGCGACCACACAGTCTCCCCAGGTCAGAGGGTGCCTGTCCGGACGGTGGGATATCTTTGTACTGAGCTATGAGGAAGAGGGAAGGCGGTTCACGGTGGAGCCTGACCACGTAGACGAGATCATCTCGGCATGGGGACACGAGCTGCCCGAAATCGCCGGTCTCCCGCTGGAACTCGCCAAACGGACCGCCCTGTTGGTGTCGGCCTTCGACGTCGCGGCAAGTGCCGAACTGGAGAAGCTGGGGCTGACCCAGGCCGAGTACGGAGTGCTCGCCACCCTGCGGCGGATCGGCGCTCCCTACCGCCTCAAGCCGACCGAGCTCACGCACGCACTCCTGCTGTCCTCCGGTGGGACCAGCAATATCATCAAGCGCCTGGTGGCCGCCGGCTATGTCACGCGCGCGGCGGCCGAGGACGATGCGCGCAGCAGCTGGGTGCAGCTCACGCCGAGCGGGGTGGAGACCGCCGAAGCGGCGGTGCGCGCCACCACCGCCGTGCATGCCCGGCTCGTCGACCGCATTCCGGAACGCACCGCGAAGGCCCTCAGCGAGCAGTTGCGGATCGCGCTCGCCGCCATCGAGGAAGGCGTGCTGATCCGCCGCTGACGCGGTGGCGTCAGCGGTCGGCCAGCCGGTCGCGCAGGTCCTGTGCCCGTGCCAGCAGCCGCGGCAACCCGGCGTACACCAGCCGCCCCCGCCGCTTGGCGATCCGCCCGGCGACCATCACGGTGTCGACATCGGCGCGGTCCATCGACGACACGACGGCCGCGGTGGCGTCATGGACCGGCGCCACACCGGGCCGGTCGGTCCGCAGCACGATCACATCGGCCTGCTTGCCGGGGGCCAGCGAGCCGATGCGGTCCGCCATCCCGAGCGCTTCGGCGCCGCCGAGCGTGGCGAACTCCAGGACCTCCCGGGCCGTGAGCAGGGGTGCGTCAGGGCCCGCATGGCCCTGCAGGGCCGCGAAGCGCCCGATCTGGAAGGCGGCCCGCAGCTGCGTGAACATGTCGCTGGGCGCGGCGACTTCGACGTCCACGCTGAGGCTGGGGCGCAGGCCGGCGGCCACCGCCTCGGCGAACGGGGGCAGGCCGTGGCCCATGGTCATTTCGATGGCGGGCGCGACCGACAGCGCCCCACCGCTGTCGTGGATCAGCCGCAGTTCGCCGGCGTCCATCCCGGTGCCGTGGATGAACACCGTCCCGGGCCGCAGCACCCCGAGGCGGCGCAGCCGGGAGACCGGGCTGCCGGCCCGGATGTGCAGCGCGGTCGGCACGTCCAGTTCACGGGCCAGGCCCCAGCCGCGCCGGATGGTCTCGTCGCTGCCGGCCTCGGCGTTGAGTGCCATGGTCACCAGGCCGTCCTCGGCGTGCAGCCTGCGGGTACGGACCCGGCGGGCGTCCTGTGCCGTGCCGTGTCCGTAGGCGAAGACGCTGCGCAGCCCCGCGTCGGTGAGCGCGTCGAGCAGGGCGTCGGTGTGCTCCTCGGTCGGCTTGGCGATGTTGGAGATGTCCTGGACGGTGGTCACCCCCGCGTCCAGGGCGCCCAGCGCGCTCAGCAGGTTCCCCAGGTGAAGATCGTCGGCGGTGAGCCGGGGTGCCAGGGTGTGCAGGACGGTCGCGAAGTACTGGTCGAGGGTCTGGTCGGCGCCGCTGCCGCGCAGTGCCGCCTGCCACATGTGGCGGTGGGTGTCGATGAAGCCGGGGAGCACGAGGCACCCGTGGGCGTCGATGCGTTCGTCCACCCCCGAGGCGTCGATACGGGGTTCCACGGCGGTGATCCGGCCGTCCTCCACCAGGATGTCGGCGGACGGCAGTTCACCGAGGGCCGGGTCCATGGTGAGGACGCGGCCCCCGGTGAGGAGCGAACGGGCGGTGCTCATGCAGTGCCCCACCCCTGGGGCGGTGCCAGGCGGCCCGTCTGGAGGTTCCAGTACTCGGTGTTGCGCCGGCAGCGGCCGTCGGGGGCGAAGAGCAGGATGTTGGTCTCCAGGAAGGTGACCCAGTGGTCGCCGTCGGGGTTGATGGCGGGGGCCCGCAGTGTGACCCAGAGTTCGACGGCCGCCCGGTTCCCGGTGACGACGGGCGTGCCGTGACGGCCGGTCATCTCGCTCTGGCCTGCGGTGATGTCACGCCAGTAGCGGCCGATGGCCTCGCGCCCGCGGAAGGTCTGGGCCGGGACGCCGGGCACCGCCTCGTACACGGCGTCGGGGGTGAACAGCCGGACCGCGGCGGTGTCGTTCTTGGTCCGCCAGGCCTCCAGATAGGCCTCGGTCCAGGCGGAGACATCGGCGGCGGTGAGGCGGCCGGTCCGCTCGGCGGCATGTGCGGCCGGTGTCACCGACGCCAGGGGCAGTGCGGCGAGGCCGGCCCGGAGCAGGGTACGGCGGGGGGTTCGGGGTTTCACGGGTGTTCGGTGCCTTTCCGTGCGTACGGGGTGACGCGCGGGCCGGCGGGGGCGCGGAGCCGGGCCGGCCGTGGCGTCATGCTGCGTGCTGGAGGCGGAGGGAGAATTCGATGCCGTCTCCCAGCGGGAGCTGCTGGGAGAGGTAGCCGTTGCCGGCGGTGCGGACGTGGTCGGTGAACTCGGGCGGCAGCATCGGCAGGTTGTCGGAGACCACCAGGGAGCCGGCCCGCAGGGCGGGTTCCAGCACCTTGAGGACCGGCAGGTAGAGCTCCTTCCATCCGTCCAGCAGCACCAGGTCGACCGGACCGGGAAGCGCGGCGAGCCGTTCGCGGGCGTCGCCGGTCCTGATCTCGGCGTAGGCATCGAGCCCCGCCCGCTGCAGGTGGCCGCGTGCACGGTCGGCCTTGCCGGGGTGCAGCTCCGAGCCGATGATGCGGCCGCCGCCATTGTCGCGCAGCGCCGCCGCCGCATAGAGCGTCGAAGCGCCGAAGGAGGTGCCGAACTCCACCACGAGGGCCGGCCGCAGGCTCCGTACGAGCTGGTACAGGAAGGTGCCGACCTCCCGGTGCACGGGCAGCGCGGCCTGGGCACACAGCTCGGCGGCCTGCCGGGCGGTGGGCGGCTGCGGCCAGTCGGCCGCCGTGGCGTAGGCGCGCTTCATCACGTCCGGATCGTGGTGCTCGGCACAGCGGGCGATCTCGTCCAGGACGGCGCGCACCCGCTCGTCGTCGAGCCCGGTGAGTGGGGTGGTCATCGCCGCGCCTTCTCGTCCCGCGCCGCGGCCGTCAGCGCGGGGTCGAGGTAGCTCTGTGCGTTGTAGACGGTCCGGTCGGTGTCGAGGATTTCGCGTCGGCCGTGCATCACCCGGGTGTTGTCGATCAGCGCCAGATCGCCGTCCTGCCAGTCGATCTCCTCGGTCAGTTCGGTGGTGAGCCGGCGGAATTCGGCGAGGAGTTCATCGGGTATCTCGGTGCCGTCGGCGAAGGTGATGCGCGGGGCCTCGTAGTGATACGAGGGGCCGAAGATGCTGTTGGCCCAGGCGAGCCGGCTGCCGAAGAGCGTGGCACGGGCGGCGCCGGTGCGGAACGCGTAGTGGAGGGAACCGTCGTCGCCGAGCTGAAGGGTGGTGGACACGTTCCTGCCCACCAGCTCCTTCATATCGGCGAAGGTGATGTCGTCGAGTTTCTTGCGGCCCTCGGTCTGGTGGCAGACGAACGCCTTCCACTTGGGCTCCTCCACCCGGCGGCTGTACATGATGTCCTTGATGCCGA
Organism: Streptomyces sp. 2114.4; assembly: GCF_900187385.1. Lineage (NCBI taxonomy): Bacteria > Bacillati > Actinomycetota > Actinomycetes > Kitasatosporales > Streptomycetaceae > Streptomyces > Streptomyces sp. 2114.4. The sequence goes on from NZ_FYEY01000001.1 coordinate 288,621, forward strand.
AGACCGCGCGGGCCGTGTCGCCGGCCGCGTCCCAGACGCGGTAGCCGTCACAGACCGTGGTCTGCGAGCCCCTGGCGGCGGCCTTCTCGCACAGGAACCACGTCAGGTCGGGGCCGAAGGGGCTGTTGCCGTTCTCCAGGTGGAGGCCGACGGCGCCGGTGCCCGCGTCCACCTTCTGCGCCACCTCACCGCCGTGGAAGGAGCGCGCCGGGTCGAGGGTGATCCGGCTGGAGTGCGCCTTCACGAACGAGGTGAACTCCGCCAGGCCGGTGTGGAAACCGCGGAAGAGCAGGAAGCCGGCGTCGGCGAGCAGCCCGGTGACCCAGGCGGGGTCCAGCGCACCCAGCGAGCGGTCCCCGGCCGGTTGCACGAGTCGGCCGGTGGCGGCGCCGTAGGGCCGGACGTCAGCGATCGTGGTCATGCGTCAGCTCCTTGGTGGTCGTGCAGCGTTCCCTCGGTCAGAGCGGTGCGGATGGCTGCCCTCATGGGCCTGCCGGTGACGGTGAAGAACCTGCGGTAGAGGTGGTCGTCGGCCACCACGAGATGCGGTACGGCGACCCGCTCCACTTCGGAGAGGTGCGCCTCGCCGAACTCCCGCACGGCCGCCTCGGCCGCCGCGAGGCCGGTGGAGCCGTCGACGAGGAAGAGTCCGTGCAGGGCGGTGAGTCCGTCACCGACCACCGCGACGGCGCGGACGAACGGGAGTTGGGCGTACTGTGCCTCGACCCACTCGGGAGCCACGTTGCGGCCCGCCGCGGTGATGATGACGTTCTTCTTGCGTCCGGTGATGCGGAGGAACCCCTCCTCGTCGAGGTGGGCGAGGTCGCCGGTGCGGAGCCAGCCGTCGGCGTCGAGGAGGAGGCTGGAGGGGTCGTCGCGGGTGTAACCGGCGAACAGCGAGGTGCTGCTGACCAGGAGTTCGCCATCATCGGCGATCTTGACGCGGACGTGCGGCAGCGGGCGGCCCACGGTGCCCAGGCGGCGGGCGGACGGGGTGTTCCAGCTGACCACGGAGCTGTTCTCGGAGAGGCCGTACCCCTCGTGGACGGGGAGGCCGTGCTCCTCCAGGCGGTGCAGCAGATCGGGGTGCACGGGCGCACCGCCGCAGCAGATGAGCGGCGCGCCGGGAGTCCCGAACAGGGCCGGTGCCACCGCCCGTCCGCTCGCCGCGGCCTCGTCGGCGGCGGTGGCGAAGGCATCGACGAGCGCGGGTGTGGCGACCATCGCGGTCGGGCGGGACGCCGCCACATACGGCAGGGCGTCCGCCGCGGCCGCCGCCGCGGTGCCGACCAGGGCCTTGCCCGGCGGCATCAGGACGAGCGTCCCGCCGTCGAGCAGGACCATGTAGAGGCCGGTGACCTGCTCGATGAGCAGGCTGAACGGGACGAGGGAGAGGTAGCGGGTGAACGCCCCGCGGGGCATCACCGACCGCAGCGATCGCAGCAGTTCATTCAGCGCCGCCGCCCGGATCCGCACGCCTTTGGGGCGTGAGGTGGTGCCGGAGGTGTGGATGACCTTGCACTCCCAGTCCGTCCGGCCGGCGCCGGCCGGTGGCAGCACCAACGGCGCGGACGGCACGGGCTCGTCCGTGGACAGCGGCAGCACCGTGCAGTGCGGGCCCAGGACCCGGTCCCTCCCCCACTGCGTCAGCCGCTCCTGCCCGGCCGCGTCCGCCAGGCACAGCTCGGTCTCCGCCAGCAGGCCGGCGGCCTGTTCGGCGGAGAAGGCGAGCGGGACCGGCACCTCGATGGCGTGTGCGGCGATCAGCGCCAGGTCGGCGACCACGAATTCGGGGGTGTTGCCGCAGACCACACCGATGCGCAGCGGCCGGCCGTCCCCCCGCCCGATCCGGTGGGCGAGGTCCGCGGCCCGGCGGGTGACCTCCTGGTAGCTGAGGGTCCGGGCCGGGGTGCCGTCCTCCCCCAGTACCTCGATCATCGGGCGTGCCGACTCACCGAACCTGACCAGGCTCTCCCTAATGGCCCGCATGACCGGCCACCTCCATGGCGCTGATGCTCAGTTGGAGATCGGTGACCGAGTAACGCCCGGTGGCGTCGGAGAACAGCCGGTCCAGGGCGTTCAGCGCGATGACGCCGACCTGCGGCTGGTGGTCGTAGTACGAGCCCCAGCACGCCGCCTCCTCCGGGGACAGCCGGCCCGGGTCGGCGGGCCCGAACGGCACGAAGCAGATGCCGGTACGGCCCAGCGTCGTGATCAGGCTCCGGGTGACGGTGCACAGGATGTACTCCATGCCCAGGCACCAGGAGATGATCGGGGTGGCTCTGATCAGTTCGCGGCCGACCGAGACGCGGCGGGTGGCCAGTGCCCCCACCTCCACCACCCGCCTGCGGTCCACCGTGACCCCGAGGTGGGCCCGTACGGCGGCTTCGACTCCGGTGTCGAGGTACCGCTCGGAGAACAACTCCTGCTCCCTGCCGAAGGTGAGCCCCGCGCAGGCCAGTGGCGGGCAGGGCTCCGCCGCCCCGCCGCAGGCCGGGCGGGCGACGATGAACGAGTCGGGCCGGGGCGCCACATCGGCGCCATATGCCTGGGCGTACACCTCACGAGCGAGGTCCGCGGCGTCCAGCCATGCGCTGGTCGCCCGGTGTGCCAGATCGATCTGCACGGTGCTCCCCCCTTCCCCGGCTGCCGGCGTTACTTGGTGCCGACGACCAGGGAGACGGATGAGGGCAGTGCGATCCGCTCGACGGTCTTCAGGCCCGCCCCGGTGAGCCACCCGGAGATCTCCGGCAGGCTGTAGGTGCGGTCGCCGGAGCAGGCGTACATCGCCAGGGAGAACGCCGCGTTGTGCTCGTCGAGCTGTTCGCCGCGGACGTCTTCCAGCACCACGATCCGGCCGCCGGGCCGCAGCGCCTTGGCGGCCCGCGCGATCAGGTCCCGGTTCTCCTCGTCGGTGTGGTTGTGCACGATCTCGAAGAGGAAGACCACGTCATAGCCGGTGCCGAGGTCGCCGCTGAGGAAGCTGCCGCGCTGGAGGCTGATCCGGTCGGCCAGCCCCGCCTCCTCGATCGCGGCTCCGGTGTCGGCAAGCGCCTCGGGCAGGTCGACGATGGTCGCGGTGAGTCCGGGGTGCCGTTCGCACATGGCCATGGAGTGCAGACCGTGCGAGCCGCCCAGGTCCAGCAGGCGCCGCGCCCCTTCGGGCAGCGGCACGGCATCGACGATGGACCGCACCGTCAGGCGCGACTTGACCCGCATGTACGCGGAGAAGTCCCGCCCGGCCTCGGGGTTGCCGGCCCAGCGCTCCCACAACGACCGGGCGGGCTTGCCGTCCCGTACGGCCTGCGGCAGATCCCACATGACGTTGGTGAGTTCGTAGGCCCACAACAGCGCCGGGGTGAAGTCGTACTCGGCGTTCTTGCCCAGCCAGCGTTCGGCGAGCGGGCCGTTGCGGTAGCGCCCGTCCTCCAGGGTGAGCCAGCCCAGGACGGCGGCGACGTCGGCCACCGCGCGGGTGCCGTCCGTACTCGCGCCGATGGACTTGGCCAGCTCGTCGAGGGTCTGGGGACCGTCCTCCTCCAGCGCGGTGAAAATGCCGAGCTTGGCGGCGGAGGTGAGTGCCGCGTAGCGGATGGTGGACCCGATCACCTCGTCGATCGGGTTGCCCGCCAGCTCGGCGTCGGTGGTGGTCTTGAACATGGCTGGTCTCCTCGGGATGGCAGGTGGCAACGGCCGCACGGACGGACGCGACCAGGACATGCCGTGCTCGCGGCGGCCGCGGGCACGGTGTGAGTGATGGGACTGCCGAACGGGGACGAGCTTCAGCCGGCCGGGGAGCGGCTGCGCGTGGGGGCGAACCGGCTCCGGCCGTGCCACCCGGGCGCGGCGAGGTGCCCCGCGCCGTGGCGGCCGTCATACTCCACGCCGTTGCGGCCGTGGCACTCCGCGCTGTGGCGGCTGTGGTACTCCGCGCTGTGGCGGCTGTGGTACTCCGCGCCGGTGGACGGGTCCACCTGGCCGGGTTTTCGTTCCTGGCCCGGCCGCGGCGCGCGTTGAACCACCCCGCCCGGTTACGGCATCGGTGAAACCGCCGTCCGGATGTCGCAAAACCCTCGGCCATCGGGCCCGGCACTTGCCCAACGGCTTCGTGTACGAGGCCGGTGCGGGGCCCGGCGGCGGTGTCCTCGGCGGGGGTGCGGTCGGGTGGGAATGATGCGGTGCCGAGCGGGTGCTCAGGCGTGCGGGAAGGGTGCAGCGGCGCCGTCGCGGCCTCCCGGAAGGCGCCGGAGCCGGTCGGCCCCGGACGGGAAGCGCCCGGGGCCACACCTGAGAGGAGAGCGGGGACCGCCGCGGAATCCGCGACCGCGGTTCCACCGGGAAGCGAACATGCGCCGGCCGCTCCGATCCAGGCGTGACGGCTGAACGCTGCGCCCCGGATCGCCCTCGGACCACGCATCCGCGCACCGCGCCACGGTCGTCCGGCGGCTGTTCATCGGGTCCCCCTCCCGGGCGCAGCGGCCTCCGTACGCATCATGGACGGTCAGGCGGAGACCTCGTCGAACCCGACGGCCGCCCGGCCGGCCCGGTGCACGTGGGCGGTCTCGGCGATCCGGCGGCCAAGTGCCTCGGCGGTCCGCAGATCGCTGGCACAGGGGGTGACGTCGGCCCCCTCGTCGTTGTTGGACTGCGACATGGCGCCCAGCCAGCTGCCGAGCCGGTTGAGGTCCTCGGGGCTGCCGGAGGAGGTGTTCCAGCCGCCGTACTCGGCGAGACCGACCCAGATCATGCCGTGCTGGGCGGCGAACAGCGCGATGTCGATCAGCGCGTTGAGCTTGTCTCCCGCCATGTTGCCGCTGTTGGTGAAGCCACCGGCGATCTTGTTCTTCCAGCGCATGTTGTCGCCCCAGACCTGGCTGGTGGCCTCGACGAATGCGCGGAAGACGGCGCTGCTGCCGCCCATGTAGGTCGGCGTGCCGAAGATCAGGGCGTCGGACTCCTGCAGCACCTCCCACACTTCGTCGTTCAGTTCGGCGAGGGAGACCAGGCGTACCTGAGTGTCCGGAACCTTCTCCGCACCGGCCGCGACGGCCGCCGCCTGCCTTGCGGTGTGGCCGTATCCACTGTGGTAAGCCACCGCAACCTTGATCTGCATGCTTCTCCCCCACCCGGGATCAATACGATGTTTAGCTTTCACTAAAGCTGTTCAGAAAGCTTTAGGTGCCGGTTACGCTATCCATGCCCACACCCCCAAGGCAAGCGCCTCCGGACAACACCCCGAAAAGAACAGGTAAACCGGCAGGTCGGAATAGTTCACCCGACCACCTCCACTTCTGCCGCCCGGCCCGCCGCGCGAGGAGTCGGACGCCCTGCCATCACAGCCGAGGTGTCGACACCTTCGACCGGGCGACAAAACAGACATCGGGGCATGCGTTGCGGCCCTGCACACAGAGGGGGGAGCGCCCTGACGGTCGATCACTCACGACCCGTCAAGTGCATTCACGGCAGTGGCACTTCGCTGCGAGGAGGCGGCCGTGACCCCGCCTATATCGCGATGTGACGCAGGTCACATCATCCTGTGTCATACCGCGGAGCGGCCTCATCCGTGTGCAGGGTGACGGGCCTGCAAGGGGCCCGCCGCTACGGGGAAAGGACATCACGTGCGTAACAAGCGAATCTTCACCACGGCGCTCGTTGCCGCCGCACTCACGGTCGTCGGACTGGGCGGCGCCGCTCAGGCACACGCCGCCACCGCAACCGAGGCAGCACCGGCCGCCGTCCACCTCCAGGCCAAGCCGATGGACGGCCCGCCCGGAACCGTGTGGACCGGCAAGAAGTTCTGGACCCTCAGCGGCTGCCAGGCGGCGGGCACCGACCTGGTCAGCAGCGGCAAGTGGGCCGACCCCTTCTGCGACGGCTCGGGCCTCCAGTGGGACCTGTGGGCCCGGCCCCTGTAAACCCTCTGCCGGCTCCGGCAGTTCACGGGTAGTCGCAGACAGCGAAACCCGAACCGGGCGGTCCGTCCCGCGCAAGTACGCGATCACGGGGGGGGCGGCCGCCCGGTTACCGGGGGGACAGCCGCCCGGCCGGTCACGAGGGGGACGGCCGGGCGGCCAGCACGGACACTCGGTGGCCAGGAGCTGACGGCCGCGCACGCCGGGTGAGAATGAAGGCATGACACGTACGACGGTCGTCAATCTCAAGGGCCACCGGGACGACCCGGAGTACGCCGACGTGGTCTACGTAGGGCGTGCGATGCACCGGGGCGGCTGGCATCTCCCGGCGTCGCCGCTGGCCAGTCCGTTCCGTCCGGGCCGGGACGGGTCCCGTGCGGAGGTGTTGGCGAAGTACCGCGCCTACCTCCTGGAGCGCCCCGACCTGCTCGCGCTCCTGCCCGCACTGCGCGGACGCCGGCTCGGCTGCTGGTGCGTCCCGGAGCCCTGCCACGCCCAGGTGATTGCCGAGATCGCCGACTCGACGGAGTGAACGGCCCGCCGGAGCGAACGGAGTACCGAGCCCCGCACGACACGGGGGGGGCGGGCCCGCTGGCGATGCGACGCCCGGCACCTGGTCACCGACGGGGGCCAGCGGCACCGACGGGAACGTGCGCGAGGGCCGCGCTCGACACGCGATACCGGCCGTTCGGCACCTCGCCGAGGGTGACATGGACGGTCAGCGGACCCGCCCATTCATATCCGCGCTCGACGGCGTGCCGGTCCAGCACATCGGTCAGGTACCGCCCCACCTGCCCACCGCGCGCGGCCAGTTCATCGTGCACCCGTGGTGCGAGCTCGACGGTGTAGTCATTGGGCACGAGGACGCGGCTCTGGCTGCAGACGACCGCATGCTCATCGCACTCCTGCCGCAGTGCGTCGAAGAGCTGAACCGGGTCGGTCCGGAAAATCTTGGCCAGCAGCGCGCTCTCGCATTCCTCCACCACACGTTCCCAACGCCTCAGCCATCCCATGGAGATCGTCTGCCCTGGGGCGGGGTGCGCATGCAGGCATGATGCCGGTCCTGGCTCGTCGAAGGCCCGCAAGAGCCGAGGTGGCGGGCGGGCCGGCCACCGGGAAATTCCTTGGCCCCCCTCGCACCGACAGTCACAATGGGCGGGTGCCGATCATGACATTCCCGGAACCCGGTGTCCCGCCCGCGCTGCGTACGCAGGTGGCAGAGCTGCGAGACGAGGCCTGGCCCCCGGACTCCTCTTCGGCACCCGGCACGTTCACCCACGACCCGGCCCTGCAACCGGTGTCGATGCTGCTCGTCGACGGCGCCACGGTGCTCGCCGCATTGGACATCCTCACCAAGCACCTCGTCCATGACGGCGAGCGCTACCGGGCCGCGGGGCTGAGCACGGTGGTGACCCGTGGCTCCGCCCGCGGTCAGGGCCACGGTCGCCGTCTGGTGACGGCCGCCCATGAGGCAATGGCGACGAGCGGTCCGGACCTCGGTCTGTTCACCTGCGACCGCCCGCTCCGGCCCTTCTACGAAAGTGCGGGCTGGCACCATCTGCCCGGCGCGGTGCTGATCGGCGGTACCCCCCTGGCCCCGTTCCCCAGTGACCGCCCCGGCTTCGACAAGGTCACCATGGCCGACTTCTTCTCGCCCCGGAGCCGGCGGCACCGCTCCGCCTTCCCGCACTCCCGCATCGAGTTGTACCCGGGCGAGGTCGACAAGCTCTGGTGATCCTTGAGGGCGGGGGAACGTCCAGGCGGAGTGCTTGGCGTCCGCACCGCTGAATGCGGAGGGCCCCTGGTCCGTCCCGGGGACCACGCACGGGCACCCGTCACGAACGTACCGAGGGAAACCCTCCAAAACCACCCTGTCAACACTGTGCCCGCCGAAACGATCACGGGGAGGTGTGGAGGCGCAGACTGGCAGACGCGGTACGTGCTCCGGTGGCGGCCGCTTCCCCTCCGCGAGGAACTGGAGGGACCGGACGAACTGAAGGGCGTACGTCATGAACGAACGTGTCATCACCCCGCGCAGCCGCGGATTCCTCTTCCTCGACTCCCATCCGGCCGGCTGCGAGCGCCTGGTACAGGAGATGTGGCAGGCCGCGCCCTCGCCCGTCCATGTCCCGGATGGCGCCCCGGTGGCGCTCGTCGTCGGCTCCTCGGCCGGGTACGGGCTGGCCGCGACGATCGCCGGCCTCGCCCGGACGGGGATCCGCGGCATCGGCGTCTGCTTCGAGAAGGCCCCCACCGAGCGCCGCACCGCCACGGCCGGCTGGTACCGCACCGCCGCCATCGCTGAACTCGCCCGACGGCACGGCCAGGAGATGGTCTTCCTCAACGGCGACGCGTTCTCCGACGAGATGAAGGAGCAGGTCGCCGATCTCCTCCGACAGCGATTCGGCCGACTGGACCACCTGATCTACTCGGTTGCCGCGCCCCGGCGCACCGATCCGGAGACCGGTGCCACCTACGCCTCGGTCCTCAAGCCCATCGGGGAGCCGTACCGCACCAAGACCCTCGTCTTCGACGGTGACGGAACTCCGGAGGTCAAGGAGGTGGAGACCCCGCCGGCCGAGGCCGACGACATCGAGCAGACCGTTGCGGTGATGGGTGGCGCGGACTGGGAACGGTGGGTCGGCCACCTCGCCGACCGCGGTCTGCTCGCCGACGGGTTCACCACGGCAGCCCTGTCGTACATCGGCTCCCCCCTGACGGACGGGATCTACCGGCAGGGCACCATCGGCGCCGCCAAATCCCACCTCGAAGCCACCGCCAGGGCGCTCGACGAACGTCTCGACAAGCTGGTCGGCGGCCGCGCGGTGACCTCCGTCAACGGCGCGGCGGTCACACAGTCCTCCACCGCCATCCCCGGCATCGCCCTCTACGTCGGCCTGCTGCGCGGCGCGCTCGGCGAGGCCATGGTGCCGCCGATTGCACAGCTGGCCGACCTGTGGGACCAACTGACCGGCGTCCGGCCGCTCGACACCGATGAGGACGGCAGGGTCCGTCTCGACGGCTGGGAACTCAACAGCGCGGTCCAGGCCGCCGTCACCGAAAGGTGGGAGTCGGCCACCACCGAGACCATCGCGCGCCTCGCCGATCTCGACTGGTTCCACGCCGAGGTCCAGCGCCTTTACGGTTTCGCGGTACCGGGCATCGACTACACGGCCCCGACCACGGTTCAGGTTCCCTGGCCGGATGCCACTTCCTGACTGATCCCGGGTAACCACCGAGAGCGCCGAGACTGCCGATACCGTCGAAGCCGTCGAAGCCACCGACGCCTCCGACTCCACCGGCCGGAATTCTTGTGTGGTGGGCCTGCCGCTGTGGCCGCTCCCCGCCCTTTCCGGCATGAGCTGACGAGAGCTGACGGGAACTTACATGAGCTGAGGGGAAAGGCGCTTCGCCGGTGGAGGACGAGAGGGTGCGCGCTGCGCGTGCAAATCCCGCTGCGGCAAGGGCACTTTCCTCTGCCGGCAGCCGGAGCGGGAGCACGGGCAAAGCGAGACGATTACCGGCTTGCGCGGGGTGTTACCGCTTGTCCGGCATGGTTTCCGCTTGCGCGGCGCATTCGATTCCCGCGTCAGGAAATCCGGGCGGCGGACCACTTTGCGCGCAGGCCGTGGCTCATCGGCCACGGCCTGGCCGGTCACGATGCGGCGGGCCCCTGAAGGGGAATGACCGCGGTCACGGTTTTACCGGCCGGCTCTTTCCTGATCTCTACGGCGCTCGCGATGCGGCAGACCATTGACCATCCAAAACCGCCGCCCTCACCGCTGACGTCCGGGGTACGGGGGCGAGGGAGCACCGGGCTGGCATCAACCACGTCGACCACCACCGATTCCGGGCCCGCCCGCAGCCGCAGCGTGCAGGTCTTACCGCCCGCGTGCCGTACCGCATTGGTCACCAGTTCGGAGACGACCAGGATCACCGCCTCCCTGGTCTCCTTTTCCGTGGCGGGCACCATTTGCTCCAGGAAGCCGGCAGCGAGGTGGCGTGCGGGTCCGACGGCCTCGGACCGGCAGTCGAGTTGAAGCTCCAGCACCGGCGACGCCGTCATGGTGCGAGGAGCCTCGGCGGTGCTCATGATAAAGCTCACCTCAATCGCGTCGTCTTGCCTTCAGGCCGGAAAGAGTTCCCTCTTCCCCGGCTGCCAACCACAATTTTCCGAGGTCGGACGAAATGGTTTGTTCGCCCTGACGGCGAAAAGCCGGCCCCGCACCCGTACCGAGCGGACAAGGAAAAGCGGAGCGGTGTGGAACACCTCACGCCACCCCGGCGACTGGACGGCCGGGAGGGGCACCGCCATGGCCATGAGGCCTACCGCACACCGCCGGCGCCGAAATGATCAGCGCGAGAAGCGGCACCGGCGAAAGCGGAACCACCGTCATCATCCTCCGGACAGTCGCGTGCCCGTATCTGCCGCAAACAATCGGACATTACCCTTGTTTGCTTCACCGGCCGACGGGTAAGGGCCGCTCTCTGTTGTCATTCGGCGCCGGAGGGCGGCCGCTCCCGTCCGGCCGGGACGAGCAGCGGGCCGGCACCGACCCAGTTGCCCACACTGTGCGTGGTCGCCGCGGACGGGTGCCCGGGCCGAGGCGTCCGCGCCCTCATCCGGGACGCCACCAGCCTTGCCCCGACGAAGACCGTCGTCGTGGCCGCCAGATACCCCAGTTCCAGCACCGCGGCATGGGCCGGAGCGACCCTCGCGGACCAGCCCGCGCCACGCTGTACACCCTCGAACACCACACGGTTGACGCTCAGGAAGGCCACATGGGTGCCGATCGCCGCCCACAGCGGCGCGGGCCCCGGCGCCGTCCGGGCAGCCACCAGCGTGAGCCCGAAGACCGAGAGCAACACCAGGTAGGCGATCGGATCCTGCCCCTCGGGGGTGAGACCCACCGGCTCGGGCACCACGCCCACCAAGCGGGAGACCCCGGCCTGCACCACGGTGGATGCCGCCGGTACCAGCAGGAAGACCGCTGTCACCCCCAGGGCGGAGACCACGCCGCCGAGCCGGTCGCGCAACGCGGCCCAGGCATAGCCGCGCAACGTCGCCTCCTCGGGCAGCGCCTCCAGCAGCACGGCCACCAGGGCATTGCTCACCAGGAACGAGGCGAGGGCCGCCGGGTCCAGGCCGGACCAGCGGACCCACCCGAGCGCGGTACCGGCCCCGAGCACGGCGGCGGCACACGAGACGGTGACGGCCAGGCCGCGGAGGAAGCCGAGCGGTGCCAAGGAAAGGGGCCCGAGCCCCAGCGGACGGCGCCTCGCCGGCCGGGCGGCCCGCAACCCCATGACGGTGGGGACGGCCAGCGCACTCACCAGCGCGGCAGGCAGCAGCTGCCGCACGAAACCGTCCACGCCGAGCGCCCGGGCGAACGCCTCCCCCAGCGCATTCCCCGCTCCCAGTGCGCACGCCATCACCGCGCCACCGAGGAGCGCTCTGCCCCAGGCCCGCCCCGCGGAGCCCCGAGCCGGCGTCGTGCCGTAGGTCGTAGCCATCGGCTCTCCCTTCGCGTTCGGCGAGAGGGGCGTCCGGTGACATCCAGATACGTCTGGATACGACCTGGTGTGTGCGCCGGACTCGTCCCTGCGCATCGGACCGGGCAGGTGGTGGGGTTCGTCACCCCGGCACCGGACACCGGGTGGGCACCGGACCGCCGCACCCCGCAAGCTCTTCGAGAGCTACGTGTGCCCGCGGCACCCCGCATGAAGCCGTCCACCGGCGGGCCCGACACGAACGGCGCCCCAAACCCTCCTGCGGCATGACCTACCGCCGCCTGGGACTACACCCCTCGACCCAGCAGTCGTACACGAAGGGCAGAGCGGCGGGCCGATGACGGCGCGAAGGAGAGCGCCGGGGGCAGCCACGGCCGACTACTGCCCGGCGGGTGCCGTACCCGCCTTAACCCGCCTTACGCGCACTCACAAAGATCCTCATAGGGGCATAGACCACCACAGACACGATGAAGGCGACGTAGTACGCGAGATCGGCACCATGCAGTGCGGCCGCGACCGGGCCGACGAACAGGGTCGTGTCCATGAAGGGCACGGCCGCGGCGAACGCCACGACAAAAGCAAGGCACGCGGGCCACCACGGCTGGGGACGGGCGAACTCGGCCTCCACATCGATCGGCGCGCCGCGACGGGCCTTGGCGCGCAGCCGCGCGTCGACGAGCACAATGCCCACGAAACCAGGGATCCAATAGCCCACGAACAGCAGCAGGTTCTGGAAGCGCACCGCGGTGTCCGCGGCGTGCATCCACAGCACCAGCAGAAAACCGAGTACGGCCGCTGCCGCTGCGGCGAGCGGCCGGGGTATCCGTATACCGGCCGTCTGGAGCGCCAGGGAACCGCTGTAGTCGTTCATGGCGTTGCTGCACACCGCCGCGGCCGCAATGGCCAGCAGGCCGAAGGCGCCGAGGACCCCGCCGCCGAGCAGCCCGTGCACCCCGGCGGCGGTCTGATCGGTGAACAGCTTGGCTCCCCAGAGCCCCAGCGCCTGCACCCAGGCGAACGAGAGCACCATGCCGAGCACGGAGTACCAGAACATCCTGGGCCGGGAGGTCGCACGGGGCAGGTAACGGCTGAAGTCCGACGCGTACGGGGCCCACGAGATGGCCAGGCTCAGCGCGACGGTGCTGGTCAGGACAAAGGCACCCAGGCGATCGGCGCCGTGTGCGGAGCTCGATACGGGAAGCGGCACCCCGGACAGCAGCTTGACGCTCAGGACCAGGAACGCGGCGCCCAGCACGAAGGTCATCACCGTTTGGAGCTGGTGGAGCGCCTCGTAGCCAAAGACGCCGACGGCTCCCTGGAGCAGCAGGACCACCAGCGCGCCCAGCCAGAACGGCCAACCGAGCAGTTGGGCCAGCGCTTCACCACCGAAGAGGCCGATCAGCGCATCCCAGGCGACGGAGGAGAGCCACTGCATGATGCCGGGCAGCGCCACACCACGGCCGAAGGCCAGCCGCGACAGCGGCAGCTGACCGGTCCCGGTCTGGCTGCCCCAGGTGCCGAGGTAGGCGGCGGGCACCGCACCGACGATCGTGCCGAGCACCATGGCCGTGAGGGCCGTCCAGAAGTCCAGCCCCAGGGAGATGCCCACGGTGCCGGAGAACACTCCGGTCATGGTGAGGTTGGGGGCGAACCACACGGTGAAAAGGCGGGCAGATTTTCCGTAGCGGTTGTTTTCGGGCACCGGCTCGATGCCGTGCCGCTCGACCGCCAGGTCACCGGTCCGGGCAGGCATCCGCCCTCGGAAGGCGGATTCTTCGATGGTCATGACTCTCCAGGCTCAACAGATGCGCCGCCCTACGGTAGGCCGGGCGGCCGGCCCGCCCGTCACGGCCCCCTGGGCACGATGCCGCCGGCCGGTGCCGAACGGAGGCTTGCACCGTCCCAGGGGGCGCTTGGTGATCATGGTGGCCTGAGGGAACTGCGGAGTCTGAGCGACCCGAGCGACCCGAGCGACCCGAGGATCAGGAATTACGGTCAGGACTCAGGGAAAGGACAAGCAGTAGCTGCCCAGGCCCCACCCTTCGTGCGTGGTCACCCCGTCGGCGATCTTGTACGCGGCGTACCCCTTGGTGCTGCCGTTCTGCACCGCGGCCTGGTTGGGCGCGTCGTACGCCTTCTCGTTCTGGAAGAAGACCGTGCGTCCCCGCTCGCCGCGCCACTCCACGTCGTACTTGTTGAAGTGCGCCGATGCGGATGAAGACGTCCTGCATCGTGGTCGGATTGACGGTGTGGCTTGCGGAGGCGCCCTCGGGGCCGATCTCCAGCAGCGTGGCGGAGTTGACCGGGCCGGCGTCGATCAGGAATCCGGCGAGCCGCACACCGTCGACGTCGGCGACCTTCAAGGCCGTGACGCCGTTGTCCGGAACGAGGGTCGCATACCCGAGCCCCAGGACCACGGTGTTCGCACGCTGGACCTCGACCGGCCGGTCGAGGTGATAAATCCCGGGCGTGAGCAGCAGGTTGAGGCCCTGACCCAGCGCGGCGTTGAGGGTCGCCGCGTCGACACCGGGCTTGGCCACGTAGAACTGTCCGAGCGGCAGGGACTGGCCTCGTGGTGTGCCGTTTCCCCAGGTGGTGCCGCGGGCGTTGGTGCGCTTCTCGGGCAGGAAGACGCGGTAGCCGGCCCCGTCGAGGTAGAGGAACGGCTTTTCGCGAGAGACCGGGGTGGTGTCGAGAGTGGTGTACGGGGGTTCGGGAAAACTCTGCGCGGGGGCTCCCTCGACCCCTGAGAACACCATGTTCCACACGGCGTTGTTCCAGCCGCCCACGGAACTGTCGCGGAAAGGTGCGTCAAGACTTCTGTCGGGAATCCGGGGAATCGGACCTGATCATTCATCAAAGCGCTGCTGTTCCAGGCGTGTTGCTGCCGCACAGCCCCCTCGTCAGCCCGGACGTGAGCCGCCGCTCCAGGTCCTGAACCCACGTCCCAGGCCTACGCCTCCCGCGGGGCTCTGCGGTGCGTCAGCCCAGCGCCCGGTCAAGGTTGAATGCCGCGCTGATGAGGCCGAGATGGGTGAAGGCCTGCGGGAAGTTGCCGATCTGTTCGCCGGTGTGGCCGATCTCTTCGGCGTACAGCCCGAGGTGATTGGCGTAGGTGAGCATCTTCTCGAAGGCGAGCCGGGCCTCGTCCACCCGGCCGGCGCGGGACAGCGCCTCGACGTACCAGAACGAGCAGATCGAGAAGGTGCCCTCCTGGCCGCGCAGCCCGTCGGGGCTGCGGCGGGGGTCATAGCGGTAGACCAGGGAGTCGGACACCAGCTCCTCGCCCAGCGCATCCAGAGTGGAGAGCCACTTCGGGTCGGTGGGAGAGATGAACTTGGCCAGCGGCATCATCAGGACGGAAGCGTCAAGCACTTCGTCGCCCTCGTGCTGGACGAACGCGTTGCGCCTGCTGGACCAGCCAGAATCCATGATCCGCTGGTAGATCGCGTCGCGGGCATGCGCCCAGCGCGGCATATCCGCCGGCAGACCCCGGTGGGTGGCGATGCGTATCGCGCGCTCGATGGCCACCCAGCACATCAGCTGTGAGTACAGAAAGCGCTGGGATTTGCTGCGCGTCTCCCAAATGCCTTCGTCCGGCTGGTCCCAGTGCTCACAGACCCAGTTGACCAGGGTGCCGACGGTGGCCCAGTGCCCGCTGTGCAGCGGCTCCCCCCATTTGTCGTAGAGGTAGAGCGAGTCGATGAGGGCCCCGTAGATGTCCAGTTGGAGCTGGTGGACGGCCTCGTTGCCGATCCGGACGGGCGAGGAGCCCAGGTGTCCTTCCCAGTGCAGGAGTTCTTCCTCGGGAAGCTCGCTGCGGCCGTCGATGCCGTACATGATCTGCAGCGGGCCGTCGGCACCGTCGTTGAGGACGAGGTTCTCGGACAGGAAGTGCACAAAGGCCTTGGCCTCGTCGGTGAAGCCCAGTCTCAGCAGTGCGTAGATGCAGAACGCGGCGTCCCTCACCCATGCATAGCGGTAGTCCCAATTGCGCTCGCCGCCGATCTGTTCGGGCAGGCTGGTGGTGGGGGCGGCCACGATGGCGCCGGTCGGGGCATATGTGAGGAGCTTGAGGGTGAGCGCGGAGCGGTGCACCATCTCCCGCCAGCGCCCTCGGTAGCGGGAGTGCGACAGCCAGGTGCGCCAATACCGCACCGTGGCACCGAACAGGTCTTCCGCCTCCGTCAGCGGGCAGGCCCGCGGCTCCACCCCGCCGCCGATCCGGTCGAGTGCGAAGACTGCGGACTCCCCCTCGCCCAGCAGGAACGAGGACGTGGCGTCCGGGCCGTCGATCTCGACCGGAACGCTGGACGTCAGCGCCAGCGAGAGATCCGGGGAGTCGAACACGGTCTGGCCCTGCCGCATGCTCACGGTGTGCGTCGTGCGTCCGTAGTCGAAGCGGGGCGCCACCCGGGCGGTGAACGGCACGGCCCCGCGCACACAGAGCACCCGCCGGATCAGCCGGTGGCGGTCCGCTTCGTGGGAGTCGTCGACGATCGGCATGAAGTCCTGGACCTCGCCGACGCCGTGGTCCGCGAAGAACCGCGTGATCAGGATGTTGGTATCGGGGAAGTAGAACTGCTTCGTCCGGGCGGGAACGTCCGGGGCCAGCTCGAAGGCCCCGCCCCGGTCCGCGTCGAGGATCGCCGCGAAGACACTGGGGGCGTCGAAGCGCGTGCAGCAATACCAGTCGATGGTGCCATTGGTGCCGACGAGTGCGGCCGTACGCATGTCCCCGATCAGACCGTGCTCGGCGATGGGGGTGTAGCGGAGTGCGTCCGCCTTGCTGGGGCGGAGGCTCACAGCGTCGGTCATCCGACCTCCCCGGACGGGGGCTGCAGGAGCAGTGGATTCAGGTTACCTCCGCGCCGTCGCGGGCGGCGAGCGAGCGGTGTGCGCCCGACACCCGCCCCCTGTCACTGTGCGTAATTCATACTCACGGAGGGAGTCGAGGAATTCCGGCCCGGCCTCTCGCGCTGCGCCCCTTGGCCGTAGGACGATGGCACGCTCGCTCGCGCCTGTCCCCTTCCGTACGCCATGCCCTGGGAAGGACCCGGATCATGAGCAGACCGACTGCTGCACACGGCCGCCTCGCCCTCCTGCTCACCACCCTGCTCCTCGGAGTGTCGCTCGCCCTCGCGCCCGGGCCCCTCGCACACGCGGCGGGCGCGCCGGACGGCCCCGCTCACCCCGCCGCGTCGGCCGGCACCTACTGGACCGCGCAGCGGATGCGGGCCGCAAAGCCCGCCGTCGTCACCAGGAGTTCAAGGACGCCGCGCCCGGCAACGGACCCCCCTCCCCCGAGCCACCCGTTCGACGGCCTCCCCCAGGTGGGGACCTTCTTCTGGACGGACGGCAGCAACACCGGCCGGTTCTGCGGCGGCACGGTCGTACGCAGCCCGCGTCGCAACCTCGTGGTCAGCGCCGGGCACTGTCTGCGCTCCCCCGACCCGAAGCGGCACCTTTCGTTCGTACCGCAGTACCACGACGGGCTCACCCCGCACGGGATCTACCCCGTCGACCGCAGCTACCTCGACCAGCGGTATTACGACCTCGGTACCGACGCGGGGGCCCGCTGGGACTACGCGGTCGTGCGGCTGGGGGCGAGGAGCGACGGGCAGGAGGTGGAGGACGTGACGGGCGGCTTCGACCTGCTCCCGTACCCCGGGTACGACCACCGGAAGGTACGGCTCATCGGCTACCCCGGCAACAGCGACACCAGCCATCCCAAGCCCCTGGACTGCACCTCCTCCACACATCGCTACACCAGCACCGACCCGGCCGCCCCCGGGGACTTCCTGGAGATCGCCTGCGCGGGCTACATCGGCGGCACCTCCGGCGGGCCGTTCCTGGTACGGGACTTCACCGGCTACGCCCTGATCGGCGTCATCGGCGGCTACCACACCGGCGGCGACTTCCCGGACGTCTCTTACAGCTCCTACTTCACGGCCGACACCCTGGCGCTCTATGCGCACGCGGTCCGCGGCGATATTCCTGCCGGACCGCGCCAGGATCGGTCGTCGAAGTGACCGTGGACATCTCCGGGCATTTCCGCCGCCCCTGTTAATGTCAGCCCTGTTGTCAGCCTTGTGGTCAGGGTTAATGCCTGCGTGAGGTCAGCGAGGGCTGACGGCTGGTTTCCCACCGGACCCGCAGTGGAAGGTGACACCCGTTGGTGCCGTCGTTTCTCTTGTCCGTGCTGAACCGCCTCTTCAGCAATGAATCCTGGCGCCGGCTTCATGCACAGGCGGCGTTCTGGGTCACGCTGGTCATGACCGCGGTACTTCTCGGCGGTGCCGCTCTGGTCGTGGTCGCCGAATCCGGTGCGCCGCACGCCAATATCACGTCATACCCGAGGGCTTTGTGGTGGTCGATCGAGACGGCGACCACCGTGGGTTACGGGGATTTCTATCCGGTCACGCTGTGGGGCCGCATCATTGCTTCGTTCTTGATGCTCAGCGCCATCACTGCGTTCGGGGTCATCACGGCAGCCCTCGCCACCTGGTTCGTCGGGCGCGCGGAGCAGGACGTGATCCGCGTGGGCAAGGCGGTGGGGAATTATGCACGCGAGGACGCGGAAGCGCTCCGCTCGGAACTGCATACGCTGCACACGCGCTTCGACCACGTGGAGAACCTGATCCGGGACAAAGGTTCCCGCTCCCCCTCGTGACCGAGGAGCGTTGCGGCCCTTGAACCGGCTCCCGGCTTCTCCATGTCTCAGCGGGTGGCTACTCCTCTAAGCTGGTGGCCGTGATGGATTCCGCCGATGTCCGCCGTATCGCCCTTTCCCTGCCCGAGACGGTGGAGAAGGTGGCCTGGGAGATGCCCACATTCCGGGTCGCCGGAAAGATGTTCGTCACGATTCCCGACGATGAGTCCTCGTTCGCCGTGCGATGCCCGAAGCACGAGCGGAAAGAGTTGATTGCCGCGGAGCCGGCGAAGTTCTGGGTGCCGCCGCACGAAGCCGGCTCCGCCTGGGTGAGGGTACGGCTGAACGCGTTGGAGGACATCGGCGAGCTGCGGGACATCCTCGTGGACTCCTGGAAGCAAGCAGCTCCGACGCGGCTCGTGGATGCTTTTCCCCGAACGGACTGAGCCGGCGCGCCCTGCGGGGCGGGCCTACCTTGCCACTCTCATCGGACGCGGACCGTCAGCAAGGCCGCCTCTCACGGGCGGCGGCGCAGGTCACTCCAGTCCAGTGCCTGGGACGCCGTCTGCTGGGAACGCTCGGCCGCCTCGCGCGCTTCGGCGAGGATGTCTCCGTGCTCCTCGACGAGCTCTTCGTAGATGGGGGTAGGGCCGGAGGTGTGCGTGGAGGTGTGCGTCGAGGTGCTCATGTCGGTGTCCCGTTCCCTTGTGATTCGGTGACTGCGGCTTGATGGTTTCTCGCCGCTCTGGGAAGTAGGGAGCACCACAATTGCATAGTCGGTGCACAAAGGGAGGTTTTCCCCACTCGTCCGCCGCTCCCCCGCGCGGGCGCTGGACATCGTGTCATGACCGCGGCGACCACGCAAAGATCATCCCAGAGCCCGAGACCGCCGTTCGCCCACCCCCAACACCAGGTGAGAGGGCGCCTCTCGTCAAGGACCGCAGCCCGCTCAGCCCGCCGGTGTGCCCCGTTTCACTTGTTCCGTCCCGGGCGAGCGCCGCCAGCCGCAGCTCGGCCATCCTCGTTCCCGGCACACATCGGCTCCGCACCCCATCGAGCGGGTGGACGGGTATCTGGAGCTCCTGGCCGCACATCACGTGCCCTGTGAGCGGATCGAGTCCACGGACCCCGGGAGGATTGTTTACGAGGACGACGAGCAGGTCGTTGCCGTGCCGTGGGAACAGGCACGGCCCGGGGCGGCGACGCCGTGCCCCGGGGACGGTTTGCCAGGGCAACGCTGGTGCGGCTGACGAATGTTGGGCAGGATGCCTGGCGTGACGACGTCGCGGGGATGTGAAGCTTGTGGTGCGCCGCTCCCGACGCCTTCCCGGGGTGCGAGCGGCGGCACGACTGCGAGGGATGGAGAGGCTGCGGGAGGAACGGCCGCGGGCAGCGGCGTGGCGGCAGGCGGCGGCGCGACCGCCGGCAGTCGCACGAGTGCGGGCGGCCGGCCCGCGCGGTACTGCTCCCGTGCCTGCCGGCAACGCGCGTTCCGGCAGCGCTCGGAGCGTCTGGCCCCGCCCCCAGCGGAGCTGTTGGGGCGCGGACTGCCGCCCGCGCTCGATGCGTTCGTGGGTCGTGAGCGAGAACTGTCGCGGTTACGCACGCTGCTGAGGTCCGCGCGCCTGCTGACGCTGACGGGCCCGGGCGGAGTGGGCAAGACACGTCTGGCACTGGAGCTGGCGGGCAGTGTCCGGGGAGCCCGCACGGGCCGGGCCCACTGGGTGGCGCTCGACTCGCTGGAGGACGGCACGCTGCTGCCGCAGGCGCTTGCCGCCGCCCTCGGGGTCCGCGAGCGCGGCGGCCGGGCAGGCGTCGAGGCGGTGGTCCACGCCCTGGGCACACGCACGGTGCTGATCGTGCTGGACAATTGTGAGCATCTGGCGGACGCCTGCGCCCGGCTGGCCGAGACGCTGCTGGCCCGCTGCCCCCGGCTGCGGATGCTCGCCACCAGCCGGGAGACACTGCGCGTCCCCGGCGAGGTCGTCTTCCGGGTCGGCGAATTGTCGCTCTCGCCGCCGGACGGGGACCACGACTTTGCCGAGCCGCTGCGGTCGGAGGCGGTCAGGCTGTTCCTGGAACGCGCCCGGACGAGCGACGCGGAGTTCGGGCTCGGACCCGGTGAGGCCCGTACGGTGGCCGAGATCTGCCGGCGGCTGGACGGGTTGCCGCTGGCCATCGAACTGGCCGCGGGCAGGGCGGGGTCACTCTCCCTGCCGGGCATTCTGCACGGCCTCGACGATCAGTTGTCCCTGCTGACCGACGGCAGGAGGACCGGGCCGGGCCGGCATCGCGAGTTGGGGGCGGCGATCGACTGGAGTCATCGTTTGCTGGATCCGCTGGAGTCAGTCGTCTTCCGGCGGCTGTCGGTGCTCGGGGGCGGCTTCGACGCGCAGGGGGCCGCCGCGGTCTGCGCCGACGGGGAGAGCGGGGGCCGGGGAGACGACGTGCACCACACGGCGGCGGCCGGTCGCCGAGGCCCGCACGGCCTCGTGCACCGGGGACAGCTGTTGCGCGTGATCTGCGCGCTGGAGGCCAAGTCCCTGGTCGTGAGGGTACGGGGGGATGGGCCACGGGGCACGGCACGGTTCCGGCAGCTGAGCGCCATCCGGGCCTACGGCATGGAACGGCTCGCGGAAGCCGGGGAGCTGCAGGGCACGTGGGACCGGGCACTCGACTGGCTGGTGGAGCAGGCCGCGGGGGCCGTCGCGCCGGAGACGTTCCCCGACACCGCCGAGGGGCCCCTCGCCCAGGAGCAGGGGAACCTCGCGGCGGCCGTCGCCCACGCCGCCTCCCGTTCCGACCGACGGTACCTCCCCCTTGCGGTCGCGCTGGCTCGTTTGCAGTACCAGCAGGAGCAGTTGACGGCCGCGCGCACACTGCTGTCGGAGGTCTTGGCGCGGGCGCCGGATCACGAGGACCGCGGAGCGGCGTTGGCGCTGGCCGCGCGGTCGGCCTGTCTGCAGGACGACCATGCCGCTGCCCTCGCCTTCGCTGAAGAGGCCGTCGCCGCCGGGCGCGGCGGGCGGCATCCGGCCAGGCTGGCCAATGCCCTGGACGCGCTGGCGGCCGCCCGGCTGTGCCGGGGCGAGTTCTCCGAGGCCGTCGCCGTTTTCGCCGAATGCCTCGAGGTGGTCCACACGCTCGGCCGCCCACTGGACCTCGCCCTCTGCCGGCATCATCTGGCGTGGGCGCTGCTCCACACGGGCGGAACCGTACGGGCCGAGCGGTTGATGCAGAAGTGCCTCCCCGAGCTCGAAGCACGCGCGCCCCAGGGCCAGTTGACGGCCGCGCTGCACACCGCAGGCGCGATCCGTCTGGCGCAGGGGGACGTGGACGCCGCCGAGCGGAGGTTCGCCGAAGTGCTGCTCAAGACGCCGCCCGGCGAGAGCTACCACACGCTCTACCCGCTGGAAGGGCTGGCCATCGTCGCGGCCGAGCGGGGGGATCTGGAGCGCTCGCTGCGGCTGTACGCCGCGGCCGCCGCGATACGACGGCGGATCGACACGGAGCCGGAGGCGCACTGGTGGGACCGGGTGGAGGCGGCCGTGGCGCGGGTCAAGGAAGGGGTTCCTCCCTCCGGGGTCAGAGCGGCGATGGCGGCCGGCCGCCGGCTGCGGGGTACGCGGTTGGTCGCGTATGCGCTGCGCGGCACACAGCTCCGTGCCACGGGACACGACAGGGATCACGTCCGTTCCACAGGACGCGACGGTGAGGATGTCCGTTCCGCAGAGCGTGATGGCGAACATGAAGGGCTGCCCGGCCGAGTAGGCATGGCCGGGCAGCCCCCGCTGACCGGACGTGAGTCGGCGGTCGCCGAACTGGTCGCCGAGGGGCTGACCAACCAGCAGATCGCCTCGCATCTGGGCCTCTCCAAGAGCACCGTGGCCAGCCATCTGGACCGGGTCCGGGACAAATGGGGCGTCAGATCTCGTACGCAGATCGCCGTCCGGGCCGCGGGACGGGCAGCGGGCACCGAGCCCGGTCCCTGAACACATCGGCGACCACGCCGATCGCGACCGGCGGTCCGGTGCCGGTCCGGATCCCGTCGACGGCCCCCCTGGCTCCGCTGGGTTTCGTCACGCGCACAACTCACCGGTCATCCGACCGATGCGGAGGCCGGCACGACATCGGAGGCTGAGCGGGAGAGCGCACCCGCGAGGGCGGCCGCCCGGCCGTCCAGACCGTCCGTCCCCCTCGGGTGCCCCGTCCATGAGTTCCTTCCGGCAAGGAGATGCGATGCGGTACGCCGACGATATGAGCCAGGGGGCTGCCAGCGGCCCGGTGCCCCCGACGCGGAAAGGGGGCGAGCGGACAAGTTCCAGAAGGTCCTTCATCAGGTCCACCTCCGCGGGCGTGACCTCCGTGGCCCTCGGGGTAGGAGTGGCGGCCGCGACCGGCCCTGCCGCCGATGCCGCGGAGTCGCGCCGGCCGGCGACGGCACGCCGAGCGGCGGTCCCGCTCGCCGTCACCCCGGCCTGCTCGGGCCACGAAACTCCGGAGTCCGTCGAAGGCCCGCTGTTCAAGCCCAGCTCTCCCGCACGGGGCGATCTGATCACTCCGGGTGTCCGCGGGGTACGGCTCGACCTCAGCGGAGTCGTGTACGACACCGCCTGCAAGCCGCTGCCCGAAACGCTCATCGAGTTCTGGCAGTGCGATGAGAACGGTGACTACGACACCTCCGGATTCTCGCTCCGCGGGCACCAGTACACGGACAGCCGAGGCGCCTACCTGCTCCGGACGATCATCCCCCGGGACTACTGGGGTCGTTGGGGCCAACGGGCCCCGCACATCCACACCCAGGTGCAGGCTTCCGGCGGCCCCGTCCTCGTCACCCAGCTGTACTTCCCGGACGACACCCAGGCGTACGGCAGGGACTTCGCCGCCCTCAACGCCGCCGACCGGCTGCTCAACCGTGCCTGCACCATCAACCTCACCGGCCCGGCGGACGGCCGCTACACCGGCACCTTCAACTTCGTGATCACCACCAAGGTCTGAGGATCGGCTCTCCCCGGCAAGCATCTGGGCACGCCCCCTGCCGGCCAACCGCCCCGCGCTCGGCCCCGTTCCCCCACCAGACAAGGAAATCCGTATGCCCTCAAGTACCCCCCTGCCCAAGCGGCGTCCCGGCCGGGTAGCGCTGTCGGCAGCGTGTGCCGCCACCGTGGTCACCGGGGCGCTGGTCCTGACCGGCCTGAACGGTGAACCCCCGGCATCCGCGGCATCCGCAGCCTCCGTCTCCTCCGCCTCCCGCGCCGACCGCTGGCAGGCCACACCCGTGCCCGTGAAGAAGGGCGATCTGACCGCCATAGCGGCGCTGAGCGACAAACAGGCCTGGGCGGTGGGCTATCGGCTGAAGAGTGCCACCACGCTCGAAGCCGTCGCGCTGCGCTGGGACGGGACGTCCTGGACCCAGGAGTCCACCCTGCCGGAGAACAGCTTTCCGCAGGCCCTCGCCGTCCGGTCGGCCGCCGACATCTGGACGGTGGGCAGCGCGTCGGTGCACTGGGACGGCGCCAAGTGGACCACATACCAGCTGGACCGCGATCCGGGCGGCCGGGTCGTCCCTGACGCCGTGACCACGACGTCCGACGGGAGAGCCTGGACGGTGGGCCGGGCAATGAACCGGTCGGTCAAGGACGGAGTTCCGGCCATCCAGTCGTGGGACGGCAAGAGCTGGCACCGGCAGACCCTGCCCGAGGTCGGCAAGGGCGAGCTCACCAGCGTGACGGCCGTCGCTCCGGACGACATCTGGGCGGCCGGCGCCGCGTACGCCACCGATGCCGCCTCACGGCAGACGGCGCTGCTGCTGCACTGGAACGGCAGCAGTTGGAAGCGCGTCACCGTGCCGGGCCCTCAGGACACCCACAACTGGCTCGGCGGAATCACCGCGTTCGCCGCGGATGACATCTGGGCCGTGGGCGGCAGCACGTCCGGCAGCACCGAACGTCCCCTTGCCGTGCACTGGAACGGCACCGCCTGGACGGCGGCAAAGACGCCGGACGTGGCGGACGGCCGGCTGCGCGCCGTCGGCAAGGCGGCGAACGGCGGCCTGTGGGCCGTCGGAGGCAAGGGCGCCGCACCCGTGGCCCTGCGGTGGAACGCAGGGGCCGCTCGCTGGGACACCGCCTCAGCTCCGGGCATCGTCGTACGGAGCTTCACCACGGTGCCCAAGACCGCCGACCTCTGGGCAGCCGGTATCTCACGGCAAGGAGACCTCGTGCCGGCGATCACCCGGCTGAAGGGCTGAGCCGACGGCCGCCCTTGGGGTGGACAGGCGGTTGCCGTCCGTCCACCCCTCCGGCAGCGGATGGCGAGTTCCGGCCGCGGGCCGCCGGTCGCCTTCCCCCGGTGCCCGGACGTCAGTGCGCGATGCCGTCGATCAGCTCGCGGGCCCCCTGACGCAGCAGGGCGACGGCCACGGAGGTGCCAAGCGTCTCCGGGGTGAGCGGGCCGGCCCATTCGTGCGCGTTGAGGACCGTCTTGCCGTCCGGGGTGAACACACAGGCACGCAGCGACAGTTCGCCGCGCCGGTCGGTCGTGGCGTAGCCGGCGATCGGGCTGTTGCAGTGGCCCTGCAGCACGTGCAGCAGCATTCGTTCGGCGGTGGTCTCCTGGAAGGTCCGGGGGTGGCCCAGGCCGCTGACGGCATCGATGGTGTCGGCGTCGTCCTCGCGGCACTGCAGCGCCAGCACGCCCGCACCGATGGGCGGGCACATCTCGTCCACGGACAGGGTCTGGGTGATCACGTCCGTACGGCCGATGCGCTCGAGGCCGGAGACGGCCAGCAGCAGGGCGTCCGCCTCACCGGCCGCAAGCTTCTCCATGCGGCGGTTGGCGTTGCCGCGCATCGGCACACACTGCAGGTGCGGGTGGGAGGCGGCGAGCTGGGCGATCCGGCGGACCGAGGAGGTACCGATCCGGGTGCCGTCGGGAAGGTCGTCGAGGGTGAGCCCGCCGGGGTGGATCAGTGCGTCCCGGACGTCATCGCGTTCGAGGAAGGCGGCGAAGGTGGTCCCGGCCGGCAGCGGACGGTCCCCCGGGATGTCCTTGACGCAGTGCACCGCGAGGTCCGCCGCACCGGCCAGGAGGGCGGCGTCCACCTCCTTCGTGAACGCCCCCTTGCCCTCGACCTGGGACAGGGCGCCCATCCAGCGGTCGCCGGTCGTCTTGACCGGGATGACCTCGGTGGCGATGCCGGGATGGAGGGCGGCGAGTTCGGCGCGGACGCGCTCCACCTGTGCCAGGGCCATCGGCGAGTCGCGGGAGACGATACGGATCAGTTCAGGGGCGGACATGCGCCCACGATAGTCCGTCAGATGCGCGCGGCCCGCCACCAACGGGCCCGGCCCGCCCGCGCTTCCGCGCCTCCGCGGTACGGTCCCCGCATGACCCGATCGACCGAAGCCGCCATCCTGCCGTCCTCCGCCGTCGCTGCGGATGATCTCGACCGCGCCGTCCAGCTCGCGGTGGCCGTACTGCGCGAGGCGCCGCCGGCCGCGTGGGACGGCAAGGCGGGCTCGCTGGAGTGGGACTGCTGGGAAACCGTCGAACATCTCAGCGACGACCTGTTCGCGTACGCCGTCCAGCTGGGCCCCCGGAGGCCACCGTTGGAGGGTCCGGTGCCGTTCGTGTGGGAGAGCCGGCGGCCGGGCGGTCCTTCCAACGCCGTGCACGCCGATCGTGCGGCGGGTCCTGCAGGGCTGCTGCAGGTGCTGGAGGCGAGCGGCGCTCTGCTGGTGGCCATGGTGCGTACGACGCCGCCGCGGGTGCGGGCTCACCATGTGTTCGGGGTGTCGGACCCCGAGGGCTTCGCCGCGATGGGCGCCGTGGAGACGCTGGTGCACACCCACGACCTGGCGGAAGGGCTCCAGCTCGCCTGGAACCCGCCCGCCGACGTCTGCGCACGGGTGCTCGCCCGGCTGTTTCCGGATGTCCCGGAGGACGCCGATCCCTGGCGCACCCTGCTGTGGGCCACCGGGCGCGCCGAACTGCCGGGACACCCCCGCCGCACCGCCTGGCGCTGGTACGGCGGCGTCCGGGGATGACTCCCGGGCACCGGTGTGGCCGGGGCGATGGCGCCGGCGCCGGGTGAGCGGCGGACGCCGTCACGCCGCTGAGCCTTCGGCCCGTCGTCCCGTTCAGTGCCGCGCCCAGGGGTGCCGCAGACGGAGCCAGAGGTCCCTGGCCCGCCGCCCCGCTTCGGTACGGCTCCTGGCCACCAGCTCCTGAGCCTGCTCCTCGCTCTCCACCATCGGGCCGGAGCCACGCAGCGGCTTGCCGGCCGTTTCGTGGAGGAAGAAGGTGGCGATCAGGCCGATGACGCCGGCGACCATGAGGTAGTAGGCGGGCACCATGTCGTCACCGGTCGCCTGGACCAGCGCGGAGGCGATGAGCGGTGTGGTGCCGCCGAAGAGCGAGACCGAGATGTTGAAGGAGACCGACAGCGCGCCGTAGCGCAGCCGGGTCGGGAACAGTGCGGGCAGCGTCGAGGCGGACGTACCGGCGAAGCACACCAGCAGGAGGCCCAGGATCAGGCATCCGAAGGCCGGCAGCAGGATGCCGCCGGCACGGATGAGCAGCACCGCGGGCACGGCAAGGACGATCATGGCGGCGCTGCCCGCCATGAAGACGGGACGGCGGCCCCAGCGGTCGGAGGTGCGGCCCACGGTGGTGATGGTGAGCACTACGACGATCATGGTGCCGAGGACGAGCAACTGGGCGGTGAGGGCTTTCTGACCGAGGGTTTCGGTCATGAACGTCGGCAGGTACGAGGTCACCATGTAGTTGGTGACGTTGTAGAGCAGCACCAGGCCCATGCAGATCAGCACGGCCTCCCAGTGCCGGGTGAAGATCTCCTTCAGCCGTCCTTTGCCGGACTGGCGGGCCTCCTCCACCGGGTCCTCGCCGCCCGCGGCAACGGCCGCCTCCGTATCGTGGTGTGCCTGCTCGGCCTCACGCCGGAAGGCCGGTGTCTCCTCCAGCCTCAGCCGCATGTACAGGCCGATGAGCCCCAGCGGCCCGGCGACGAGGAACGGCAGGCGCCAGCCCCAGTCCACCAAGCCGTCGTCGCCGAGTACGGCGGTGAGCGCGGTCACCAGTCCGGAGCCGAGCGCATACCCGACGAAGGTGCCGAAGTCGAGCCAGCTGCCGAGGAATCCCCGGCGGGTGTCCGGTGCGTATTCGGCGATATAGGTGGTGGCTCCCGCGTACTCCCCGCCGGTGGAGAACCCCTGGACCAGACGGCAGATCAGCAGCAGAATCGGCGCGGCGAAGCCGATGGTGCTGTACGAGGGCAGAAATCCCACGGCGAAGGTACTGACCGCCATCATGATCATGGTGGCGGCGAGCACGCGTTTACGGCCGATACGGTCACCGAGCGGGCCGAATACCAAGCCACCGAGCGGCCGGACCAGAAACGCCGCGGCAAAGGTGGCAAAGGTCGACACGACCTGGGCCCCGGGGGAACTCGACGGGAAGAACACCTTGCCCAAGGTGCCGGCCAGATAGGCGTAGACCCCGAAGTCGAACCACTCCATGGTGTTGCCCAGTGCCGCTGCCGATACCGCCTTGCGCACGGCGGGCCTGTCGGTGACCGTCACGTCCTCGGCGCTCAGCGGCTGTTTGCGGCGGCGCAGCAGAATGCGGAGCATGCGGTCGGTGGCGGGAGTACCCCCGCGGGCCGGCTTCCGGCCCCTTCCCGGTTTCGACGGTCTTTGGCGTCCAGCGCTCATGTCATCCCGTCAGCGGGGCGAAAGCGGCTTTCTCATGATTGCCCCTCGGCACATCCTGGGCCCGCCAGCTCACCCATGGTTGATACGACGGCTCATTATTCCCCGGCCGATCCGTATCGGGAGCAGGCCGGGCGCCGCGTGTCGCACGAGCTGACAGGCGCGGCCGGGGCGCCCTCCCGGACAGGACAGAGCCCAGGCCGGTCAGTGGGCCGGCCTGGGCTCGTTCCGGAACCGGAAGGGTCAGACGTGTCGGTACGAGGCGAGGTGGGCGAACACGACGATGTTGTCGACGTAGTCCTTGACCTTCCTGTCGTACGCACCACCGCAGGTGATCACCCGGAGCTGCGCGGTGGGGGCATCTGCGTAGACCCGGTCGCTGGGGAACCTCGCCTTGCTGAAGGTCTCGACGCTGTCGACCCTGAAGGTCGCGATGATGCCGTCCTCACGGGTGATGTTGATCGAGTTGCCGGGCTTGAGCGATTCAAGTTGCAGGAACACCGCCGGTCCGATCTTGGTGTCCACGTGACCGGCGATGATCGCCGAGCCGCGCTCTCCCGGTGAAGCGCCGTCCTTGTACCAGCCGACGATGTTCTTGTTCATCGCGGGCGGGGCGTTGAGCTGTCCGGTCGGGCCGATGGTCAGCTGGGTGAAGGGCGCGTCCACGGCGATCTGCGGGATCGTCACCCGCTTCGGGGCGGAACGGGGCAGGGCCAGGTCAGGAACCGCGGCGGCGGTGGAAGGACTCGGGGTGGCGGAGGACGCCACGGCCGGCTGGGACTGCGGCTTGGGGTCTGCCGAGGTGTCCACGGAGTTGTAGACGAGGAGGGAGCCCAGCAGAAACGCTCCCGCGGACCACAGCAGGCCGCGGCCGAGGGGGCGGGACGCGGTGGAAGTCCGGGAGGGGTTCGAATTCGGCTGGGGCGACTGCTGGGCGGTCATGTGCGGGTGCCTTTCATGAACGGAGCGGCGGCGCGGCGTAAGGGCCACCGGTGAGGCAATCGCCGCGGCCACCGTTCACGAGGAACGGTGGCCGCGAGCACAGCGGCCCCCGTATGGGGCAACCGGATCAGGCCGCCGCAGCGCCCGAGGAGTTGCGACGACGCAGCATGTACGCACCAGCACCGAGACCACCGAGCATCAGCACGGAGCCGGCGGCCATACCGCCACCGGTCGCCAGGCCGCCACCGCCGGTGTGGATGCCACCGTGCGGCCTGCGGTACTCGCCGCCACCGCCGTAGCCACCACCGTCGCGGTCGCCGTAGCCACCCTTGTCACGGCCGCCGTAGCCACCACCGTCGCGGTCGCCGTAGCCGCCACGGCCACCGTCGCGGTCGCCGCCACGGCCGTGGTCGCGGTCGCCGCCACGGCCGTGGTCGCGGTCACCGCCGCGCCCGTGGTCGCGGTCACCGCCGCGCCCGCCCTTGTCGTGGTCGTCGCCGTAGCCGCTGCTCTGGTCCCAGTCGCCCAGCACGGTCTTGGCCGCCATGGCGCCGCCGCCGGTGTGCACACCACCGCTCGGCCGCCGGTCGTCGCGGCAGTTGTCATGGCCCCAGCCGCCACGGCCGTGGTCGCGGTCGCCGAACCCGCCACGCCCGTTGTCACGGCCGCCGAAGCCGCCACGGCCGTTGTCGCGGCCGTTGTCGCGGCCATCGCCACCACGGCCGTGGTCACGGTCGCCGAAGCCACCGCGGCCGTTGTCGCGGCAGTTGTCACGGCCCCAGCCGCCACGGCCGTGGTCGCGGTCGCCGTAGCCACCGCGGCCGTGGTCACGGTCGCCGTAGCCGCCACGGCCGTGGTCACGGTCGCCGCCGCGGCCGTGGTCGCGGTCGCCGTTCCTGTCGTGGTCGTTCTTGCTGACGGAAGAGGTACTGTCCGAGGCAATGTCCGCCGTGATCATGGCGTTCGCAGCGGGGGCGGAGATTGCGAGCACCGCCGTAACGGCGGCTGAGGCGAACAGTGTGCGAGCAGTGCGCATGGGGACATTTTCCTTTCGGCGCGACTGCGAAGGCTGACTCTTTGCCGGCTCATCGGATCGCAGTGGCGACGTGATCACCGTCAGCCGGATCGCGGCCTCGCACCACCGGAGAATGTCGCATTCGAGGGACGCCGTGGGCTCTTCGGGTGGCCGAAGGCAGTGGATTCACCCGTTGGATGGCGCGCGTCGTCGGCGTGTCGCGCAACGAGTGGGCTAGAGGCGCTTTTGCGGCCTTCCACGGCGTTGCGATTTTGGCCCCTGACGGGCGCGTGGCGAGCGGGCTTCTCCGCGACACGCCGACGGCCTGATGCCCGGGGGAACGCCCGCGATGAGCTCCGTGGTGAGCCTGTGGTGACGCCCCGGCACGATGGCGTGGGACGAGAGGCTTTCGGGACCGAGCGTCACTGTCGCGATGCGGCGCCGCGGCTGATGAGGCCTGGCGTCCTGCGGTCGCACAGCAGCCCTTACGGGATGCGGTCACTCGGGCAGTCGCTTATGCGTATCACTCCGTAGGCCACGGAGTACGGGGGAGGAAGACGCCAACTCCCCTGCAGAAAAAGCTCGTTTCGCCCTGCCTGCGTCCCGTGGGAAGAGCGAGGGCGCGCTCCCTGCCTCGCCTCGCCTCGCTCAGACCATGGCCTCAGGCCGTGCTGTCCCGGAGTGCCTTTTCCACGATCGCTTCCAGCCGCGCATGGTGTGCTCCACGCCAGTAGACGCGCCCACAGGCAGTGCATTGCGCAAAGACGTCATACGTGCGCTGAGTGCCGTGCTCAAGGTGCTCGCGGACCGAGTTCTTGTCCGCGTCCGCCAGTCGGCCGTTGCAGGCGGTGCAGCGCGTCCACGGGGCGAGCGTGGGGGCGAAACGGCCCAGTACGTCGCGGAGTTGGTCATCGGGCCGGTCACTGTAGACAAACGCACCCGCCCAGATCTCCCGGCGTCGCAGCAATCCCCGGTCCCGGGAGAGCAGCACCCGCCGCTCCTTGGCCGAGAGCGCGGCCAGTGCCGCGTCACCGGGGTCCTCGTTCGTGTACGCGGCGTCGACACCGAGCAGCCGCAACCTGCGCGCCAGGGTGCCGAGGTGCACATCGAGCAGGAACCTCAGGGGCGCGCCGGCGATCCGCTGCGGGCGTTCGACGGCGTGGACCTCGATGTTCTCGCCCGCCCCCGGCACATGCGAGACGGCAACCTCGACCCCGTCCACGACGAGTCGCCCGACCTCGGTGAGCGGGACACCGAGCGACTCGACGACATGGCCGAGCGTCGACGAGCCGTCGGTCACCACCGGCGCGGGGACGGTCGTGGTGTGCACCGAGGCGACGAAAAGGTGCAGCTCAGGGGCGAAGCTCAGATGGATCTCGGGTCCGTTCACGCCCGCCAGCATGCCATCGGGCGGGCCTGGCCAGCCAGCGGATTCCCGCCGGTCACGGGAGGGACGACCAGGCCTCGGGTCCGCCCTCGCCGTGCTGCGGTGTCGCGCCACCGGCCGGGCAGCTCGGCTCGGCCACACGCGACCGCGCACCGCACCCCCTGCAGCGCGCACGGCGCGCACGAAGAGCACGAAGAGCACGAAGAGCACGAAGAGCACCAACATGACCAATGAGGGGCGGTACCGGTGAACTGGCTCATCCACGACTACCGCGAGAACGCTCTCGCCGCAGTGGTCCACCTGATCGACTCCACGGCCGAGCTCGGACAGGAGGCCGTCTTCTCGCTCGCCGAGTGCATCAGTGCGCTGACCTCGCGGCAACCCGCTGTGGTGGCCGTTCACCAGGGTGCGCCCATCGGCACGGCGCTCGCGTGTGTGGCGGGTGAGCGGGGCTGGGTGATGCGGATCGCGATCTCTTCGGCGTGGCGTGGCCGGGGGCCGGCGAGCGCGCTGCTGGTGGCGGAGCCGGAGCGAGCCGCCCGGCAGGGCGTCCGGCCACCGCGAGCGATCGCCCTGTCCGGTCCGACGGGAACCGGCAAGACCACCTTCGCCCGGGGCATCGCGGCCCGCCTTGGCCGGCCGTTCGTCGAGCTGTTTCCGTCCCGGCCGGCCGACGAGGGCAATCTTGCCGCGGCCCTGCGCAGGGCGTTCGCCGCAGCCCTCGTCAGCAGCTCAAGTTGTCGCCAGGCGTGGTCCCCAGGCTCTGTACAAAGCTCCGGTAGCTGTTGATCCGACTCTGCACCTGGCCGGGGTTGCCGCCGTTGCACTCAAGAGAGCCGTTGATGCTGCGGATGGTCTCACCGAACCCGGCCCCGCTGACCATGGCCTGGTGCGGGGTCATGGTGCCCGGCCCGGTCTGTGTGTTCCAGTACCACAGCGCGGTCTTCCAGGCGACGGCGGCGTCCTGCTCCACCAGATAGGGGTGGTGCAGCAGGTCGATGCCGAGCGCATCGCCCGCCGCCTTGTAGTTGAAATTCCAGCTGAGCTGTATGGGACCGCGGCCGTAATAGGCGGCCTGACCTGCCGGGCACCCGTACGGCTGGCCGGCGTCGCAGTAGTGGGGGTAGTTCCCGGTGTTCTGCTCCACCACGTAGACGAGGCCACCGGTCTCATGACTCACATTCGCGAGGAATGCCGCGGCCTCCTGCCGCTTCACGGTGTCGCTCCCGGTGTTCGCGAACTCCGGAAATGCGCTGAGAGCCGCGGTCAGGCCGCTGTAGGTGTAGAACGCATTCCGGTTCGGGAACATCTGGTGGAACTGCGCCTCGCTGACGACGAACCCCTCGTCCCGGGCGTCAGCACCGCCCGGTACCGCGGCACAGCCGGAGCATCCCACTGTTGCTGCCGCAGGCGCCGCCGGAACGACGACGGCCAGGCTCGCGGCCAGGGCGGTGGCGCTCAGCAGTGCGGCAATACGTGCTCTCATCACGGCGACTCCTTCGCGCGGCCGGACTCCGGACAAGAGGGGCCACGACGTGTGGGGGGAAACCTCATGAACGAACTGCCTTACGAACTACGTCGATTGGCGGGCTTCGGAGCACGGAGCCATCCAACGACGAGCTCACGGACAAGTGCGGGCAAGGCGACGGACTGCACCTGCAACTACGCGCGCAACTTCAACTGCGACTTCTCAACTGCACCTGGGACTGCGGGCCCGACCACCAAAGCCGCGGTCTAGACCAACGTCAGATTATGGCGTCCACGTTGAGCATGTCCATACCAATGCATCGATCCATCGATCCATCGACGCTCAACACCGACGAACGCGAACTCACGGCGACTCCCCCACAGTTCCCGCTGTTCCCCGCCACTCCGCGAACGGACCGAGCCGAACCGGACGGACCGAGCCGAACCGGACGGGCCGGGCCGGGCCGGGCCGGGCCGGGCCGATCCGACCCCCTCAGGCCGCGGCGGACCGTTTCAGACCGGTGACATGACGTCGGACCAGGCGGTGCGGCCGCAACAGCTCACGCCCTGTGCGAAAGTGGCCCGATGAAGACAATCGGGTTGCTCGGCGGCATGAGCTGGGAGTCCACGGCGGAGTACTACCGGCTGCTGAACCAGTTGACGCGCGAGCGGCTGGGCGGACTGCACTCCTCGAAGTGCGTGCTCTACTCAGTGGACTTCGCGGAGATCGAACGGCTGCAGACCGAAGGCCGCTGGGAGCAGGCCGGAGAGATACTTGCCGAGGCCGCCAGGGCTCTGGAGTCGGCCGGCGCGGACCTGCTGCTGCTCTGCACCAACACCATGCACAAGGTCGCCGACCAGGTATCCGCCGCCGTAACCGTCCCGCTGCTGCACCTCGCCGACACCACCGCGGACGCCGTACGTACCGGCGGCCTGCGCCGCGTCGGGCTGCTGGGTACCGCTTTCACCATGGAGCAGGACTTCTACCGCGGCCGGCTCGAAAGCCACGGGCTGGACGTACTCGTCCCGGACGGCGCCGGGAGAGGCACCGTCCATCGCGTGATCTACGAGGAGCTGTGCCTCGGCATCGTTCGCGAGGAATCCCGGAAGTCGTTCCAGGCCGTCATCAACCATCTCGTCGACGCCGGGGCCGAGGGCATCGTGCTGGGCTGCACCGAGATCGAGCTGCTGATCCAGCCGGAGCACAGTCCGGTTCCGCTCTTTCCGACTACCCGGCTGCATGCCGAAGCAGCCGTCACGCACGCCCTCGCCGACGCCCCGTAATCCGTACGGCCGTCGCGCGGCACGGATGACGGATCCTCGCGGC
This sequence comes from Streptomyces sp. 2114.4, assembly GCF_900187385.1. NCBI lineage: Bacteria > Bacillati > Actinomycetota > Actinomycetes > Kitasatosporales > Streptomycetaceae > Streptomyces > Streptomyces sp. 2114.4. Next base: position 322,565 of record NZ_FYEY01000001.1, read on the forward strand.
GACCCGCTATGCGGCAGGCTCGGCGATCATTGCGGTGGCCACGGAGCGGAAGCCGAGCCGGGCATAGATCCGGGCGACATCGTCGTCGCCTGCGGACAGGAAAAGGGTCTCGACGCCCCGTGATCGTGCGTCGGCCACCAGCGCCGCGGTGACCGCGAGCCCCAGCCCACGGCGGCGTGCGGCCGGCAGCGTTCCCACTCCGACGATCTCGCTGACCTTCCCGACCGGCTGATGCTGACCGGCACACAGCGCCCTGCCGTCCTCCACCGCGGCGGCAACCGACGTCAGACCGGCCCGGATGCGTGCGGCCGAACGTTCCACCGACCCGTCCCCGGCGGCGGCTCGCACCGCCTGGGCCAGTTCTGCCACCCCGGCCACGCCGACTCCGGTCCCGGGGTCGGCGAAGGCCAGGTGAGGGACGGCCAGCGCACTGGGCAACACCGGGTCGTCCGGCCCGACGTTCCGCAGCGCCACACCGCCGGCCACGTTGGGCACCTCGGGGGTCGGGACGTCCGGGCTCAGCACCATCAAGGGATGTGCGTGCACGGCCAGCCCCGACTGCTCGACCGCGGCCCGCAGCGCGGGCGCGGTCTCCGCGACCCACTCGAAACTCTCCGGAATCCCCAATTCCCGCTGCCGGACGCGCACCCGGTTCACCTCGGCGGCAGTCACCTCTCCCCGCCACCCCCGCGTCGGGCGCGCATAGAACGGCCACCCCTGCCCCTCCCTGACGAACAACGTCAGTGCCCCGAAGTCCTCGGTCCGGGCTCCGGAGCGGGGGACGGCATCGTAGTAATCCTCAAGGCGTTCCAGCAGTTCATCGCGCTCGCCCGGCTCCACATTACTCATACCGCGCATCCAAACAGCAGGAGGCGAACCACTGCCACCGCATTACGTACGGACGCAGACCACCCCGGACGGGAGGCAGGGGTGGGGGTGGTGGTGGGGAACTTGTCGAGGACCCGGGTGGGGACCGCCAACTCCCCTATCGTCACAAATTATTGGGTCGTAGCTAGGTTTGAACTCACGGCAGGTACTCTGACGTGGTGTCGCGTAGCGAGTTAGAACGATTGGCCAGGATCCGGATGCAGCTCACCGGTGAGACGCTCGAACGCGCCATGGCCGTACTCGGAGGCCAGACGACGTACCCCGCGGCACCCTCCGCCTCCGACGCCGAGCCCGATCCCGCCGGAAGCGCTGAGGACGGCGAGACCGACAGGGACGATGAAGGCGCGGCTCACAACGGGGACGGCGAGGGCCGCGCAGTGCCCGAGACGGCCCGAAGGACGCCTCCCAAACGAAACCACCTACGGGGCCTCTGAGCCTCCATCCACCACCAGGCGCTGCTCGGTCAACCATGGCGGCGCGCAGCCCCCGCTCCCGGCTCCCGGCTCCCGGCTCCCGGCTCCCGGCTCCCGGCTCCCGAAGCGCATCGTGCTCCGTCAGGGCGTCGGCGGCTCGGCGGGGAAGAGGATGGGGCTGAGGAGGTAGGGCGAGCGATCTGGCGTGGGCTCGTTGCCGAGGGAAGGCTGCAGGGCCTCGACCAGTTTCCCGAGGAGTTCGGTGAGTTCGTCCGGGCTGAGCCAGAGGGTGCCTGGCGATAGGAGACAGCCGACCGGGCCCGGCTGGTGGCCTACGACCGCGCCGGGTTCGGCCGAAGCGACATGAAGGGCCGGGAAGAGCAGCACGCCGTCATCGCCGAACACCAGCGACGCTGGATCGAGACGCTGCCGGACGGGCGCTTCGAAGGGGTCGACTCGGGGCATCTCATCCAGGCCGAGCAACCGGGCGTGGTCGCGGACAGGGTCGCCTGCCTCCTCGGCCGGGCACCGGAGCGGAGCAGCGCCCCATCCGCCTGATGGCTCGGCCCGCCCACCTGACTGGAATGGTCGATCCCTCCCCTTGGAATGACACGGAGCGAAATCACATACATGCGTACCGTAAGAACTCTCGTCGAGTAACCATTCGCCCACGCCAGGCATCCGCCGGTAGACATCCGCCCGTAGACCTCCGCCGGACGGACTCCTGAAAGCTCATGGAGTCAGGGGTCGTGCCAGCAGCGGCGTCTTGAGCATCTGATGCCCCCCGCTGGCCAGCATGCGGACTTCACCCCGGTCACTGATCTCCGCGCGTACGATCCCCGACTCGTCCTCGTAGACCGGATAGCCGCCCGCTCCTGCGCGCTCGGTACGACGCACAATCACCACGTCGTCCTCGACGGCAGGTGCTTGAAACACCAGCTCATAGCATTCCGGGTAATCCATCGGGGCCTCCCGACACGACTCGGCAGGTGCTCCGGGCGTCACTCCCCCACCGCCGTTGCACCTCGGCACTTCCATCGTCACCCACACCCGCCCGTCGCGCCTGAGGAGGACACCGAGATGACCGGAACCCATGCCGGCGTGCCGGACAGAGGTCGCGGCTCACGCGGCGTGGCGGCACCGTAGCCGACCGGATTGGTGAGCCCCGCTCCCGTGCGCTGTCACGGGAGCGGGGCAGGTCCGAGAAGCGCCAGCAGCTCGGATAGTTACGGGAGCCACGGTAGGGGGCACCACTGACAACGGCGGGTCCGGCGGAGCTCAACGAGGAGTGCGGGGAGAGCCACCTCGCCGGGACCGATGTGACCGCGGTGGCCTGCGCGTGCGACGACGCCGACGCCCAGGATGCGGCCGGGGAACCGACCTCGACGACGGACTTCAGACCTCACCCGATCGGGGTAGCGCCGGCCCGGCCGGGGTGCGACGCTCCTCGGTCGGGGCAGGCCACGAACAGGGGCCGACCCGGAGACGGACAGGTGCCGGTGACTCGAAGGGTGCGAGGGTGACGGAAAAGCCATTGTTCACGCTTGCGACGGTGGTTCTGGATTGCTCGGATGCCCATGCGCTTGCCGCGTTCTACCAGCGGCTCCTCGACTGGGAAGTGGAAGCCGGCGAACCGGACTGGGTGCTGCTCAGGCGCCCGGACGGAGGCATGGGGCTCGCGTTCCAGTCCGAGCCTGGCTATCAGCCCCCCGTATGGCCGGAACACCGCCAGGAGCAGCAGAAGATGCTGCATCTCGACATCCGGGTCGATGACCTTGCGGAGGCCGAGGCGTATGCCGTCGCAGCGGGTGCGTCATGTGCCGAATTCCAGCCGCAGGACGATGTTCGGGTGCTCTTTGACCCGGCGGGTCATCCGTTCTGCCTCTTTCTCGATTGAGGGACTGCTGTGGGGCGGGGGCTGTTGGGCCTGCTGAGCTTGTTCGGCCTGCTGTGCCTGCTGTGCCCATTGGGCTTGCTGGGCTTGCTGGGCTTGCTTGTTGACGATGCCGGCCTGGAGCGGGAGGGGATGGAGGCTTCCTCCGTAACCCCGGGCGACCGCGGAGCGTGTGGGAAGGGACACATGCAGGCAGCGAGGGGCGACCGAAGGGCCGACTGTCCCTGCTGGTCAGACAGTTGAGGTGGCGTAGGGACAACTGCTGGGGCGCCCACTGCGGGCGGAGCCACGCCACGTGCGGGTCTGCGTTGTCAGTGTCTGCCCCTAGCATTGCTCATATGTCCCCAACTCCTTCTGCCCCTACGGGTGCGCCCGTTCCTGCTTCCGAGGCGAACGAATCGATCCGGCGATTTGTGCGCGCCCGTCGCGGTATGGCGTGGTCGGCTCAGGACATGGCGGAGTATGCGGTGCTGCTGGAGATCTGGACGTTGGCGGTGCGCTCGGAGGTCGTCGAGGCGGCGTAGCTCCCGCGCACGCCCAAGTCGGCGGTCCGCGCCCGGTCTTCCTGCCTTCTGCCTCCTGTCCCGTGAGCTCCTGGCTTGCTCCTGGAAGCAGCTGGCCAGGGGGCCGACCCAATGGACGGTTTCCGGTGAACGAACGGATGCCGAGCCCGCGTTAGTCGTGCGTTAGTAGATCGGCAGCGGCCGGCGTCACCCTGGAGCCTGTCCCGCTCATGACGGCGGCACCCACGCCATGCCAAAAGCCCATGGCCGGAACCCACGCGCACAGCCACGCCCAGGCCCACGCAGCACCGGCGCGATTCCGCAGCAACGCTGCGGCGGAAGAGCAGAGTGCAGACACGGGGCAGAAAAGGGGACTCATGTCCTGGAACGAAGCCTCCGAGGTCGACGCAGACGTCCACCACACCGCCACGTCCCCCGCCACCGTGGGCTCCGCTTTACACCGTGGGCGCCGGATCGCTGCCGCTTCGCTGATCGCCGTTGCCGCACTCTCCTTGACCGCCTGTGGCAGCGGGAGTGACGACACGAAGGCGAGCACCAAGGTCTCGTCGAGGCCCGATCCCAACGATCTGTCCAAGGAGGCCGCGGCCCTCGGCAACGTAGCGGAGGGCCCGGGCACCAAGGACAAGTCGACCCCGAGCCCGAAGCCGTCTGACACCGGGAAGAGCAACGATGGCGGTTCCGGGGCAGGTAGCGGCAAGACAAGTCGCGGCAACGGGACGGGTGGAAACCACGGAACAGGCGGCACGAGCGAGGCCGGGTCGGACTCCGGTTCCGCGGCCGGTACGGGGTCTGCGCCCGACGGCAAGGGCGTGAGCGGCACCTGGAACGGCGTCCTCAAGTATCTGGCCCCCGGCAAGATGATCGTGGCCCCGGAATCCGGCGCCGAGCAGCGCTTCGACATCGGCCCGCAGACCGAGGCCCTGGGGGCCGCTGCCATGTGCGGCGGGCCGGACGGCGACGTCACGATGGACAATGACGGTTACGGCACCTCCCCGTGCACCGAATCGCAGTTGGACGAGGCCGCCAGGACGAACTCCCTCAATGTCCGGGTCACCGTGGAGGACGGCGTGGCGACGAAGGTCGCCGAGCATTACCACCCTTGAGCATCGCGGGGATAAGGCCAATTCCTGGGGCCAGATTGGCGATTCATCTGCAGGAGCACTGACCAGCCCGCCGCCGTGGAAGTCCGCGCCCGGCACGAAGTCCCTGTGGCTGACCACCACCAACGCCGGCAACAACGGCGAGGGCGAGGCGGGCTCCGACAACGTGTTCCAGATCGGCCTGAGGTAGCTCCCCAGGGAATACGGTCGGCGTGACGGCGTGTCGGCCGTCGTGTGTACGGCAGTGCGACACGCCGGTGGCCGGTGGATGTGACCAGTGAGCCACAGCCGCCGGCCGTTGCCGCCCTCCACGCAACCGTGACGTCCGTTTTCCGCCAGCCACGGCGCGGCCGAGCCCGCAGACTCGGGAAGTGAAAGCACCCCATGCGAACGAGGAGAGCGCTATGTCCTCCCCCACGGCATCCACCGCCACCACCAGCTACACGACGCTCGACAGCCCCCTGGGCGAGCTGCTGCTCGTCGGCGAGGAATCGTCCACCGCACCTGGCGGCACCGCCTGACCTCCCTCTCAGCCCTGGGCGCGGCGATCGCTGCGAATCCTCTGCCGATCGTGCGCCCCTGCCATCGTGTGATCGGCGCGGACGGCTCGATGCGCGGCTACGCGGCGGGGGCCGAACGCAAAACCGCGCTGCTCACACACGAGGGCGCCCTTCAGCCAACGCTCATCTGAGCCCCGCTTCGCCTGGACCCCTTCGATCATGACCTCTCCCCTTCTTTCCCCGGCGCAGACGGCCGCATACGGCGACCTCCCCGCCCCCACCCCGCACTCCGATGCCGAACTCACCGCCCTGATCGGCCTGTTGACCGCACCCGGGGCCCGTATCGCCACGGTGACCGTCGGGCACAGCCGGGACCCCGCGTCGCGGTCGGCAGCGGCCGCGTTCGCCGAAACCTGGCGCGCCCTCGGGCGGCTGCCGGTGCTCGCCGTGGTCGACTGGCCGGAATCCGCTGCGTCCTGGATCCGGGCAGCGCGTCGGCTCACCGCCGGGGACCCTGATGCCTGGGTAGTGGCCGCCGCGCCTCTCAGCTGGGCCCAGATGAGCCGCCGGCTGCGTCACAGCACCGACTGGGACCCGGCACGCACCTACGGCTTCGCCGCTCTCGGCGACTCCCGCGTACCCGCCCTGGCCGGCTCGTCGACTCTGCAGGGTATGCGCGGTGCCGCCGCCGACGGCAGCACCTGGACCATCGACCGCGGCTGGGTCACCCATCAGCTACCGGCCCGTCCGCCGAGCGCTGGTCCCCGTGGCACGCTGTCATCAGCGAGCGATGAGGCAAGGCAGGATTACATGAGCACGCCACTTCCCGGCTTCGAGGGCATCGGGGGCACCGGGGGCTCCACGAGCCCCGGGCCCCTCCGAACTCCCACCGCGGCCGATCACACTCCCGCAGGCCGTCGGGAGATCGCCCCCGGCGCCGTCCATGTCCCCGGCTGGCTGACCATGCCGCAGCAACGCGAACTCGTCGCCGCCTGCCGCGGCTGGGCCCGCGGTCCGGCCCCGATCCGGCACACCAAGCTGCCGCGCGGCGGTGTGATGTCCGTGCAGACCGTGTGCATCGGCTGGCACTGGCAGCCGTACGCGTACACCCGCACCGCCGATGATGTGAACGGCGCCCGAGTAGCCGAATTCCCTTACTGGATGGTCGAGTTGGGCCGCAGTGCGCTGGTCGAGGCATATCAGGACGCCGCCGCGGGGGACGATTACACGCCCGATACCGCACTGCTCAACTTCTACGACGGCCAGGCGAAGCTCGGTATGCACCAGGACAAGGAAGAGCGCTCCGGCGCGCCGGTGGTCTCCCTCAGCATCGGCGACACCTGCGTCTTCCGGTTCGGCAACACCGAGACGCGCACCAAGCCCTACACCGACATCGAACTGGCCTCCGGTGATCTCTTCGTCTTCGGCGGACCGTCCCGCTTCGCGTACCACGGAGTGCCCAAGGTCAGGCCGGGCACCGGCGACCCCGCGTCCGGCCTGACCACGGGGCGCCTCAACATCACCATGCGGGTGACCGGACTCGACGGATAGCTGCCGCACCGCGAGGCAGACTGGACTCATGTGTCGCAATATCAAGACGCTCCGTCCGCCCACCACCCCGAGGTCACCGACGAGGACGTCCGGGCCGCTGCCTTGCAGTACGTCCGCAAGGTCTCCGGGTTCCGCGCCCCGGCCGCACACAACCGCGAGGTGTTCGACCAGGCCGTGGACGCCGTAGCGGCCGCGACCCAGGAACTCCTCGACGGCCTCCAGATCCGCGGCTCCGCCGGCCGCCGGCCCTCGCATCCCTGAGGCACCTCTCATCCACCGGCAAAATCACCGGACGAAGCACCAGCCGAACCGCCGGGCGAGCCACGGGCGGGACAATATGCCACCCCACATCACGCTCCGTGGTCAGCAGGCGGCCGGCCCGGCCGCTGACCGCGCACGAAAACGGGCACCGGCCGAGCGCGAAACCTCCCTCCCAGAAGATTCCGCTCCGCCTCCTATCGATTGCCCGCCGGCCCCCGCCAGTCCGCGTGGCGAATACGGGAGATCTCCCGCACCTCACCAACCGTGCCCCATTCGTCCTTCCCCAGCCGCGACAGGGGCTTCAGCCGGGAGATCTCGGGATGGCCGTCGACCAGTACGTCCTGCGAGACTGCCGCATGCACCACGCGCCCGAACACGACGGTGGAATCCCCGATGCCCAGCGTGCTGTGCACCTCGCACTCCAGCGCCACCGGTGAGGCCGCCACCCGCGGAGGCTTGACACGCAAACTCGGCTCGGTGGCTATCCCGGCCGCCTCGAACTCGCTCACCCCATGCGGAAAGTCGGTGCCCGTGTCATTGATCTGCCCGAAAAGCCCCTCGGGCGCCAGGTTGACCACGAACTGCCCGGTCGCCTCGACATTGCGCAGGGTGTCCTTGCGACCGACGGAGCTGAACTGCACCACGGGCGGCGCGACACTCGCGATCGTGAAGAAGGAGTGGGGGGCCAGGTTCGTAGAAGCACAATCAGGGCTGATCGTCGAGATCCAGGCGATGGGCCGCGGCACGACCGTCGCGGTCAGGAGCTTGTAGAACTCGTTGCGGGACATCTCAGCGGGATCGAAGTCAATGCGCATGGTGATCAGTATCCACACAGGCGCGCGTCGCCCGCCAGCACCTCTCCGCCGCCCAGAACGGACTCGCCCAAGGCCGCATCACCCACGGCTGGGTCCGTAAAGGCGAGCGCAAAGGGCAGCTCGTCCCGCATGAGGCCGACCTGGTCGTACGGATCTTCCAGGACTTCATGTCGGGGGAATCGGCCTACAGCATCGCCAGGAGCTTCAACGCCGAAGGGATCCAGCCTCCTGCCGCCCGCACCTGGTCGTCCACGATGGTCGCCAAGATGCTCCGCAATCCGCGCTACGCAGGCATGGTCTCCTACGCGGGGAAACATCGGGTCCAAGCCGCTACTGCCGGGGACGGATGGTCCCTCGTCCTCTTCGATGACGAGGGACGCCCCTTGCTCGGCTCGTGGGAACCCGTCATCGCCCCCAAGCTCTGGTCCCAGGTCCAGTTCGAGTGGCAACGCCGCCGCCAAAAGACAGGCATCAAGCCCGGCGAGTCCGGCACCGCACCGGCGCGAGCGCCGTGGCGGACGTGGCCGAGTGGCCCGCTGCTCAGGCGTGAGGTCTGCGGCCACCTCGCGGGCGAGCGCCGCCAGGTCGTCGGGCCGGGCCGACACGGGCCTGCCGTTCAGCATCACATGGGGGCCGGGTGCGGCCTGGGGCCAGTGGCCGCGAGCCCTAAGCCAGGCAATCAATGCCGTCGGCCGAGACCGCCGCAGGGCGGGATCTCGGGGTCGCCCTGCTGCCGCTGGCCGGCGGTGATGAGCCGTTCGACGACCCCCACGGATCTGCAGGGAGGTCACTACGACGACGTCCGCCCCGGCTTCAGAGAGATTGCGTCCAGCGCGGAACCACGGCATGGAGACCGCCCCCGTCATCCGCACCATCAAGCGCGCCCCCACCCCCACAGCTCGCTCCGCCTCGGCACAGCGGTGAGAGCAGCCTCCAGGAGCACCCCCCGGAGCAACGGCGTCCATCACTTGCTGAAAGCGGATGGTTGCCTCCCGATCCGGATAGGGCGAAGCGTCCGCGGTTCTTAGGGTTTCGAAGAACTCAGCGCTCAGGAGGCATACATGGAGAGCTGTCGCGGTGCGCGGACGGCCTTGGTCGTGGGCGCGGGCATGGGCGGTCTCACCGCGGCATCGGCCTTGGCACGCAGGGGGTGGCAGGTCGAGATCGCGGAGATCAGTCCGGCCGGAGCGACGTCCGGCTGGGGGTTGTGTCTGACCGGTCCTTCGCTGCGTGCGCTGGACGAACTGGGGCTGGCCGACCCGTGTCTGGCCGCGGGCTACGGCATGAGTGTGATCACGCATGTGGATGTGGACGGCAGGGTTGCGGACGAGGTCCGGTTGCCGCGCCTGATCGGCGCCGAGTGGCCCGCGGTGGTTGGCATGGGGCGTCCGGCGCTGTACCGGACGCTGCGCGAGCATGCCGATCGCTGTGGCGTGGTGGTGCACCACGGGCTGACCGTCGTTGCGGTGGAACAGGAGGGGGAACAGGTCCGCGTGCAGATGTCGGACGGGACGCACCGGCGGGTCGCGCTGTTGGTGGGTGCGGACGGGATCCGCTCGTCGGTACGGCGTCTGCTGGGCCTGGAGACCTCGGTCGCGTACCACGGGCAGATGGTCTGGCGGGCTCTGGTGCCCCGCCCGCCGTGGGCCACCGGGATTCAACAGTTCGCCGGGCAGAGCAATACGGCGGGGCTCGTGCCCATCTCGGACAGCCTGGCGTATGCGTTCCTGACGGAGAACGGAGCGGAGTGGAGCGTCCTGCCTGACGTCGAACTCGTTCCGCGTTCAAGGCAGTTGCTGGAGGGCTTCCCTGGCCGCGTGGAGGAGATCCGCTCCCTGCTGGCGGCCGGGTCCAAGTCAGTGGTACGTCGCCCGGTGCTGACGGCTTTCTTGGACGGTGCCTGGAACCGGGGCACCGGCGTGGTCATCGGTGATGCCGCGCACGCACCCGCACCGCAGATGGCCAGCGGCGCGGCCCTGGCCATCGAGGACGGGGCGGTGCTGGCCCAGGAGCTCGACTGTCACACGTCGATCGGCGCGGGGCTCGATGCCTTCGTCAGCCGACGCGCACAGCGGTGCCGAACACTCGTGGAGAACTCGGTGGCGATCGCCGACCTGGAGCAGGCGCAGCGCTACGACGAGGCGTACCCGCTGGTCGATGCCTGCCACCGGCAGATGGCCGAGCCCGCATGACCATTGTCGGGGGCACAGCGCGTCAGCCACCCGCGGTCCCTGCTCGACCAGGCGTCCTGGACATGCCGTGCTGCCCGTCGCTTCAGGCCAACGGCAAGGACGACCTGCACACGCTTCGGCCCACTTCTACCTGGTTCTTGAGCACGGAGGCCCCAAGGCGGCCCGGATGTTCCCCGGCGCCCACACGGGCGAGGGTCCCGTGCTGTCCACCGTCCACAACTGGCGTACAAATCCCGCAAGTTGACCCAGCGCAGCGTAAAGGAGTGCACCATGGGCAACAGCAGTCTGACCACCCACCTGCGGCACATCGATGTCGCCATGCCCGACTTCGCCGAGCAGCGTCAGTTCTATACCGAGATGTGGGGGCTGACGGAGACCGCAAGCGATACCGGCGTCTCGTTCCTGGCAGCCGATGGCTCGCCGGAGCAGTACGTGGTGCGGCTGCGCCAGGGAGCGCACAAGCGCACCGACCTCATCGCCTTCGGTGCCGCCACGGCAGCCGATGTCAACACCCTGGCCGCGCGGCTGATCGCACAGGGCGTGAAGCTGCTCCATGAACCGATGCAGCTGGACACCCCCGGGGGTGGCTACGCGGTCCGCTTCTTCGACAACGAGGGCCGCGTGGTCGAGGTCTCCGCCGACGTCACACCACGACAGCACCGCAAGATCGAAGCCCGCGAGCCGATCCCCGTGCGGCTGTCACACGTGCTGATGAACTCTCCCACCCCCGAGGCCACGGTCGCCTGGTACATCAAGCACCTGGGGTTCCGCCTCTCGGACACCATGTGCCTCGGCAGCCGCGGGGAGATCATGTGGTTTCTGCGGTGCAGCACCTTCCACCACAGCTTCGGCATCGTCCGCGGGCCGCACGCGGCCTTCCACCACGCCTCCTTCGAGATGCGCGGCATCGACGAGTTCATGCGCGGGACCGGCCGGATGCGGGGACGGGGCATCGAGCGACTGTGGGGACCGGGGCGGCACCGCGCCGGTGACAACGTCTTCAGCTACTTCCTCGACCGAGCCGGAAACACCGTCGAGTACACCACCGAGCTGGAGGTCCTGGACGAGGACACCTGGCACCCCCACCTCTACGACCTACGCGATCCCACCAACGCGGATCAATGGGGCACGGCCAACGAGATGGAGGAGTTCATCGCCGCCAAGTCCCACAACGACGTCGACCCCGGACTGTTCGTGGCTCCACCGATGTGAGCACACCCGCGAGGGGTCGCGTCACCTGCGGACGCAGCACCGCCGATCAAGCCCCTGGCGGGCCGGCAGCGGTGACACACTGTCCGCAGGCCCCGGTCGCCCGCACCCCACGCCGTGGCGGCCGCCCGCGCCGAGGGAGGTGAATGTGTGCCGGCTCCGCTGCGCAACTTCGTCATCACCAAATCCCCCAACCCCGTCGACCTCTTGAACGCCGCCACCCGCCTGTTCGGCGGCTCCATCGCCACGTCGCCGCTGGACGGCCTGTGCAGGGGAGATCACGAACTGCGCGGGGTGGCCGCGCGCGACTTCGCCGTCGGCTACTTCGCCTCGCCGCTCGACGTGCGCGTCTCCACGGCGGGAGGACGCAGCTCCTACTTCGTCAACATCGGTGTCCGGCGCGATCGCCGCATCGTGCGGCGGCCTGAACACCACCCTCGACACCGCCACGGCCGGGGTCGTCAACCCCGGAGACACTCAGGAGCTGCGCCCCGCGCGCCCAACCCCTTCACGCTTTCTGGGCCTTCGGATCGACGCCGCCCTGGTCGACCAGGAATTCACCGCGCTGACCGGGCGCCCGCCGGTGTCCCCCATCCGCTTCGACTTCGCCCTCGACCTGGCCGAGCCCAAGGGCCGGGCCGTACTGCTGCTGGTCCGCTCCCTCCTGGAGCAACTGGACTCGGGAGACGCCCTGTTCCTGCGTGCCGAACTCCAGCGCAGTCAACTGCGCTGCATCGTCACCGCGCTGCTCCTGGCCCAGCCGCACTCGCACACCGACGAGTTGCGAGACGGTCCGCAACCTGGCCACCCGCGCTCCTTGCGCGCAGCTCTCGCGTTCATCGAGGCCAACCTCACCGAGCACATCGCCCTCGGCGACATCGCCGAAGCCGCCGACTGCGCGCCGCGGACCATCAGCTCCGCATTCCGCGACCGGCTCGGCCTGTCGCCCATGTCCTACGTACGCAACCTGCGGCTGGACCGGATCCGTCAGGACATCCTCACCACCACCGACAACGTCGGCACCATCGCGTACCGGTGGGGCGTCTCCCACCTGGGCCGCTTCGCCGGCGACTACCACGGCCGTTTCAACGAGTTGCCCTCCGACACCGCAGCCCGCCGGTAAACCCGCCACCTGCACCGCGCCCTCGAACGGCCCCGCCATCCGGCCCGCGTCCCTCGGTGCGGGGAGGACATGGCACCGGGCTGGAGGGGGAGCCCTCGTTCGGGCTGCTCACCATGATCGTCAGTCTCGAGTCGATCTTCCTGTCCACGTCCTTCATGGCCGGCCAGCATCGTCAGGCCGTACGAGACACCATCCGCGCCGACCTCAACTTCGAAGCCGGCGTGTGCCCCGAGGTCTGGTCGACGAACCGGGACACGCCCTGGGGCTGGACCCCGGAGGGGGCCGAGCGACAGACACAAGAGCTTCTGCCGGCCAGCCCGGACAAGATGAACAGTGAAATCACGCATCGCGTAACATGCTTCGCACATTGTGTATTGCAATGCAGGTATTTGAGGAGAATACTCAATAACCCGGCAGGGAAGACCCGGAAGTGTGCTGCGCGTGGACCGAGGCGCCTCGCGCAGCGCTTTGCTTGCGCATAAAGGTCAGCAGAGTCGGGGCAGTCGTTGCACGCAAGGGGAAATTGACGGAACCTGCTCACCGAGAGGACTCAGCGCGCCACTGCCGTTGGTGACCGTTCAAGTCGACGGGGTCGTTCCCCGCTGTCGCTTTGCGTCGCGGAGGGCCGCGCATGCCGGGACGGCTTCGGTGTACGTCGGAACGAACACCGGCGGGGATTCCCACCACGACTCGAAACCGATCAGGGCGTCAAAGGCACCTGCTCGGGCTTCTGTAGCACACCGGAGGTCCATGGACGCGCTGGTCCCGCGACCCTCGATCCGGGGCACCGAAGCGGAAGGCCGCAGCCGATCCGTCGGTGGCCCTCGGCTTCGCGCTCACGGACGTCCGAGCCACCGTGGACGGCCAGGCCGAGATGACGCAGGGTGTCGAACCAGAACTGCTGATCGTCCTGGAACATCAGCTGCTGCCTCGCATCTCCCCCTCAAGGAGAGCGCGGAAGGTGCGCGGGGGCCGACCGGTGAGGCGCTGGACAGTGTCGGTGATGCGGTCCTCCGCCCCACCGGCTATGACACGGTCCATGCCCGCCAGCATTACGGCGAACTCCGCCGGGACCTCCGCCGTCAGGCGATCGCGCAACTGCTCATAGGACAGCCGGCGGTGGACCACGGGCCGACCGGTGACCTCGGTGATGATCGTGGCGATGTCGTCGTGGCTGAGTGCCTCGGGTCCGGTGAGGACGAGATCGGTGTTGGGGGCCTGCTCGTCGGTCAGGGACCGGACGGCGACGGCCGCGATGTCCTCGGCATCGACGAAGCCGACCCGGCCGCTTTCGGTGGCGGTCCAGATGATGCCGTCGTCGCGGATGCTGCGGGCGTGCGCGTGCGTGCCGGTGAAGTTCTGCATGAACCACGAGGGCCGCAGTACCGCCCACTCTTCGAACAGATCGGGCAGGGCCTGGTGCACCGTTCCCACTACCGGACCGCCCTCGGGAATGGCCGAGGAGCTCAGCAGTACCGCGCGGTGCACGCCGACGGCGCGGGCCTGACGGAGGAAGGGCAGCATGATCGCCGCGGGGTCGGAGTCACCCAGGGGCGGTATGAGGTAGACGCGGTCGACTCCGTCGAGGACGGCAGCGTGGGTGTCGGAGTCGTACCAGTCGAAGGGGACCGGCTCGGCGCCGGCGACCGGTGCGGCCTGACGGCTGGCGGCTTTGACGCGGTGGCCAGCGGCCATCAGCTGCGCGGCGGTGCGGCTGCCGGTGGTGCCGGTGGCGCCGATGACCAAAGTGGTACTTACGGTGGTCATCGGCTGCTCCCGGTGAAGTCCGTGCCGGGCTCCTGGACGGCGAGGGGGTGCCAGTAGTCGCGGTAGGAGGTGATGCGCCCGTCTCGAACGGCCACGACGGCGATGTAGGTCATGTCGAAGGGAGCGTCGGTCTCCACCAGGCGGCCAACCCCGCGCATCTCGACCACGATGGTCTGCGGATCGGTGGTCTGATGGATCCGCAGGTCGGGGAAATCGTGCAGATCGATGTGGTCGGGGTAGCGGCGCATGTAGGCGGCGATGGCCTCCTTGCCCTCCAGGCGCTGCGGCCAGCCGTCGGGGGCGAAGGGGAACTCCATGAGGCCGTCCTCCGCCCACAGGGCGACCCACGCGGGAATGTTCTTGTCGAGCAGCAGTCGCAGACTGTGGCGGTACAGATCCGCCGGGGCAGTCGGTGCGGGCATTGGTATCCTCCAGCTCACAGAATTCCGGACCCTGGGTCCGTTTTGACGATACGGACCGCGAGTCCGTTTTGCAAATGGAGGTGCAGCATGCCCGAGCGCAAGCCCCGCAAGGACGCCGCCCGTAACCGGGAGGCCGTGCTCGCGGCCGCTGACGCCCTCTTCGCCCGCTGCGAAAATCCCGAGGACGTCACCATGGCCGACATCGCCGCGGCGGCCGGCGTCGGCAAGGGCACGCTCTTCCGGGCCTTCGGCGATCGCGCAGGGCTGCTCCGCGCGTTGTACGAGGCGCGGCTCGAACCGATCAGGGAGGCCGTCGAGGCCGGCCCACCGCCCCTGGGACCCGTGACCCCACCGCAGGATCGCGTGGCCGCCCTGCTCGATGCCGTCCTGTGTTTCAAACTCGACAACCGGCGCCTCGCGCTGGCCTTGGAGGAAGGCGGGGGTGGCAGTCCGTACCAGGCTGAGCATTACGAGCGGTGGTACAGCACGCTCCAATCCGTACTGGAGCAGATCCCCGGCCTGACCGACAGCGACTTCACCGCTCACGCCCTGCTCGCCGCCACGCGAGCCGACCTTGTCGAGCACCTGGCCGGAGAAGAGCGCGTGCCGCGGGAAAGAATGCGGGCACAGTTGGCGAACTTCGCCATCAGAGTCCTGGGCTCCGGCGCACGGCAGGAGTTGAGCGCCGAGGAGTGATCAAGGATCGGGTGAGCCCTTGATGGGCGGGGCCTCGCACAAACGACCCCTTTGCTGGAGCAGGATCGAAAGCAGGCTGCCGCAAGTCCGTTGACCTTCGATCGGTTCTCAGAACCCATTCTCACGCAAAAGCGGGCCCAACCCCCTTCTGAGACTTGCATTGTGCGAAGAGCCGAGGGCATGACGGCCCCTCACCACCCTTCGGCGGCTGACGCGAACGACGTCGAGCGCCACCCCTGCCCGCGCTGCTGCGTTCAGCCCGGACCGCCCTGCCGCTCGCGCGGCGGCACGGTCGGGGGCCCGGCCTGAGCACGGCACGACCGCGGCGCGCCCGGACGGCCCGCAGGTGAGGCCACCGGCGCCCGGAGATGCGTTCGAGCTCTGCCGAGATGTCCGGACCGGGCCGCCCGCGGTATGCAGGGCTTCGTACCGGGTCACAGACCGCGAGCGCGACAACGCACTCTTCCCGCCGTCACACGCTTCAGGCCCCTGCGGGAATTGCCACTGCGCTGCCAAGGCCCTCAGTGGCTGCCCCGGGACGTCGCCCGCTTCGGCCGCTATGGGCGTCCGAGGAGTTGGCTGCCGGCCGTGTTGTCGGTGCGGGCGGTGAAGTAGTCGGTGAATGCCTGGACGAATTCGTCTTCGGTGATGCTGCCGTCTCCATCGTGGTCGAGCTGGCGGAAGCCGTGGTTGAGTTCGGCGGGGTGGACCCGGGAGCCGCCGAAGATCGTGCGGTACTCATCGGCGCACAGGCGTCCGCTGCCGTCGGTATCCGCAGCGTGGAAGATCGCCCGCACCGCGACATGCAACCCCTGCTCGAGATAGCCCGGCCCGGCGTCGATCCCGGTGAGCATGGCGGTGACGAACTCCTCGCAGGTCACCTGTCCGTCATCGTCAGCGTCCATGCCGGCCCGCAGGTGCTGCCACCAGGTCTCGAAGGCGGCATAGACACGGGCTTCGCGCTCAGGGGTGAGTTCGAGCGGCCAGCACACGTTGTGCGCCATGGCCTGCAGATCGGCCGAGCCGATGCGGCCGTCGCCGGTCTGGTCGAGAACCTGACGGAAGAAGGTCCGCAGACGCGCCGGGCGGGAATCGGCACCCTTACGACGGCGTGGTGCGGGAAGCCGGACACCTCCTGCCTCCGGCGGAGCAGAACGGTCGATGGAGGCCGTGGAAGGCTGCGAGGTCGAGGAGTTGCCCGCCAGTGGGGTGCGGTAGCGCCGGTGCTCGGGCAGCGCATTCATCAGCACGCGCATGCCACGGTGCAGGATGAAGGACAGCAGGGCCGCGCGGCGGGTGCGGGGCAGGTTGAAGCGCTCGCGGAAGGCTTCCGGCAGGTCCGCGATGGTCAGCGCACCGATCACATGGGCGGCCACCGTGCGCACAAGCGGCCAGACCGGCTTCAGGTGGCCCAAGCGGCGGGGTGCGGGTGCTTCACGGAGCATGTCGAAGAGCAGGTAGCGCACGGATTCGCTGTATTCGAGGCGCTCGCGAATCGTGCGGTCCACATACGCGGGCACGTCCGCGGCCGTGGCCGGTAGCAGGGCATCGGAGAAGCCGAACTCGGCACACACCGCACGGAATTCCCCGTACATCTGATCCAGTTCAGGCGGCGCCAGCGGGCGTCCGGACAGTTCCCGCATCGCCGTCATGCACTCGTACAAGGTGACCAGTACCCACACCCGCACCGCCGGGTCCAACGCCGTGAACGGCCTGCCCTGCTCGTCGGTCCCGGCCAGACGGCGGTGCGTGCGCTCCAGACGGGCCACCTCGCGGCGTAGCCCTTCACGGTCGGAGAAGAACAGCCGCTTCCCGCTGTCCATGGTGTGCTCGATACGCCGCCACGGGTGCGCGCGGTAGGTGGAGAAGTTGGCCATGCCGGCGGCGACCGCCGGATCCGCGGTCTGCAGAACCAGCAGCCGCCACGCCACCAACCCGATCCGCCACTCCCCCAGCGTGCGGCGCAGCAGCGAATCAGGACCGGGAAGATCAGCCGTAGCCAAGGGGACCTCTCCTCAAGCACGTGTACACGAATGAGCAAGGGACGCCCGAAGAGTGATCATCCGGCTATCCGCCCAGCCCAACGGTCCTGTCGGGAACCGGGAGCGGCCAGGTTCCCGAATTCACCCGTCCGAGACACACCACAGGGCCACGGAAGCGGGCGATTCGGACGCAGGACCCCTACCGGGCGCCTCTACCTGAGCACCACATTCCGAGCAGAGCGGATTCCCTGGCCGCGGCACGTTCCTTCCCTCGGCGCCGGAAGGCACAGGTGGTGAATCGCTCGCGCGCGGACATGACCACGGTGGCCGCGGCCCTGGCGCGCCGGTGACGTCTGGAGCCGCTCCCAACGGCGCAGGTACCGGGAGTCATGACATCTACCAACCGCCCCGCCAACCTCCTGATGAGAGTCACTCCTCGCGAAGTGGGGCCGGGGCGACGAAAGTGCGGGGCTCTTGTCGATGCGTCTGCGGTGGTGAACCGAAAGATGTCGTCGCCGGTTCGGCGGCGGCAACGCTGAGGATGTGCGCGCTGCCCAGCAGCGCGTCGGCGATGCGGACGGCGTCGAGCAGCGGGCTCTCGGCGCGGTCAACGGTCGGGAATTGGTGACTGAGCATGTGAATGCGCGAGTTGAGCACGGCGGGGAGCGCGTTCGGCAGCATCAGAGCGTCCAGCCCGCAGGCGTGGCAACACACTGGCCCTGCCTCATTCCTCTGTTGTCGCCCCAGCAGGTGTGACGGAGTGTCCCGCCAGGGCACGCCCGCGGTCCGAGTGCTGTGCGTCGTTGGGCTCGCATCAGCGGGCGAGTTCGATTCCCCAGGCGGCGGCTCGGGCGGCGGCGGCCGCGCGGTTGGGGAGGTCGAGCTTGGCGAGGATGTGCTCGATGTGGGTCCCTACGGTGCGCGGCGTGATGTACAGCCGCTCGGCGATCTCCCGGTTGGTGCGTCCGGTGGTCAGTTCAGCCAGCACCTGGAGCTCCCGCGGCGAGAGCCCGCCGGGCCGCCGCGCGTCCACGGCGGGGTCGGCCGTGGCGATCTCCTCGGACGGCGGGCCCGAGCGGGGATCGACGGACGCGGCGAGGGCCTCGGTGAGCAGGGTGACCACGGCGCGTGCCGCATCGGGCGTGCGCCGCGGCCGGCGGGTGCTCACGTTCAGCATGCCGACGTACCGGCCGTCGGTGGCGAACAGGCACTGGGCCACGCCGCCCTCGATGCGGAGGGGACGCAGCACTTCCTGGAAGCCCGGGGATTTGGCCAGGAGCTGCCGGGGGACGTCACTGAGCCAGAGACCACCTCGGGCCGGGCTGCGGAGCACGGGGAAGACCGGGTCGTGGTGGAGGTGGGTCTCGATGTAGGCCGTGGCGTCGTCGGGGTAGCTTCCGGCCAGGGTGGTGTGGCGACGGTGCAGCGGATCCCACCGGGCCAGGGAGGCGTGGTCGTACTCCATCACCTCCGACAGCGCCGTCAGGACCGTGCCGACGCCGGTCGCGCCGCTCGTGGCGCTCCTGGCGGCCTCCCGGACCTGGACGGCCGCGTCCAGGATGTCCGCCGTGCTCCGCTGCGCTGCCATCCCCCAAGGATGATCATGCGCCCGGAATACGTCAATCGCGGAGGGTGTCGTGCACGACCTGCCCGTCCACGACGGTGAGGACGACGGGCATCTGCGGGATGTCGTGGGGGTCGGCGGCGAGCAGGTCCCCGTCGAGCACGCAGAGGTCGGCGACCTTGCCCGGCTCCAGGGAGCCCTTCCAGTCGTCGGCGAAGTCCTGCCAGGCCGCGTCAATCGTGTACGTACGGATCGCCTCGGCCAGGCCGATGCGCTGCTCGGGGCCGCTGACCCGGCCGGCGGCCTTGGACTCGCGCAGCACCATGGTGGCGACGCCCTGGCGCCAGTCCGGGTACGTGACGGGGGCGTCAGACCCGCTCGCGACCCGCACGCCGGCGTCGATGGCATCGCGGTAGGGCCATGCGTACGCGGCCCGTTCGACGCCGACGAAGTCCTCCTCCATGTCGGCGACGGTCCACTTGATGGTGGGGTTCATGTTGACGCCGAAGCCGTGCGCGGCCAGTACCTTCATGCTGTGCGCGGTGAGGAAGTCGCCGTGGATGATGTAGTGGCGGGCGTCGGGGCGTGGGCGCTCGGCCACGGCCGTGGCGAAGGAGTCCGCGACGGCGTCGCAGGCCCGGTCGCCGGTGACGTGGACGCCCAACTGGTGCCCGGCGGCGTGGGCATGCCGGATCATGGCGTCGATCTCGGCGAGCCGCTCGGCGTCGGTCTCGCCGCCGACGCACAGGGAACCGCAGCCGCCGCCGAGGTACGGCTCGTGCATCCAGGCCGTCTTGTTGGGGACGATGCCGTCGGCGAAGATCTTGACTCCGTGGATCGCGAGGCGGCGCGGGTCGGCGTCGCCGGACTCACCGGAGTCGTCGAGGGCGGTGAGGGTGCGGGTGAACTCCTCGGCGGTGCTCGCCATTCCGGTCGGCAGAACCAAGACGCCGACGCGCGCGGTCAGTTCGCCGTCGGACAGCAGCCGGCGGTAGACGTCGAGGGTCTGTGCGCCGAGTGCGCCCCGCATGATGCCGTCGCCACCCGGGCCGAGCCCGGGCTCGGTGTAGCTGGTCACGCCGAGCCGGGCGAGCATGGCGAGGGTCGATCGGATCGCGTCGGTCCGCTCCTTCCGGCTGAGCGACGGCAGCGCGTTCTGGACGAGGGCCTGGGCCCCCTCGTGGAGCAGCCCGGTGGGCTCCCCGGCGTCGTCCACGACGATGGCCCCGCCGGGCGGCGCGACGGTGTGCCGGTCGATCCCGATGAGTTCCATTGCCTTTGAGTTGACCCAGGTGGCGTGCCCGGAAAAGGAATACAGGACGACGGGGTGGTCCGGGCTCACGGCGTCGAGGTCGCGCCGGGAGGGCTGCCGCGAAGGATCGGTGACGCACTCGTCGAGGAATCCGGGGTCCCAGCCGTGCCCCGTGATCCACTGCCCGCCCGGTACCCGAGCGGTGGCCTCACATACCGCCTCGGCCACGTCCGCGAGGGAGGACACGGCGGGATGTCCGAGGTCGAGGGAGAGCGGCGGCGTCGCCATGCCGAAGGCACATCCGTGCAGGTGGGAATCGTTGATGCCGGGAAGCAGCGTCGCTCCCCGCAGGTCGACGAGGCGGGTGTCGGGTCCGACGAACGGCGTGACGTCGTCCCGCCCGCCGACGGCGCTGATGACCCCGCCGGTCACCGCCAGGGCCGAGGCGACGGAGAACTGCGCATCGACCGTGACCACCCGCCCGCCGAGAAACACCAGGTCCGCATACCTGTCCACAGAAGTTCCTTTCGAAAATCGGGTGCACCGCGGCCACCCGCGAACGATCTCCCGAGAACTATGGCCACGCCCCCACCTTCCGCACATCGGTCATCCAACCGATACGCGCTCCCGCAGTGCAGCTGACCGCCAGCCGGCATCTCGGCGCAAGCCGCCCAAGCAGCCGGGTAACTCAGACTTGTCCCGTAAATGATGGTCGAGGCAGGTAGGGCAAGGTGCGGTGGCAAAATGACAGCTTCGACGCTCCTGAGAGGCCATCCTCGTGCCCACGCCCGCCGACTACCTCGCACTGGCGCATGCCGAGAAAGACAGCGTTGTGCTGCAGCCTCTCACGCAATGTCCGTACCCCTTCGTCTGGCAGGCCCTGGCCGCCAATCCCCACACCCCGCCCGTAGCCCTGCAGGAGCTGAGCACGGCCCGAGACAGCGTCTGGAACGACAACAGGCTCCTTTGTCTGCTGGCAGAACATCCAGCGCCGCAAGCGTTTCGCGAAAGACACCGTGCTCATCGTGGACGGCACCCTCGTGCCCACCCGTGACCACACCATCGCCGAGCAGTCGAAGAACTACCGGTACTCCACCAACCACCAGGTCGTCATCGACGCCGACACCCGCCTCGTCGTGGTCGTCGGCCAGCCCCTGCCCGGCAACCGCAACGACTGCAAGGCATGGGAGGAATCCGGCGCGAAGGCCGCCGTCGGCACCACGATGACCATCGCCGACGGCGGCTATCCGGGCACCGGGCTCGTGATGCCCCACCGGCGCCGCATGGGCGAGGAGTTGCCCGGCTGGAAGCAGGCCCACAACAAGTCCCACAAACAGGTCCGCGCCCGTGTCGAGCACGCTTTCGCCCGCATGAAGACCTGGAAGATCCTCCGCGACTGCCGCCTCAAAGGCGACGGCGTCCACCACGCCATGCGCGGCATCGCACGGATGCACAACCTCGCCCTCGCCGGATAAACCACCCGCCGCACAGCAGTCCACCATGCCCGAAGCCACTCAGAGATCATTTACGGGACAACGCTTCGCCTCACCGCGCTCGTGCGGAACGCGCGGCTCGACCCGGTCGACGGTGCAACTGCCCACAAAGAGGGGCGGCGCCCCGCTGGATCACGCACGAGTGGCCGCGCATCAAAAGGGGGCGGTGAACACACGTGCCTGGATCGTGTTCCTCGACGAATCAGGCGTCTCGTTGCTGCCCCAGATCCGCCGCACTTACGCACCTCGCGGCCGCACGCCGCTTCTGCGGCACCGGCTGAACTGGAAGCGTGCGTCGATGGCCGCGGCTCTGGGCTACCACTCCACCGACTTCGACCGCGGTCCTCGCCTGTGTTTCCACCTCAAGCCCAGCAGCTACGACACCACCGCTCTCATCGAGGTCCTTGAACAGGTCAAAGCGTTCTACCGTGGCGAGCCAGTGATCCTGGTCCGGGACGGCCTGTCCGCCCACTGGAGCCGGGCGATGCGAGCCTGGGTCACCGAGCAGGACTGGCTCACCCTCGAGCGATTACCCGCATACGCACCCGAGCTGAACCCGGTGGAACTGCTCTGGTCGTCGCTCAAGAAGCGCGAACTCGCCAACCTTGCCGGCGACCACCTCGCCGACGTTGCCGATGCCACCGAACAAGGCGTCCACCGGATCAACCACAACCAGCACCTGCCATGGTCCTACCTCGCCCACACCGGCCTGACCATCCACCCACCACACCCACCGAACTTACGAAAAGATCAGTAAGAGGGGCTGACAGAAAGGGATCGTTGGGCCATCTCCCCTTTCGCGGCGTCCCGTTGAAAAAGCCGTCCCGCTGGATCCCGCCTCCTGGACCGTGCTGGAACGCTGCTGAACCACCGCGCGGAGTGGCCGACGACCAACCCGCATGTGATGGTCACCAAAGGAACCAAGGCCGGGCGAAACCCGGCCTCAACTGCCTATCTTTCCCACGTCCTTGACGACTGCGGATACCCGCCCCGGATGATCCGCAGCACCCGCCTCGTCGACCTGGTGAACACCACGGACCCCAAGCTCGTCGCCGCCGCCTTCGACATGGACCCGCAGGCCACTCTCATCTGCCTTGCTGACCAGGTCGCCCCCGGATGCCTGCCCGATACGTAGCCAGCGCGAAAAAAATCGGTGTTCACAACGGTATTCGATATGCAGAATCAGCAGAATGTCGCGTTTCTTGTGTGACCACTGTCGATCCCCCCTGACCGGACCGGTCGCCAAGGTAAAAGTGCCGCTACCCGTCCCGATGTCAGAGATCCCGAGTGTCCGGACACGTCCGGCCCGTATGCCCCGCGGCACCTATGCCCTGAACCTTCGACTGTGCGAGTTCAGCAACGACGTCCTCGGCTTCATCGTGCACCCCGACGACGTGACCGGTACGGAACAGCATCCCGAGGTCATGCGTTCAATCGGCTGCTGCCAGGGCCCCGCAGGCGGCGATGGCCTGAATCTGGTCTGCAGGGACTGCGGAGCCGAGGTCGCCACCCGGCAAGCGGACTGTTACACCCAGAACCAGGTGACCTTGGATCCGTCTGCGGTCTGCCTTTCCTTCTCCGACGACTGACTGCCGGGCCCGGCAAGGCCGAACCCGTTGACTTTCGGTGCCGCTTGGCACAGGTTCGCCGGAGCGTGTGCGCATTGCCGAACGACTCGTTGGAGGCCCGTCTGGGCCCTCGAGTCGCCTTGGCCCAGAGAGAACGGCACCTGTGCCTGTCGGCCACTGTTTCGCGGTGCCGATCGAGGCAGGGCGCGGTCGGCGGCGCACTTTGGGCTACCGCGCGCCCTCCCTCCGACCGGATCGAGGGTCGGGTTCCGGAAGCACAGTTCAAAACGTTTCGTTGCCGCGGAATTTACTCGCCGACTTTGATTCACTTTCTACGAAGCGATGGACAGGGCGGTTCGATGCATCGACCATCTTGCAGTTAAGCCGAAAATCGCACTTTTCTTTCGGGGGTTGCAGAGGGCCAAGGGCCTGCAACTAGCTTCATCTGCGAACGCCCCGCCTCCTCGTTCCGGGCTCCCGACGGGTCCGGACACCGGGACGGCCGTGGGCCGGCGTGCCCGGTTCACCGTCGTATCAGGGAGGCGGTCGCAACCAACGGCGGAGGAGATGTCATGAAGAAGGCTTACGAAGCACCTACCCTCGTCCGACTGGGGACGTTCCGGAAGAAGACCGGACTCCTCAACAGCTCCGGAAACGACCGTCTGATCCTGAGCAAGAACTGACCGCGGTCGGCTGACGGATCGTTGCATCGAATCCATGGCTGATTCGCACCAGAGCAAGGGACCGGGCCCCGGCGACGCGCATTTCGCGGTCTTTCCCGACCGCGCGGATGCGGCCGCCGTGGCCCGCTCCTGCTCCTTCTCCCGTCCGGGAACGCGCATCCTGACGCATGACTCGGGCCGGCCCTGGCTGGTCGGTCACTGGAATGACGACGAGATCGTCACCGCACGAGCCGGCCGGGCGGCACTCACCGTCGTCGGATGCTGTCCGATCGATTCCACCGAACTCCGAAGGCACGCAAGCAAGTTGACGGACCTTGTCCAGCTGGACCAACTGGCTCGCACACTGCCCGGGAGCTTCCATCTCGTCGGCGCGCTCGACGGGCAGCTCAGGGTGCAGGGCACGGCGTCGGGTCTCCGGCTGGTGTTCCACGCCGCCGTCGACGGCGTCCAGGTCACCGCTACCAGCGCGGACGTCCTCGCGGACGCGCTCGGCGCCGGTCCGGACGCGGCACAGCTGGCCGTTCGGCTGTTGTGGCCGGTTCCCCATCCGTTGTTCGAGGCGCCGATGTTTCCGGGGGTCACGGCCGTATCGCCACAGGACGCGTTGATCGTCGCGGCGGACGGGCGGACCGTGCGGCGGTCCCGCTGGTGGACGCCGCCCGAGCCCACGCGCTCGCTCGCCGACGGCGCACCCGTCGTGCGGGAAGCGCTGGCCGCGGCCGTGGACGCCCGCACCCAGCAGGGTGGCGTGGTCAGTTGCGACCTTTCCGGCGGGCTGGACTCCACCTCCATCTGCTTCCTGGCCGCACGGTCGTCGGCCCGGGTGGTGGCCAGTACCTGGCCCGGACGCGACCCCGCAGACACCGACCTGCACTGGGCGGAACGGGCCGCCGGCTTCCTCCCCGACCTCGAACACGTCGTCTGGGACGCCGACGACTCACCGCTGGTCTACACCGACCTGCTCGACATCGACGATCTGCTGGACGAACCGACCATCGGCGTGATGGACCGGTCCCGGGTACTGCACCACCTGCCGGGGCTGGCCGAACGGGGCAGCCGGCTGCATCTGACCGGTATCGGCGGCGACCACGTGGCGTGGTGCTCCGAGGCTTACTACCACCGGTTGCTGCGGACACGTCCGCTCTTCGCCCTGCGCCAGCTGCGCGGGTTCCGGGCCCTGTGGGAGTGGCCGCTCGGCGGCACGGTACGGGCACTGGCCGATTCCCGGCCGTACGGCAGGTGGCTGGCCGACGCCGGCAGCCGGCTGCGTGCCCCCCAACCGCCGTCCGTGGCCAGCAGTCTGGGGTGGGGCATGGCACCCCGGCTGTTCGACTGGGTGAGTCCGGACGCGGAACGGATGGCCGGGGAGGCGTTGCGCGCGGCGGCCGGGCAGGCCACGCCCCTGCACCGGGACCGTGGGCTGCACACCGACCTGGAACAGATCCGTTCCTGCACCCGCATCATCCGGCAATGGGACCGGATGGCCGCACGGTCCGGGGTTCCCATGGCGTCGCCCTTCTTCGACGACCGGGTGATCGAGGCATGCCTCGCCGTCCGCCCCGACGAGCGCGTGACGCCCTGGCGCTACAAACCCCTGCTGGCCGCCGCCATGCAGGGCGTCGTGCCCAAGGTGTGCCTGCGCCGCGGCAACAAGGCCGAGGCGTCGATGGACGCCTCGAACGGGCTGCGGGAACACCGTGGCGACCTGATGGCGCTCTGGGAGGACTCCCGACTGGAACAGCTCGGTCTGGTGGACGGCGACGCGCTGCGGCAGTTGGCCCGGCGCCCCTCCGCGCCCGGACTGCGTGACGCGATCCTGTACTCGACCATCGCCTGCGAAGTCTGGCTGCGCGGTCTCGCCCGTACCACCGGACCACGCGCCCTCAACGACGCGGTCTCGCCCGCCTCTTAGGACACCTTCTCACCGCGCCACGACGGAAAGGATCTCACCATGGCACTGCGGTTCGGCGCCGATGTCTCCACGGCGGAGACCGACTACGGCACAGTACTTCTCGACGAGCGCAGCGGGGACTACTGGGAGCTCAACCCCACCGGCACGCTGGTGATCAAGACCCTGCTGGACGGCGGCAATGAAGGGGACGCCGTCGACGCCCTGGTCGCGCGGTTCGACATCGACCGGGCACAGGCGGCTCAGGACGTCGCGACCCTGGTGCAGGAACTGCGGGCGTCCGGGCTGGCCGCGTGACGACCCCGAGCGCACTGGACCGGCCGGTCGGCGTCCCCTTCACCCGACGGCTGGCCGCCCGCACCGTCCTGCTGCCTGCCCTGGCCCTGGCCCTCCTGCCGCCGCGCCGGCTCCGGGCGGTCCTCGCCCTCGTCCGCCGCGGCGCAGCTCCGGCCTCCACCGCCCAGGCCGCGGCGGCGCGGGACGCGATGTGTGCGGCGAGCCTGCGGTGCGCCGGCCCCCGCGGCTGTCTGCCGCGCTCGCTGGGTGCCGCCCTGCTCTGCCGACTGCGCGGAACCTGGCCCACGTGGTGCACCGGAGTGCGGGTGGTGCCCCCGTTCACCGCGCACGCCTGGATCGAGGCGGAGGGCCGCCCGGTGGCCGAAGGGGTACCGGACGGCTACTTCACCCGCCTCATGGCCGTCCCGCCGGTGAGCCGGACGGACGCATGACCGGAACCAGCGGGGCGGTCACCAGCGGAGAGGTACCGGCCCCGCCCCCGCCCGGCAGCGGCCGGTCCACGCGGGCCGCGGTGGTCATCCTGTTCCGGCTCACCGCGGGCCACCGGTCCTCGATCGCCGTCGCGACCGCACTCACCATGGTCGGCTCCGGAATCGGGCTGGCCCAGCCGCTCGTCGCGAAGCACATCGTGGACGGCAGCGGCCAAGGGGCCGTCCCCTGGCCGCTGTTGCTGCTGCTCACCGCGCTCTTCGGGACCGAAGCCGCGACCGGCGCGGTGGGACGCTTCCTGCTGGAACGCACCGGGGAGGGCGTGGTGCGCGGACTGCGCCACGGCCTGGTGGCACGGCTGCTGCGGCTGGAGATGAGGGAGTACGACCGGCACCGCAGCGGTGATCTGATCTCCCGGGTCACCGCCGACACCACCCTGCTGCGGGAGGTGGTGGCCCAGGCTCTGTCGGACCTGGTGTCCGGTGCCCTCGTCGGGACGGGCGCACTCGTGCTCATGGGGTGGCTCGACCCGTTGTTGCTGCTCCTGGTCGCCGTGACCATCGCCGCCGCGTCGGGCGTGGTGGCCTCGCTGTTGAGGGGCATCCGGGCGGCCTCGGAGCGCATGCAGGACTCCGTCGGCGCGATCTGCGCCGACCTGGAACGGGCACTCGGCGCCCTGCCGATGGTGCGGGTGCACCGGGCCGAGGACCGCGAGGCGCGGCGCATCGGGGAGCGGGTCGAATCGGCGTACCGCGCGGGCGTGCGGACCGCGAAACTGGCGTCGATGATGAGCCCGGCGGTCGAACTCGCCGTCCAGGGTTCGTTCCTGCTCGTCCTGGTCATCGGCGGTCTGCGGGTGAACGACCGGGCCAACTCGCTCGGCGACCTGGTCGCCTTTCTCCTGTACGCGTCCTATCTGGTCCTGCCGCTGTCCTCGGCGTTCCGGGCGGTCGGCCAGATCCAACGTGGCATGGGGGCCTACCAGCGGATCGAGCAAGTGCTGGCCCTGCCCGTGGAACCCGTTGAGCGGGAGGAGACGGCCGTGGATGCGCGTGCCTCCCGGAGGTCGGAGCGATCCGGGAGCGACGCGGCGCCCGCGCTCGTCCTGCGTGACGTCCACTTCGGCTACGACCCGCACCGCCCGGTGCTGCGCGGGGTCTCCTTCGACGTCCCGCACCGCCGGCAGGTCGCCCTGGTCGGCCGGTCGGGGGCGGGCAAGAGCACGCTCTTCGCGCTGGTGGCCAGGTTCTACGAACCGGACGCCGGGACCCTGCTGTTCGACGGCCGGCCCGCCCCGGGCCTCGGCCGCGCCGAGTGCCGGGCCCGTATCGCCGTCGTCGACCAGAACACCCACGTCGTGCACGGGACCCTGCGGGACAACCTCACCTACGCCGTCCCCGGTGCCGACGACGACGAGGTGCGGCGGGTCGTCGAACTCACCCAGTTGGAGGAAGTGGTGGCACGGCTGCCCGGAGGGCTGTCCGGCGTACTCGGTGAACGCGGCAACACCCTGTCGGGCGGTGAACGGCAACGGGTCGCCCTGGCCCGTGCCCTGCTCGCACGGCCGTCACTGCTCCTGCTCGACGAGCCGACCGCGCACCTGGACGCCCTCAACGAGGCCGCGCTGACCCGGGTGATGAAGGACGTCGCCCAGGAGTGCGCGGTGCTGGTGATCGCGCACCGGCTCTCCACGGTGCAGCACGCCGACCGGATCGTGGTGCTCGAAGACGGCCGTACCGCTGCCGCCGGGTGCCACGAGGAGCTGCTCACCACCAGCCCTGTCTACCGCCGCCTGGCCGCCGGCCAGATGCTGCGCGCGACCGGCGCGACGCCGCCCGCCGTGGCCGTCCCCCCCGCCCCGCCCGGCCCGCGGTGACGGCATGGGGGTGCGGCTTCGCGCGCCCCACACCGATGGCGCGCGGCCGGGGCCAGGACGTCGCGGACGGGCGCGCCCGCCGGTTCCCGTGGCGCGGCGGCTCGGCGAAGTCCGGAAGCTTACGGTCTGGCCGGGGCGGAGTTGGGCGGCCTGGTCGAGGTCGGCCTCGTGCACCCACGCGATGACGGGATAGCCGCCGGTCATGCGCGTCCCCCGGCCTTTCCGGACAGCCCGCCCATCGGTGACCGGGCCCGCCCCTGCTGCCGGGTAGGGAGGTGACCTCCCGTTTGTTCGGGTTGGCCAGCTCATCGAACCGGTCCGCCACGTCCGGCTCACGGCGCCCTTCACTCGCTGCCCGCCCCTTGCGTATCTCGGCCCCCGCGCGGTGAGCCCGGCGCAGCCCCACCGGCTTGCGTCTCGCACTGCTTCCGGGCCGCGCGAGTTCGCGGATGACCGTCCCGCTCTGCAGCGCTGCTGTGCAGAGACGGCGGCCGCCCAGCCCGGTGGCCCGTTCCTGGCCTTCCGTCACCCCCTGAGCGCTGTGCCGTCGACCCCTCGAAATCAGGCGGTATGGCCTCGCCATCACTCTCCAGCAGGGCGAACAGAAGGGCTTTTCCGGGTATGTCGACAGGGGTGCCGCCGTCGGTGGCCGACGAGGAACGAGGACGGACATGCGTGACATCGGCACTGCCAGCGGGCCCGGCTCCTCTCCCGGTACACCCCTGCGGGGGCGGGTCGCGGTCGTGACCGGCGCCGCCCGCGGCGTCGGTGAAGCCCTGACGCGGCGCCTGTCCGACGCGGGAATGCTCGTCGCGCTGCTCGGGCGCGAGGAGGAGACCCTGTCCCGGGTCGCCGCCTCCTTGCCGAACCGAAGCGCCTGTGTCGAGGCCGATGTCACCGACCGCACCGCACTCGAGGACGCTGCCCGACAGGTGGGCAGCGAACTGGGTCCGGCCAGCGTGGTCGTGGCCAACGCCGGCATCGCCGTCGGCGGCCCGTTCATCCGCACCGCGGCCGACCTGTGGCAGCGGGTCGTCGAGGTCAACCTCGTCGGATCCGCCAACACCGCCCGAGCCTTCCTCCCGCAGCTCAACGACACCCGCGGCTACTTCCTCCAGATCGCCTCCACGGCCGCCTTCGGCTCCGCACCCATGATGAGCGCCTACTGCGCTTCCAAAGCCGGCGCGGAATCCTTCGCCCAGGCACTACGCGGCGAGGTCGAGCCCGACGGGATCACCGTCGGCATCGCCTATCTCCACTGGACCGGCACTGCCATGGTCGCCGGCATCGACGACCATCCCGTCCTGCAGGCCCTGCGGCGGAACCAGCCCCGCTTCGCGCGCCGGGTCCACTCCCCCGCCCAGGTAGCCGACTGGCTCGCCACCGGCATCGCCCACCGCGCCCACCACATCTACGCACCGCCGTGGCTGCGCTGGTGCCAGCCTCTGCGGCCGCTCTTCCCCGCACTCGTCGCCCGGATCACCCGGCGTGAACTGCGGACCCGTTCCCGCACCGAGCTGGCAGCCGACGTCAGCGTCCTGGGCGCCGGCGGTCTCGCCGTCTGGAACTCCTACCTGTCCCGCAAACGCCACTGAGGCCCACCGACGTTCCGCCGTACCGAGCACCCTTGCTAACAGGGGGGAGTCGGACCGACCGGTGGTCGGGCCGTACCGGCTGGTGGCCGAGCTGGGGCGGGGCGGCACGGGCCTGAACTACCACTTGGCCCTCTGGAAGCTCAGCTGGCCGCAAGAGGGTGTGCCGGTCCGGCATCTGACCGGGTGCGGTACAGAACCGGCAACGTATACCGGCAGGGGTTCGTGGGCCGCGTTCGGCGGCGATGCCCCGCCCGGCGCGCGCTGGGCGATCGCGTCGCGGACTTCAGCGGCGCGCCCGGACGCTTCGCGGCTCGACGAGACGGTCGCCGGACACGAGCGTGCCGGCCGGCTTGATCTGCTGAAGCAGCGGAGAGACCGCCATGCTCTGGACTCCGGACAAAGGCCCGATGCGTTCCGAAGCGAATTCGAACAGTTCGTCGAGATCACGGCAGTGCGCGACGGCATGAATGTTGTAGGAGCCGGAGACGGCCGCGGCGAAGGCTATTTCGGGTTCCTGCGCGAGTGTGTGTCCGACGCTCTTGACGGCCGACGGGTGCACGCGGAGCCAAAGGTTCGCCCGAGCGTGATAGCCCAGTGCTGCTGCGATTGTCTCGACATCTAGGTGGACGACCCTGCACCGGAGCAAGACGTGAAGGCGGCGGGAAGCGCGCCCGGGTGTGAGGTCCGCTGCCGCGCCGAGATCGACAAGGTTGGCGCGACCGTCTGCGGCGAGAACGGCGAGCATCTGCTCGCCCTCGGGGGAACCACGAACCACGATCATGCAACGCTCAAGATCCAGTTGCGACGCAATGCCTAGCCGGGCAGGGCGAAGCGTTCTTTGAGGATGTCCAGGCCGGCGGCGCAGATGTTGTCGCCGAAGTGCTTCTCGATCTCGGAGACCAGTTCGTCGGCGGCCTCGTATGTCGCGGCCCAGCGGATCTCGGCGCCTGCGTCGTGCGGGTGCACGGACAGCGTGGAGACGTAGTCAGAGACGGGGACGGCGGATTCATGGATGGTGTAACGGAGCATCCGGCGCGAGTCGTCCTTCTCCAGGAGCCGCTCCCTGATGACCACTTGGCCGTTGACCACCACGTGCCGTCGCCGCGCAGTACGGCGTCGGCGCCGCCGTCGATGAAGACGACCTGGCCGGTGACCAGTTCGTTCTCGGGAGAGGTGAGCCAGTTCAGGAGGGGTGCGATCTGTGCCGGCTGGGCGTGGCCATGGAGCGGCATGGGGACGGTCTCGTCGACGATCTTGCGTACGTCGGGGCTGGCCAGCATGGGTTCAGTCATGGGGGTGATGACCGTTCCGGGGGCGATCGCGTTGAGAGGGATGCCGGCGCCCGCCCAGTCTGCGGTCACGGCGGTGCGGCGTATCCATCGGGCGATGGCGGCCTTGGTCGAGCCGTAGATCGCATAGCCCTCGCCCCGATCGACGGCTGGTCGAGCCGTCCAACGCTCAACTCGCCTGCGCGCCGGACCAGTTGCGCCCGGCCATCGGGGGTAGCGAGGTCCGCGACGATATCGGTGTCCTTGAGGTCGGCGTCGATGACCGTGTTCCCCTGCTCCTTGAGCCGGGTGGCCGTGGCCTTGCCGATGCCGGAGGCGGCTCCGGTGATGAGGTAAGTGCGGGACATGGCCGGCTCCTTCGCTGACGCTGTACGTTCACCGGTCACTGGTCACCGCGCGTCGGCCGTTGGCGGTACGCCGCCGACCGCCGACCACCGCGCGGCACCACCGGCGCACAGGCAGGCAGGGGCAGCGCGACAGCACGGGACAGCGGATGGATCGACCACTGGTCGGCCCGCTCCCGATCAGTCTCTGATCAACCTACGCTTTTATGGCACGACATGCCACAAATTCCGTCTGTGACAATAAGGGCCGAGGTGAAGCACGGCAAGGAGCACACAATGACGGCAGCGCGGGGCCGCCCGTCCCTGACGGAACAGCGGCGCCTTCAGACTCGGCTGGAGATCGCGGAGGCCGCGGCGACCCTGTTCGCCGACCGCGGTTATGACACGACGACGGTCGAGGACATCGCCTCGGCCGCGGGCATCTCCCTGCGCACCTTCTACCGCTACTGCCCGGCGAAGGAGGACGCCCTCACCCCCCTCTTCGCCTCCAGCGTCGGCCAACTCGTGGACGTCCTCGCGGAACATCCGGCCGAAGAACCGCTCAGTGCCGCCGTCGAAGCATCCTTCGGGACGGAGACGGCCGGGCGGCGCTTGGACACCGCCCGGGCCCGTCGGCTGGTCCGGGTCCTGGGGACCGTCCCCGTCCTGAAGATGCGCTGGCTCGCCGCGGGGCGGGAGATGCAGGAACGGCTCGCTCCCGCGTTGGCATCCCGTGTGGACGCCCCTCTCGACAGTCTCGATTCGAAGTGCGTCTGCTGACCACCGCGGTGCTGGATGCCTTCACCGTCACCATGGAGCACTGGGCCTGGCAGGACGAGCCCGAGGAACTCATCGATCTGCTGCGCCGCGCGCTGGCGTTCCTGCGGCTCGACGAACTCCGGGCGAAGCCCTGGCCCCCCGTCGACGAGTAGTCAGCGCCGCCCATGCCGTCGTGCACTTGCCGCGATGCTCCCCTCCCGCAGGCGCCGTCGACAGACGTCGAACTCGTAGCCGCGGTCGGCGTAGAGAGTCCGGCGTCACTGTCTGATTGGGAGTACGAGCGGTTACGGGAGGGCCCGATCGCTAACTGCTGCCGGGCGGCTGCACCACAGCAGCCCAAGAACCTCCTGTGGGTGGTGCACGGAGGAGCGCGGCTCCCTGCCAGTTCGTTGCCGGAACGCTCTGACCTGCGCTAACGTCCACGACGATTGCCGCCCAGGACCGCCCGCGTAGCGGCTGGATCGGCGTTGGCCGCATGGGATTCCAGCTGGCTGCGCGGCTGCTGAACGCGGGGTACGACGTAGCCGTCCGCAACAGGACGCGCGCCAAGGCCGAACCGCCGGCTGAGCGGGGAGCGACGATCGCCGAGCGGCCGGTTGACCTGGCCGACCGGGACGTCGTCTTCACCATGGTCGCCGCCTCGGCCGCCCTGGAGGCGGTCACCACGGGTCCCGACGGCGTGCTGACCTCGCCGGATGCCACGCCGGGGATCCTGATCCACAGCTCCGCGGTGTCCCGCCGGGTGTCCGCGCTGATCCGGAACAAAGCCGCCGGCCACGGGAACGACTTCCTGGCGGCCACGGTCAGCGGGAACCCGCGGCGCTGTTCCCCACCACGCTCGCGGTAGCCCGGTGGTGCGGGGCGGACGGGGAACCTCGCGGCCGGCGGAGGCTTGCGGCGCGGGCCCGTGGGTGCACATGCGCCGCTGTCCGCCGCGCGCCACAGTGAGAGATGCGGCCTCCGTGGAAAGGTGGGCGGCCCCGTGACCAACCAGAACAAGCTGTCTACGTACCGTGGCAAGCGGCACTTCGACCGGACCGGGGAGCCGCGGGGCGGGCGGGCCCTGTCCGGGGACGCGCCGTGCTTCGTGGTGCAGATCCATGACGCCAGTACGCTGCACTTCGACTTCCGGCTGGAGGTCGACGGCGTACTGAAGTCGTGGTCCGTACCGAAGGGGCCGTCTGCCGACCCGCAGGACAAGCGGCTGGCGATGCCCACCGAGGACCACCCGCTGGAGTACCGGGATTTCGAGGGGGTCATCGCGGAGGGGGAGTACGGCGCAGGCACCGTGATCGTCTGGGACGAGGGCAGCTACCGGCCTCTGCCGGGGAAGAAGGGCCGCAGCCGTACCTTCAGCGAGGCGTTGGAGCGGGGCCATGCGTCGTTCTGGCTCGACGGCAGCAAGCTGCACGGCGGCTATGCGCTCACCCGCTTCCGCGGCGGCGGCCCCGGGGAGCGGGAGGCCTGGCTGCTGGTCAAGGAGAGCGACGAGCGGGCCGGACGCCGCGGCACCCCCGATGCCCGCCGGGCCCGGTCCGTCCGCAGCGGCCGGACCCTCGGTCGCGTCACCCAGGAGGAGACCGGGGAGCAGGGGAGCCCGTGATGAGCAGCGCCCACGACCTGCTGGACGCCCTGCCCGCGGCCAAGCGGGCCACCGGCCGCTCGCTGCCCCGGCGCTCCTCGGACTGGATCGGACTCAAGTGCGCGCAGGGCCAGGAGCTGGTCGGCGGCGGCTTCACCGAACCGGCCGGCAGCAGAACCGGATTCGGAGCCCTGCTCCTCGGCTACCCCGCGGACGCCGACCTGCTGCGCCCTGCGCGGTTCCTCGGCCTGCGCGACGACAAGCGGCCCGAGGACGTGGCCCGCGAACGTCCGGCCCGGGGTTGACCGGGGGCCGCGCCATGTCGGACACCGCACTCATCGTGATCGACATGCTCAACTCCTACGACCACGAGGACGCCGAACTGCTCCTGCCCTCGGTACGTACGGTGCTGCCGCGCCTGACTGCACTGATCGAACGGGCCCGGCGCAGCGACACCGAGGTCATTTACGTCAACGACAATTTCGGGCTGTGGCGCTCGCACCACGACGAGCTGCTGGACACCGTGCTCAGCGGCCCGCACACGGACCTGGTGGAGCCGCTGCGGCCGGATGAGAACTCCTTGTTCGTGGTCAAGGCGCGGCACTCGATCTTCTACGAGACACCCCTGGAGTATCTCCTGCGCCAACATGGCATCGACACGATCGTGCTCTGCGGTCAGGTCACCGAACAGTGCGTGCTCTACTCGGCGCTCGACGCACATATCCGGCACATCGGCGTCACCGTCGTCGAGGATGCCTGTGCCCATATCCACCGGGATCTCGCGGAAGCGGCCCTGCGCATGATGGAACGCAATATGCAGGCCCGTATCGTCAGCTCCACCGCCGAGGAAATCTTCTGAGCAGGAAGCACGAGCCACGACACGCGCATGCGGCGCGCGGTCTGCCGCGTCCCTCGGGTCGCGGGTGGACTGGCCCCGGGAGGCGGCAGGTGACTGCTCTCGGCCGGGTCCCTGACCGCACTCCCCCTCGGCCGCCTGTACTCCTCTTCGGCGCACGTTCGCGATGCCCGTCGAGAGGCCCGCAGACCTGGACCGCCCTAGGCTTCACTCAGCGGCTACGTCTCGTCGGCACGCAGGAGGCTCGTATGGCCGTGCGGCATCGGCTGATCAGGAAACCCCCCGAGGACGTGTGGGCTGTCCTGTCCGACGCGTCGCGTTTCAGCGACTGGGTGGTGGGCCCTTCGGCTACGGCCGAGAAGAGCGGCAACTGGCCGCAGTGCGGCTCCACGCTGGAATACACCCTGCGTGTGGGACCGTGGTCGCTGTCCGGCGAGACCATCGTGCGTCGCCACGAAGCACCGCGGCTCCTCGAGCTAGAGGTCGACAGCGGGTGGCTGGGCACGGCAAGGATCGCCATCGAGGTCCGTCCCTGGGGAGAGAACACTCTGGTGATCTTCGACGAACACCCGCTGCGCGGTCCCGGCGGGCTGCTGCACAACAGCGCGGTCGACGCCGTGCTGCAGCTGCGCAACCGCAGCATGCTCGATCGCCTCGCCAAGACCGCCGCGGCCCCGGAGGAAGTCGCCGGGAGACCTGGCTGAGGCCGGCGAACCGGATCAGCCCAGCTGACGAGCAGGGGCGAAGTGGAGGGATGATGCCGGACGCAGTGGTGATCGGCGCTGGGCCCAACGGGCTCGTCGCGGCAAACCTTCTCGCCGATGCCGGCTGGTCGGTGGAGGTGCTGGAAGCCCAGAGCGAACCGGGCGGAGCAGTCCGCAGTGACCGCGAAGTCCACCCCGACTACGTCAATGATCTCGGTAGCTCCTTCTATCCGCTGGCCGCCGCCTCGCCCGTCCTGGCCACCCTCGATCTGCACGTCGAGGGGCTGCGTTGGAGTCACGCCCCGCGGGTGCTGGCCCACCCGCTGCCCGATGGCCGGTGCGCCGTGCTGGACCGGGACCGGGGCCGGACCGCGGCGGCCATGGACGCCTTCGCCTCCGGCGACGGAGCGGCCTGGCACCACCTCTGCCGGATCTGGGACAGCATCGGGCCCGACCTCCTGGGCGCCCTTTTCACGCCGTTCCCGCCGGTGCGATCCGCAGCCCGACTCGCCGCCCGACTGCGCGGCGCCGGCGGCCTCCGCCTTGCCCGGACGATGCTGCTGCCCGTGCGGCAACTGGGTGAAGAGGAGTTCAGCGGGGACGCGGGACGGCTGCTCCTCGCCGGCAACGCCCTCCATGCCGACCTCGCTCCGGAGGCCGCCGGCAGTGGGGGCTTCGGCTGGCTGATGACCATGCTCGGGCAGACTCATGGCTTTCCCGTGCCGGTGGGCGGAGCCGGAGCTCTTACCGCGGCGCTGGTGAGACGGCTCCGGCGCCGCGGCGGCGCATTGCGCTGCGGTGAGCGCGTCGTCGAGGTCGTCGTACGCGCGGGCCGGGCCGTGGCGGTGCGCACGGCGAACGGCGAGTGCGTCCCGGCGGGCCGCGCCGTGCTCGCGGACGTCTCGGTTACCTCCCTGTACGGAGATCTCGTGGACCACCGCCATCTGCCGGGCCGTCTCGTGCAGGACCTGCGCCGCTTCCAGTGGGACTTCGCCACCTTCAAGGTCGATTGGGCCCTCGACAAGCCCGTGCCCTGGGCAGCCGGGGAGGCATCGTCCGCGGGCACCGTGCACGTGGCCGACAGCGTCGATGCGCTCACCCGCTTCGCGGCGCAGATCGCCATGGGGCAGGTGCCCGACCGGCCCTTCGCGCTCTTCGGCCAGATGACCACAGCGGATCCCTGCCGCTCCCCCGCCGGCACCGAGTCGGCGTGGGCCTATACCCATGTGCCGCAGCGGGTTCGCGGTGATGCCGGGGCGGACGGCATCACCGGAGTGTGGAACCTGCGGGAGCAGGAAGCCATGGCGGACCGCATGGAAAGCCAAGTGGAACGGTTCGCGCCGGGCTTTCGCTCGCGTATCCAAGCGCGCCGGATCCTTGCGCCGCCGACGTTGCAGGCGCTCGACTCCAACCTGCAGGGCGGGGCCATCAACGGAGGAACCGCATCCCTGCACCAACAGTTGGTGTTCCGGCCTCTTCCTGGCACGGGGCGACCGGAGACACCCGTCAAGGGCCTGTTCCTGGCTTCCGCCGGCGCCCACCCTGGAGGAGGCGTTCACGGGGCACCCGGCGCGAACGCCGCGCGGGCGGCACTGCG
The DNA here is from genome assembly GCF_900187385.1 of Streptomyces sp. 2114.4. NCBI lineage: Bacteria > Bacillati > Actinomycetota > Actinomycetes > Kitasatosporales > Streptomycetaceae > Streptomyces > Streptomyces sp. 2114.4. The sequence continues at coordinate 359,699 of NZ_FYEY01000001.1, forward strand.
CAAGCTGTCCCCGAGTGTGGTCCTCTCGCTGGCTCAACGTGCACTGACCCCCCGAAGCCGGAACGACGACCCACGGCAGGGACGCCGTTGAGCGGCTGGACGCCATCGAGCGCGCCCCGCGGGTGGCCGTTCTCTCCACGTGGAGGCTTCGGCGTACAGGGGGAAGAGCGGCAGCCACCACTCCGCGTACATCGGGCGAGCCCGGGTACTCGGGCGTCAATTGGTACTCGGGTCGCTGTACTGGCACCCCGGGGCGACCCTGGGAGGGGAGCCCCAGGCGGGCCGGGTTGTCCTGCCATGGGGTCGCTCCCAGCGAAGAGAGCACTCGTCCGGAGGTGTACGAGATGGGCCTGCGCACCTGGGTCACCGAGTGGCCCGTGTACCGGCAGCTCACCGGCAACGACCCGCTCGGACGTGGGAGCGCCGCCCGTTCCGCCCGCACCGAGGCTCTGCGACCGCGCACCGACCGGGCCGACAGGGTCGTGCAGTCGGTGTGCCCGTACTGCGCCGTCGGCTGCGGTCAGCAGGTCTACGTCAAGGACGACCGCGTCGTGCAGATCGAGGGCGACCCGGACTCCCCGGTCAGCCGGGGTCGGCTGTGCCCCAAGGGCTCCGCCTCCCTCCAGCTCACCACCGGCGCCGCACGTCTGCACCACGTTCTCTACCGTCGGCCGCACGGCAGGGACTGGGAGCCGCTCGACTTGGAGACCGCCATGGACATGGTGGCCGAGCGAGTGGTCCGGACCCGTGCCGAGACCTGGGAGTGGGAGCGCGACGGCGTGCGCACTGCGCGCACCATGGGCCTCGCGAGCCTGGGCGGAGCGACCCTCGACAACGAGGAGAACTACCTGATCAAGAAGCTGCTGACCGGCCTGGGGGTCGTGCAGGTCGAGAACCAGGCTCGCGTGTGCCACAGCTCGACGGTCGCCGGCCTCGGTACCTCCTTCGGACGTGGCGGCGCCACGACCTTCATGCAGGATCTCCAGCACTCCGACTGCATCGTGATCCAGGGCTCCAACTACGCGGAGGCTCACCCGGTCGGCTTCCAGTGGGTCATGGAAGCCAAGGCGCGCGGAGCCAAGATCATTCACGTCGACCCCCGTTACACCCGGACGAGCGCCCTTGCCGACCTCCACGTCCCGATCCGCGCCGGCAGCGACATCGTGTTCCTCGGGGCGCTGATCAATCACGTCCTGACCGAGGGCAAGGACTTCCGCGAGTACGTCCTGCGCTACACCAACGCGGCTTCGCTCGTGGGCGAGGACTTCCGCGACACCGAAGACCTGGGAGGCGTGTTCTCCGGTTTCGACCCCGAGACCGGCACCTACGATCCCGAGAGCTGGCAGTACGACGGCGCCGATGTGCAGGCCCCCGCGGGCGATCCCGACCAGCGCTACGAGGAACGCGTACGCCAGGCCGGTGGCTCGGAGGCGCACGGGTCCGGCGGCCCCCAGGCCCCCGGCCGGCCGCGGCGCGATGACACCCTCCAGCACGAGCGCTGCGTCTACCAGATCCTCAAACGCCACTACGCGCGCTACACACCCGAGCTGGTCGAGGAGACCTGCGGCATCCCCCGGGCGACCTTCCTGGAGGTGTGCGACGCGCTCACCGCCAACTCCGGACGCGACCGGACCAGCGCCTTCTGCTACGCCGTCGGCTGGACGCAGCACACCGTCGGCTCCCAGTACATCCGTGCCGCCTGCGTGCTCCAGCTGCTGCTCGGCAACATCGGGCGGCCCGGCGGAGGCATTCAGGCGCTGCGCGGCCACGCCTCCATCCAGGGCTCCAGCGACATCCCCACCCTCTTCAACCTGCTGCCCGGCTACCTGCCCATGCCGCACGCCCACGCCCACGAGGACCTCGACGCCTTCATCGCCGCCAGCCGCACCGACAAGGGCTTCTGGGGCAACATGCGCGCCTACTTCGTGAGCCTCCTCAAGGCGTACTACGGCGACGCCGCCACCGCCGACAACGACTTCTGCTTCGACCACCTGCCCCGTCTGACCGGCTCGCACAGCACATACGAGACCGTCATGGCGCAGCTCGACGGCGAGTGCAAGGGGTACTTCCTCATGGGGGAGAATCCGGCGGTCGGCTCCGCCAACACCCGCCTGCAGCGCCTGGGGATGGCGCAGCTCGACTGGCTCGTGGTGCGCGACTTCTCGCTCATCGAATCGGCGACGTGGTGGAAGGACGGACCCGAGATCGCCACGGGTGAGATGCGCACCGAGGACATCGGCACCGAGGTCTTCTTCTTCCCCGCCGCCGCACACACCGAGAAGTCCGGCTCCTTCACCAACACCAACCGCTGGGTCCAGTGGCACCAGGCCGCTGTCGAACCCGAGGGCGAGGCGCGCAGCGACCTGTGGTTCATGTACCACCTCGGACGCCGCGTCAAGGAGCTCCTCAAGGACTCCACCGACCCCCGGGACCGGCCCGTCCAGGACCTCACGTGGGACTACCCCGTGGACGGCCCGCTGCGCGAGCCCGTCGCCGCGGCCGTTCTCGCCGAGATCAACGGCCATGGTCCGGACGGTGCCCCGCTGTCGGCCTACACCCAGCTGAAGGACGACGGCTCCACGAACTGCGGCTGCTGGATCTACTGCGGGATCTACGCCGACGGCGTCAACCAGGCCGACCGCCGCAAGCCGCACACCGAGCAGAGCTGGACCGCACTGGAGTGGGCCTGGGCCTGGCCCGCCAACCGCCGCATCCTCTACAACCGGGCCTCCGCCGATCCTGAGGGCCGGCCCTGGAGCACACGTAAGGCCTATGTGTGGTGGGACAGCGACGCCGGCCGCTGGACGGGGCACGATGTGCCCGACTTCATCCCCGACCTCGATCCGGCACACGTCCCGCCCGAGGACGCGGTCGGGCCCGAGGCGCTGCGCGGCGACGACCCGTTCATCATGCAGGCCGACGGCAAAGGCTGGCTCTACGTGCCCGCGGGGCTGGAGGACGGGCCGCTGCCCACGCACTACGAGCCGCAGGATTCACCCTTCCCCAACCTGCTGTACCCGGGCGTCGACCGGTCGCCGGCCCGCAAGACCCTGCCCCGCGAGGGCAACCGCTACCATCCGAGCGGCAACGAGCCGGGCGCCGAGGTCTACCCCTACATCGTCACCACGCACCGCCTGACGGAGCACTTCACCGCAGGAGGCATGAGTCGCTGGTCGCCCTATCTGAGCGCACTGCAACCGGAGTTCTTCTGCGAACTTTCCCCGGAGCTGGCGGCCGAGCGCGGTCTGGAACACGGCGGCTGGGCCACCGTCATCACCGCCCGCAACGCCATCGAGGCCCGCGTCCTGGTCACCGAACGGCTCCGCCCGCTGATCGTGCACGGCCGCCCCGTGCACCAGATCGGGATGCCCTTCCACTGGGGGCCCAATGGTGTCGTGACCGGTGACGCGGCCAACGAGCTCATGGCCATCTCCCTGGACCCCAACGCGCACATCCAGGAGGACAAGGCGCTCACCGCCGACATCAGGCCCGGACGCCGGCCACGCGGCGCCGCCCTGCCCGCGCTCGTGGCCGAGTACCGAGGCCGCGCGGGCATCACCGAGCACACCGGAGTGGAGGAGAGCACATGACGGCCGATCCCGTACCGGACGCCGGGGCCGAGCCACCGGCCCGGTCACTCGTCGACCGGCTCCTGTCCGGCCCCGAGCCCGACCCGGCCGGCGACGCCGGATACGAGGACACCCCGCCCCGCGTCGGGTTCTTCACCGACACCTCCGTGTGCATCGGCTGCAAGGCCTGCGAGGTGGCCTGCAAGGAGTGGAACGCCCTCCCCGAGGACGGGTTCTCCCTCACCGGCATGTCCTACGACAACACCCAGGGGCTCGGAGCGTCCACCTGGCGGCACGTCGCCTTCATCGAACAGAACAAGCCCGTGCACACCGGCCCGCCCGAGCCGGAAGGCCGCACCCTGCTGCCACTCGCCGACGGCCCGGCGCAGACCGAGCCGTCCCAGGAGCCCGGCGGAATGCGGTGGCTCATGTCCTCCGATGTGTGCAAGCACTGCACCCATGCCGCCTGCCTCGACGTCTGCCCCACCGGCTCACTCTTCCGCACCGAGTTCGGGACGGTCGTGGTCCAGGAGGACATCTGCAACGGCTGCGGCTACTGCGTCCCGGCCTGCCCGTACGGTGTGATCGAGCAACGCGCGGAAGACGGCCGGGCGTTCAAATGCACGATGTGTTACGACCGGCTCGGGGCCGGGCAGGAGCCGGCCTGCGCCAAGGCGTGCCCCACGGATTCCATCCAGTTCGGCCCCCTCGACGAACTGCGGGAACGTGCCGCCCTTCGCGTGGAACAACTCCAGGCGTCCGGCGTACCCGAGGCGCGTCTGTACGGACACGAACCGGATGACGGAGTGGGCGGTGACGGTGCCTTCTTCCTGCTTTTGGACGAACCCGAGGTCTACGGTCTGCCGCCGGCGCCCGTCGTGACCACCAGGGACCTGCCCGCGATGTGGAGACACGCGGGCGCCGCCGCGCTGTCCCTCCTCGCCGCAGGGGCCCTCTCCCACGTTCTGCCCGCCCTCGGCCGGGCCGCGGGCCTGCGGAAAGGACGCCGATGACCTCGCCTCCCGACGGGCCGCGCGCAGCGCGCCGACAAGGCCCCGGCCGCAAGCGACGGGGCGAGGAACTCATGGTCCCACGCGCCGAGTTCCAGTCCTATTACGGCAGGCCCGTCATCAAGGCGCCGTCCTGGTCGCCCCGTGACATCGCCGGCTACTTCTTCCTCGGCGGTCTCGCGGGAGCCGGATCGGTCCTCGCAGCAGGCGCCCACTTCACGGGGCGTCCCGTGACCGCGACCGCGCTCAAGGTGTCCTCCGTCGGGGCCGCCGGCCTGTCCGTGGCCGCGCTGATCCACGATCTCGGGCGCCCGTCGCGGTTCACCCACATGCTGCGGGTGTTCAAGCCGACCTCGCCGATGAGCGTCGGCTCCTGGCTGCTGGGCGTCTACGGGCCGGCCGCCGGACTCGCCGCCGCCACCGCCGTCAGCGGCACCTTCCGACGTGTGGGTGCCGCCGCGACCCTCGGCGCGGCGCTCACCGGTCCCGCGGTCGCCACGTACACCGCCGTCCTCGCGGCCGACACCGCCGTTCCCGCCTGGCACGGCGCGCACCGCGAACTCCCCTATCTCTTCGCGGCCTCCGCGACCGCCGCGGCCTCGGGGATGGCCCTCGTCGCCGGACCGATCCGCGAGACGGGCCCTGCCCGCTGCGCCGCTGTGCTCGCAGCCGCCGGAGACCTCGCCGCGAGCACAGCCGCCGAGCGTCGCCTGGGCAGCGTCGCCGAGACCTGGCGGGAAGGGCGGGCGGGCACGCTGCTTCGCTGCGCCCGCACGCTCATCGTGGGCGGCGCGGCGGCGGGAATCGCGGCTCCGTTCCTGGGACGCGCCGCACGCCCGGCCGCATCCGTCGCCGGGCTGGCCCTGCTCGCCGGCTCTGCGTGCACCCGCTTCGGGGTCTTCGCGGCGGGGGTCGCCTCGGCCGAGGACCCCCGGCACACCGTCGTACCGCAACGCGAACGACTCGAACGGGAGCGTGCCGCACAGGAAAACGGCGGAGCGTACGACCCGGACAAGGAGTGAACAGTGCAGATCGGCTACAAACTCGCTGCCGAGTCCTTCGGGCCCGAAGAACTGGTACGCCAGGCGGTGCTCGCGGAGCAGGCGGGTTTTGACTTCGTCGAGATGAGCGACCACTACCACCCCTGGCTGGACGTCCAGGGCCACTCCCCCTTCGCCTGGACGGTGCTCGGGACCATCGCCGCCAAGACCGAACGCATCGGCCTGGCAACCGGAGTGACGTGCCCCTCGGTCCGCTATCACCCCGCGATCATCGCGCAGGCGGCCGCAACCCTCGCCCTGCTCTCCGACGGCCGCTTCACGCTCGGCGTGGGCTCGGGGGAACGGCTCAACGAGCACGTGACCGGAGAAGGCTTCCCCCACTCCGTACCTGAGCGGCACGCACGGCTGCGGGAGGCACTGGAGATCATCAGGCTGCTGTGGAGCGGTGGCTACCAGTCCTACGACGGTCGGTATCTGAAGCTGGACGACGCCCGCGTCTTCGACCTCCCCCAAAAACTCCCGCAAATCGTGGTGGCCGCCGGCGGCCCCACCGCGGCCCGTCTCGCCGCCGAGGCCGGAGACGGGCTCTTCGCCACTGAGCCCGCGGGCGAGACCGTGGAGGCATACCGTCGCGCGGGCGGCGACGGTCCGCGGTACGCCGAGGTGCCCATGGCCTGGGCTCCCCACGCGCGCACCGGGGCACAGGCCGCCCTGGAGACCTCACGGTGGGCGGTGACCGGGTGGAAGGTGATGAGCGAGTTGCCCAACCCGACGAACTTCGAGGCCGCCACTGCCACCGTGCGCGAAGAGGACATCCTGTCCACGTTCGCCTGCGGAACCGACCCCGCGAGGTTCCTGCAGGTGGCACAGCCCTTCGTGGACGCGGGCTTCGACCGGCTCGTGGCACAGAACGCCGGGCCGGACCCGGACGGGTTCATGGACTTCTACCGAAGCGAACTGGACCAGCGGCTGCGTGGCTTGCAGCCCGCTGCCGGGTAGTTTTTCCGCTGCGCCCACCCAGGCGCCAAGTCTCCCGCCCCGTTTGTGGCCCGGCCCCGGCAGACCCGCCCCCGTAGCAACCCTGCCGGGCTCTTGCCGGCGTGTGGTTCCAGGTTGAGCTGCCCCTCCGGGTCGGTAGACACATCGACGTCGGACGGCCTCGTCACATGTCTGTCCGCAGAAGATCCCTTGGACTCATTCAAGGGATCCAGGGCGGAGACCAGGTGCAGTGACTACGCGTCACGGACTTTTCGCAGAGCCTGGATGAGCCAGGGGTACACCGGAAGCAGGTTCGGTACGACCTGCCAGCCGTTGACCAGCCACACCAGCCGCCAGTACCGGTCCACCTGGGGGTCGTGTGCTTCTTCGAACTGTCGCGCCATCCAGTTCCGGAATTCCGTGTCGGGGGTGCGCGCGAATACCTCGGCGAAGCGATGTATGAGGGCGTCGATGACGGGTGTGGCCCTGTCGCTGAGCGGATCGATGCCCGACTCCATGGCCGCGGCCACCTTGCGGCGGGTGAAATCCATCAGTTTCTCTCCGGCATCGCTCTCGATGCCGAGCCCGCGCCCGGCGGCCTGCCTCCCGGCCGTCCGGCGCATCCGGGCCCGGAAGTCCTCGTCGCCGACCAGCTCAGCGAGTTCCGCCCACGCGGCGACCTGCTCACTGGACGGATCATCGGGAAGATCTGGAGTGGCAGCGCGCACCATGGCCACTGCCGCCGCGTCGGCATCCGTGGTGCCGAACGTGCCGTCCACGAAATCGTCGATCAGTCGTCGGCGTTCCTCGCCGGACAACCGCGTGAGCCTGTGCATGAGCTTGATCTCCTCGGGATCGGACCCGCGTCTGGCCACGGCTCGCAGAACGCTCTGACGCAGTCGCAGCACCCGGATCTGGACGTCCATGGCGTCGGCGTGCGCCGCGGCGACTTCCGCCACCGAGAGCTCGCGATCCAGTACCCGTTGAATCGTGGCCAGGTTCATGCCCAGCTCGCGCAGGGTGCAGAGGAGTTCCAGGCGCAGCAGTGCGTCGAGGTCGTAGAGCCGATAGCCGGCGGGACTTCGGGTGGTCGGCGCAACCACCCCCGAATCGGAGTAGAACCGGATGGTCCTCACGGACAGGCCGGTCCGCCGGGAAAGCTCCCCGATCGAGTAGAGGGTCGTCACGTCCATGCCCCCACTCTGATGTCTCCAGTCACTGGAGACTCAAGGCTATTTTCCGCCTGGGCTCCGACCGGGACTTCCTGCGTCACCGCTCACCGGCGGTCTACGGCTACGAGCCCTTGGACTCAATCAAGAGTCGGCCGTGCCTGAGCCGCCCGCGGCTCAGCTTCTCCGTTGCAGCCAAGAAGCCTCGATGACGAAGTCAAGCCGCTTGCGTGACCGGCAGGACCCGGGCGAACGGTTCCCACGCACCGGCAGAACACGCGCCGCGCCGACCGGCCTCGCACCGCACCGGCAGAAACGCGCCGCGCCGACCCGCCTCGCACCGCACTCGCAGCACAGGACTGCGCCATCTGCCTTCTGCGTCGCGCAGGTTCCCGGAACCCATGAGGTCATGGGTATACCGCTCCAGCTCACACCTGATCGCTCGCCCGTGAGGAGATCACATGGCAGTCTGCGACGTCTGCGGCAACGACTACACCATGGCCTTTGAGGTCCACGTGGCCGGCGCTGTCCACACCTTCGACAGCCTCGAATGCGCGGCGCACAAAATCGCACCCATCTGCGAAAACTGCGGCTGCCGCATCCTGGGTCACGGCCACCAAGCCGACGGAAAGTTCTTCTGCTGCGCCCACTGCGCCCGGGCAAAGGGCAATACTGCGCTCGCCGACAGCGCTTGACCATGAAACGGCGGCGCAGCGGGACCGAGCCGCTAACCGCTCGTAGTCCTCTGAGGAGGGCGAGAAGGGGCGCCGTGTACACGGTGAGCTGCGGGCAGCCGTTCGCAGCTCACCGTAGAGCGGCTGGCGATCCGTGGCGCCCTGCCCGTCATGTCTCGGCCGGGTTGTAGGTGCGGCTTCACGGGGTGAGGACCGTCTTGACCATGCCGTCTTCCTTGGCCTGGAAGGTCTTGTACGCCTGGGGGCCGTCTTCCAGGGGGAGGGTATGGGTGGCGAAGTGGTCGACTCCCAGGACGTCCTCGTCGTTCAGGAGAGGCAGGATGTCGTCGACCCAGTGCTTGACGTTGGCCTGGCCCATCCTGAGCTGGATCTGCTTGTCGAACAGGGTGAGCATGGGGACGGGATCGACGGCGCCTCCGTAGACGCCGATCAGGGAGATGGTGCCCCCTCGACGCACGGCGTCCACCGCCGTGTTGAAGGCCGTCATGCTGTCCACGCCCGCCCTGGCCATGAGTCGTTCGCCGAGAGCATCGGGCAGTACTGCGGCCATGTTCTGGGCGGCTCGGGTGAGCGGGGCGCCGTGCGCCTCCATGCCGACCGCCTCGATGACGGAGTCCGTGCCGCGGCCGTCGGTGAGCCGACGGATCTCCTCCGCAAGGCCCTTGCCGTGCTCGTTCAGGTCGAGGGTGTGGACCCCTCGTTCGCGGGCCCGCGCGAGCCGTTCGGGGACCAGGTCGACGCCGATTACCTTGCTCGCACCCTGGTGGAGAGCGATGCGGGCGGCCATGTCGCCAATGGGTCCGAGCCCCAGCACGGTGACACTTCCGCCCGGCGGAATGGCCGAGTAGTGGACGGCCTGCCAGGCAGTGGGCAGAACGTCGGAGAGATAGACGAACCGCTGGTCCGGCGGCCCTTTCGGGACCTTGATGGGGAGCGTGTTCCCGAACGGCACACGCAGGAGCTCTGCCTGACCGCCGGGGACCTGGCCGTAGAGCTTGGTGAACCCGAAGAGGGAGGCGCCCATGCCCCGGTCGGTGACCTGGGTCGTCTCACACTGCGATTGAAGGCCGCGCTCGCACATCCAGCACGTGCCGCAGGAGACGTTGAAGGGAACAACCACCCGGTCGCCGACCGAGACCTCGGTGACCTCGGGGCCGGTCTCCTCGACGATGCCCATGGGCTCGTGCCCGAGGATGTCGCCGGGCTCGAGGTACGGGCCGAAGATCTCGTAGAGGTGCAGATCCGACCCGCAGATGCCGGTGGAAGTGACGCGCACGATGATGTCGGTCGGTTCCTGGATTTTCGGGTCGGGAACGGTCTCCACACGCACATCACGCTTTCCGTGCCAGGTCAGAGCTCTCATCGCTACTCCTCACCAGTCCCCCTGCAAAACGGTCCTCGCTACCACCATGCGACCGCCCCCGGGGATGCGCAGCAAGGAATACGGATGGTGATCCCTCAACCACCCTCCGCATCTCCTGCGAGGTTCTGACCGGGATGCGAGCGAATGGCACCGCCGGCTCCGCGTTGCCTGCAGCCGACTGCGCCGCCCCCACCCATACCCCCTCCCCCGCTATGACCGTCCCGCCTTTGGGTCGAGGGTGGCGGGGGTAGCACGCGCGAACGGATGCGGAGCCGACGGGCGCCGACGATCACGTGAGGACGTCCCACGCCAACGGGCAGGCGGACCGAAGGAGGGTATGGCCGACGAGCGAAGTGGTCGAGTCCGGGGGATTGTCCGCTTTCGGCCCGGGTATGCGCCGTGCATGGCTGCTACATCTAACTTCGGGCCAAGAGCTCTGCTGCAGGGCGCGCATCGTCGTCGGCGACCGCGACACACCCGCCTGGGCCGCCGACGTGGCAAGCTCCACCGGAGAGTGCTCGCCTACCGGGACGTGGTGATCTTCCACTCTCCGGCACCGGCGAGTGAGCGGGCGCAAAGTCTGCTGCTGGTGTACATCCGCCGCGTCGTCGGGGAAGTCACCTACGAGGTGTGTGAACACTGCGCGAGCGGGGTGATCACCCAGGTTCACGTCACCACACCATTGCAGGACAGCGGCCTGGGCACACGTGCGGTTTCTCACCTGCGAGCCTGCTACCCCGATATCGCCTGGCGCTGCTGCCTCCCCCAGCGCATGACGCGTGACCTGGCCCATCGCATGCGCCTGCCCAACAACCGTGCCGACCTGGGCTGTCCCCACCTCCAAAACGGCGCCTCTGACAGTCGCGGGAAAAAGAGGCGGGCGAGGGGCTGAGCTAGGGGGTGTCTCCCCGATCTGCGTGGATCAGCCTGCGGCGTCTGGTGCCGTGCATCGCAAGGCGGAGGATCGTCCCCGTACTGGGTGTACGGGGATGGTCCGACAACGCGGCGAGGTGCGGTGCCAGACGTCGCAGGCCCACGGAGATCGGGGAGACACCCCCTAGTCCCGGCACATCGCAGCACCTCGTGCCTGACACGCGAGTTGAAGCCGCCTGCACCGGCGACGAGGGCGTCCACGGCATGCGTCGAGGCCGCCACCAGCGGCGCCGGGACCTCTGGCGCCGACGCGTGAGTCAGCAGCGCGCACCCACGGCGTTCCACGCCCCCCGGCCCGTCCCGTCGGCCCCTGTAGCAGCAACCCCTCTGCGGGCCCTGTACGCCGCGGGCAGCGGCATCATCGACCTGGCCTTCGCCCGCTTCCAGCACTGGCTCTGGCACCCGCTGATCTAGGCAACGGTTGGGCAAGCCGGTGCTGAGGGATCCGGAGGGTGCCTGTGGCCATCCGGTGCTCGGCTTCGATGTCGAAGCTGATCGGGTTGTCCTCCGTGCTCAAGCGTCCGGATGGACGTGGTCCTGCCGGTAGCCGACGTCGCTGCCCGCCGGGGTCTGCTGCTCCGTTTCCACGCGTACTCAGCTGTCCACCCCGGCCTCCCACTTCCGCCGACGCAGTACGTGGTCGCTGAAGAGGTGTCGGCTTCGGTCGAGCAGTTCCCCCACCTCCGCGGCGCGGCATCGCACGTCCGCCGACGGATGCCAGCGCTGCACGGACTCTCCGGCCCAGGCGCGCAGCTTCGCATCAGGGTCCTCCAGCAGACCGACCGCCGCCCGTAGCGCCACGATGCCACCACGCGCGTCGAGCAGCCGGAATGCGCCGACGCGGACGTGCCGCGGCCGCTCGGAGCCGGTGCGTTCCAGGAGCCAGTCGGCGGGCAGTTCCTTCGCCGAGGGCAGCAAGGCGACGGCTGTCTCGCGGACAACGCTGGCGCCAGGGTCGTCGAGGAGCGCCTGCAACTGCTTCGCATCCACGCAGTCCAGTGCCCGCAGTCCGGCCACCGCCCGCGCCCGCACCCCGACCGTCGGGTGCGCGAGCAGCGGCCACAGCAGCCCGGCGTCCGCGCGGTTCCCGCACTCGGCCAGTCCGATGACCGCACCGGGCGGCAACTCGAGGTCGTCCAGTGCCGTGCACCGCTCCCGGTACCAGGCCACCGGATCACCTCCCTGCTGTCGCACGACATACCGGGCGCAAGCACGTACGAGCGCGGACCGGTCGCTGAGAAACAACTTTGCCTGTTCCGACCATCCGGCCCGTCGCAGCGCGGTGACGCCGGCCGCACGCGTACGCGGGTGGCGCGCCGACAGCAGCGGAGGCAGCACATCCTCGTACGCGTCGCCCTCCCCCAGAGCCGTGAGCGCCCCTGTGGCACACAGGTCCTGCACCACGGTGTCCTCGTCCCGGGCGGCCGCGCGGGAAAGCTCAGCGGGACGGAGCAGCCGGCCCTCGACGGCCAGCCGGTACGCGAACCGCCGCACGATGCGGTCGGGGTCAGCGAAGAGAGCAACGAGCTGCTCGTGGGATGCCTGGCGCAGGACCTGCCCGAGCACATCGACACCGAAGGCACCTCTGTCGCGGCGGCCGACGCGGAGGATGAGCGGCGCGAGGTCGCGGGCAGAGTCCACGTCGAGGGCTTCGCGCAGCAATTGCCGGGCGCGTTCGCGTACTTGGCCGACCCAGTCGGCGCAGCGGATCACGACCAGCGGCAGCAGACCGGGGTACCGGGCCGACCGGCCGACCGCCTCCTGACGGATCCGCCCGTCGCGGTGGCAGAGAGCGAGTGCGAGCCAGGACTCGCCGAGCTGAGTCAGATCGGCGGGCAGGGAGCCAAAGTGCTCCCACTCCGGCAGGGACTGCAGGCGGTACCAGGCCACCTCACGCACTCCTGCATCCAGCGCGAGCCAGTCACTGGGGTCGGCGACATCAAGCGTTCCCCGAAGCGGCGCGCCTCCCACGAGTCGCATCGCTGCCGCGGTCCCGCCTTCGGTGCCCTCAAGCATTGCCACCCCCTCCTGTAGCCATACCGAGTGATCGTAAGGTGTGGGGATCGCGCAGGGCGCGCGAAATATGGGCCGTGATCGCCGAGCGTCCGCCAGCCCCGGCGAGGGTGCGAGCGGCGACCACTCCGAGGCGGTCGTACCCCGGTCGGTCTGGCGGAGCGACACCAGCGTGCGCCGAGGGCCCGACAGGGTTTCTCTGCTGGTGGCGTCGATGGCGCGCAGTGCCTCACGCACCTGTGCCGGCTGGGTCTCGGCGATTGCTCCGTTGACGATCAGGCTGTCCCCGTGCGCGAAGCCGGCTCCGGGATCGTCTACGCGCTCTGGCCGCTGATCACCGGCGCTCTCGCCGTGTGGCGTAGGTGGCCGGCCCCCTGCGTAGGTCTGAGCCGGCCAGGGCAACCGGCTTACCGCTGCCGGTTGCCCCGTGCTTGATGTGGGTGCCGCAAGTGCCAGTGGTGTGGTGGGCGCAGCGGACTGGGGCGGCCTGAGCCGTGCCTGTGCCGTCGGCTACGGGGGTGATGACGGCGACGCCAAGCACAACGGCGGTCACCGCGCTCGTTGTCAGAGCACCGGTTTCAGGCAACGGCCGCGACACTAGGACAGTGGACGCGAATGACGAGACCTGCGATCAACAGTTACCCCTGCCTCCAAGACCGGTTCTGCCAGACATGGCTGCAGCACGCAGTCGCGGGCCGGCTGACGTTGTCGAGGCCCATTGGCAGTCCCTACGACTCAGCTGGCAGTGGTGCCTTGCAGTACATCAGATCCGCTCGCCCGGGCGCCCATATCCGGGAATCGTTCCGCTGCTGGAGGCCGCCGCCGCTCAACCACGACTCCGGCGGCTGTATCCGTTCACCAGCCACTTCGCCCTGTTCTTCAGCAGCTCCACCAGCTACCCCTGGACTGTGCAGGCCGGATCGATCGAGCCCCTGCACAACGGACGGTTCAAGGTTCGCCGACGCAGTCCCCTCGCCGTGATCGGCGACGTCGAGACCGCCGAAGAGGCCGTGGCCCTCACGCTTGAACTGCTGCCCACCGGTCCCCAGCCCCTCATCACCGCCTCCGCGGACGGCACGTGTGACGGTGTGTCGTCGCGCCATACGACGCCCCTGCCCAGCCGGAGCACTGATCCACCACCCCAGCAAGAGCCATCAGAAGCGCCCTGGTCCGGAAAGCGCGAGTCACACCGGCCGTGACGAGCACCAGGAGCTCGTCGTCCATGAGTCGGTCGAGGTTGCCGACGGCGACACGTGAGGAGGCGCCAACGACCTAGGCATGTGCCGGGTCGCAGCTCCTTGGGTCGCGGTCTCGGCGACCGGACCGTCCGGCAGGCTTGCCTCGCCCCCCGGCCGGCGCTCAGTCATTACGACGTGTTACGCAAGCGTCACCGTGCATAGCCTGTTCCGACGCGCCTGGACCACCCACCACCGGGAAGACCACCCCACCCGCGACCCGCCATCCGGGCGAGCCCCTAATATCATCTGGCGTCCTCCGACGGACGCTGACGCCTGCTGGGTCGTGCCCGCCGCCCCACGCCCGGCACGACGGCTCCATGGCTTGGCAATGGAGTCGAGTATCGATGGAGAGGAACGTTCATGCGCGCCCGGAGCATCGCCACGGCCACCGCAACAGCACTGGCACTGGTGGCCGCTCGTGACCTTGTCCAGAAGAAGCACGCTTTGCTCCGGAACTTCCCCGTGCTCGGGCACGCCCGGTACCTGTTGGAGACGATCGGGCCTGAGCTGCGGCAGTACATAGTGACCTCCAACGACGAAGAGCGCCCGTTCAGCCGCGACCAGCGCACCTGGATCTACGCGTCGGCGAAGGGAGAGAACAACTACTTCGGGTTCGGCACCGACAACGACGTCGAGCACACGCAGGGGCACGCCTACCTGAAGCAGCGCACGTTCGCCGGCACGCTGCCCGACACGCACGACCCGCAGGCCCCGCTGCCGTCGGCCAAGGTGCTGGGCGGGCCGCGCGGGCGTGCCAAGGCGTTCCGGCCGGCGAGTGTGGTGAACATCTCGGCGATGAGCTTCGGTTCGCTCTCCGGCGCGGCGATCACGGCGCTCAACAAGGGGGCGGCGCTGGCGGGCACCCTGCACAACACCGGCGAGGGCGGTCTCTCGCCGTACCACCGCAACGGCGGCGACCTCGTCCTGCAGATCGGTACGTCCTACTTCGGCTGCCGCAACGAGGACGGCAGCTTCAACATCGACAAGCTCAAGGATGTGGTGGCCGGCGCCCCGGTCAAGGCGATAGAGATCAAACTCTCCCAGGGCGCCAAGCCCGGGCTGGGCGGAATGCTGCCGGGCGCGAAGGTGACGCCGGAAATCTCCGAGATCCGCGGCATCCCGCTCGGCGAGGACTGCGCTTCCCCGTCGCGACACACCGCGTTCGGCGACGTCGACTCGATGCTCGACTTCGTCGAACTGCTCGCCACCGAGACCGGCCTGCCGGTCGGGATCAAGAGCGCGGTGGGAGAGATGGAGTTCTGGCAGGAGCTGGCCACGCTGATGGCGCGTGGTGACCGCGGTGTCGACTTCGTGACCATCGACGGCGGCGAGGGCGGCACCGGGGCGGCGCCGCTCACCTTCTCCGACTCGGTGTCGCTGCCCTTCCGGATGGGCTTCTCCCGGGTGTACGGCGCGTTCGCCGAGCGGGGACTGACCGACGACCTGACTTTCATCGCCTCCGGCAAACTCGGCCTGCCGGAGAACGCCGCGGTCGCCTTCGCCCTGGGTGCCGACATGATCAACGTGGCCCGTGAGGCGATGCTGTCGATCGGCTGCATCCAAGCGCAGAAGTGCCACACCGACAAGTGCCCCACCGGAATCGCCACCCAGAGCCCGTGGCTGGCCCGCGGCCTCGACCCGGCCTCCAAGGCCACCCGGGCCGCCGTCTACCTGCGCACCCTCCGCAAGGAGCTGATGAAGGTCTCGGCGGCCGTCGGTGTCGCCCACCCGGCGCTCATCACGGCCACGGACATCGAGATCATGAACGGCGACTACGAGGCCCGTACCCTGGCCGGCGTCTACGGCTACAAGGACGGCTGGGGCGAGCTGGGCCCGCACCTCGCCGAGGAGATCACCGCGCTGCTCACCACCGGGCAGCCCTCCGGCCAGAAACCGACCGCCTGACGCGCCGCTCACGGCAGGCACCACGCTCGCCGCCCCCCTGCCCGGGGCGCGCGTGGTGCCCTCCAGTGGCACCCTTGTCTTTCCTGCTCCACGAACAGCCCCTGCCTAGGTGAACAGAACATGAGCGAAAAAGTGAGATTCCCGAGCGTCGTCGGCCCCGAACTGGCCGGAGCGATCGACCTGCCGGACGGCGAGATCCGCGGCTGGGGGATCTTCGTGCACGGATTCACGCTCGGCAAGGGCTCGCCGGCCGCGTCGCGTGTCAGCAAGCAGCTGGCACGCGAAGGGATCGGCATGCTGCGCTTCGACAACCTCGGGATCGGGGACTCCGACGGCGACTGGGGCGACGGTTCCTTCACCGTCAAGGTCCAGGACACGATCCGTGCCGCGGCCATGATGGCGGAGCGCGGAACTCCGGCAGACCTGCTGGTGGGGCACTCATGGGGAGGCGCCGCCGTCCTCGCCGCGGCGGCCGAGGCAACCGGTGTCCGCGCGGTCGCCACGATCGGGGCGCCTGTCGATCCCAGCCACGTCGAGCGACAGTACGACGCGGTCGTGGATCGCGTGCTCAGTGAAGGGTCGCACGAGTGGTTCGTCGGCGGGAGGACCCTGGTCCTCAAGCGCGCCTTCGTCGAAGACGTCCGCCGTGCTCACCTGCGGGACCGGATCGGCGAGTTGGACCTGCCGCTACTCGTCCTGCATTCGCCGACCGACAACACCGTCGACATCGACAACGCCGGAGAGATCTTCCGCGAGGCACGACACCCGCGAAGCTTCGTCTCACTCGAAGGAGCAGACCATCTGCTGACCGCCCGAGGACAAGCACAGCGAGCCGCCCACATCATCAGCGCCTGGGCCGATCAGTACATCCACGGACCGCGGCCCGCCGGAGACACCTCTCAGGTGGTGGAGAGCTCGCTCGGATAGGCGTGGGGCAGGGCCGTCGGGTGGCGCGGTCGTCCCAGCGGTGCCGTGTCATCGCGGCAGCCCGCCGGCCCGGAGTTCGGCAACCAGGGCACGGTACCGAGCTGTGACTGAGCAACAGCTGGCGAAGCTTTTGCGAGGGGCACTTCGCCGTTTTGCTTCCCTGCCGGGTGAGAAGCCGGAAAGATGATGACATGACGGGGAGAGCGAAAGTCGTTGTGACAGCGGTGGCGGTGCTGTGCGGCCTGACGGCGGTGGGGCTGACGGTCGCGGCGCTGACGGTGAATCCGGACTCCGCCGACCGGGCCGCAAGCGTCATCGGGACGGTCGCGGGGGGCGTGGCATGACCGCTTGGTGGAAGAAGCTGCTGCGGCCCGCCGCCGTGCAAGCCGTCGGAGAGAGATCCGTGGCCATCTACGGTGACTCCCACTCCCCGGTCGTCACGGGCGATAACGTCACGCTGACCTTCCACCCCCCGGGTCCGGATCTGGAGCAGCGGTGGCTGGAGTGGGACGACCTGGTCGGCAGGGTCCGAACGCCCCGGTCCCCGTCGTCCCTGCTGGAGGCACACCGTGCGGTGGTCCCCTTCCGCGGCCGCGCGGACGTGCTGGAAAAGCTGGCGGCCTGGTGCGCCGAACCAGGCTTCGGCGTGCACCTGGTGTACGGGCCAGGTGGGCAGGGCAAGACCCGGCTCGCCCGCCGTTTCACCGACGAGCTGCAGGAGGGCTGGAACGTCCTCTGGCTCGCCCCTCATGCTTCGGTCGCCGACCTGTCGGCGCTCAGCAGCCCGCCCGGCCCGGTCGTTGTGGTCGTCGACTACGCCGAAGCGCGTGCGGACCAGCTGCTCGCCCTGCTGCGCGCGGCCCTGCGCAGCCCGGACGCGACACCGTTCAAGGTGTTGTTGCTGGCCCGCACCGCGCACGACTGGTGGCCGGAGTTCCAGGACCGCGCCCGCATCGAGGACCTGTACGCGGTGGAAGGCACCCTCTTGCCGCCGCTGGAGCCGCACGCCGCCGATCGCGTGGATGCTTATCGCCAGGCCGTCGAGGCACTGGCCGATGCCCTGCCCCGGGTTCCGGGGCAAGAGGGATCCGGCTGGCCCGCTCGTGCGGCACGTGTGCTGGCCCTGCCCGCGCACCGGTTACAACGCCCCGGTTTGGAGTGCGCGCTCACCTTGCACATGACCGCCCTTGCCGACCTGCTGGATGCAGCCGGGGAAGACGTCGAAGAAGGCGATGGCCGCCCGCCGCCGTCCCCCGCTCCGACCGGGTCGGCTGAGGAGCGGCTGCTGAGCCACGAACGGGTCTACTGGCGGGCTGTTGGTGAGGCGTCGGGCGTGCGCCAGACAAAGAAGGTCGAGGCCGCCCTGGCCGCTGCCTTCCTCTGCGGCGCGCACGACCAGCAGGAGGCCCAAGCTCTACTCGCCCGGGTGCCGGGCCTGGAGCAGCACAGCCCGGACACCCTCGGTGACCTCAGCAAATGGATCGCCCAGTTGTATCCGCCGCCCGACGGGACGCAGGTCTGGGGGAGCCTCCACCCGGACCGGCTCGCCGAGTTCTTCGTCGGGGGATGTCTGGGCAGCGGTCCCGAGCTGTCCGAACGGCTGCTGGACGGCGCCGGCGTGGCCCAGGCAACTCGCCTGCTGACGGTCTCCACACGCGCCGCCGGTCACCCCGCTCACCGCGACAGCCTGGACGCAGACCTCACGCAGCTGTGTGTCCGGCACGCGGACACACTGGCCACAGCCGTCATCGACGTGGCCGTCCATGTGGAACGGCCGGACCCACTGCTGGCAGCGCTGGAGCAGCTGGCCGACGCCTCTGACCCGGATCCCGCACCACTACTCCGGCTCGCCGGACACCTTCCGCGCCCCACCCACCGGCTGGCGGACTTCGCACTGCACCTCGCGCGTCGGCTGGTGCAGCTGCACCGGGACCGGGCGGCCCAGGACCCGGCGCTTCTGCCCGACCTCGCCGGGCAGCTGCGCCTGCTGTGCTGCCGACTCGGTGACGCGGGGCTCTGGGCGGAGGCGTATCAAACGGCCCTTGAGTCGCTGCGGTTGCTCACGCCTCTCGCCCGCCAGGATCCGCGCACCTATGAGGTCCAGCTCGCCGCATGCCTGCTGAACATCTCCGTGGCGCTGGGCGCCTCGGGGCGGCGCGAGGCATCGGTGTTCCCCGCTCACCAGGCCGTCCGGCTCTACCGGCGGATCGGCCGGTGGGACGGGGGAGCATCGCTGCCCGAACTGGCACACGCCCTGAACGCCGTCTCCCAAGCCGAAGGGGAACTCGGACGGCTGCCG
Organism: Streptomyces sp. 2114.4; assembly: GCF_900187385.1. Classification (NCBI taxonomy): domain Bacteria; kingdom Bacillati; phylum Actinomycetota; class Actinomycetes; order Kitasatosporales; family Streptomycetaceae; genus Streptomyces; species Streptomyces sp. 2114.4. The sequence goes on from NZ_FYEY01000001.1 coordinate 378,799, forward strand.
ACGGCCCTGACCGCGAGCCGAGAGGCCATCGCGGTCCGCCGGCAACTCGTCGACCAGCACGGCGATGCCTCCCGGCCCGACCTGGCCGCCGCGCTGAACAATCACGCTGTCCGCCTGCAGCAGGCCGGCCGTGGACACGAAGCGCTCGGCACGGCACGCGAGGCCACCGACCACTACCGGGCCCTGGCGCAGGACCGTCCGGACGCCCATCGCGCCGGTCTTGGCATGAGCCTGGGCACCCTGTCCTCGTGTCTGCGCGACGCCGGCCGGCACACCGCGGCACTGCGCTGCGCCGAGGAGTCCGCGGACATCCGGCGCGAGCTGGCCCGCGAGCGCCCCGCCGCTTTCCAGCCCGCCCTGGCCCGCAGCCTGAACGCCCTCGCGATCGACCTGGGAAGGATGGGGCACCAGGACCGGGCCGTGGCGAAGGCCAAGGAGGCCGTCGACCTCTACCGGGCGCTCGCCCAACGCGACCGGACGGCCTACGCCGAGCCGTTGGCCATGAGTCTGAACACCTTGGCCTGCCAGCTGGAGAAGGCGGGCCAGGCACCTCAGGCCCTGACGGCCGCTCAGGAAGCCGTGGAGCTGTACCGATCCATCGCAGCGAGGAACCCGAGTGCGCACCGGGCCGACCTCGCCATGGCGCTGAACACACTCGCCGACGAGTTGGCCCAGACGGGCCACGGGGACGAGGCACTCGAGGCCGCCCGGGAAGCCGTGAGCCTCTACCGAACCCTGGCCGACCAGCAGCCACGGCCCCATCTCGACGCACTGAGCACGGCATTGAACACGTTCGGCCTGCATCTGAAGGCCCTCGGCCATCTTGCCGATGCCCTGGATGCGTTCGACGAAGCCATCGGGATCAGCCGCCGCATCACGGCCACTCCCCCGGCCGACGCCGCTCTCACCACGCTTGCCACAGCGCTGGCGAACAAGGCCGTGTGCCTGTCCGACCTGCACCGGCCGCAGGACGCACTGCACACCGTTGAGGAATCGGTGCACGTCTACCAGGAGCTGATGCGCAAGGAACCCGAAGCCTGTCAGCCGCAGCTCGTCACTGCCCTGTCCATCCGGCACCTGCTCCTCGTCGTCCTGGGACGTACCGACGAGGTACCGGACGCAGTGGAGAAGACGCTGCGGGTCCGCGCCACCCTGGTGCGACAGGATCGCGCAGCCCATCTGACGCACTACGGCGACGAACTGACCCTGCTCGGTGTCACGCTCGCCCTCCGGGGGCGGTACGGCGAAGCGGCGGGCCCGCTGGACAGGGCGGTGGCCGTCCACCGGGAGCTTACTGCCGAGGACACGCGGCACCGGCCGGTGCTGGCCCAGGGCCTGTTGGCCCTGGCATACGCGCTGAACGAAGCGGGCCGCCACGGTGAGTCATTGCCGGTCGCAGAAGAAGCAGTCATGATCTGGGGCGACTCCCCTCCGGCAGATGCGACCCACCGGTCCCTGCTCGTTTGGGCCCTTTGCGCCCTCGGCACCCAGCAGCACCTCCACGGGCGGCCCGAGGCCGAGGCCATATTGCGCCGAGCCACCGACATGGCAGCAGACCTGCCCGACGACATCCCGGGCCCACCGCGCCAACGACTGCAGAGCGCGGCTCTGGCCGCCCTCGGCACACATCTGGCACAGACTGCCCGGCCGGAGCTGGGGCTGCCCCTCCTCGCACAGGCCGCCGACCTGCCCCCGGGAACGGACGAGGACGCACAGTCCGCTCGGGCGGGCCTGCTGATCGTCTACGGCCACCACCTCGCCACCGACGCTGCCGACCACGAAACGGCCCTCGCGCTGACTCTCGACGCCGTGCGCCTCTATGAAGAACTCGCCGCGCACAATTCGGCGGTCCACGAGCGCGAGGTGGCCTGGGCACTGGCCCACCTCGGCCTGCGTCTGACAGAAAGCGGGCGCTACGAAGACGCCGCGCAGGCCACTGACCGGGCGGTCGCCCTGAGCCGTCGGCTTGGGACCTCGGCCCCTGCCTCGCACCGACTGCTTCTCGCCGTCTCCCTGTACGCACAGGCCCGGGCCGACTGGCAGGCCGGGACTGCCGAGACACGAGCCCAGGAGCACATCACCGAAGCCCTCACCATCCTGCGGGCCCTGGCCGAGCAGACCCCCGGGATGGTCACCGCCTACCTCGAAGACGCGGAACAGACATACGACGGGATGCACGCACCCCACCGTCGCCGCATGCCCCGGCGCGACCGGTCACGACCACCCGCCGCGGGGCGCCGGTGGCCCCGAGAGCGGTGAGCCCACGCCGGACGACAACGGCAAGGAGACTGCTCGCGAGGGCACCAGGCCCCAGGTCAGGCGGACGGGACGCCGTTACCGATGTCAGCGGACAGGCGTTGCAGGTCCCGGCTCAGGTCCGAGCTCCCCCGTCCACGCCCCTCCTCGTAGGAGGTCGCCCGGTTCGGCGACCAGACCGATGTTCGGGGAGACCTGCTGAAGTGCGGCGGCGACCGGCTGGTACGACAGTAACGCTGCGCGCCGGTATGTCATGACTTTCCCCCGCCTTGGTTGTCTATCCCCTCAATCCCTACGCACGGGAGATTACGGAGAGTTGGTCACATAAAGATCACGCAGAGCAGGGAACGCACCCTCGGCATGGCGTAGCGGCGTGCAACACCCTTCTTCAGCATGTGAATTGCTTACGCATGTCGAGTAACAGACACGCTCCCTCCCTTATGGTGACGCTGACTCAATACTGATAGCGAGGAGCAACCATCCATGGCGGTCTCGACCGGATTGCATGTCAGCCCGGAATTTCCCGCGATGCTCGAGCGGATTGACGCACTCGGCGGGGCGCTTGAGGCGGATGCGGCCGCGGCCGAGGAACTCGGCAGACTCACCGAGGGCGTCGGGCGGGCGTTGCTGGGTGCCGGCGTCGTAAGGGCTGCACTGCCGCAGAGCCTCGGCGGCCACGAGTTCTCGCCACGCCAATTGATAGAGACAGTCGAGCGGGTCAGTTACCACGATTCCGCGGCCGGTTGGACGATGATGGCGCTGCAGTTGATGACCGGCACGACGGCGGCCTATCTCGATGCCGTTGCGGCGGCCGAATTGTTCCCGGATGTCGCGGGCGGGGATCACGCATTGTTGGCCGGTCACGGCACCCGGCCCGGCCGGGCCGTCCCGGTGGAGGGTGGCTATCTGGTGAGCGGCAGTTGGCAGTTCGCCTCCGGCATGGCCCACGCCACCCATATCCACAGTGCGATCCAGGTAGAGGGCACCGGGGAGCTGCGAGTACTGGCGATGCCGAAGTCGCAGGTGGAACTTGTCGACAACTGGGATGTGCTCGGGCTGCGTGCGACGCACAGTATTGATTACCACTGCGCCGATGTGCTCGTCCCGGCGACGCACACGTATCTCGCCACGACGACGGACCCGGCCAACGGCGGCGCGATCTATCGCCTCGGATTGGTCAACATGTCCGCAATCGGACACACCGGTTGGGCGCTCGGTGTCGGGCGGCGCCTGCTCGATGAACTGAAGCTGGTCGCCGCGGCGAAAACCGGCACACGTAACGCCGCCGTCGACACCGCGCAGTTCCATGCGGAGTACGCGACCGCCGAGGCCGGGCTTCGTTCGGCACGGGCATGGACGATGGAGGTATGGCGAGGTATCGAAGACACCCTGGATGCCGGTGAGTTGCCGAGTACCGAGCAGGACACTCTCCTCAGGCTGGCGCTCAACCACGCGACGTGGACCGTGCACGACGTGGGTCGGACAGTGCACCGATGGGCAGGGACGGCAGCGATCCGGCGTGGGCCGATCGACCGGTTTCTGCGTGATCTCGGCACAGGTACCCAGCACATCACCTCGAGCCCCACGATCCTGCAGAACTGCGGGAAATGGCTCAGCGGCGCGTCTCCCCAAGCGCACTGGGACTTTCTCGACTTGACGCCGTAACCGCTTGACGCCGTAACCGCCAGGCCGGCGAGTGCGCAACCGGCACGAAAGGGGCGCCGGCGTTCGCCCGCCTCTGATCGACAGGGCGGTCGACAGGCCGCATGTCGCCTATGACCGCAACGTCTCCGAAGGCGGCTCCCCGAACTGCCGGCGGTACGCGAGCGAGAAACGACCCGGGTGCAGGAAGCCCCAGCGGGAGGCGACGGCGGTGACGGTCGTGGCGCCCGGGTCGGAGGCCAGGAGTTCCTTGCGTACGCGGTCCAGGCGGACCTCGCGCAGGTACGCGACCGGTGTCGTGTCGAGGTGCCGGCGGAATCCTTCCTGAAGGGCCCGTACGCCGACGCCGACGCATTCCGCGATCTCCGCGACCGTGAGCGGCTCGGCGGCGTGTCCCTCGATGACCTCCATCGCGCGGCGGACCGCGGGCGGTGCGACGCGCGGCTGCTCGCCGAGCAGCGCCGACGTGTAGTTGCTGGGCTGGGCCATCAACAGCTGGGTCATAAGGAGTGATTCCAGCTGTTTCGTCACGACGGGCTGGCTTGTCATGCCACCAGGTCCCTCCGCCTCCCGGCGCATGAGGTCGACGATGTTGAGCCAGGACCGGGAGCCCGGTGTGGTGAGGTTCATACCGAGCGAGAAGGAGATCGGGCGGCGCACGGCGCGGCCGAGCAAACTGCCCAGGTGTGATTCCAGCGACGATCGGTCGAACCACACGATCAGCTGCGGATTGCCGTCACCCCAGCGCATATCCAACTTTCCGGTCGGAGAGGGGACAGAAGCGAGTTCCGGGGAAGAAATGATCTCCTCGCGGCCGCAGGTGATCTCGGCGTAACCGGCGAGCGGTATCTGGACAAGGAAAAAGCTCTCCAGATCGCCGGGCGTGATCCGGACTTCCGTTCCGTAATCGAGGTAATAGAGACCTGTCCGGTCGAATGGTGCGCCGTGCAGCCGGGCGTCGAGCGTCGCCGAGCGCCGCATGATGCGCAGCTCATGCGGACAGAAGGCGCGGCCGACCTCGGCCCGCGCCTCCCAAATGTCCGCTGTATGGAAACGCTGGTGATTTGCGAGGGGGGACTTTTCAGCGGGCATGTAAACCTCCACCGCCGAGATGCGCGATCGGGACAGCAACCCGCGTGATCCGGATAGCGGAGGTGATCTTGCCATACCAAGATTGCCCCCTGGCCACCGCGGACCCGAGAGAATCCTGGGAATCAACAATGCAGGGAGTGCCGGGCCGGACTGCGCTCGTCAGAGGCGAAGTCACGCCCAGCGGACAGCCCGTCGCATGCCCGCTGCGCGTATTACGCGCGACCGGCGCGGCGAGGGCTGCCAGAGCCGTACCCCCGCACGTCGCGGCACCCTTGCCCCTGTTGTCCCTGCTGTCCCGGTTCGCCGATTCGGCCGGGTCCCTCTAGCCGGCCGGGTTACCCGGGGCCATCCCCCGCCCTACGGGTGACCTGGTCTCCCGCGGCTGCCCGCCGGCCCCCCTCCGGCGGGCAGCCGCATTCCCCACCTGCCCCCACTCGGTGACGCCGCCACGTGCTGAACGCCGCACAGCGCACGGCACTGCACGGCACCGCTCAGAAAACCGCACACCCCAACCCCGGAGATCCCCCTCATGCGCAAGATCACCATCGTCGGAGCCGGCCAGGCCGGTCTTCAGCTCGGCATCGGCCTGGTCGACCACGGTTTCGACGTCACCCTCGTGTCCAACCGCACCGGAGACCAGATCCGCGAGGGCCGGGTCATGTCCAGCCAGGCCATGTTCGGCACCGCGCTGGCCCACGAGCGCAATCTCGGCCTCGACTTCTGGGGCGACGCCTGCCCGTCGATCGACGGTCTCGGCGTGAGCATCGCCGACGGCCAGGGCGGCCGGGCGCTCTCCTTCGACGCCCGCCTCGATGCCACCGCGCGCTCCATCGACCAGCGCGTCAAAATGCCACTCTGGATGGGCGAGTTCGCGCGCCGCGGCGGCCGTCTGGAGCTCTGCGAGGCCGGCATCGAGGACCTGGAGCGCTATGCCGCCGAGTCCGACCTGGTAATCGTCGCGGCCGGCAAGGGCGAGATCGCCGGGCTGTTCGAGCGGGACCCCATGCGTTCCCCGTACGACGCTCCCCAGCGCGCGCTGGCCCTGGCGTACGTCAACGGCATGGCACCGCTGCCCGACCGCCCCGGCGTCAGCTTCAACGTCATCCCCGGTGTTGGTGAGTACTTCACCATGCCCAGCCTCACCACCAGCGGCCCCTGCGACATCATGTTCTTCGAGGGCATCCCGGGTGGCCCGCTCGACTGCTTCGACGGGCTCGCCCCCGACCAGCAGCTGGCGAAATTCCAGGAGCTGCTGCGGACGTACGTTCCGTGGGAGGCCGAGCGCTGCACCGAGGTCACGCTCACCGACGGGAACGGCACCCTCGCGGGCCGCTTCGCGCCGACCGTCCGCAAGCCCGTCGCCACGCTGCCCTCCGGCGCGCAGGTGCTCGGCCTCGCCGACGTCGTCGTCCTCAACGACCCGATCACCGGCCAGGGGTCCAACAACGCCTCGAAGTGCGCGGCCTCCTACCTCGCCGCCCTCCTGGACCACGGCCAGCACCCGTATGACGCCGCGTTCATGCAGCTCGCCTTCGGCCGCTTCTGGGACAACGCGCAGTCTGCCACCGTGTGGACCAACGCAATGCTCGGCGCCCCGCCGCAGCACGTCCTGGAGATCTTCGGCGCGGCGAGCGCCAACCCCCGTATCGCCGCCCGCTTCGTCAACGGCTTCGACGACCCCCGCGACCTGTTCCAGTGGTTCATGGACCCGGCCGCCGCGAAGAACTATCTGGCGGAGCAGGGCGCCTGATAGGACATCAGAAGTTAATAGAAAACTGACGCTACGTCAGCGTCGACTGCAAGCGTAACGAGACAGGACAGCAGGACATGAGAAGGATCGCGGTGGTCGGGGCCGGGCAGGCGGGTGCCCAACTCGCCTTGGGACTCCAGGCACACGGCTATGACGTCACCTTGGTCACCGACCGCGAACCCGACGAGATACGTCGCGGCCCGGTCATGTCCAGCCAGTGCATGTTCGACACCGCGCTGCAGAGCGAGCGCGAACTCGGCCTGCACCACTGGGAGGACCAGGCCCCGGACATCTCCGGCATCGCGCTCTCTCTCATCGGTCCGCACGGCACTCCGGACGTCTCCTGGCGTGCCCCGCTGGAGGGGCCTGCCCACTCCGTCGACCAGCGGGTCAAGTGTGCCGCCTGGATCGAGCAGTTCGCGGACGGCGGCCGCGGCGAGATCGTGCTGCACGAGGCGGGCGTCAACGACCTCGAATGGTACGCCCGTACGCACGATCTCGTCGTGGTCTCCACAGGCAAGGGCGAGCTGAGTCAACTCTTCCCGCGCAACTCCGAACTCTCCCCGTACGACCGGCCGCGCCGTGCGCTGGCCCTGACGTACGTCACGGGGACGGCACCGCGGGAGGGGGAGGACACCGTCCACTACCGCCTGGTCCCCGGCGTCGGCGAATACATCTCCTTCCCCGCCCTCACCACCACAGGGCCCTGCGACATCATGGTCTTCGAAGGCGTCCCCGGCGGCCCGATGGACTGCTGGGACGACATCCGCACGCCTGAAGGCCACCTCACCCGCTCACTGGAAATCCTCCACCGGTTCTTCCCCGACGAATACGAGCGCTACCGGCACGCCCGGCTCACCGACAGCGGTGGCGTGTTGCGCGGCAGGCTCACTCCGACCGTCCGGCACCCCGTCGCCCGCCTGGCCTCCGGCCGGCATGTCCTCGGCATGGCCGACGCCGTCGTCCTCAACGACCCGATCACCGGCCAGGGTTCGAACAACGCTGCCCAGGCCGCGACCCACTACCTCGACAGCATCCTCCGCCACGGCAGCGCCGAATTCACTCCGCAGTGGATGCAGCGCACCTTCGACAACTTCTGGCGCGGCTGGGGTCAATGGGCCGTCGGCTGGACCAACTCCCTCCTGGACGACCTGAGTCCCCACCACCATGACCTCCTGACCGCGGCGGCCGAGATCCCCTCGGTCGCCGGCGCGCTCGCCGCCGGCTTCGACGACCCGCGCACCCTCTACCGCTGGTGGTTCGAGGAGGCCGAGGCCCACCGCTTCCTCGCCGAGAAGCGCGCCCAGCACGCCGCACGCTTCGACGGCCGCGAAATGCGCCGCGCGCTGGGCCAGTACGCGACGGGCGTGACCGTGGTGACGGCCCGCGCCCCCGACGGCCGCAACGTCGGCATGACCGCGAACTCCTTCACCTCCGTCTCGCTGAACCCGCCCCTCGTCCTGTGGTGCCCCGGCAAAAACAGCCCGAGCCTCCCGGACTTCACCGACGCCTCGCACTTCGCCGTCCACATACTGGCCGCCGACCAACACCACCTGTCCCGCCAGTTCGCCACCCCCGCCGACGACAAATTCCGCGGCATCCCCACCACCCCCGGCATCGCCGGCACCCCCCTTCTGGACGGTGCGGTCGCCCGCTTCCAATGCCGCACCGTCCAACGCCTCGACGCCGGCGACCACATCATCTTCCTCGGCGAGGTCGAACAGTACGAGGCCGACGGCGGCACTCCTCTGGTGTTCCACTCGGGGTACTACCACGTGGCGACGAAGCATCCAGATCTGTGACCGCCGGGACGCCCGGCCGGCACACCACCGTCCCGGCAGACAGGGAGCCTTGGGCGGCGCGCCCGGCCGCCTCCGACAACGGCCGTAGCACGATGCGTCACCGCGCTCGAAGCCATCGACAGCGGCGACCACGCCGGCCACCACGAGCAGGGCAGGCGCGTCATCCGCCGCTCTGCCCGTCGCGCACACATGACGTCGCCGGTGTCAGTGCAGTGGTCTCAGCCCACCCGTACATCCGTGCCGGTCAGCTCCGCCCGAATGCCGGTCTTCGTCACGGAGATGTCGCGCAGCCGGATGTCGCCCGGCAGGTTGTCCGGCAGCTGAGCGGAGAACTCCATCTGCTGCGCGACCTTCGGCTCCCGGAGCTTCTGCAGGCGCTGGATGAGCGAGGGATCGATGCCGGTGGGCTGGAGCAGCGAGGGATGGTCCACGAGTGTGTCCAGCACGCGGCCCTTCATCATCCGCTGCGGACTGACGTGCTGCCCGGTCGCCTGTTGCAGCTCACCCTCGTCCAGCTTGTCGGCGACGGGTGCGGTCAGCTGCAAGCCCCCGCCCTTGCCCGGTACGTACGTGAGCAGGCCGGGCACCACCACGCGCGTGTCCCGCACGGTCATGCGCAGACCGCGGTCCCCGGTGCGCTGCAACTGCGCACGCCCCCGGACCTGAGCCTGCTTGTCGCCCACCGGCAGGTCGCCGCCGGCCAGCACCGTGTTCTTCCCGGGGCCGGGCCTCAAGTGGATCTGCGACGCGCCGACTTCGCGGTTCAGGTCCTTGAAGTCCAGCAGGACGTCACCGTGCACCCGGCTCAGCACCGCGCCCTTGACCGAGGACGGCAGGCTGCCGACGATCCGGATGTCGTCCACCGTCCCCTTCACCTGCGCGACGGAGACCGGCCCGGCGTCGACATCGGGGACGTCGACCTCGACGTGGTCGATGTCGCCCGCGAGGACCTGCCCGATGAACGGGACGCTGTCGATGTGCACCTCGGGCTCGGCGCGCAGCTTCAGCGCCTTCTGCACCTGCTGCGCCGCCAGGTTCTCCGCGTAGAGCACGGCCCACCGGTCACCGAGCGCAAGAAACGCAAGAACGACGGCCAGCGCGACGACCACCTTCGCGGTCCTCCGCACGATCCGACGCGGCTTGCGCCCGGGCACCCGCGGGTGCTCCTTCTCGTTGTCGGGGCCGGCCCCGGTGTCTGTACCGGAGTCGGGGCCGGCGGCCTTGTCCTGGGTCGACGAGGCGTCAGGCCCTTCGCCGCCCCGGGCCAACGGCTCGTCCGGGCCCTGGTCGTTCGAGGCCGGGCCGTCCTGTGGGGCACGGCTCGCCGGTACCCGCGCCGTGGAGTCTGCGGAAGGTTCGTTGGAGAGCATCGCCACCATGCGACCACAGTCCGGGCGCTCGAACCAAGTCGTGCGCAGTCTCCGGGACATCCGAGACGCCTCCGAAGCGGCAGGGTCGGTGCCGTGCCCGAGCGCTGCCGACCGCACTGCACGACCCGACATCACCCGCATCGTCATCGGCGACCGGCCAGCAGCTGAATCCGGCTGACAGGGAGAAAGCCCCGCCCCGTGATCATGAAGGGGCGGAGCTCCTTTGTGCCGCCGGGAGGCTTGCGTCAGTGGGCCCTGGTGACCGCGGGCGGGGACCAGGTGCCGTCGAGGACACCGGCCTTGGGCCGGTACATGCGCAGGATCATGGAGAACCGGCCGCTCGGTGCGGGCAGCCAGTTGGACTGTTTGCCTGCCGGTGCGTCGTGCTGGATGTAGATGTCCGTGGAACCGTCGGGGTTGCGGGTCGGCTTGACGGCGTGGCCGACCTCGTAGCGGTGGATCGGGTTGCGGACCAGGAAGCCGTCCGGGTCGTACATGGTGAGGGACCAGAAGGCCTTCACCGGCGGGGTTTGCCCCGGTGCGAAGTGGAGGACGTACCGCTTGGTTCCGGTCAGCGGCTTGCCCCGACTGTCGGTGCGGACGATCGGGTAGACGGCGTCCTGAGGGCGGTTGGCGCCCAGCCCTTGCCAGGCGGTGGTCGCGCGCAGCAGGTAATGGGTGCCGTAGTCGCCCAGGTGGAGCGAGACGCGCCAGCCGTTCACATCGTTTCCGGACGTGGCGAGCGCGGCGCGGATCCGCTTCTGGGCGGCGGGTACGGCCTGGCGCAGGGCTTGTGCCGTGGCAGGGCCCTTGGCGTTGATGTCGAACGGCCGACCGGGGACGATGCCCAGGCGGGCCAGGGTGGCCACCATGCGCGCGTCCTTCTTCGCGGGCGGGTTGGTGGCCATGGACGAAGCGAGCTGGGAGAAGAAGGTCTGCGCGTCCATGCCGGCGACGCGGGCGGCCGGCGAGGTGGCGGGGACCTTCGGGTCGACATGGCCCGGCGGCGGTGTGTGGTGGTGGCCGTGGTCGCGGAGTGGTTCGAGGGTGTAGTGGCGGACCAGGGCCTTGGCCGCGGGCAGGTCGGAGGGGCCGTTGAACTGGGTCCGGCCGATGATCCACGCGGTCTGGGTGGGCGACTTGATCTGCTTGACTCCGGCGGGCAGCCGGCCGTGCCAGCCCGGGCCGGTGATGGCGAAGTCGCCCGCCGAGCTGCCGGTGGTGCGGGTTCCCGGGGAGGCGAAGACGTCGGTCCAGGCGTTGAGCATGGGCATCATGAAGTACCGGCCCTTGGTGTTGGGCACATGGAGCACGATCGGCCCCTTCTTCAGGTCCAGCCACGCCGAGGTGTACAGGGTGTCGACGTTGGGGGCCACCACGGTGTGGAACTCCGGGCCGGGAGCTCTGTCCGCCTTGGCGAACTGGTTCACCGGTGCCCGCAGGGTCGCCGGGTCGGGCTTGCGGACGTTGGTGGACGCCTGCTCGGTGGCCCGCGCCAGGACCAATGGGTAGCCGTAGACGTAGGCCTTGACCGCGTCGGCGGTGGTGGCGGCAGCGGGCGCGGGGTGTGCCGTGCCCGCCTGGGCCGCTGTCACCGGCGGGGCGGACAGGGCGAGCAGGGCCGCCCCCGCACCGGCGGCGGCGCCCCAGCGGCAAAGTCGTCGCGTTGCGTTCATGAAGGGTTGTTCCTCACAGGGCTGTTGTCGGGGTTGACGGCCGGATGCGGTGGGCCGGGCGGCCGGCACCGTGCGGCACGAAGGTCAGGTCGTCATCGCCTCACTGTCGTCCCGCCGACGGGCCGCGACAATCGGTCCGGAGGACACGTCAGACGGCCTATCGTTGTGACGTGTCACAATGCAGCGCGTCGCCGGCCGAGGCCCCGGAACCGGGCGAGGACATCCGCGAGCAGGTGGTCCGGATGGTCACCCGTCTCGAACCCCGAATCAACCAACTGGCCAGACTGGTCGTCGAGCGCCAGCGGGCCGAGGTACCCGGCTTCGACCGTCTCCCGGACGACATGCAGGATCTGGAGATCGCCTCGGCCGCCCGCCACACGTTCCGCGGTTTCCTCCGCAGCGTGCAGGGCCTCGCGGACACCGACGCCGAGGTGCTCCGGGAACGCGCCACCCAGCGCGCCGCGGAAGGCGTCCATCTGACCGGGCTGCTCCGGGCGTATCACGTCGGCGCCGAGGTGGTGGCGGACGCGCTCTGCGCCGCCGCCCGCCCCGGGGAAGAGGCCGCCCTGCTGTGGCTCACCCGCCGGCTGTTCACCATGGTCAATTCCCTTGCCGAGCAGGCCGCCGAGGCATACCTGCTGGGACTGGCCGACCAGCAGGCGGCGGGACGGGAACTGGCCGCGGCACTGCTCCGCGGTGACGCGCCGCAGGAGATGGCCGCCCGGTGCGGACTCCCACTCGAACCCGGCTACCTCGTCCTCAGCGTCCGCGCCCCGGAGCCCCAGGAGCCGGTGGCCGCGCGACGACTCCTCCACCAGGTCCTGGTCCGGCTCGCGCCCGCCGCGGACGGCCGAGCGCTCAGCCTGCCGAACGAACAGGGCGGCCATATCCTGCTGCCCCTCGGCACACCCCACGCCGACCTCGTCCGGCACCTGTCCACCGGCCTGTCCCGCCCGGTGATCGCGGGGGCCGCCCTCGCGGCCACGCCGGGGGACGTCCCCGCAGCCGCGGAGCAGGCGCACCGGATCGCCGCCATCGCCCGCTCCCCCGGCGTGCACCGGCTCCAGGACGTACTGCTCGATTACCATCTGGCCGGGTCCGAGGACAGCGCCGCCGAACTGGCCGCGCTTCTCGACCCGTTGGACGGCCATGCCGGTCTGGTCGAGGCCGTCGCCGCCTTCCTCGACTGCGACCTCGACCGACGCCGCACGGCCCGGGCGCTCAGGGTCCACCCCAACACCGTCGACAACCGCCTCGCCCGAGCCGCCCAACTCACCGGCCTGGACCCGCACACCACACACGGCGTACAGCTCTTCGGTGCGGCCCTCACTCTGCGCCGGCTCGCTGCGGGCGCTACAACCGGCTTACTGGGCGGCTGAATGAAGTGCGCGACGAGGCCCGGCATGCCGGTCCGCGCAACGGTGCAGGAAACGGCTCACAGGAACCCGAAACGTCTCACAGGAAACGACTCAGACGACCATGACCCGGCGCCCGCGCGTGTGACCGGCCTGGCTGTCGGTGTGCGCCGCCGCGGCCTCGGCGAGCGGGTAGGCCTTCTCGACCGGGATGTGGAGCTTCCGCCGTGAGATGAGGCCGACGGCCTCGGTGAGTGCTTCCGGCATGCTCCCCGCCACGCCAGAGAACCGGACACCGAGGTCCGGCGCGGCGAGATCGGCGATGGAGATCACCTTCTGCGGATCCCCGGTCAGCTCGATGAGTTCGCGGATCACGCCCGAGCCGGCCAGATCGAGCGCCGCGTCGACAGGGCCGAGCTGCCGCACCCGCTCGACCCAGCCCTCGCCGTATGTCGTGGCGAGGGCACCCAGGCTGCGCAGATAGTCCTGGTTCGCGGCTCCGGCCGTGCCGATCACCGTGATACCGCGCTCGCGGGCGATCTGCAGCACCGCCGATCCGACTCCCCCGGACGCACCGCTGGCCAGCAGCGTCTGCCCGGGCCGCACACCGACCTCACGGATGATGCGCAGCGCGGTCTCCACCACGGAGGGGTACCCGGCCGCCTCTTCGAACGTCAGCCCCTCGGGCATACGGGCCCAGGCCGACAGCACAGCGAACTCGGCATAGGTACTCGCCCCTTCGCCGAAGACGTGGTCGCCGACCTTGACCCCTTCGACGCCCTCGCCTACCTCATCCACCACCCCGGCGGCGTCCTGCCCGACCCCGGCGGGCAACTCGACCGGATGGGCCGCAAGGATCTGGCCTTCGCGGACCCTCCAGTCGACGGGGTTCACGCCCGCCGCCCGCACGGCGATACGTATCCGACCGGGGCCCGCGTGGGGCTCCTCGGCATCTTCCAGTTGCAGAACGTCCGGACCGCCGAACTCGGCGAAGCTCACTCTCTTCATGCCTCGAACGTAGCACTAACGGTTAGTGTTTTGAAACAGTTCCGTATTTGTTCCTGATAGCGTCAGGGCATGACCGTGCAGCCCGGACGCCGCGAGCGCAAGAAGACCGCGACCCGCCAGAAGATCGCCGACACCGCTTTGCGGCTGTTCCTGGAACGCGGCTACGACGCGGTGGGCATCCGTGACGTGGCCGCCGAGGCCGACGTGGCCGTCACCACCGTCTTCTCCCACTTCGCCTCGAAAGAGGCCCTGGTCTTCGAGCAGGACGCAGACTTCGCGCAGCGCCTCGCACAGGCGGTCACCGGCCGGGCGCCGCACGAACCGCTCATCCCTGCGCTGCGCCATGAGATCCATGCCCTGGTGCTCCATTGCACGGCGGACAGCGCCGCCCCGATCTGGCGCATGATCGACGCCTCACCTGCCCTGCGGGAGTACGAGGAGTCGATGAGGCTGCGTCATGCGGAGTCGCTGGCGACGGCCCTCGCCGCCGATCCCGGCCTGTCACGGACCACAACGGCCTGCCGGACGATCGCGAGGTTCGTGATCGACGCCTATTCGCTGGCCCGTGAGGCGGCTGACCCGGAGGCCGCGGTGGACGAGATCTTCCAGATGATCGAGGCGGCGTGGCAGGCCACCGGCCCTTCTGAACGGGCGTGAGGAACTGTTCCTCCGGCCTGTTCCCCCCGGCAGGGCAGGGGGCCGGCCCGGTGGTGACGCGTCGCCGCGTCAGCAGGTCCGTCCGGCGCGGCGCATGCCCGAGGGGACGGTTCGCGGAGCGGCGGCGGGGGCGTGCCGGCAGTCCCCGTCCACACGCTCCGCACGCGCTCGCAGACCTCAGGTCAGGCTGGGGCCACCTGGCGGGCACGACTGCCGGCCAGGAGTGCCGCTCGGTGGACCGTACCGGCTGAGGCGGCCAGCAGCGGCATCCGGACGGCCGGGCTGGGAATGCGTTCCTGGGCGTGCAGTACTCCCTTGATCACTGTGGGGTTCGGTTCGGCGAAGAGGGCAGCGGACAGCCGGGCCAGCTCGGCGCCGAGTCTGCGGGCGGGTGCGGCGGAGCCGCGATGCCACAACGAGATCAGTTCGGCGTAGTCGGCGGTGCGCAGGTTGGCCGATGCGACGATTCCGCCGTGGGCGCCCGCAGCGACGAGCGGTGAGAGGACGACGTCGTCGCCGCCGAGCACGGCGAAGCCGGGCTGAGGGGCGCCGAGCACCTGCACCGTGGTCGCGTCGATCACGCCGGTCGCGTGCTTGATCCCGACGATCCCCGGCAGTCGGCTGAGCGCCGCGATCGTGCCGGCGCTGAGAGTCTGTCCCGTGCGGTAGGGGATGTCGTACACGATCAGCGGCATGCCGCCGTGTTCGGCCAGCGCGGTGAAATGCGCCAGTGTCGCGGCTTCGCCGGGCCGGATGTACGGCGGGGCGGGAACCAGCGCCGCAGCTACGTCGCCGGTGGCCGCCAGCTCGCGCAGCGACGTAATGGCGGCGGCGGTGTCATTGGTGCCGACTCCGACGATCAGCGGGGCGCCGTGTGCTCGGCAGGCGGCCGAGCAGATGCGCACCACGGTCTGCTTCTCCTCCGCGGTCAATGTGGCCGATTCCGCGGTGGTGCCGAGGGCGACGAGCCCGGAGGCGCCGGCCGACAGCGCCTCGTCGGCGAGTCGGGCCAGCGTATCGGGGGCCAGGCGCAGGTCGGTGGTGAACGGGGTCACCAAGGGGACGTAGAGGCCGTTGAAGGCCGGCTCGGGGTTCATGGTCCAAGCCTGGCTCACACCGACCCGGTAGATCCATTTCTGATTTCTACCTCTATGCCTAAGCTGAGCTTATGCTCGATGTTCGTCGTCTCCACCTGCTTCGCGAACTGGACCGCCGGGGCACGATCGCCGCCGTGGCCGAGGCGCTGACTTTCACCGCATCCGCCGTCTCCCAGCAGCTGGGTGTGCTGGAGCGCGAGGCAGGCGTGCCTTTGCTGGAACGCAGCGGCAGGCGTGTGGTCCTCACGCCCGCCGGCCGGTCTCTCGTCGCACACGCCGACGCCGTGCTGCAACGCCTTGAGCTGGCCGTCGCCGAGCTGGCCGGCGCCCGGGACGGCATCGGCGGGCCGCTACGTATCGGAACCTTCCCCTCCGGCGGCCACACCATCGTGCCCGCCACGCTGGCCGAGCTGGCTCAGCGGCATCCCGCACTGGAACCGATGGTGCAAGAAATCGACTCCGCCCGTGTGTCCGACGGCCTGCGAGCCGGCGAACTCGACGTCGCCCTCGTCCACGACTACGACTTCGTACCCGCCTCACCGGACACCACCGTGGACGAGGTGCCCCTGCTGGAAGAGCCGATGTACCTCGTCACCAACACCGCGCCCGAGAAATCCAGCCGCAGCGACACCCTGGCCACGTTGCTCGGACCCTACGCCGAGGCCCCGTGGATCACCGCACGGGACGGCACGACCGGTCACGCGATGGCCGTACGGGCCTGCCAGGCAGCCGGGTTCCAGCCGAGGATCCGCCACCAGGTCAACGATTTCCGCACCGTGCTGGCCCTGGCCGCCACCGGACAAGGAGCCGGTTTTGTACCGGAGATGGCCACTGCGCAAAGCCCCGAAGGCGTGGTGTTGACCAAGTTGCCGTTGTTCCGCCGGTCGAAGGTCGCCTTCCGCGCCGGCGGCGGTACGCACCCGGCGATCGCCGCCTTCGTGGCCGCGGCAAGTGCGGCAGTGCGCTGCATGACCGGCTCGCGGCTCGATGAGCAGGCCGCGACGCGCCGTACGGGCTTGCGCCGTGCGGACTCCGCACCGTGACCGCGCCCCGTCTCGTTGCCCCTGCTCCGCGCCGGAGCCCGCCCACGTCGGCGACGAGCTCGCCGACGAGAGGCGTGCGGAACTCGCCGCGGCACCCGTCCAGCACGCCAGGTACCCACGCGAATGCCTCGGGTGGGGCGTTTGCGCGCTGATTGCCGGCGCTCAGTCTCGGTACGCGACTGTCGCGGCCTCGATGAAGGACCGGATCAACGGGTTGGTGTCGCCTTTGTTCCACACCGCCACCACTCGGCTCGGCGCCATGTCGGTCAGCGGCACCGCGACCAGCTCCGCGTGCAGGTCGTGTCCGAGCGGGGCCAGGCCGACCGTGCCGTTCCACAGCACGGCCTGCAGGCATTCCTGGACGGCGCGCACCACCGGGCCCTCGCGCGAGCTGCCGCCGTTCCAGTACGACTGCCAGACGGGGTCGGTCCCCTGTGGGAACTGGAACCAGCGCCGGTCCTTCAGGTCCGCCAGCTGTAGTCGGTCGTGATGAGCCAGCGGATCGTCGGCGCGCAGGACCACGCCGACCGGATCCGCCCGCAGCTCACGCACGGTCAGGGCAGTCTCGTCGAACGGCGCCCGGGTCAGGGCGACATCGACCAGCCCGGTGCGCAGTCCGCAGGTCGGGTCGGTCAGGTCGGTGTCGCGGATGCGGATGTCGATGCCGGGGTGGCGTCGGCGGTATGCGGCCGCCAGCCTGGCCGCTGCCGGGTCGGTGCCGTCGCCCAGGATGCCCACGGTGATGGTTGAGGCGCCGGCCGCCGCGCTCACGCGTACGCGGACGCGGTCGGCGTGGTCGAGCAGCGCCCGCGCCTCGTCGAGCAACACCGCACCGACGGGGGTGAGCGTGACGCCGGCGGCCGAGCGGACGAACAGCAGGGCCCCGACGTCGGCCTCCAACTGCTTGATCGCCCGACTCAATGGCGGCTGACTCATGTGCAGTCGGGTTGCGGCGCGGCCGAAGTGGAGTTCCTCGGCGACGGCCACGAAGTAGCGCAAGGTACGTAGCTCCACGCTGCAACGATACCCACGAGGTATCGGCGCCGCGGAATGGGTCTTGGACAATCGCGGGGCCTTGGCCGTGCACTTGTGGGCATGACCGAAGAAGCAAAGACCAGTGAGCCGCAGGCCGGACCCGCCGTATCGGTGGTCGGTCCCGGCGACGGCGAGACCATCGTCCTGGGTCCCACACGCATGCGCATCCTTGAGGACGGCAGCGGCACCGGACACCGCCTCGCGATAGCCGAGTCCGTCCTCGCCCCGCACACCCAGGGGCCACCGCAGCACCGCCATGCCGAACACGACGAGGGCTTCTACATCCTGTCCGGCACCGTGCGGTTCACCGTCGGGGACGAGGACCATGACGCTTCCGTGGGCACGTTCGTGTTGGTTCCGCCCGGCACCCCGCACACCTTCGCCAACCCGACCGACCAACCCGCCGTCATGCTCAGCACATTCACCCCCGATCTGTACGTGCAGTACTTCCGAGACCTCCAGGATGTGCTCGCCACCGACCGATCGCTGACGCCAAAGGCCGGCATCGACGCGATGAGCCGCTACGCGACCACGCCCGCCGCCGACTTCACCTGACGCACGGCAGCACCACCCTTTGAGCCGCAGCCGCCGCTGGACTTGATGCCGCGCTGGAGGAATCAGCACGCGATGCCCAGCGCGCTCGCGATGGGGTCCCACTGACCCGCTTCTCGAACAGGGGCCGGCCGTCCCCTTACCTCTGCGTGGACGGCCCCAACAACGCGTCGTCACTTCTCGCGCCCGCGCGATCGCTTCGAAGAGTCGTCATCTTGCCCGCGGTGTCCGGGCGGCGGGCACGAAGTATGGCGAGGGCCATGACGAGGGTCCACGCGTCCAGCGCGCAGGCGGCGATCCGTTCCAGGCTGCCCATCCCGATTCCGGGGTCGTGCTGACCGAAGAACATCCATGCCGCGAACACCGCGACGACAGCTATGGAGAGGGTTACGCTCCGCAGTTCGCCGAAGAGAGAGCCGCGGGGGGAAAATCCGGTGAGGAGGAGCCCAAGATTCCCCAGTCCCATGATGAGGAGTGCACCGACTACATGAAGATTCTCGTCGACGTCTGCAGGAACAACGCCGACCAGAACCCACCCACCGGCACTGATCACGAGCAGAATTCGGGAACTTACCGATATCCCACCACGACCCCAGCAGGATCCGGCCAGCAGTATGCCGACGAACAGCAGTACTCCGTGCACGGCGAACCCGGCGTTCATGACGTCGTGCAGCGGCGAACACACATACCGAGGGCGGGAGTCGTCCCAGATTCGGCAGCTGATATTGCCGAGATCGCTGATGTTGTTCTCCGCCCAGCTGTAGGGAGTCCGCCAGCCGGCCTCCACGACCAGTTGAACGACGAGGAACTGCACGACGGCAACGATCCATGCGGCCGCACCGATCCTTGTTGTCACGGAGGTACGGTATGCAGAGTGCGACGCGGATCTTGTTTTCATCATGGCCTTTCAAGCGCCGAATCATTTACGTTTCTGTTGTGAACTTTTTCAGACGACGGTGCTCCTGCGCATCGCTACGAGGGGGGAATTCGGAGCCCCCGTAGGGGGAGCCGGTACTGGCTATTTCGGGGGAGGCGTGCCGAGGGGCCCGAAGGTACGGTGCAGCCCGTGATGCTGTCGCTCACCGGCCCACGCGGCCCGGTATGCCTGGTGGTGGATGTGGTTGCCCGGGTTCTGGGTGCCGGCGGCGAACCGGCGAACCCATCCTCGATGTCGGTGGCATGGACGAAGCGGATAGCGCTGCGGTCCGGGATGCGGGACATCGCATGAACTTCGCCACTGTTGAGCCCGTGGAACGGGTCGTCGACCTGCTTGTCCACACCGCTCGGCGGACCGGCATATCCCCGCAGGTAGACGATGGGCGATCGCTCCGCCATGTTGCGACGCCCTCCCGAGGCACGTGCGGCTGCTGAGGCCGGTGCGCGGTCTGTCGGTGACGAGGCCAGGTTGCGGCAGGAGCGTGCGGAGCACCAACCCGTCCGAGCCAGACGGGGCGCCCGAGCCAGGTGTCGGCCCCCGATCGCAGATGCAGACGAACGCGCCGTCGCCATCACCGGTCAGTGAAGGGCGGGCGCTCTCCTGCCATGGGTGGTGGCGCTGTGTTGCGGGCCGTCGCGCCCGGTGAGACGGTCTTACGGGGGGAGCATGCCGACGGCCTGGCATGGGACAGCCTTGCAGGCGACGGCGTTACGCGTCGATACGCGACTGATCCGCGCCCACCATCCCTGGCGCCTGATACTCCGTGAATCGACGCGCGTCCACGAACCGGAAGCGCACAGAGAGCGGGAAAATCAATGGCGAACGGACCCATGGGGAGGCGCGCCTTCGGCGAGCGTCCCGGTCACCCCAATGGCCCCGTCACGGGGCAGGGCACGGAGTACACAGGTCGATACGTGGTCCTGCTCGACCCGAGCGACCAGGAGAGCGGGCTCAACGCACTGCGTTCCTCCGCCGACATCGCGTCCGTCGAACGTGTCCGGGGAACCGATGCCGCGCACGTCGCCGAACTCCTTGAGCGCCCCGACGTCTCGGTGCTCTTCGAGGAACTCGGCGCCGCCGTCGTCGAGGTACGGCCCGAACAGCGCCACGCGCTGGTGACCACGGCCGAGGCGGAATCCTCGATCATCGCGGCAGAGCCGGAGCGCATGGTCTACGCCTCGCCGATCACCGCTCCGCAGCAGGCGCCGACCGAGTTCTTCCCGGCCTACCGCAGCGACGAGGAAGTGGTCGCCCATCACACCAGGGCCGAAATCGCCGCCGCCCAGGGCCCGGCCGTGGACGAGCAGAAATGGACCTGGGGCCTGCAGGCGATCCGGGCCAATCTGTCCAGCCTGACCGGACGCGATGTGAAGATCGCCGTCCTCGACAGCGGCGTGGACACCCACCACCCGGACCTGGCCGGGCGCATCGAGGCAACGGTCTCCTTCGTACCGGGCGAGACCGTCGAGGACGGCCACGGCCACGGCACGCACTGCATCGGCACCGCTGCCGGTGCGGCCAACCCCCGGCAGGGGCCCCGCTACGGTGTGGCCTGTGACGCCAAGATCCTCGCGGCGAAGGTCCTCAGCAACTCGACGGGCAGCGGCACCGACGGCCAGATCCTGGCGGGCATGGCCTGGGCCGTCGCCCACGGTGCGCGGGTGATCTCCATGTCGCTCGGCGCTCAGGTCCGGCCCGGCGAGCTCTTCCCGCAGACATACGAGAAGCTGGCCCAGCGCGCGCTCGAACGCGGGACGGTGATCGTCGCTGCCGCGGGCAACGACAGCCATCGGCCCCCGGAGATCCGGCCCGTCAGCCGGCCCGCCAACTGCCCCTCCATCCTCGCGGTGAGCGCGCTCGACAAGGCACTCACGCCATCGTTCTTCTCCAACGGCGGCATCAACGGGCAGGGTGGCGAGGTCAACATCGCCGCGCCGGGCAGGGACGTGCACTCGGCTGCCCCTGGCGGCGGGTACCAGGTCATGAGCGGCACCAGCATGGCCACACCGCACGTCGCGGGCGTCCTGGCATTGCTCGCCCAGGCAAGCCCCAACGCTTCTGCGGCCGAACTCAAAGTCAGTCTGATGTCCGGTGCCTTCCCGCTGACGCAACCCGTCAGGGACGTCGGCTCGGGTCTGCTGCAGGCGCCGTGATCGAGTCCTCCCGGTCCGCGCCGGTCGGGGTCATCCTCGCGGTCGACCCCGGCCGGTTCGCGGAAGTGGTGCAGGCCTTGCGGCGGGCCGGGCTGACGGTCACGGGCAAACAGGCGGCCCTCGGCACGCTCTCCGGCACCGTCGCGGAAAACCGGATACCGGCCCTGGAGGCGGTCGACGGCGTCGAATCCGTCGACCGGGAGCGCACCATCCACCTTCCCCCGCCCGACTCCCCCATCCAGTAAGCCTTGCCCTGTCTCTGGCCGACCCCTGTCTCTGGCCGACCCCTGTCTCTCTAGCCGACGGTGTCGCTGCCGCGCCGTGTCGCGTCGGACGACAGCGGACCGGAGGCGGTGTGCCGGTCCGGCGGGACCTGCTGAGCGAAGGCTTGCAGGGCCACCTCGCTGTCCGGAGGCACGACGGCCATCAACCCGCGGTCCTGCGCCTCGGCGACCGCGGGGGCGGCGGCGCTTCCTTCGGGGACGAAGGCCAGGCGGACGTGCCCGTCACCGGAGCCGCGGCGGTCCACCGGCGCGACGGCACCGTGAGTGCCGTCCGGCAGGGTCACCCACAGCTGGAAGTCCTCGTACCGGACGAAGTCCGCGCCCTTCACCGGCCAGGGGTAGTGGTGTTCTCCGGGCACGCTGGGAAGGATGCCCTGGTGGTTCCCGTGACTCAGGGGCACGCAGGCGTTGAACAGGGAGTCGGTCCACGCCTCGACGCCGTCAGCATCCCTGATCGGCGTGCGCAGCAGTTCCTCGGCGCGCTGGTAGCCCAGTTCCGCCAGGGCGGGCAGCGTGAGCGGGAAGGCATCGACCAATTCGGCGGCATCCTGCCGGAGCCGGTCCACTTTCCCGGGGTCGGCGCAGAACTGCATACTCCATTCGATGCCGACCCGGGCGCGGTACATGCGCCAGCCGCGGGAGCCCTTGACCCACAGGCTGCCGCCGTGGTGCATCTCCCAGCGCTCGGAATTACTCGACTCCTGGTCCGGATCCACCGGCCTGGGCCCGTAGGGCAGGTCGGCGTCGTCCATGGCGTGAAGAATTTTCCGGGCTGTCGTTTTGGCGGCCCGGAAATGCGACGACTCAAAGCGTTTCGGGTGCTCGACCAGACGAATCTTCCACGGATGGTTTTCCGATTCGATGCCGCCCGGCCGGGGCTGAGGATGGCGGCCCATGGCTGACTCTCCTTGGCTCGGCCTCACGGGCCGGCCACCGGCTCGCGGGCGGGCCAGCCACCGGCTCGCGGGGCGAAACTCCCCCTGTTTCCATCGTGCTCCGCCATCCGGACGGACGCGACCGGAGAACGATGACTACGGACGCGACCGGAGATCGATGACCGGAGATGTCTTCAACAAGCCTCGTCAGCGGTCTGGGTCTCGTCACCGGTCCGGAAAGGTGCTGGAGGTCTCCGAAAGGGGGCTGGATATGGGCTGGTTGGCGTCCGGCAGCGCGGTTGCGGGGCATTCGGGGGAGAGTAGCCTGGAGTTGATGTTTCGGGCGGAGAGTAGCCTGGAGTTGATGTGCTGACGGTTTTGGAGGTAGGCGATGTTCTCCCGATTGCTGCGGCGTCGCAAGCCGCATCGGCTCGTCCTTCTCGGTAACGGAAGTCTGATCCACGGCTTCAGCGGTGGATTCTACGACGGTCACGGATACCAGCACTGACACCGTGCATGGTGCACGCACGCACGCACGGTGGACCCTGGAGGATATGCGGTGGCAGAAGAAACCGATGCCCTGGCAGCCATGGCGAGGATCCTGTCACCGCATTGCCGTGTCACCCGGCTTTCCGACGGAGCGCTGATCGCGGACTGGAAACGGACGCGCTTTCTCGGATTGGCAACGGCGGAAGTCCAGAAATTCTCCTCCGGAAGCCCTGAGGAACGCGCCGAACTCGTCACCGGTCTCCTGCGTGCCGGGTGCGCGACGCGCCGCCGGAAGAAATCCCCGGACGTCCGCGTCGGGCTCTGGCTGGGTGGAGTGCACCTGCTGATCCGGACCCTTGGATTCGGGCGCGTCCTGCGGCTGCTCTCCTTGGCCGCCCCGGGTTATGCCCGCGCGGACCTCCCCTCCACGGAGGAGGTAGGACGGCTGAAACGAGCGGTGCAGTCACACAGCAGCAGAAGCTGGCTCGTCAACGGCGACTGCAAGTCCGAGGCAGTGACGGCCTTCGTCCTGCTACGGCGGTGTGGCCTGAAAGCGGTACTCCACGTCGGCGTGCATGAACACCCCTTCGCTCTGCACGCGTGGACGGCCTCGGGCGGCCTGTGCGTCCCCGATGCCGTTCCGCGAGGGCACACCTTCACACCGGTGCTCTTGATCGACGGCGGAGGACAGTGACGTGGAAGCGCTCCGCCTCGAGTGGGCCGGGGGCGCACCGGCACCGAGGCTCCGGACGAGCGAGGCCATGACACGTCAGGGACTCGTGACGACGGTCTTCTCGCGGGCCGGCACCGCTGCCGTTGTGGGCTGGGTCGGCTCGGCCCGTGACCGGGCGGCGGGCGCGCGCGGCCTCCTCGACGACTCCGGCAGACAGGGCGCCGCCCCGCCCGTGCCGGCCGGCGACTACGCGGCTGTTCTGGTGTACCGCGACCGCATCCTTCTGATGCGCGACGAGCAGGCACGCGTCCCGCTGTTCTTCAGGGAGTGCGGTGGCCGTGTGAGCGCCGTCAGCACCTCGGTCCGCTGCCTGGGGAGCGTCACGGAGCTGGCACCCCGCTACTTCTGTCGATACCTCACCGGGAACCTGGCGCAACCGCACTCGGACCTCACCCCTTTCGCCGGGGTGCACCGTGTCCTCGGCGGTGAGGTGGTCGAGCTCTCCCCCACCGGTCAGCTGCGCAGCCGTACGTTGCGACGCCCCCGTCGGGCCACCGACCCGCCCGAGCGGACCACAGACGGCTCCTGCCTCGATGGTGCCGCGCAGGAGTTGCGTCGCGCGCTGGAGAATGCTGTCGGACGCCGCATGGGCACGACGACGGCATGCCATGTCTCGGGCGGCACCGACTCCACCAGCGTCGCGCTGCTCGCCGC
The DNA here is from genome assembly GCF_900187385.1 of Streptomyces sp. 2114.4. Lineage (NCBI taxonomy): Bacteria > Bacillati > Actinomycetota > Actinomycetes > Kitasatosporales > Streptomycetaceae > Streptomyces > Streptomyces sp. 2114.4. Next base: position 403,279 of record NZ_FYEY01000001.1, read on the forward strand.
ACGCCTGCTGGCCGCGGAACGGGGCGGCGCCGGGGACCTGGTCCTGCTCGCCGGGCGTTTCTCCCGAGGGGAGCTGGCCGCGGAGCAGCCGTACCTCGACGTCGCGATGGAGGAGATCCGCCGTCACACACCCGCGGTCCGCCCGATGATCATCGATGCCGACGACGTGGCCGACTTCGACGACTTCCAGCACCATGCGGGGGACTCCGACGAGCCTCATGCGCACGCCTTCCGCGCCCCGTTCTGGGCCAGGCTTCACGCCGCGGCCGCGGAACTGGGCTGTGACACGCTCCTGACCGGTTGCGGGGCCGATCCGATCGCGGACGCCAACCCGTTCCACCTGCACAGGCTGGCCCGCACGGGAGCGCTCCGGCAGATGACCGAGCAGGCACGTGCCTGGGCCGCGGAGAGCGAGCAGGGCTTGCGGGACATCGTCCGCGCCTACGTGGTGCAGCCGGCCTTCCCGCTGGCAGCCGAACGGCTCACCGCGCTCCGCGGCGGCGGAACGGTGCTCGGCGGCCTCGGCACCTTCAACCGCCCCCGATGGCTGCGATCCGGATTCGCGCGCGCTCACGGCTACCGGGATGCGGGCATCGCGGAGAGCCGGTTCATGTTCGGGCGCAAGCCGGAACGGTCGCTCTACGACGCAGCCAACTACGTCGCCGCTCCCGACCTGCTGTCCTGGCAGCGCGCACGACGGGACGGGTTCTTCCTCTCGCACCCGTTCCTCGACGCGGAGGTCGTCGCCACGATGAGCCGCCTGCCCGCCGCAGCCACGTTCCGGCCGGGCCGTCCGAAGGCCGTTCTCCGTGCGGCCATGGCGGATCTCCTGCCCGCCCCGATCCACGGCAGGGTGGTCAAGGTGCCCTTCAACGACCTCTATGCCCGGGGCCTGCGGAGACACGGCGATGAACTCATCGCCCTGTGCCGCTCAGCCCGGCATCCGCTGATCGCGGAGATGTTCGACGTCGAGACGCTGTGCCGGGCCGTACGGGAGGCCCAGCTGGGCCTGGGGGACTCATACTCCTGGGACCGTGTGAACAGCTCGCTCGCCCTGGTGGCCTGGCTGGAGCGACTGGACCGGCGTTCCGGCGCGCTCGGCGCGGCGGTGCCCGTCAGCGCTGGCTCTTGATGTCCCAGAGGGTTCGCTCCACCGGCCCGGTGACCAGGGAGGTGAGGCCGTACCGGCTCGACACCTCGCCCTGTTCCGCCGGGGTGAGGGTGCGGTTTTCCTCGCCTCTTCGCGTAATGGATGAGTACACGTTCGCGCCGTGCGTACCGAACTGCCAGTAGACGGTGATGAAACGTGGATCCCTTGTGTGTTCGTCGAGCGCATTGTTCTCGTGCACCCTGGCACGGTAGATGAGAGAGTCAAGGCCACTACTCTGTTGCTTCTCCAGTTGCTCCTTCACCCATCCGGGGACATTTGCCTTGCGCCAGGAGTACGCCACGAAGTTGAGCGGCGGCTCCAGCACGAGTCGGTCCTTGCGCGCGAGGCTCGCGGTGGCATAGAAAGCCACCTGGTCGTACGGCGTGTTGATGGGAAGTTGCACCACCATTCGCGTGGAGTAGGTGTCGTTCGACTCCACCCAACTTCCCTGCTGCATCCACGGTTTTGCCTCGATCAACTCGCCGGGCTGGTGAATCTCCCGACGGGAGAGCGGGCTCACATCCGGGGAGTTGGGCCACTGCTCGGCATCGCTTCGCCACTGTCGGCGGAGCCGGTCCTTCGGGCTCAGCGGCACCTGTTTTCCCATGGCGTGGAACTCGGCGCCGAGCACGTAGAAACCCACGTCACTGTGGTTCCGGATAGTGATGTCGACCGGTACGGCGAATGCCGTGCGGTCTTTGCTCAGTACCGGCTTTCCCATGGAGACCGTGATGAGAGGCGTGGTTTGTCGCTGGTACGGCTCAAAGAGGTTCTGGTAGCCGAAATTGGCGATCGCGATGACAGAGGAGACGATCACCGCGGCGGCCACCCGTTTCGGAGCAGGGATCATGACCGATGTCCGCCACACCGCGAAGACGGCGTATGCCGCACCCGCCGTGAGCAGGGCGAACAGCACCGGGTAGGCCACGGAGTCGCCGTCTTTGAGCGTCTGCGCCAGGAGCATGGCGTTGGTCAGAAAGGCCGCGAACGTGGCGATCAGCGCGACCAGGCCGGAATAGGTGAAGCTCCGCCGCATCCAGTGGTCCAGGACCGCGGCGATGCCCACGAGCGTGGTGAAGGAAACCGCGAGAAGGACGGCACCGGTGAGGCGACCGACGAAGGTCAGATCATGTACGAAGTCCTGAAGGCCGATCTGGGCCAGCAGCAGCGTGGTCATGAGGAGGACCAGCAGGATCACTGCCACGGTCACCCGCGACTGCCAGGTTCTCAACGAGGGCTGTCTCATTTTCGGGTGCGCACGGGAGTGAGCCCTGGGGAAGTCCGCACGCGATCACCTCCTGAGGCCGCCGGTCGTGCGCTGCACGTGCACAGCGCGGACTCAGGCAGATCTGCCGCCGCGCCGAAGGTTCGACCACCATCCTCCGTGGCGAGCCATCAGGCCGCCATCCGGATACCCCCGGACGTGCGAGCCGGAGCAGCCTTCCCGCGAGGGAGGGAAGGTGTGGTTCTCCGCGTTGGTGCAGGTGCAGGTGTTCCACGTTCTGCTGTCTGGCCTGCGCCATGACAGCAGGGCCGTGGACGCCGGCCCAGGCTCCTCAGAGGGCGAGTTCGGGCCGGTAGTGGTCCAGCCACAGGGCCAGGTCGACGACGCGTTCGAGGCGGAGGCGGTGGCCCCATTCCAGCCGGTCGGGCGGGGTGTCCAGGCAGGGTTTGAGGTGGGTCTCGTCGGCCAGGGCGCGGACCTGGTCGGCGGCCAGGGCGTCGCGGGCCAGGTCCTGGAGGCCGCGGTTGTACTCGGGGTGGTGGGTGGCCGGGTAGTGGTTCTTGGGCCGGTGCAGCACGGAGCCGGGCGCGAGCCCGGCCCCGGCGGCGCGCAGCAGGCTCTTCTCCCGGCCGTCGAAGCTCTTCAGCTTCCAGGGCGTGGCGAAGGCGTACTCGACGAGGCGGTGGTCGCAGTAGGGCACGCGGACCTCCAGCCCCTGCGCCATGCTCAACCGGTCCTTCCGGTGCAGGAGTTGACGCAGCCAGCGGGTCAGGGACAGGTGCTGCATCTCGCGTTGCCGGTGCTCGGCGGGGCTTTCGCCGTCGCGGTGCGGTACGGCGGCCAGCGCGCTGCGGTAGGTGTCCTCGCGGAACTCCCCGATGCGCAGGTCGAGCGCCGGGTTGAGCGGCATGGCGGCCTCGTCGCCGGTGACGAGGAGCCAGGGGAAGGTGGCCGCGTTCAGTGCCTTCGCGGTGTGGAACCAGGGGTAGCCGCCGAACACCTCGTCCGCCGCCTCGCCGGAGAGGGCCACGGTGGAGTGCTTGCGGATGTCTCCGAAGAGCAGATACAGGGAGGTGTCCATGTCGCCGACCCCGATCGGTGAGTCCCTTGCCACCACGACCGCCCTGCGGTGCTCGGGGTCGAGCAGCGCGAGCGGGTCGAGGACGACCGTGCTGTGTTCGGTGCCGATGTAGGTGCCGGCCTCGGCGGCGTACGGGGTGTCGTGACCGGTGCGCAGGACGTCGCCGGTGAACTGTTCGGCCTGGTCGCTGTAGTCGACGGCGTAGGAGCGGATGCGGGCGTCCGGTCCCTCGCGCAGCCGGAGTTCGTCGGCGAGCAGCGCGGTCAGGACCGTGGAGTCGAGGCCGCCGGACAACAGGCTGCACAGCGGGACATCGGCCGCCAGCTGGCTGCGGGCGGCCGTGCCGACCAGCTCACGGATCCGGTCGACGGCCGTGTCCCGGTCGTCGTCGTGAGCGTCGGCCGCCAGCTGCCAGTAGCGGGATTCGCGGATGCCGTCGCGGTCCAGCACGAGCAGGCCGCCGGGTTCCACCTCGCGCACCCCGGACCACACCGTCGGCCCGGTGTTGAACAGCAGGCTGTACGCCTCCCGGAGCCCGTCGGCGTCCACCCGTGGCCGGATCTCCGGATGGGCGAACAGGGCCTTGGGCTCGGACGCGAAGGCCAGGCCGCCGTCGACGGCTGCCCAGAACAGCGGTTTGACGCCGAGGCGGTCGCGTACCAGCAGCAGCCGCTGCGCGCGGTCGTCCCAGACGGCGAAGGCGAACATGCCCTCCAGGTGGTCGGCCAGGTCCGCACCCCATTCGGCGTACGCGCGCAGCACCACCTCGGTGTCGCTGCGGGTGTGGAAGCGGTGCCCCCGGCCGCGCAGTTCAGCGCGCAGCTGGTGGTGGTTGTACACCTCGCCGCTGTAGCTGAGCACGGTGGTCGGGCGGTCGGGCCGGTCGGTCATCGGCTGCAGGCCCCCGGCCGGGTCGATGACGGCCAGGCGGCGATGACCGATCGCGGCGTGCTCGCCGAGCCAGACGCCGTGCGCGTCCGGGCCTCGTGGTGTGAGGGTGGCCGTCATGGCTTCGAGCACCGGGCCCCTGGTGCGGGCGTCGTGGTGGAAGGACACCCATCCGGTGATGCCGCACATAGAAGTGCCTCCTGGGTCAGTCGTGAGCGGAAGACGCCGCGTCGGTCGTCTTCTCGGGGAGGGATGCAGGCCTGCTGCGCGGCGGAGCGAGCAGGGGTACGGACAGGCATGCGGCGATGGCGGCCAGTGCGAGCGCGGCCCGTACGCCCTCATGAGGTCCGGTCAGCCCCCAGGCGGCGGTGGCCAGCGCGGGGCCGAGGGTGAAGCCGAGGCTGCGGGCGAGCTGCACCGTGGCCCCCACGGTCGCGATCCGGTCCGGTGGGGCCGCGCCCATGACGAGCGCCTGGGTCGGGCCGCCGTTCAGTCCCAGCCCGACGCCCGCCAGCGCCAGCCGCCAGGCCACGTCCAGCGGTGCCCAGCCGTCGCCCAGCGGGAGCAGCAGGAGCAGGCCGACGGCGGTGAGGGCGGCGCCGGTGACCGCGACCGGCCGGGCGCCGATGGGGGTCCCCTCTGCTTGAGCGGAGCCGAGAGCTCGGGGGAGGTCGGCGAGGCGTCCGCCGAGTGGCCCGGCCACCGCCATCCCGAGGGGGAAGGCGAGCACGGTCAGCCCGGCCGTGGTGGCGCTGAGACCGTTATCGCGCTGGAGGTGCAGGGCGACGACGTAGTACATGGCGGCGAATCCGGCGGCGAGGGTCAGCACAGCCCCGTGCGCCCGGAACAGCCCCGGCGTCCGGAGCGCGCCGGCCGCCGGTCGCCCGCCCGGCCCGCGCAGCCACCACCACAGCGGCGGTACGGCGGCGAGGGCGAGGAGCAGCCAGGCCGGGCCGTCCGGCGCCAGCGTCAACGCCAGCAGCACGATCGCGGCACCCGCGGCCACCAGCAGCGCGTCGGCCACCGACCGGCGGTCAGGAGCCCGCAGCAGTCCGTCCCGGGGCATCGCCCTCCAGACCACGGCCAGGGCGAGCAGACAGAAGGGGATCTTCACCAGGAAGACGGAGCGCCAGCCCAGGTGGTCCAGCAGTATTCCGCCCACGGCGGGCCCGATCACCGCGCCCAGCGGCCCCAGGGTGGCGGGCACACTCATCGCCCGTCCGCGCAGCTCCGGTCGCACGGAGCGGAGCGCGAGGACCGGCATCAGCACGAACAGCGCCGCGCCGAACGCGCCCTGCAGCAGACGGGCGGCGATCAACCAGGTCATCCAGGGGGCCGCGGCGGCCAGGGCGCTGCACAGGCCGAAGCCGCAGGTCGCCGCCAGCACGGCGGAGCGCAGTGCCACCCCGTCGAGCCAGCTGCCGACGGGCAACAGCAGGGCCACTACGGCCAGTTGATAGCTCAGCACCGCCCACTGAGCCGTTGCCGTGGACACCTGCAGACCCTCGGCGATGTCGGCCAGGGCCACATTGACGATGTTCATGTCGAGCATCGCCACGAACGCCAGCACGCCCGCCACGGCGACCAGCGGCCAGCGGTCCGCGCCCCTGGGTATGTGACCGGTCCGTTCCGCACCGGGACCGTCGTTGGTCACCCTTCTCCCCCTCACCGCCACGGGTGGGCTGCCGGGCAGCAGCCTCGCTCCATAGGTCGGGGAGGAAATGCGGTGAGTTCCCGGTGATGTCCAAGAACATCGCCACAGGGAGGGTCAGACCTCCGAAGACGGAGTCAGCGCTGACGGGCAGGATCGGGAGGCGGCGGGCGCGCTGGTTCTTGCCCGGAGGGTTCATCTGCCGCGGAAGCGACGACTGCAGCCAGGCCGGCTGACGGACCCGGCCGTCCTGCCTCCAGTCACCGTCCGCGTCGTGGTGGTCCCAGAGGCTGTCGGCGGGCTTGTCCGTAAGGGCGGTGGAACTCCGTACTGCACTCAGCCGACTCCTGAGGTGAGGGCGTCGGCCTGAACACGCGCCCTCCGCGGATCCGTACACCGGCGAAAGCCCCTGCCCCCCAGGAGTCCCCCATGGCCCAGAAGCAGTACCACGTCACCGGCATGAGCTGCGAGCACTGCGTGGCGAGCGTGACGGAAGAAGTCTCCGAGGTGCCGGGCGTGAGCGAGGTCGTGGTCGATCTCGCCGCGAACACCGTCACGGTGCACGGCACGGACCTCGATGACGAGCGGCTGCGCGCCGCCATCGTCGAGGCCGGTTACGTCGTCGCGGACTCGGTCGCCGCCTGATTCCGCACCCCACCACGGGCCGGGCGGGACGTTGCCGCCTCCTGCCCGGCCGTGGCCGTGTTCATCGGCCGGTGGGTACCTCCGCCGACGCAGGCGTCTTCGTGCCGGCCGGCGCCTGGTGGTCGAAGGCGATCAGCAGATCACCGGTGAGCGGGTGGTCGACCACAGCCGCCCGCACGCCGAACACCTCGGTCAGCAGGGCGGGAGTGAGGACTTCGCGCGGTGGTCCGGAGGCCAGCACCGCTCCGGCGTGCAGGACGTGCAGTCGGTCGCACACCGAGGCGGCAGCGTTGAGGTCGTGCAGTGACACCAGCGTCGTACGGCGCTGGGCACGCAGCAGGGCGAGGAGTTCGACCTGGTGGCGGATGTCAAGGTGGTTGGTCGGCTCGTCCAGCACCAGCACGTCGGGGTCCTGGCAGAACGCACGGGCCAGCAGGACGCGTTGGCGTTCGCCGCCGGACAGGGCCGTGAACCGGCGCCCGGCCGCCGCTGCCAGGCCCACGTCCGCGAGCGCTCGGGCGACGCTGTCCCGGTCGGTGGCGTCATCCCCCGCGAAGGCCCGCTTGTACGGTGTGCGGCCCATCGCGACGACCTCGTGGACGGTGAGTTCGAAGTCGCTCTGCCTCTCCTGCGGCAGCGCCGCGACGTGCCTGGCCGACTGGACCGCGGACAGCTCGCGGAGGTCGGTACCGGCCAGCAGAACCCGTCCGGCGGTGGGCTTCAGGTGCCGGTAGACAGTACGCAGCAGCGTGGACTTACCACTGCCGTTCGGTCCGACCAGGCCGGTGATCTCGCCCTCGGCCGCCACCAGATGGGCCCCCGCCACGACCGTACGACCGGCGTAGGCGACGCTCAGGTCTTCGATGTCGATTCTCAACTGCCGCTCCCAAGGCGCCGGTCCAGCAGGTACAGCAGGGCCGGAGCCCCGAGGAGTGAGGTGACCACGCCGACCGGCAGTTCCTGCGAGTCCATCGCCGTACGGCAGACGATGTCGACCACCACCAGGAGCAGCGCCCCGAACAGCGCCGAGACCGGCAACAGGCGGCGGTGGTCGCCGCCGACGACCAGGCGGCAGACGTGCGGCACCATCAGTGCGACGAAGGCGATCGCGCCGGACACCGCCACCAGGACGCCGGTCAGCACACTGGTCACCGTGAACAGTTCCCGGCGCAGCCGGCTGACGTGGACGCCGAGCCCTGCCGCGGTCTCGTCGCCCATCATCAGGGCGTTGAGCCCCCGGGCCCGCGCCTGGAGCCACAGCAGGGCGAGCGGCACCACGATCGCGGGCATGGCCAGGACCGGCCAGCTCGCGCCGCTCAGACTGCCCATGAGCCAGAACAGCACACTGTGCGTCTGCTGCTCATCTCCGGCCTGCAACACCAGAAAACTCGTGAAACCGGAGAGGAACTGGCCGATCGCCACCCCGGCCAGCACCAGTCGCAGCGGCGCGAACCCCCCGCCCCTCCGGGCGATGGCCCAGACGAGAGCGAAGGTGGCCAGGGCTCCGGCAAAGGCCGCACCCGACAGCCCCCAGCCGAGCACCCCGCCCGTGCCGAGGCCGAGGACGAGGGAAGCCACCGCTCCGAGGGACGCTCCGTTGGAGATGCCCAGCAGGTACGGGTCGGCCAGCGGGTTACGCACCAGCGCCTGCACCGCCGTACCGACGACACCGAGTCCGGCGCCCACGAGCGCAGCCAGCACGGCGCGGGGAACACGCAGTTGCCACACGATCAGGTCGTTCGTGCCCGGCCGCGGGGCCTCACCGGACAGTCGCCGCCACACCACGCCCCAGACCTCGCCGGGCGCGATGGACGTCGAGCCCCAGGCCACGGCGGCGGTCAGCGCGACGAGGAGGGCGACACCGAGCACGCACGCCAGCGGCCCGGCGGGCAGACTGCGTGCCTCCGCCCTCCCGTCGGTGGTCTTGCGGCGGGACGCGGACATCGTGGACAGCACGGCTAGCCGACCTTGCCCGGGTAGAGGGTCTTGGCGATCTTCTCGACCGTCTCGGCGTTCTCGACGCCGGCGATGGTGGTCGGCTCGGAACCGATGCGCAGGAAGTGGCCCTCCTTGACCGCCTTCAGGCCCTTGGTCGCCGGGTTGGTCTCCAGCCACTTCTGGGCCTCGTCGAACGCCTTCTCGTTCGCCGCCTCGCTGCCCCGGTTGCGCACGCCGAGCTGGATCCAGTCCGGGTTCTTGGCGATCACGTCCTCCCAGCCGACCTGCTTGTTGTCGCCCTCGCAGTCGGCGAAGGCGTTGCGGGCGCCGGCCAGGGTGATCACCGCGTTGGCGACCTGGCGGTTGCAGACCACGGTGGGCTGCTTGGTGCCGGCGTCGTAGTCGAAGAAGAAGTACGCCGGCCGCTTGGCCGCCGCCGTGCCGCCGACCGCCTTCTGGACCGCGTCGACCTTCTCCTTCATCCCGGCGACGATCTCCTTCGCCTTGGCACTCGTACCGGTGACCGCGCCGAGTGAGGTGATGTCGGCCTCCACCGCCGACAGATCCCTCACGGGCTCCTTGCCCTGCGCGGCGCAGGCGGTGGACTTCAGGTAGAGGTGCTTGATTCCGGCCGCTTCGAACTCCTCCGCGGTCGGCGCGTCCCCCATCCCTCCTCCGCCCATGCCCCCCATGGACGCGAACGTGTCGATGTACAGGTCGGCGCCGGAGCCGAGGAGCTTCTCCTTCGGGATCACGTTCCGGCTGAGCACCTTCACCTGCTGCCCCTGCGCATCCAGCGCGCCGGGCAGCGTGCCCTTGCCCGGCGGGAAGCCGGTGCCGATCACCTTGTCACCGGCGCCGAGGCGGAGCAGCAGTTCCAGGCTGGAGGCATTGCTCGTGACAATCCTCTTCGGGGCGCCGGAGAAGGTGGTCTTGGCGCCCTTGCAGTCGGTGACGGAGACCGGGTAGGACCCGCCTGCGGACTTCCCGGCGTCCCCGGTGCTCCCGTCCGCAGCGTCCTTCTCCCAGCCGCCGCAGCCGGCGACCAGCAGACCGCCCAGTACAACGGCCGCCGTACCGCCCCACACACGAGAACGCATCCATACCCTCCCAGATCCACTCGGTAAGCGGACGAACCTCCGTTACCTGCTTCAGTAGTCGGGCCGATCTCCTGCAGAGTTCCCGCCGCGCGATCAGTCCGGGGAGAAGTCGTCGTCCTCCTCGTTCGGCGTTCGGCCGGCGCGGTGCGAACTGCCGGCACGACCGACACCATGTCTGGTCATCCGTGCCCCGTGGCGCCGTCGCGGGCTGTCCCGGTGCGGCAGGTACGGCGGTGTACCAGCCGCGCGGCCGCCCCGTAGAGCACCAGCCCCAGAATGAGGCCCGCCCCCGCGCCGAAGAGCACGGTCGGGAGGTAGCCGAGCCAGTGCACCGTGGGCCCCAGAACGGCGTACGCCCGCACCACCCGGTGCACGGCGCCGGCCAGTACGCACAGCACGACCGGGGCCGTCAGCAGCAGCCGCAGCCGTACGGTCAGCACCGGTATCGCGGCCGTCCCGGACGCAGCGTCCCCGGACGCCACGCCGCCGCGGGCGCCACCGCCCCGCCCCCGCAGGGCCGACCACCCGAACCACCCGAGCGCCGCCGCCGCGAGCGCCGAAGTGCCGTACTGCACGAAGGTGTAAACGGGCAGGCCGCCCACCACCTGGTCCAGGCCGGGCACCAGCCGGGTGCCCCAGCGGCCCGGGTGGGTGAAGGCGTCCCAGACGACATGCGTCGTCGCCCCGAGCACCGCGGAGACCACGAACCACGCCGCCGCGGTGAGGAGTTGGCGAAGGCCCCGGGGCCGCCGGAGCCGGCCGCGGACGAGGGTGTGGACCGGGCTCTGCCACGCCCGGGGCAGCAAAGCGATCAGCGGCTCGCGCACCAGCAGCCAGCCGCCGACCAGGGCCACGGTGACCAGCACATCCACGGTCAGCGCCCCCGACGGCGCGTGGGTGACCTCACCGAAGGCCATGGCACCCGGGATCAGACTGTCGGCGTAGTACGTCATGTCCGGGGCGAACGACCCTGCCACGAGCGCCGAGGCGACCAGCGGACCACGTGCCGTGCCGGTCCGCCGGAGCACAGGGAGCACGGCGGCGGCATGGCTGAGTGTGAAGGGCATGCGCCTCTCCTTGATTGATTCCGGTCATGGTGAGGGTGGGTTCGATGGGGGTGGCAGCGGTTGCGGCAGAGGCGCCGTCCTGCTCCGCGCCCGCCGCCACCGCCCGGAGGTCAGAGCGGAAGCCGCACCCCGACTCCGCGCTCCAGTGCGCGGTGCATGATCGCGTTGCCCACCGCGATGTCGCAAACCGCCATGTCGATGCTGCTCTTGACGATGATCTCGTCGGCGCTCTCACGACTGGGCACCCCGGCCGGCACCTCGCCGGTCTCGCCGACGATCTCGGGCACGGTTGCGCACAGCAGTTCATACCGGCGTTCCCGTCAGGGTGTGCGCGATGTGGTCGCTGAGGTGGGGCAGCCAGTCGGGGCGCGCGTTACCGAGGAGGTGGTCGCCGTGCGGGACGGACAGGTAGGTGCCGTGCGGTGCCAGCCGGGCCAGGGGCTTGCCGTTCGTCACGCCGGGGATGACGTCCTGGTCACCGTCCACGACCAGCAGCGGGGCCGCGATACGGGGTGCCAGGGCGGCGAGGTCCACCTGGCGTGCGAACGCGTGGGCGGCGTCGGCGCCTCCGGCGCGCCGGGCCATGATCTCCCTTACCTGCGCGGGCAGTTCCTCCCATTCGAGGCGGAAGGGGCCACTGACGGTGGCGGCAGCCGCCACGCGGGGTTCAAGCGCCGCGGTCCGGGCCGCGAAATAGCCGCCCAGACTCAGGCCGACGAGCCCGATGCGGGCGGCGCCGAGGGCATCGATGGCCCGGCCCACGACCCGTTCGTAGTCCGGCACAAAGGTGGTGGTGGCCGCGAGCACGCCCTGTCCGGGACCGTCCATCGCGAACACCGCCAGCCCCCTGGCCAGCAGCGCGGACACCAGATCAAGGAACTCCTCCTTGGCCGAGTCCAGGCCGGGGACGACGATCACGATCCCCGGCGCGTCGGCGGGGCCACGCAGCCAGCCGGTGAACCCCTCGCCGCTCACCCGTCGCGCGCCGGGCTCCAGCACGGTGAGAGCTCTGCTCAGGGCGTGGTCCGCCTCGACGGCGGCACGGTGCGCTTCCGCGTACGGCGCCAGCGTGGCCAGGTGGAACCACCGGGCCGCCACCAGCAGGTACTCCCCCGCCGAGCGGGATGATCCCGCGTCCGCCGCGCGCTGAAGGTAGCCGTGCCCCGTGCGATGGAAGGACGGCCCCCAGTCGGCGACGGAGGTGAAGCCCTCGGTGACACGGCGGTACTCGTGAGGATCCACGCCTGCACCGGTGGCGCGTGTCCACTGGGCGGCGACGAACTCGGTGGCGCTCATCGCGCTCCCCCGGTCAGCGGCACGGCCTTGCCACGTATCCGGCGCTCTCGAGGGGCGGCCAAGGTGCCGGCGGTCTGTGCCGGTCCGGGAGTGGGAGTCGGTCTTTGCATGGAGAGGATGCAACCCCCATGGCCGCCCCGCGATCCAACAACGCACGAGCAAGGCCGACAACTTTTGGTTGTCACCTATGGTGGGGCCATGGATCTCGACGTGGCGCAGGTACGTGCCTTTGTGCGCACCGCCGAGGAACTGCACTTCGGCCGGGCGGCCGGGACGCTCGCCATCTCCCAGCAGGCGCTGTCCAAGAGGATCGCGCGGCTGGAATCCCTGCTCGGCACCGCGCTGTTCCAGCGCGGCGGCAACGGGGTCCGCCTCACCGAGGCCGGACAGCGTTTTCTCCCGCTGGCCCGGCAGACCGTGGCCGCCGCCGACGCCGCGGTCTCGGCGGTGCGCGGGAAGGAACGTCCGCTGCGTGTAGACGTCTGGGGGCACCTCTACGCGCCGATGCGGACGCTGGCCCAGGTTGCCGGACGGGCCGGGGAACTGGCACTGGGGCACGGGCGCGACCTGCCGTCGGTGACGACGGCCCTGCTGCACGGCGACATCGATGCGGCTTTCGGCCGGGTCCACCCCCCGCTGCCCGCGGTCCTGGCACACCGCGTTGTCCGCCTCGAACCGGTGGACGCCGTACTGAGCGATGAGCATCCGCTCGCGGCCGAACCGTCTCTCCGGCCGGACCAATTGCGCGACAGCCTGCTGTGGGCACCCGGCGCGCTGGACCGGCTCGACTTCCTCCACCGGTTCGCCGACCGGTTCGGCATCCGGAATACGGCCACGAGCGTCAACCTCGGGCTCGACCGCTTCCTCGCCGAAGTGACGGAAGAGCCGCGACGCTTCTCGCTGGTGCCTGCCGATGTGCCGCTGCCGGACGTCCCCGGATTGCGCGCCGTCCCGCTGGTCGAGCCCACGCCGCTGTACGCCTGGTCGCTGCTGTGGCGCTCCGGAAACGGACACCCGGGACTGAACGGCCTCGCCGCCGCCTGCACGGAGGAAGCAGGACGAAGCCGATGGCTGGAGTACGCACCCACCCGCGACTGGCTGCCTGAACCACCCATGAGCGGCCCCGAGCCCGGACGAGACTGACTCACTCGAAGGCAAGGCCAGCGCCGGCCCGGGCGTCACCGACGAGTCCGCGCTGTCCGTGGCCCTCCACCTGCGCGAAGACGACGAGCAGACCGCCACGGCAGCGAGCGTGTGCTCGCCCCGCCACCGTCCGGGCCGGGGCCCCGGGGGGCCGGGCACCGCAGCGTCTCGGCAGCCCTGCGGCGGCCACGCCCGGGACAGAAACCGTCAATGTTGATGATGGCAAGCCGCGACAGATATTGATAATTTGAGAAAACGTATTCAGGCGCCTGCAAATAACTGTGAACCGCGGGAGCAATCGAACCCAATATCGTCGATCAATCGAGATGAATCTGACGCTGGAGTTAGTTACCGGAAGCCTGGGCGCCACGCGAAAACCGACCTGACCAGCCCTGACCCGCAGGGCCAGGGTCGTCGGACTCAGCTGTTGGTGACGATGGGGGCTTGAAGTAGTTGCCGGAGGGGGACGGGGGCCTTTCAGTGAATTCGGCGCCTACCGCAGTCGCGCTGCTCCCGTCACACCTTGACCGCATGTATCCGCGAACACCATACCGAAGGCACCGTCCTCGCAGACAAGTCCATGACTCGGCAACGGACAACTTGTTGTCATCCGGGTCATGTTGAAGGTGTCATCACCACGGATTCCCTCGCCCCGCAATGCCGGGGTGACATCAATGTTTTCGATGAGGTGCTCAGGTGAATCAGGATTATTTTCCCAGCCCGGCCGAGGACTCCTCCGCCATACGACGCTTCCCGGATCTCAACTCTGTGGTCGACCTGGTTCGCGACCAGGTGGCTCAGGTGCTCGTTTATGTGCAGCCGAACATGGTCAAGGTGGATCAGTCGTTCAAGGACGCCGGCTTCGACTCCATCGCTGCCGTCCAGTTGTGCAACCGGCTGAATGATGTCACCAACCTTTCGTTGCCTGACACCGTGGCCTTCGACTACCCCACCCCACTGGCTTTGGCTGAGTATCTCTTCACGCTGACCGGCGGTGAAGCTACCACGGAAACTCCGGCCGCATCACACTCGTTGCAGGAAAGTCCCGCGCAAGAGGGCGAGGTATCCGTCAACGATCCCATCGCCATCGTGGGGATGGCATGCCGCTACCCCGGGGGCGTGCGGTCGGCCGAGGGTCTATGGGATCTGATATCTGCCGGCAAGGACGCCACCACGGAATTTCCCACCGATCGCGGATGGGACGTAGCCGCGCTCTACAACGAGGACCCCGATCACGCAGGTACCAGCTACACCAAGCGGGGAGGTTTCCTGGAGGGGGCAGCGGAATTCGATCCGCGCTTTTTCGGCATCTCACCGCATGAGGCGTTGGCGATGGACCCGCAGCAACGGTTGCTGCTGGAAACGTCCTGGGAAGCCATCGAATCTGCCGGGATAAATCCACGTGCACTCCGCGGTACCAATTCCGCCGTGTTCGCCGGATTGATGTACCACGATTATGCGTCGAAGGTCGACCAGGCCCCCGGAGAGCTCGAAGGGCACTTGACCACGGGAAAATCCGGCGGAGTCCTGTCCGGTCGGGTGTCGTATGTGCTGGGGCTCGAGGGGCCCGCGGTGACGGTGGACACGGCGTGTTCGTCGTCCTTGGTGGCGCTGCACTGGGCGGTGCAGTCGTTGCGCTCCGGTGAGACCTCCCTGGCCTTGGCCGGCGGTGTCACCGTCATGTCCCATCCGGCAACCTTCGTGGAATTCAGCAGGCAGCGGGGGCTGTCTGCGGACGGCCGGTGCCGTTCGTATGCCGGTAGCGCTGATGGCACTGGGTTTGCTGAGGGTGTCGGTGTGCTGGTGGTGGAGCGGTTGTCCGATGCGGTGCGGCATGGGCATCGGGTGCTCGCGGTGGTTCGGGGCTCCGCGGTGAACCAGGACGGCGCATCCAACGGACTGACCGCGCCCAGCGGACGCGCCCAGGAGCGAGTGGTACGCCAGGCGCTGTCGAGTGCCGGCCTGACGCCCGGTGACGTGGACGTGGTGGAAGGACACGGCACGGGGACGCGGTTGGGCGATCCGATCGAGGTCGGCGCCCTGGCGGAGACGTATGGCCGACAGCGGTCCGGTGCGCCGTTGCTGCTCGGGTCGGTGAAATCGAACCTCGGCCACACCCAGGCCGCCGCGGGCGTGGCGGGCGTGATCAAGATGGTGCAGGCGATGCAGCACGGTGTAGTGCCCGCTTCCCTGCACGTGGACACGCCTTCCCCGCATGCGCAGTGGGGCGAAGGCGTCGAACTCGTCACGGCCGCACGGGCATGGCCCGCATCCGACCGCCTACGCCGTGCGGGAGTCTCGTCCTTCGGCGTCTCAGGGACCAACGCACACGTCATCCTCGAACAAGCCCCGCCCGTAACGCCGCCCACCCGCAAGAGCGGCGGTGGTGTGGTGCCATGGCTGCTGTCCGGCCGCACGGCGGACGCACTGCGCGACCAGACCGACCGCCTGCGCGCCCACCTGGACGCCCATCCCGAGCTCGACCCCGCCGACATCGGATACACCCTCGCCGTCGGGCGCGCCCACTTCGAGCACCGCGCCATGGCCATGGACGGCGACCTCACCACATGGGTAGCCGAAGGGACAGCCGTCGCACACCGTGAGGTCGTCTTCGTCTTCCCGGGACAGGGCGCGCAATGGGTGGGCATGGGACAAGACCTGATCAAGTCCTCCCCGGTCTTCGCGGCATCGATGGCACAGTGCGAGCAGGCACTCGCCCCATTCGTGGACTGGTCCCTGTCCGAAGTCCTCGGCGACGCCTCAATGCTGGAACGGGTCGATGTGGTCCAGCCCGCGTCATGGGCCGTGATGGTCTCCCTCGCAGGACTGTGGCAGTCCATGGGCGTCACCCCCTCCGCGGTGGCCGGCCATTCCCAAGGCGAAATCGCAGCAGCCTGTGTCGCAGGCGCACTCTCCTTGGAAGACGGCGCCCGCGTGGTCGCACTGCGCAGCCAGCTCATCCGCGACAAACTGGCCGGCTCCGGCGCCATGGCCTCCATATCCCTGCCGCTCGACGAGGTCCGCGAACACCTCACCGGCCTGGAAGGACTGTCGGTCGCCGCCGTCAACGGCCCACGATCAGTAGTCATCTCCGGCGACGTCAACGCCGTCGAAAACTTCGTCGCCGCACGCACCGACGAAGGCACACACGCCCGCATCGTCGCCGTCGACTACGCCTCCCACTCCGCCCACGTCGACACCATCGAACAGGACCTGACCACCGCACTCACCGACCTGCACCCCACCTCCGCCCCCGTCCCCTTCTACTCCACAGTGACCGGCACACCCATCGACACCACTGAGCTCAACGCCCGCTACTGGGTCCAAAACCTGCGCCAGACCGTCCGCTTCGAAGACGTCACCCGACGCCTCATCGACGACGGACGCGACACCTTCATCGAAATCAGCGCACACCCCGTCCTCGGCATCGGCCTGCAGGACACCTTCGAAGACCACTCCCACTCCCCCGCCATCACACTGAGCTCCCTACGACGCGACGACGGAGACATCGACCGCTTCCTCACCTCACTGAGCGAAGCCCACGTCCACGGAGTCGACATCGACTGGCACACCGCCTTCACCGACCACGCCGCCCAACGCATCCAACTCCCCACCTACCCCTTCCAACACGACCACTACTGGCTCGAAAACATGAGTCGCAGGCCGGATGTCGATGCTGCGGGACAGGAAGCGCTCCACCACATCCTGGCAAACGCGCTGGTAGAACTGGCGCAGACGGATGGTCTTCTCCTCACGGGCTGCCTCTCCGAAAGCACTCATCCCTGGATTGCCGACCACATAGTCGGTGGCGTCATGATCTTGCCCGCATCGGCATGGCTGGAGCTGGCGTTTCGGGCGGGTGCGGAAGTCGGGGCGGACCATATCGAGGAACTGACCCTGGAGGCGCCGCTGGTGTTCCGCAAGGGCGCCAGGGTCAAATTCCAGGTCGCCCTGTCCGCACCGGACGCGGACGGCAGGCGAGCGGTGAGCGTGCATTCCCAAAGCGGGACGGGCTGGGTGCGGCATGCGGTCGGCAGCATGGTGAAGGCATCCACGCAGGACGCCGGCAAGTCCACCACCGCAGTGGAGGAGTGGCCGCCGACGGATGCCACCGCTCTCGACCTGAGTGGCGCCTATGAAGGCCTGGTCGGACGCGGTTACGACTACGGTCCGGCATTCCAGTGTCTTCGCGCAGCGTGGCGCAGCGATGAGGACGTGTTCGCCGAAGTCGCGCTGCCCGGACCAGATGTCGGTGGGTCTGGCGCTTTTCTCCTGCACCCGGCGCTACTGGACGCGCTCCTCCAGTCCCTGTTGGTCGCTGAACTGAACCAGGAAGCGCAACAGATTCGGATGCCTTTCGCCTGGACGGGGGTGTCGTTGTACGAGCCGGGAGCCTCCGTATTGCGGTGCAGGATCTCAAGGCGGCAGCCGGACACTCTGTCCTTGAGCATTACGCAGACCACAGGCCGTCCCGTGGCGTCGGTGGAGTCCTTGGTACTGCGGCCGATATCCGCTGAGAAATTGGGAACTGCCGAACATGCCGAATCGGTCCGGAAAGTGCGCGCTCGGCAGGTGACCAGGCCGGATGACACATCTCTCCGACACCGGCTGGCCAATCTCTCCGCGAACGCAAAAATCCGCGCCCTTGTGGACCTTGTCCGCACACACGCCGCTGCTGTCCTGGGATACAAGGAGAGCTCGGAAGAGATCGGCGCCAGGACGGCATTCACCGAACTCGGCCTCGGCTCCATGGAGGCCGTACAGCTCCGCAACAAACTGAATGCCGCTACGGGCCTGCGGCTACCGACCACCTTCGCCTTCGAGTACTCCACCGCTGAGGCGATGGCGCGGAAACTGTGTGACGAGCTGTTCCCGGTTTCCTCCCCGTCCAGCGAACCTGAACACGCGCCGGATGAACCTGCGGCAGCCGGCGCTGATGCTGATTCAGCTGATCTCGCCGCACTCATCGAGATGGCACACCAAGTCGGCGATATCTGAGTCACGAGCCTGGGGTAATGATGTCTGAACAGCAGCTCATCAACGCACTACGCGCCTCTGTGAAGGAAAGCGAACGTCTACGACAACGAAATCGCGAGCTTGCCGAGAACATTCGTGAGCCGGTGGCGGTCGTGGGAATGGCTTGCCATTACCCCGGTGGGGTGGCCGGCCCTGCTGACTTGTGGAACCTGGTGATCTCCGAACGGGACGCAGTATCCGGGTTTCCGGAGGACCGATGCTGGGACATCGACACACTGTTCAACCCCGATAGCGAAAAAGCGGGGTCGAGCTATACCCGGCACGGAGGGTTCTTGGCGGATTCCAAGAACTTTGATCCGGAGTTCTTCGGCATCTCTCCGCGGGAGGCGTTGGCGATGGACCCGCAGCAGCGGCTGCTGCTGGAAACGTCCTGGGAAGCCATCGAAGACGCAGGGATCGACCCCTTCACACTGCGGGAAAGCGACACCAGCCTGTTCATCGGGTCCAACGGGCAGGACTACGCCTCCAGGCTGAACCGCTACCCCGCCGCGCTGGAGGCGCAGTTGGGAACCGGAAGCGCCGCCAGTGTCCTGTCCGGTCGGGTGTCGTATGCACTGGGCTTCGAGGGGCCCGCGGTGACGGTGGACACGGCGTGTTCGTCGTCCTTGGTGGCGCTGCACTGGGCGGTGCAGTCGTTGCGCTCCGGTGAGACCTCCCTGGCCTTGGTCGGCGGAGTCACCGTCATGTCCTCGCCCTCACGGTTCGTGGAGTTCAGCCGACAGCGCGGCCTCGCCCCGGACGGCAGATGCAAGTCCTACGCCGCGGCTGCCGACGGGACCGGGTTTGCTGAGGGTGTCGGTGTGCTGGTGGTGGAGCGGTTGTCCGATGCGGTGCGGCATGGGCATCGGGTGCTCGCGGTGGTTCGGGGCTCCGCGGTGAACCAGGACGGCGCATCCAACGGACTGACCGCGCCCAGCGGACGCGCCCAGGAGCGAGTGGTACGCCAGGCACTGTCGAGCGCCGGCCTGACGCCCGGTGACGTGGACGTGGTGGAAGGACACGGCACGGGGACGAAGCTGGGCGATCCGATCGAGGTCGGCGCCCTGGCAGAAACCTACGGCCGACAGCGGTCCGGTGCCCCGTTGCTGCTCGGGTCGGTGAAATCGAACCTCGGCCACACCCAGGCCGCCGCGGGCGTCGCCGGCGTGATCAAAATGGTGCAGGCGATGCAGCACGGCGTGGTCCCGGCATCCCTGCACGTGGACACGCCTTCCCCGCATGCGCAGTGGGGCGAAGGCGTCGAACTCGTCACGGCCGCACGGGCATGGCCCGAATCCGGCCGCCTACGCCGTGCGGGAGTCTCGTCCTTCGGCGTCTCCGGGACCAACGCACACGTCATCCTCGAACAAGCCCCGCCCGTAACGCCGCCCACCCGCAAGAGCGGCGGTGGTGTGGTGCCATGGCTGCTGTCCGGCCGCACGGCGGACGCACTGCGCGACCAAACCAGCCGCCTGCGCGCCCACCTGGACGCCCATCCCGAACTCGACCCCGCCGACATCGGATACACCCTCGCCGTCGGGCGCGCCCACTTCGAGCACCGCGCCATGGCCATGGACGGCGACCTCACCACATGGGTAGCCGAAGGGACAGCCGTCGCACACCGTGAGGTCGTCTTCGTCTTCCCGGGACAGGGCGCGCAATGGGTGGGCATGGGACAAGACCTGATCAAGTCCTCCCCGGTCTTCGCGGCATCGATGGCACAGTGCGAGCAGGCACTCGCCCCATTCGTGGACTGGTCCCTGTCCGAAGTCCTCGGCGACGCCTCAATGCTGGAACGGGTCGATGTGGTCCAGCCCGCGTCATGGGCCGTGATGGTCTCCCTCGCAGGACTGTGGCAGTCCATGGGCGTCACCCCCTCCGCGGTGGCCGGACACTCCCAAGGCGAAATCGCAGCAGCCTGTGTCGCAGGCGCACTCTCCCTCGACGACGGCGCCCGCGTGGTCGCACTGCGCAGCCAGCTCATCCGCGACAAACTGGCCGGCTCCGGCGCCATGGCCTCCATATCCCTGCCGCTCGACGAGGTCCGCGAACACCTCACCGGCCTGGAAGGACTGTCGGTCGCCGCCGTCAACGGCCCACGATCAGTAGTCATCTCCGGCGACGTCAACGCCGTCGAAAACTTCGTCGCCGCACGCACCGACGAAGGCACACACGCCCGCATCGTCGCCGTCGACTACGCCTCCCACTCCGCCCACGTCGACGCCATCGAACAGGACCTGACCACCGCACTCACCGACCTGCACCCCACCTCCGCCCCCGTCCCCTTCTACTCCACAGTGACCGGCACACCCATCGACACCACTGAGCTCAACGCCCGCTACTGGGTCCAAAACCTGCGCCAGACCGTCCGCTTCGAAGACGTCACCCGACGCCTCATCGACGACGGACGCGACACCTTCATCGAAATCAGCGCACACCCCGTCCTCGGCATCGGCCTGCAGGACACCTTCGAAGACCACTCCCACTCCCCCGCCATCACACTGAGCTCCCTACGACGCGACGACGGAGACATCGACCGCTTCCTCACCTCACTGAGCGAAGCCCACGTCCACGGAGTCGACATCGACTGGCACACCGCCTTCACCGACCACGCCGCCCAACGCATCCAACTCCCCACCTACCCCTTCCAACACGACCACTACTGGCTCGAAAACGTGTCGCCGAAGGACGCTTCGACAGGCCATCCGCTGCTGACCGATGTCGTCACACTGGCGCAGCCCGAAGGCGGGCTGGTGTTTTCCGGAACCCTGTCCGGAAGTGAGCATTCCTGGCTGAACGACCATGCCGTGCTGGGAACCGTGCTGCTGCCGGGAACCGCGTTCGTCGAGATGGCGCTCTACGCGGCCGAGGAAGCAGGCTGTGACCGGATCGAAGAGTTGGCGTTCGAGACGCCGCTCGTGCTGCCCGAGGACAAGGAGGTGCACATCCAGTTCGTGATCGGCGCGTCCGGCGACGACGGGCGCCGCTCGGTCAGCTTCCATTCCCGTCGCGCCGACACCGAGCAAGGATGGACACGGCACGCGGTCGGAACGTTGTCGGCCGGTACGGAGAACGTCGCCGTCGACAACGCCGCGTGGCCGCCCTCCGGCTCGGAGGCGGTCGACATTGCGGGCCTGTACGAACGGCTGGCAGCCGACGACTTCCACTACGGTCCCGCGTTCCAGGGGCTTCGGTCGGTGTGGCGAAACGGCGAAACCGTCCTGGCCGAGGTGGAGCTCCCCGAGCAGTGCCTGCCGGAGACGGACGCGTACCAGTCGCACCCGGCCCTGCTCGACGCGGCGGTTCAGGCGGCGGTGGCAGGCGGGCTGCTGAATACGGGCTCGGATTCGGGCCAGATCATGCTTCCCTTCTCATGGAACGGCGTCTCGCTCTACGCGACCGGTGCCACCTCGCTGCGCGTCCAGCTGACCGCGCAGGGCGCCGACGCCGTGGCGCTGGTGGCGAGGGACGCGGCCGGGCGGCCCGTACTGTCGGTGGATTCCCTGCTGGTACGGAAGGCACCCGCCAAGCAACTCGACCTCCTGCGGTCCGCCGGGGAGCACTCGCTGTTCCAGGTGGAGTGGGCGAAGCTCGGCGTCCGCGAGCTGATGCAGGACACCGGACCATGGGCCGTCGTCGGCAGCGTGGAACCGCAGTCCGGCGCGCTGGTGGACACCGGGGTGGCCGACGGCTCCTATGAGACGTTCGAGGAGTTGGCCGAGCACATCGGCGCCGGCCATGCCGCACCTGGCGTCGTGGTCGTCCCCGTCCCTCTGCGGGAATCCGACGACGCGGTGGCCGTGCGAGCCGCCGTACTGCACACGCTGGACCTCCTGCAGACCTGGCTGTCCGACGAGCGGTTCGCCGATGCCCGGCTGGTGCTCCTCACCGGCCGGACGTCGGCGCTCCCGGCCGCCGGTGTGTGGGGGCTGGTGCGCTCCGCCCAGTCCGAGCACGGTGACCGGATTGTCGTGGTCGAGGCCAACAACACCTACGAGGACTACCAGCAGTTGCCCGCCGCGGTGAAATCCGGCGAGCCGCAGGTGGCAGTGCGCGAGGGAGAGCTGTTCGTACCCAGGCTGGTCAGGACGGGCGCGAGCGGTCGGACCGGCAGGGCATGGAACCCGGAGGGAACCGTGCTGATCACCGGTGGTACCGGTGTGCTGGGCGCTGAGCTCGCACGCCACTTGGTGACCGGGTCCGGCGTCCGGCACCTGCTTCTCCTGAGCCGCGGCGGCCCGCGCGCGGAAGGCGCCGAAGAGCTGACGGCGGAGTTGCGGGAGTTGGGTGCCGAGGCGTCCATCGTGGCCTGCGACGCGGCGGACAAGGAGGCGTTGGCCGAGGTGCTGGCGGCAGTGCCCGGAGCGCATCCGCTGACCGCTGTCGTACACGCCGCTGGTGTCCTTGATGATGCCCTGATCACGGACATGACTCCCGCACAGGTGTCGGCGGTGCTGGCACCCAAGGTGGACGGGGCGCTCAACCTGCACACGCTCACCCAGGGGCTCGACCTGGCGGACTTCATCCTTTTCTCCTCCGCCTCAGCCGTGTTCGGCGGACCGGGCCAGGGCAACTACGCCGCCGCCAACGCGGTGCTGGATGCCCTGGTACTGCGCCGACGCGAGGAGGGGCTGCCCGGAATGGCCCTGGCCTGGGGGTTCTGGGCCCAGCGCACCGGCATGACCGCACACCTCGGTGACACGGACGTGCGGCGGTTGGAACGTGCCGGCGTCACGGAGCTGTCCACCGCGGAGGGTCTGGCCCTGTTCGATCTCGCGCGGGCGTTGGACGCCCCCGCGGTTCTGCCGATCAAGCTGAACCTCTCGTCGCTACGTGCCCAGGCGGGACACCTCGGTGTTCCTTCCGTACTCCAGGGCTTGATACGGGTGCCCACGCGTCGCACCGCGGCCGAGCCCGACCAGCGCTGGTCGGCAGCACGGCTGGCGGCGCTTCCCGAATCCGAGCGGGGGCCGGCGCTGAACGAACTCGTCCAGGCGGAGGTGGCTGCCGTCCTGGGCCATGACGACGCGGCGGCGATCGATCCGGAACGGGCCTTCATGGACCTGGGATTCGATTCGCTGACCGCCGTGGAGCTGCGCAATCGTCTGGTCACTGCGACCGGTCTGCGATTGCCGACCACTGTGGTCTTCACCTACGCGACGACGTCGGCGCTCGCCGAGCACCTGCTCGCCGGGATACTGGAGAGCCAGAACAGCCCCACCAGGGACGGGCTGGACGAGGTCGAGGCCGAACTGCGGCGCACGCCGCCCGGTGACGCCCGGCACGAAGCCTTGGTCCGCCGGCTGAGAGAGCTGGCCGCGGCCTGGCTGCCCGAACAATCCGACGACGCCGACGCCGACCTGGACGTGTCGACCATCGACGAGATGCTCGATCTCGCCGAGGACGCGCTTGAAGGCCTCTCAGCAGGAGAGGACGCGAAGTAGCCGATGGCTGATGACAAGAAGATCCTCGACACGCTCAAGCGGCTGACCACCGACCTCCGGCAGACCCGTCGCCGTCTCAAGGAGGTCGAGGACGCCCAGCACGAGCCGGTGGCCATCGTGGGGATGGCGTGCCGCTACCCCGGTGGTGTGCAAAGCCCCCAGGACCTCTGGAAGCTGCTCATGTCGGGCGGGGACGCCGTGTCCGCGTTCCCCGACGACCGTGGGTGGGACCTGGACCAGTTGTTCAGTTCTGAGGACGTGGCAGGCACCTCGTATACCGCCGAGGGCGGATTCCTGGCCGGTGCGGGTGACTTCGACGCGGAGATGTTCGGCATTTCACCGCGGGAGGCACTGGCGATGGACCCGCAGCAGCGGTTGCTGCTGGAGGCGTCCTGGGAAGCCATCGAAGACGCAGGGATCGATCCCCTCGCACTGCGCGGAAGCAGCACCGGCGTGTACGCCGGAGTGATGTACCACGACTACGGCTCCGGGGTGGCCACGCTGCCCGAGGAGATCGAGGGGTACCTCGGCATCGGCACGGCGGGCAGCGTGGCCTCCGGCCGGGTGTCGTATGTGCTGGGGCTCGAGGGGCCCGCGGTGACGGTGGACACGGCGTGTTCGTCGTCCTTGGTGGCGCTGCACTGGGCGGTGCAGTCGTTGCGCTCCGGTGAGACCTCCCTGGCCTTGGCCGGCGGAGTCACCGTCATGTCCCACCCCCGCATCTTCGTGGAGTTCAGCCGGCAGCGCGGCCTCGCCCGGGACGGCAGGTGCAAGTCCTTCGCCGCGGCGGCCGACGGCACCGGCTGGAGCGAGGGCGTGGGTGTGCTGGTGGTGGAGCGGTTGTCCGATGCGGTGCGGCATGGGCATCGGGTGCTCGCGGTGGTACGGGGCTCCGCGGTGAACCAGGACGGCGCATCCAACGGACTGACCGCGCCCAGCGGACGCGCCCAGGAACGAGTGGTACGCCAGGCGCTGTCGAGTGCCGGCCTAAAGCCCGGTGACGTGGACGTGGTGGAAGGGCATGGCACGGGGACGAAGCTGGGCGATCCGATCGAGGTCGGCGCGCTGGCGGAGACGTATGGCCGGGAGCGGTCCGGTGCCCCGTTGCTGCTCGGGTCGGTGAAATCGAACCTCGGCCACACCCAGGCCGCCGCGGGCGTCGCCGGCGTGATCAAAATGGTGCAGGCGATGCAGCACGGTGTAGTGCCCGCTTCCCTGCACGTGGACACGCCTTCCCCG
Organism: Streptomyces sp. 2114.4; assembly: GCF_900187385.1. Taxonomy (NCBI): domain Bacteria; kingdom Bacillati; phylum Actinomycetota; class Actinomycetes; order Kitasatosporales; family Streptomycetaceae; genus Streptomyces; species Streptomyces sp. 2114.4. The sequence goes on from NZ_FYEY01000001.1 coordinate 428,162, forward strand.
CATGCGCAGTGGGGCGAAGGCGTCGAACTCGTCACGGCCGCACAGGCATGGCCCGAATCCGACCGACCACGCCGTGCGGGAGTCTCGTCCTTCGGCGTCTCCGGGACCAACGCACACGTCATCCTCGAACAAGCCCCGCCCGTAACGCCGCCCACCCGCAAGAGCGGCGGTGGTGTGGTGCCGTGGCTGCTGTCCGGCCGCACGGCGGACGCACTGCGCGATCAGACCGACCGCCTGCGCGCCCACCTGGACGCCCATCCCGAACTCGACCCCGTCGACATCGGATACACCCTCGCCGTCGGGCGCGCCCACTTCGAGCACCGCGCCATGGTGGTGGGTGAGAGCCGGGATGACTTGCTGGCCGCGCTCAGGACCGCCAAGAGCACGAGTGTGCGTGCCGGGCGGACGGCGTTCCTGTTTCCCGGGCAGGGAAGCCAGCGGCTGGGGGCAGGAAGGCAGCTCGCGGAGGAATTCCCCGCGTTCGCCGAGGCCTTGGACGCGGTCCTCACCGCATTCGACCCTCATCTGGACGTCCCGCTGCGTCAGGTGATGTTCGCGGCACCCGACTCGGAGTCGGCACGGCTTCTCGACGAGACCGGCTACACCCAGCCGGCGCTGTTCGCGATGTCCGTGGCCCTTTTCCGGCTGGTCGATTCATGGGGCCTCAAGCCTGACTTCCTTCTGGGCCACTCGATAGGTGAACTGGCTGCGGTCCATGTCGCCGGCTGCCTTTCGCTGTCGGACGCGTGCGCACTGGTGGCGGCTCGCGGGCGGCTTATGCAAGTGCTCCCCCGGGGCGGGGTGATGGTTGCCCTCCAAGCGTCCGAGGACCAGGTCGCTCCGCTCGTGGCCGCGGCGGGCGGCCGGGTGTCCATCGCCGCGATCAACGGACCCTCGGCCGTGGTGATCTCCGGTGACGAGCAGTCGGTGCTCGGCATCAAGGAGGAGTTCGAGCGCCGCAGCTGCAAGACCAAGCGGTTGCGTGTCTCCCACGCTTTCCACTCGGCTCATATGGATGACATGGTCGACGCGTTCCGACGCGTGGCCGCCGGCGTGACGTTCCACCCACCCAGGATCCCGGTGGTCTCGGATGTGACGGGGCGTCTTGCCACTGCCGATCAGTTGTCCTCTCCGGATTACTGGGCCCGGCATGTGCGGGAAGCCGTGCGTTTCCACGACGGCATGCGCCGGCTTGCCTCCCAAGGCGTGCGCGCCTTCCTGGAGCTGGGCGCGAGCGGGGCGCTTTCCGGAATGGGACAGGACTGCCTGTACGACGTCGAGGAGACGGTGTTCGCCACCGCGCTGCGTGCGGACCGGCCGGAACCCCGGAGCATCGTCACCGCCGTTTCCCAGCTGCACACCCATGGTGTGCACGTCGACTGGCCCGCCTTCTGGGAGGACACGGACACCCGCAGGCAGGCCCTGCCGACCTACGCCTTCCAACACCGGCGCTACTGGCTGGCCGACACGCCTGGCGCGCCACGGGGTGCCGACGCGCTCGGCCACGCCCTGCTCACCCACGCGGCACACCTCGCCAATGACCCCGACACGCTGGTGTTCAGCGGCAGCTTGTCACTGCGGACGCACACCTGGGCGGCCGATCACCTCGTCCACGGCACAGCCCTGCTGCCCGGAACGGCCTTCGTCGATCTCCTGCTGCACGTGGGCGACCAGGTCGGGAATCCCACGGTAGAGGAGCTGACCCTCGAAACACCGCTGACCCTGGGCGAACAGGACCAGGTCGAACTCCAGGTGTCCGTCGGTCCCGAAGAGGCCGGCCGGCGGGAAGTGCGGGTGTACGCCAGTACCGAGCACGGGGTCTGGACACGCCACGCCAGTGGTGTCCTGACGCACGCCGTCGAGGCCGGGAGCGAAGAGCTCGTGCAGTGGCCGCCGGCGTCGGCGACCGCGGTTGACCTGAGCGGCTTCTACGACCGGCTCGCCGACGACGGGGTCGACTACGGTCCCGCGTTCCGCGGGCTGCGCGCGGCCTGGCGGCAAGGAGACGACCTGTTCGCCGAGGTCGGTCTGCCCGAGGAGCGCCACGACGAGGCCGGCTCCTTCGGGCTGCACCCGGCTCTGTTCGACGCGGCGCTGCACATCGCGAGCGGGGACGGGGCGCTTCCGTTCGCCTGGACGGGAGTGTCGCTGTTTGCCACGGGCGCCCGGGAGTTGCGCGTACGGTTGCGCCGCACGGGGCCGGCATCGGTGTCGGTGCTGGTGACCGACGCCTCCGGACGGGCGGTGGCGGCAGCGGAGTCCCTGACGGCGCGGCCTGTCCCGGCGCTGTCCAGCGGGCACTCGAACGCGCTGTTCCAGGTGGACCTGGTGCCGGAGCAGGTCACGGCGGCTCCGGTTTCCTGCGTGCAGCTCGGCACCGGCACACTGCCCACCGGAACGCGCTCGCTGCCCGACCTGGCCGCGCTGGTCGCGGAGATCGAGTCCGGGGGCACGGTGCCGGAGACGGTCGTCGTCGAGGTACCGCGGGCGGACACCGCTCGGACCGCTCTGGCCAGGACGCTGGCTCTGCTCCAGGCATGGCTGGCCGACGAACGACTCGCCGCTGCCCGCCTGGTGTTCCTTACGCGGAGCACGGACGACGGGTCCGGCCTCGCCGCGGCCGCGGCCGCGGGCCTGGTGCGTTCGGCCCAGTCGGAGAACCCCGGCAGGTTCGCCCTGGTCGACGTGGACGAGCACGATGCCTCCGCCACCGCGGTTGCGGCGGCGCTGGCCTCGGCCGAGCCGCAGTTGGTGATCCGGGCCGGTGTGGTGCACGCGCGCCGGCTGGCCAGGGCAGGGCGGGACCTCGGGCAGGCCGCTGCCTGGGACCGCGACGGCACCACTCTGATCACCGGAGGCAACGGGGCGCTGGCCAGGCTGCTGTCCAGGCACCTCATCGTCGAGCACGGTGTGCGTAACCTTCTGCTCGTCAGCAGAAGCGACCCGGACCGGGAGCTCGCTGAGCAATTGACCGCGCTCGGCGGCAACATCGTCCAGGCGCGCTGTGACGTGGCCGATGCGGCGGCGCTGTCGGCAGTGCTCGGGGCGGTGCCCGCGCACCAGCCGCTCACCGCCGTCGTGCACACCGCGGGTGTGCTGGCCGACGCCGTCATCCCGGCACTGACCGAAGAGCAGATCAGCCAGGTCCTGCGTCCCAAGGTGGACGGCGCGCTCCACCTGCACGAACTGACCCGGGACCTGGGCCTGTCCGCTTTCGTGATGTTCTCCTCCGCGGCGGGCATCTTCGGCGGGCCGGGCCAGGGCAGCTACGCAGCTGCCAACGCGATGCTGGACGCGCTGGCGGAGCAGCGCCACGCATCCGGTCTTCCGGCGCTCTCGCTCGCCTGGGGGCCATGGGAAAAGAGCGGTGCGATGACCCGGGACCTCGCGGAGGTCGACCTGCGCAGGATGAAGCGTTCCGGTGTGCGGCCCCTGTCCGACGAGGAGGGCCTTGCGCTGTTCGACGCGGCTCGGGCGGCGGGCAGACCGGTAGTGGTGCCCATCCGGCTGGACCTGGCCACCGTGCGACGTGCCGACGACAGCGACGTCCTGGCACCCGCCCTGCTGAAGGGGCTCGTCTCCCGTGGACGCCGGACCGTGGCGGCCGAGCCGGGGCCGTCCCTGTCCGACCAGCTGGCCGGACAGCCTGCTGACCAGCAGGACCTGGTTCTGCTGGACCTGCTGCGCAGCCACATCCGCGCGGTTCTGGGACATGGCCCCACGCACGACGTCCCGGCGGACCGGGAGTTCCTTGAGCTGGGCTTCGATTCGCTGACCACCGTCGAACTACGGAACGGACTCACTGCGGCAACAGGGCTGCGGCTTGCGCCGGCGGCACTGTTCGACCACTCCACACCGTTGGCGCTCGCCCGACACCTGCGGAACGAACTCACCGAGCGGGCGCCCGCCCCCGACGCGCCGGCCTTCGTGATGGGCACGCTGCTTCGACAGGCCGCCGATACCCACCAGGCAGGAGCGTTCCTGGCACTGCTCACCGAGATGTCGCGGTTCAGGCCCGCCTTCCACACCGGTGTGGCGAGCAATCCCGTGCGGCTCAGCGAGGGGGGCCGTGGACCTGCCCTGATCTGTGTGCCCTCGATGCTGGCGGTATCCGGGCCGCACCAGTACGCCCGTCTGGCCGCTCCGTTCCGGGGGGAACGCGAGGTGTGGGCGCTGCCCCTGCCGGGCTTCAGCCGTGATGAGCAGGTGCCGGCAACTCAGCAGGCTGTGCTGGAAGCATTGGCCTCAGGGCTCGCAGAGGCCCGCCTCACGGAGCCATTCGTGCTGTTGGGCCATTCCACCGGCGGCATTCTGGCCCATGCGCTGGCCGCACACCTGGAGGCGCAGGGGACGGGGCCGGCCGGGGTGGTGCTGGCCGACGTGCTCGATCTGTCCGAAGGTGACGACCAAGACGCCATCGCCCCCGCATTGATGTCGGCGATCCTGGAGCGCAACAACGTACATGTTCCGGTCGACGACACCCGCCTGACCGCGATGGGCGCGTATCTGAGGTTGTTCCAGGGGTGGAAGCCCGCCGTCGTCGACGCTCCCACCTTGTTCCTGCGGGCATCGGAATCGATGGCCCAGGGGGCGGAGGCGGACGGAGATCAGTGGCGGACCTCCTGGCCCCTGGACCATGTCGCGCTGGATGTTCCCGGCAACCACTTCACCATGCTGGAGCAGCACAGTGACATCGCCGCCGGTCTCGTGGGGGACTGGCTCCGAAAATGTTCTTCCCAAGTGATCAACAGCGATCGACACAGCAATAAGCGGTGATCCCAGTGACACAGTCAATCCATGAATCAGCGCCGATACAGAAAGGCACAGAAATTCCCATCAAGGAAGTTCTGTGCACTCTTTCCGCGAGGTGGTCACTTGAGGTTATGGCCGAATTAGACGGAGGTAAACGCCGGTTCAACGAGCTCACCCGGCGGCTCGAAGGAATCAATCACAAGGTGCTCATCGAAACACTTCACAAGCTTCAGCGTGACGGGTACGTCAGGGGCCCTCTCAATTCGCTGAAGAACTCCACCGGCAGATTGGTCGGATACGAGCTGACCGAGCTGGGGATGACCCTGCTCCAACTCGTCAACGGTGTCCGGGAATGGCTCGATGAGCATGAGCAGAAAATAGTCGACGCGCGGACCGACTTCGACTGGACGAAGCGGGAGATGGAATTCATGAGAGAGTAGGGTGCGCGCGGCGGAGTGCCGGTCCCGACGTGCTATCTGCAGCTTTCCATCCAGGTTCGGGCAAGCTCCACACGAGACGATATGTGGAGCTTCTTGAAGATGCTGCGCAAGTGGTGGGCAACGGTGTGCCGGGAAATGAATAACTTCTGGGCGGCCTGTGCGTTGGAAAGTCCCAGGGCGACCAGCTCGGCCACGGCGGTCTCGGTTTTCGTCAGGCCCAGGATTCCCGTGCCGGGCTCCTGGGGCCGGTCCGCGTGGTCGCAGCTGCGGCCGAGCCGGTGGAGCCTGCGCTGGACCCGGGCCACGTCCCTGGGGGACTGCGCGGTGAGATACCCGGCCGCGGCGTGTTCCAGCACCGTGCCGGCCCGGCCCGAGGACCCCTGTGCGGCGAGCATCACTCCGAGGTCTTCCCGTGCGGAGGCAGCGGCCCATGGATCGGGGTGATGGTCGGCGGCGAAGAGCAGATCCGCGGCGCTGCGGTGCACCAGCCCTTCGGCATGGCGGGCGGCCGCCTCCAGCGCCGGCAGCCCCCCGCTCCGGGTGGAGAGCGTCCGGGCGGTGACCGCGATCGCTTCGGCGTTTCTCCTGTTGCGGAGCACCATGAAGCGTGCCAGCCACGCTGCCGCCGCCGGGTCCGTCAGCAGAAGCCTCTCGCGGGCCTGACCCGGCGAGATGAGCTGGTCCACCAGGGGGGCGGCCGCCTCCGCACCGTGCTCCGCCTCGGTTGTCTGCACCACCATCCACGCACAGGCCGGACCGTGGGTGTTCCCGAGCGCCCAGTCCATCGCGGCCTGCCGCGCATACGCGCCGGCAGTGCGCAGGTCTGCCCGTCTCAGCGCGCCCAGGGCCAGGAGAACACGGGCGTAGGGCTTCCAGCTTTTCGCCGTCTCCTCAGGTGCCCCCAAAACGGATCTCGCCTGCTCGAGCGCTGTGGAAACCCTGCCCAGATTCCAGTTCAATGCGGCGCGGAGAAGTGTGAGAACAGCTTGGTGCCGGTGATTTCCGGTCACCACAGCGGAATGCTCAGCAGTGGCAATACTGCGTTCGGCTTCGCCGTGTTGACGCAAGGTGATGGTCAGTGTGGCGAGCCATATCTCGGCCTGCAGCGGGACATCCCATTCGGATGTACAGTGAATTCCACGGCGTGCGGCTTCCCGGGCCAAATTTAAAGCGTGTTTCGGCTGGCCGTTAACCCATTTCTCCATCGAGGACTGCATGCACAGCCAGGTGGGACAATCCGCAGGCGGAATGTGATGCGTCTCGCGAAGGATACGATGAGGGTAAACTTGCATGACCCTGCTCCAAGTGTGACGAATCCCCCGACAGTTCGGAACGTTATCACTTCCGAAGAGTTTGTCACACGATCATGAGTGGGCTTTCTTGGCGTGTCGCCGACAGATGACGTTACAGGCCAAAGAGACTAAGACGCCGTGGAGTTCGGCGGGGTTCCCGGCGGACAGCGAGACACTTGAAGTGGTGGGGCAGAGCGAAGGCCTACTCGACGACGAAGTGGGGTTTGCCCGGTGCCTTTGCTGTCCGGGGCGTCCTTGCGGGAGATGGCAGAAAGGGCTCCGCACCACCACACCACTCCGGTGAATCCGTCCGGCCAAAGGGCCCCGGACCCGGTGGTGCTTCAGGCTTCACCAGCGTGATGACTCACCATCAGGTGGTGTTTGCCGCCCCTCGCGCGCCGGCCGGCCGGCGACGGACGCAGACAGAGCCGGTCCGCCACCGTCCATGGGCCTGGCGGCCGCTCGGGCCAGGGCGGCAGTAACGGCGCGATCAGCGCCCACAAGGCGTCGTCCACGATCCAGGGCCGACTGCGCACGCCCTCACAAGAGTTCAGATTCTTTTAACGAATGGAGTGGACGCGATTCACGGGTCTCCTGCGCCGCGGGCGCCGGGACGCGTACTGTCCAGTAGCGATTTGTTCTCCTCGCGGGCTGAGGCGCCCCAGAACAACGGGGCCGAGTGCGCCACGAGCACGGCGGCCGCCCAGCCGGGCTCCACGATGAGGAGGCCCTGGTGACCGGCCCATGGTGTGCAGGCTTGTCCTCGCGGCTGTGACGGTGGTGCAGCCGGCCGATTCGCCACGCACAGGAAATGGACCACAAGGTCACCATCCGCCGGACCGGCGCAAGAGGGCGTGTACCCGTCGAAGTCGGCCGAAGTGTGGAGCACGAAGTCCACGGTGGATGCTATGGGCAGACGGGTCCTCAGGCGGAGCCGTCGGTTGTCCTCGTCCTGTACGGGTTCGTCGAAGCGGAAGCCGTGGTCCAGTTCGGCCGCGCGGTCAAGCCACCTCCGCAAGTTGTCCATCCACCGCGCCGGCTGCCCGCCCGCGAACTCCGTGGCGTTCGCCGGCGGTGCGGACAGTAGGGCGAGTATGTAGTCATTGATCACCACGGTCTCCTGCCTCTGCGGTCGGGACGGCGACGCGCCTGCCGGCACAAGGGGCCACATGCCCCTCCGCACGCCCACAGCCGATGGGTCATGCGCTCTGACGCAGACCGTGCTTGTCGAACGCTGCGGCGATCGCCGGGTCGGAGAACGCGCCTTCCTGGGCCAGCATTCTCAGTGTGGGGGTCGCGTTGTCGACGAGGCTTTTGCGGACCCGTGGCAATTCCACGGTCTCGGCCACCACGCGCGCGGGATCTCCGAAGACGTCGGGGTAGCCGGCGAGAATCTGCGTCATCGCGGTTTCGTCCGGTCGCAGAAACGCCAGAATGATCTCGGGCAGAATGCCCCCGATCTTGGTCTGGAGCGGAGCCGGCATCTTCGGCCAGAGCGACTTGAAAAGACGTCGGAAGTAGGCATGGTGCAGGCCCTCGTCCGTCGCGTGGTCGGCGGCCAGGTCCCGTACCGCCTGCTGCACCGAGGGATCCTTCGGCAGCTTGGTGAGACTCCCGGTGATCAACGTCTCGGAGACGATGGAGAAGAACAGCTTCACCAGGGGCCGGTACACCGGAAGTTCCGCCGCATACAGGCGGGAGAGCTCCTGCAGGAAGTACGGCCGGTGGGGAATCGGTGCCACTCCGGTGTGATCCCGGACCGTCGCCAGCAGGGTGTGCGACATCTCCGCGTGCGCGGCCTCGTCGGTGTAGATACGGAGGAGGTCTTCCTTCATCTGTGCGGGCAGCCACGGGCAGAAATCCGGTGAGTGCAACAGCAGGCACGTCTCGTTCACCGGCCCCAGTTCCAGCTGAACCGTGAACTCCAGGTACACGTAGAGGGAGTGCACCAGAATCTCCTCCCGGACCTGTTCCGGGGATGCCCGGACCTCCGGGTGAGCGAGCAGCGGGCACAGGTCGGGGGAAAAGTAGTGCAGGCCGTCGGCGAACGCTCCGTTCCTGCGCGGTTTCGAGCGCACCCAGGACCGGTTATCCCACTGTTCGAAAAGTGAACGGTAGCCGGATTCTTCTGTTCGGTTCACTGGATGCGCCCCGTCTCCATTCTTCCTTCAGCTCGCAGGCCGATCTGCCGCATGAAACTCCAGCAACTGGTATTCGACATCGGCGAGCTGAGGGTGCGGTGCCGCGTGCAACTGCTCGAACCGCAGTCCCGCGGTGCCGGCAACCTCGGTGAGGAGTGCGCGATTTCCCATGTTGCTGTAGCCGAGCAGGAGCCGGCCGCCGGGTTCGAGATGGTCGGCCGCCGACCGCAAGAACTCCTGGTGCATGACGTATCCGGGGTCGAATATCGCGTGGTGCAGAGGAGTCTCGTGCGCAAAGTCCGTCGGCGGTTCAATAAAGCTGGAACTCCAGAACACCACGTCGAAGCGCGACTGGCGGTCCAGTGCGGAATACATGTCGCTGTGCAGTACCTGCACCCGGTCGGCGACACCGTGCCGCGCCACGTTCCGTCGGGTGTTCTCCACGGCTGTCTCGTTGATGTCCAGCGCGGTCACCCGAGCACAGCCGCTGAGGGCCGCGGTCACGGAGATCACGCCGGCGCCTGCTCCGATCTCCAGGAGACTGCCGCCCGCGGGGTAGGGAAGCCACTGTGCGTAGATCTCCGTGGACGGGCAAAGGGTCGGCGAGAAGACCCCCTCCAGGAGATCGTATGCGCGGCCGCTCAGGGTGAAGACGGAATCACGCTTCTCGGTGTCTGCGTTCATCCGGAGCAGGTTGTAGCCCCGGGTCAGACTGAGCTCGTCGCTCACTGCTCCTCCGTACGGTCAGTACCGCAGTTCCGGGTTGCGGATCTCGAACCACACCGCCAGGTCCAAGACCTTCTCGAAAGCCGCTCGCGGGGCGCCGGCGATCTGCTGCGGCGACAGCTCGGCCGCCTCGGCGAGCTTGGCCCGGTCGAACAGGTCGAATACCGGGCTGTTCGGCTCCTTGAGCAGGATCTTGACCTGCTCCTGCAGGGCGCCGCAGTACAGCGTGTCCTGGGTGGACGGGTAGGGGCTCTTGCGGCGCTCCACCACGGACCGGGTCACCACGTCCTTGACCGAGGCGCGCAGCAGGCTCTTCTCCCTGCCGTCGAAGGTCTGCATCGTCCACGGCACGTTGTACAGGTACTGCGCCAGGCGGTAGTCGCAGAACGGCACGCGGGTCTCCAGGCCCACCGCCATCGCCATCCGGTCGACGCGGTCCTCCAGCACCCGCATGAAGTGGTTGAGCCCCAGATGCAGCGACCGCCGGTACATCCGCTGTTCCTCGTCCTCGCCGTCCAGGTACGGTACGCGCGCGGTTGCCTCCTGGAAGCGGTCGGCCGTGTAGGCCTCGGAGTCCAGAGCGGCCCGGAAATCGCCTGTCAGGTAGGCGGAGCAGTCGACCCGCTTGAGCCAGGTGGTGTGCCACGGGAAGGTGCTGCCGTACCTCGCGGCTTTCGACTGGTGCCAGACGTGGCCGGCGAAGATCTCGTCGGCGGCCTCGCCGCTGAGCGCCACGGTCACGTGCTCACGTACTGCCTTGAACAGCAGATACATCGAGCCGTTGATGTCGCCCATGCCCCAGGGAAGGTCCCACGCCGCCACAACGGAGCGCCGGAGGTCGGGGTCGGACAGCCTGCGGTGGTCGAGCACGATGTCGTGGTGCTCGGAACCGATGTGCGCGGCCATTTCCTTGGCGTACGGCGCGTCGGCGGAGTCGGCCATCTCATGAGGCTGGAAGTTCTCGCTCTGGCCGGGGAAGTCCACCGAGAAGGTGCGGGCCCGCTCCCCCTTGGCGGCCAGGTGCCCACTCGCCAGCCCCGCCAGCGCGCTGGAGTCGAGGCCGCCGGAGAGCAGGAGGCCCAGCGGCACATCGGCGACCAGCTCGTGCCGCACGTTGTCTTCCACCATCTGCCGTACCCGGGCCACCGTCGTGTCCAGGTCGTCGGTGTGCTCCTCGGCGGACAGCTGCCAGTAGGTGTGCTCGCGCAGCCCGTTGCGGTCGAACTCGATGACCGTCCCGGGCGTCATCACCTTCATGCCGGCCCATACGGCGTTCTCGGACGACGTGAAGAAGCTGAAGAGCTGACGCATTCCCTCCATGTCCACGACAGGCTTGACGTCAGGGTGCGCGAGAATCGCCTTGGGCTCGGATCCGAAGAGCAGACCGTCCTCGGTCCGGTAGTAGTGCATGGGCTTCGTTCCCATGCGGTCCCTGATCAGAGTGAGCCGCTCGTACCGGGAATCCCACACCGCGATGGCGCACATTCCCACCATGCGTTCCGCGATTGCCGCACCCCATTCGAGGTATCCGCGCAGCACGACCTCGGTGTCACTCCTGGTCCGGAATGTGTGACCTCGTTTGCACAGTTCATCACGCAGCTCGACGAAATTGTACGTCTCGCCGCTGTAGCTCAGGGTGACGGGCCCTCCGGGCGTATCCACCGTCATGGGCTGTGTCCCACCGGGCAGATCGATGATCGACAACCGGCGGTGCCCGAGGGCCGCATGCCTCGACAGCCACTGCCCGGAAGCGTCGGGGCCGCGGCAGGTCATGGAGTTGGTCATTCCCGCGAGAATATTCTCCTCATGCGAGAGGTCCTGACGAAAACTGACCCATCCGGCGACACCGCACATCAGCCGTCCTCCTGGAAAGTTCGCTGGTCGCTGGCCTGGGAACGCCATGCAAGCGGTGGCCTGCGTGCGACGGGGAATTCCGCAATTGCGGACGCTATACGTGAGAAAAGTACCTTGCGTGAGCGAAGCCGCACAACTACGTACCTCAAGGTGCGTGGCCATGGGCGAACGGGGCGGCGCCGGTGCCAGGTTGGGAGGTCATGCGGACTTTAACGAGTGCCCCGCGCACTTAACGAGTGCCCTCGCGGCCATAATTGAGTGCCCGCGCGTGAAGCCTCTTGCACCTTTCGCGTACCTCAAGGTACCTACTTGAATCCGGATTGAACGGGGTGTTCCAATAATCTTGGCCTGCGTCACAAGGCTCATACGCAGGAAGAGGGGAATAGTGGCACGCCTTATGCCGATCTCGACCCGCATCGGAGAACAACGGTCCCTTGCACGGGAAAGGACCACGTTAAAGACGTCGCCCATCGCCGGCTCCCTGCCCGCCGCTCAGCAGCCCGACTGGCCGGACCCGGCCACCGCTCTAGCCGTCCGCCGGCGGTTGTCGGCGCTGCCGGCCCTGGTCAGCGCCGACGAGGCCAGGGACTTGCTCGTCCGCATGGCCCAGGTGCAGCGCGGCGAGGCATTCCTGCTGCAGGCGGGTGCCTGCGCAGAGCCCTTCGGCAGGCAAGCGGTGCGCGGCGCCGAGAGCGATCACCAGCTGATCGGCAGGATGGCCGACACCGTCGCCGCCCGGCTGAAGCTCCCCGCGCTGACCATCGGGCGGGTGGCCGGCCAGTTCGCCAAACCCCGGTCGCGGCCCGTGGAGACGGTGGACGGGACGGCGCTGCCGATCTTCCGTGGTCTGCTGGTCAACGGCCCTGAGCCCGACGGCCGGAGCAGGCGCTCCGATCCCTTCCGTATGCTCGCCGCGTACCAGACCGCTCGCATGGTGCTGGACCGGTTGCACCGGCTCGACGCCACGACGGGGCGGGACCGCTTGTGGGCGAGCCACGAGGCCCTGGTGCTCGACTACGAGGAGCCCCTCACCCGGTTCGACCCGGTCACGGGCGAGTGGTTCGCCGGTTCGACGCACCTGCCGTGGATCGGCGAGCGGACCAGGCAGCCCGACGGGGCTCATGTGTCCCTGCTGTCGGCCGTGATCAATCCTGTCGCGTGCAAGGTCGGCGCCGGCATCCGCAACGAGGAATTGCTGGAGCTGTGCGAACGCCTCGATCCGCACCGGCGGCCCGGACGGCTGACGTTGGTCGTCCGGCTCGGCGCGCGGCAGGTCCGCGAACGGCTCCCGGAACTGATCCATGTGACACGTCGTTCAGGCCATCCGGTGACCTGGGTCTGCGATCCCATGCACGCCAACACGGTCGTCACCTCCCACGGGATCAAGACCCGGCACACCAAGGACATACTCGACGAACTCACCGGGTTCTTCGAGGTGCTGGGACGCGCGGGTCAGTGGCCCGGTGGAGTGCACCTCGAGGTCACCGGCGACCGGGTGACGGAGTGTGTCGGTCCTGGCGGCCCGGACGACGAAGCTGATGTGGCACTCGGCTACCGGTCGCTGTGCGATCCCCGTCTCAACGACACACAGGCGATGCAGGTGACCGAAGCGGTGGCGGATCTGGCCGCCCGTCACTGATCCGAAACGGCGGGCACGCACACGGCTACGGAGGAGCGGCCTCAATGAGGACTCTGCTGATCGACAATTACGACTCCTATACGTACAACCTGTTCCAGCTGCTTGCCGTCGTCAACGGCGAGGAGCCGACGGTGGTGCGCAACGACGCCCCCCGAAGCGGCACACCGGCCTGGGACACGTTCGACAACGTGGTCATCTCCCCGGGGCCCGGACACCCCGGCAGGGAACGGGATTTCGGCATCGCCGCGCGCGTGCTGGCCGAGGCGACCGTGCCGGTGCTGGGCGTGTGCCTCGGACACCAGGGGATCGCACTCGGCTCGCGGGCCGAGGTGGTACCCGCGCCGGCCCCCAAGCACGGTCATCTGACCACCGTCCGTCATGACGGGCGGGATCTCTTCCGTGGGCTGCCGCAGCTTTTCACCGCGGTGCGGTACCACTCACTGTGCGTGCAGGAACCGCTGCCTGACGAACTCGAAGGCATGGGCTGGTCCGAGGACGGCGTACTGATGGCGCTCCGCCACCGGCACCGGCCGCTGTGGGGGGTCCAGTTCCACCCCGAGTCGATAGCCAGCGAATTCGGACCGGAACTCATCGCCAACTTCCGGGACCTCACGCTCGAACACCGGCCGCGTCCGGTGCCGGTCACCAGCCGGCCACGCCCGGCCCCGGCGGACGTCGAGGTGCCGCACAACACGGAGTACCGACTGCACGTCAGCCTCTTCGAGTCCACCGTGGACACCGAGTCGGCCTTCTCCCATCTGTTCGCCGACTCCTCGCGGGCCTTCTGGCTGGACAGTGCCCAAACCGACCCCGGGCGGGGCCGTTTCTCCTTTCTCGGCGACGGCAGCGGCCCGCTGGCCGAGTTCGTGCGTTATGACAGCGGCGAGGACGTGGTGCACGTCGAACGGCAGGGCCAACTCCCCCGCCGCGTACCCGGCGACGTGTTCGACTACCTTCAGGACCAGCTCCGACAACGCCGGACCGACCGGGCCGGGCTGCCGTTCGACTTCGCCTGCGGCTACGTGGGCTACTTCGGTTACGAACTCAAGGGCGGCCTTGGTTCGCCCAACCGTCACCGGGCCCGGACACCGGACGCCGGCTGGCTGTTCGCCGACCGGCTCGTTGTCGTGGACCACCACGACTGTCTGACCTACCTGCTGTGCCTCGCCGAGAACAGCGTGGAGGGCGAGTTGTCCGCCAACCACTGGCTCGACGACACCCTCACCTCCCTGCGCGAACTTCCGCCCGCCGAACCGGTGCGGTTGGTGACCACGGAGATCACGGACGAGGCGCTGGTCGAGCCGTGGCTGATGCGGGACCGGCAGCAGTACCTGGACGACATCGCACGGTGCAAGGACGCACTCGTGGCGGGAGAGAGCTACGAAATCTGCCTGACCACCGCCGCCGAGCTCCCTGCCGTCGATGACGCCTTCGACTTCTACCGGCGGCTGCGCAGGTACAACCCGGCGCCGTATGCCTCCTTCCTGCGGCTGGACGACGTGGAGATCGCGAGTTCGTCACCCGAGCGGTTCCTGAAGCTGGACCGGCAGCGCATCCTCGAGTCCAAGCCGATCAAGGGGACGGCCCCGCGCCATGCCGTGCCCGCGAAGGACGCCGAACTCAAACGCGAACTGGCCAGCAGTGCCAAGACACGAGCCGAGAACCTCATGATCGTCGACCTGCTGCGCAATGACATCGGGCAGGTCTGCGAGGTGGGCAGTGTCCACGTGCCCAAGCTCATGGCGGTCGAGAGCTATCCGACGGTCCACCAGCTCGTCTCGACGGTCCGGGGCAAGCTCCGGCCGGGAGCTGACGCGGTGGACTGTGTACGCGCCTGCTTCCCCGGCGGTTCCATGACCGGGGCTCCGAAGCTGCGGACCATGGAGATCATCGACGGGCTGGAGACACAGGCCCGCGGTGTCTACTCCGGGACGCTGGGCTACCTGTCCTGCAACGGCACGGCAGATCTGAACATCGTCATCCGCACGGTGGTCTTCGCCGACGGAATGATGCACCTCGGCGCCGGCGGAGCGATCGTGCTGGATTCCGACCCGGAGGAGGAGTACGCGGAGGTGCTGCTCAAGGCCGCGGCGCCGCTCCGTGCGCTGTTCTCTGCGGCCGAGCAGCCGGTGGAGCTGCCGGACGCCGGACCGACAAGGACTGCACAATGGTGAACATAGCTGCTGACCTGGCCGAGCGGGCCGCGCGATCGGGCTGGCTCGACCGCCCCGCAGTACACACCGCCGAACGCACCTGGACTCATGGGCAGGTGCACGAGTTGGCGGCCAGGGCCTCGACGGTTCTGGCCGATCACGGGGTCCGGCCGGGCGCACACGTGGTGGTTGCGCTGCCCGACGGGATCGGGTGGATCACCGCGTTCCTCGGCACCGCCGTCCTCGGCGCGACCGCGGTCCTCGTCAACCCCGACCTGACCGCCGACGGCCACCGGTTCATCGTCGACGACTGCAAGGCAGCGCTGGTGGTGACCACGGCGGAACGGGCGGGCGGCTTCGACGGCACCGCTGTGCTGGACATCGAGTCGCTGATGACGGCAGCCGAACACGCACCGGCCACCGAGCCCCGGCCGCTCGCCCCCGACGCGCGTCTCTACATGCAGTACACCTCAGGGACGACCGGCGTCCCCAAGGGGGTGCCGCACCGCCATCAGGACGTGGCTGTCTATGCGAGTGCGGTGGGCGAAGAGGTCTTCCACATCGGTCCGGACGACGTCGGTCTGTCCTTGTCGAAGCTGTTCTACGCCTACGGGTTCGGGAACGCCTTCGCCTTCCCGCTGTACACCGGTTCCTCCGTCGTACTGCTCGGCGACCGGCAGACGCCCGGGGCGGTGCGTGAAGCGATCGCACGCCATGGCGTCACCCTGCTCTACGCCGTGCCGTCCGCCTACGCCCACCTGATCAGCAGCGGTGACCCCTCGGTGTTCGCCACCGTTCGTGCCGCTGTGTCGGCAGGCGAGAACCTGCGTCCGGGCCTGGGCCGCCGGATCTCCGAGATCCTGTCCGCGCCGGTGCTGGACCAACTGGGCTCGACCGAGGTCGGCCACGCCTTCTGTTCCAACGGAGTGGACTTCTGCCTGCCCGGCACGATCGGCCGCGCCGTCCCCGGCTACCGGCTCGAGGTGCGTGACAAGGCAGGCAATCCGGTTGCCGACGAGGTCGAGGGTGACCTGTGGGTCAGCGGACCCACGGTGATGGCCGCATACCTCAACCGGCCCCAGGACACGGCGCGGACGCTGGTGGACGGCTGGCTCGCCACCCACGACCGCGTGGTGCGGGGCAAGGACGGGTCCTACCGGCACACCGGTCGCGCCGATGACATGGAAATGGTCGGTGGCGTGACCGTCTCCCCGCTGGAGGTGGAGGCCGTGCTGGGCGATCATTCCGCGGTGA
Source organism: Streptomyces sp. 2114.4 (assembly GCF_900187385.1). Taxonomy (NCBI): domain Bacteria; kingdom Bacillati; phylum Actinomycetota; class Actinomycetes; order Kitasatosporales; family Streptomycetaceae; genus Streptomyces; species Streptomyces sp. 2114.4. The sequence goes on from NZ_FYEY01000001.1 coordinate 444,413, forward strand.
AGGAAGTCGGCGTGACCGTGCTCGCGGATGCCCAGGGCATCACCCAGTTGCACGCCTTCGTCGTGCCCGGTGACCCGGCCGGCCGTCCTGATTCCCTGCCGGCCGAGCTCGTCGCCCTGGCGCGCAGCAGGCTCGCGCCCCACAAGGTCCCGCGCGTCGTGCACCTGGTGGACACGCTCCCCCGCACGCCCAACGGGAAGCTGCGCAGGCACATCCTCAGAAGCGGGAAGTGGTGAGCGCAGTGGGCCCGCCCCCGGGAGGAGACCAGGTGTTCCTGTGGCGGGAGGGTTCCTTGCTGCCGGCAGACCCGACGGACCCCACGACACGGACACCGTTGTCCCTGGCCGATTCCTGGCTGCTCAGCGACGGCCGGGTGCGGCGCATCGACCTGCACCGGCAACGATTCCTGCGGGGCTGTGCCGAAGTGGGGAGCGTGTCCCGGGAGACCGCAGCGGCGTTCTGGCAGGCTGCCCTCGGCAAGCTCCCCCTGGCCGGCGACTGGTTCCCCCGCGTGGAGTTGTCCGCTGGGGAGCCGGCCGAGCTGCGTGTGCGGATCCGGCCGTCACCGGCCCGGAGCGGGCAGGTGACGGTGTGGGTGTCGGACACCACCGATCCCAGGACGGCTGCGCATCTGAAGGGACCCGACCTCGACGCACTCGGTGCGCTGCGCGGGCGGGCGGTGGAAAGGGGCGCGCAGGAAGCACTGCTCACCACGGAGTCGGGCGTGGTCCTGGAGGCCGGATTTGCGAGCGTGCTGTGGTGGGACGGGGACCTGCTGTGCGTGCCGTCCCCGGAGCTGCCCGTGCTGGGTGGGGTCACCACGGCGGTGATCCAGGAACGGGCCGCGCAGCTCGGTGTTCCGGTCGGGCAGCGACACCTACCGGTGGCAGAGCTGGAAGGAAAAGAGGTGTGGCTGGTGAACGCACTGCACGGCATCAGGCCGGTGCGGTCCTGGGTGGGGACGTCGATGCGGCCGGGGCCTGCCCTCCACGCCCCCACATGGCAGAAATGGCTGGCCGGCGAGAGTACCGAGGTGCGGGCGTGACCGAAGTCCTGGTGGTCGTCGACATGCAGAACGGATTCATCACCGCGGAGACGGCCTCCCTCGTGCCCACCGTGGTCGACTTGGTCGAGCGCTGGGAGCGCACCGGGCGGGATATCGTCTTCACCCGGTTCCTCAACCCGCCGGGTTCACCCTACGAGCGGCTCATGCACTGGAGCGGATTTCGGTCGCCTCCGGAGAACGAGCTGATCGCCGAACTCACGGACCACGCGGCCCGCTCCGCCGCTGTGGTGGACAAGGTCCAGTACTCCGCGTTCACCGAGGAGATGGACGAGCTGGTCCGGCTCCGCGGGTGGACGGAGTTCGTGATCTGCGGGATAGCGACGGAGATGTGCGTGCTGAAGACGGCCGTCGATGCCTTCGAACGGGGTTTCCGGCCGCAGATCGTCACCGACGCGAGTCAGACGTACGCGGGCGCCGCGGCCCATGAGGCGGGGCTCGCGCTGGCCGCACGGCTGGTCGGAGCGGAGCAGCTGACGACCGTGAGCTCCCTGTGGGGCTCCGCCCACCCCTCCGCAACGGTCTGACGAGGACACGCGCACCGGCTCGCGCAGGATCCAGCGCAGGTCCGGCCATTCGACGGGCTGCGCAGCGAACGAGGCGGCGATCCCCTGGAGGGTGGCCAGGAGCAGGATGCGTTCCAACGCCTGGCCGGCGAAGTCCCTGAGGGGGCCCGAGCCGGCGCGCTTGCGGGGTCCGAAGGCGTAGCGGGGGATGCCGTCGGCGACGGCTGGTTCGGCAGCGGTGTCGTGGGTCCAGCGGCGCTGTTCGGCTTCCCGGCCGTCGTCCATCCGGTTAGTCGCGCGAACGGTTCACCGGCCCCCGTAATCAGCCGGGGCCGGAGGGAAGGTCACGGTGAATTCGGTGTGTCCGGGGCGGCTGTTCATCATGACGCGTCCGTCGTGCGCTGAGACCACGGCTTCCACGATGGCCAGTCCCAGGCCGGTACCGCCTGCCGCTCGCGAGCGACTGTGGTCGCCCCGCACGAAGCGGCCGAAGACTTCCCGCCGCACCTGCTCGGGTACGCCGGGGCCGTCGTCGGCGACGGTCAGCCGGGTTCCCCGGTCGTCGGCCGCCAGCCGCACCGTCACGGCGGTCCCCGGCGGGGTGTGCGTCCGGGCGTTGGCGAGCAGGTTGCCGACGACCTGCTGCAGGCGGTGGTCGTCCCCCGTCATGGTCACCGCCGTCTCAGGAAGGTCGAGCAGCCACCGGTGGCCCGGTCCGGCCGCCCGCGCGTCGTCGACCGCGTCGAGCACGAGTCGCGTCAGATCCACCGGCCTGCTCTCCAGGGCGCGGCCGGCGTCGAGGCGTGCGAGCAGCAACAGGTCGTCCACCAGGCGGCTCATCCGCTCGGACTCCGCCTGAATCCGTTCCAGGGAGCGCCGGACCTGACCGGTCACCGGCCCCTTGTGCCGGAGGGCGAGCTCCGCGTGGCCACGGACGTTGGCCACCGGTGTCCGCAGCTCGTGACTGGCGTCCGCGGCGAAGTGCCGCAGCCGCTCTTCGCCGGCATGACGACGCTCGAGGGCGTCGCCGACATGGCCGAGCATCCGGTTGAGGGCCGTGCCGACCTGTCCGACCTCGGTGCGTGCGTCGGCCACCGGCACCGGCGCCGGCATCGCCACCTCGCCACTGGCCAACGGCAGTTCGGCCACGCTCGCGGCCGTGATCGTGACGCGGCGCAGCGGACGCAGCGACAGGCGTACCCACAGCGCTCCCAGCACACCGGTGACCAGGAGGGCTCCGCCGAACACCGCCGCCTCGACCGCCACCAACCGGTGCACCGTCTCCTCGACCGGACGGAGCGGGAGACCCGTGATCAGCACATCGCGATCGTCTCCCACCACCGCGTTGACGCGGTACCGCCCCAGGGCGGAAAGCCGTATGCCGTGTCCGGAGCCGTCGGTCGGGAGGGCGGCCAGCTGCCGTCGGTCGTCGGCGGACAGCGGCACGGCGGCGTCCGTCCGGTCCCGTACGACAGCCGCTTGGGTCGGCGTGCCGCGCTGGAGCCGGGCCCCCAAGGTGCCCTCGGACTGACCGCGGGTATCCGGCCGGTTGTCGGCATCCGGCTTGGACTCGTGTTCCAGACTCACCGCGAAACGGCCGGCGGAAGCGGAAAGCTGCTGGTCCAGGCGGCCTACCAGGAACCCTTCGAGCGCGACCGCCGTGCTGACGCCGACCGCCAGACAGGCCAGTGCCAGGAGCACGACCAGGCCGGCCGTGAGCTGGCCGCGCAGGGTGCGTGGAACGATCCGGTTCACGAGGACTCCGGCCTGAGGACGTATCCGACACCGCGGACCGTGTGGATCATCGGGGTCCGGCCCACGTCGATTTTCTTCCGCAGATAGCTGATGTAGAGCTCGACGATGTGCGACCGGCCGCCGAAGTCGTAGGACCAGACCCGGTCGAGGATCTGCGCCTTGGACAGCACCCGCCGCGGGTTGCGCATCAGGAAACGCAGCAGCTCGAACTCGGTACGGGACAGCTCGACCAGTTCACCGCCGCGAACGACCTCCCGTGCCTCCTCGTCCATGACGAGGTCCCCGACGACCAGCCGTTCGCCGTCCGGCTCGTATGCCATACCGGCCCGGCGCAGCAGACCGCGCAGCCGTGCCAGGACCTCTTCCAGGCTGAACGGTTTGGTCACGTAGTCGTCACCCCCCGCGGTGATCCCGGCGATCCGGTCCTCGACCGCATCACGTGCGGTGAGGAAAAGGACACATACCGTCGTCAGTTCCTGCCGCAGCAGGTGCAGGACCCGCAGGCCGTCGATGTCGGGCAGCATCCAGTCCAGGACGACGGCGTGCGGGCGGAAGGTCCGTGCCACGTCGAGCGCGGAGACGCCGTCGGCCGCACTGCGGACCTCCCAGCCCTCAGCGGCCAGGGCGCCGGAGAGCACCTCGGTGAGGTCCGGCTCGTCGTCGATCACGAGGACCCGCACCGGCGAGCCATCAGCGCTGTGCAGCAGGGCGGGGATGCGGTGAGCGTGCATGGTGACTCCAGCATCCCTCCAGCGGAGGTGTACGCGGTTATGAGTCAGCTCTGAGTTTCCTGTGAATCTCCCGGCCGGTCCACCACTCAGAGGTTCTTCAGAGGTTGTGCTGCGACGCTGACGCCGACCACGGAAGGGAAGCCCCCATGAGCACCATCTCGCAGATCCGCCGCGGTGCCCTCGGCAGCACCCCGCCGCGGTGGCTACCGCCCGCGCCTTTGCTGCTCGTCCAGGGCCTCATCTGGGCGGGAGCCGCCGGCGTCCTGGCCCTGTGGTGGACCGGCACGGCGTCCGTGGTGGGCCCGGCGGGCTGGCTCACCGGCGCCGGCCGGATCACCGGACTGCTGGCCGGCTACGCCTGCGCGGTACTGGTCGTGCTGATGGCCCGCGTTCCGCTGCTCGACCACAGCTTGGGCACCGATCGACTTGCCCGCTGGCACGCCATGGGCGGGCGCTACACCCTCTCGCTGGTGCTCGCCCACACTCTGCTGATCATCTGGGGATACGCCCTCACCTCGACGACCGGTGTCCTGCACCAGGCGACCACACTCGTCCTCGACTACCCGGACATGCTCAAGGCGACCGCGGGCTTCGTGCTGCTGGTCGGCACCGGCTTCGTCTCGGCGCGTGCCGCCCGTCGCCGCATGAGCTACGAGACCTGGCACTACCTCCATTTCGCCACCTACCTGGCCGTCTTCCTCGCCTTCGGCCATCAGCTCGCCAACGGTGCCGACTTCGTGGGCCGCAGGCCGGCCCAACTCGGCTGGTACGCCCTGTACGGGGCGGTGGCTGCGCTGATCGTCCGGTACCGCTTCATGGTTCCGCTGCAACGGGCCCTGCGCCACCGGCTCCGCGTCGCCGACGTCCGCCCCGAGGCCCCGGGCGTGGTGTCGGTGCACCTCACCGGGGAGCGCCTGACCGAACTCGGCGCCCGGCCGGGCCAGTTCTTCCGCTGGCGTTTTCTTGCGCCGGGCCTGTGGTGGACCGCGAACCCCTACTCGCTCTCCGCCCCGCCGCTCCCCCACCACCTGCGCATCACGGTGAAGGAAGCCGGCGGGCACAGCGCTGCCCTGGCACGGCTGCGACCCGGCACCTGGGTGTGGGCCGAAGGCCCCTACGGCGGTTTCACCGCGGCACGCCGCCGGTCGCAGAAGGTGCTGCTGCTCGCGGGTGGCGTGGGCATCACCCCGCTGCGGGTGCTTTTCGAAACCCTCCCGGGGGAGGTCACGCTCCTCTACCGGGCCCGGCGTCCGGACGACCTCGCCCTGCGCACCGAGCTCGATGCGATCGCGGCCGCTCGCGGCGCGGCCGTCCACTACTCCGTCGACGAACCGGACGGGCACGCCACCCCGCTGACCGCCCGCGCGCTCAAGAGCCTGATACCGGACCTGGCCGCCCACGACGTGTACCTGTGCGGTCCGCCCGGTATGACCAGCGCCGCGCGGCGCGCACTGCGCGGTGCCGGTGTACCCCGCCACCGCATCCACCACGAGTCGTTCGAGTTCTGAGGAGCCCCCGTGCACCGAGCCGTGCTGACCGCAGCATCGACCAGCGCGCTGATCGTCCTCCTGCTCACCCTCAAGCCGCACCAGCCGGCCGGCTCGACCGGTGCCCCGGACCGGGCGGGCGCCGCACCTGCCCCGTCGCCCACGGGGCGTCCGCGGCACGGCGGCCACCCGGCCGACGGCACCTACAGCGGCGCCCCGATCAGCACCCGTTACGGCACCGTACAGGTCGCGGCCACCGTCAAGGCCGGCCGGCTGACCGCCGTCAAGGTGCTGCATGCGCCGTCCGGGAACGGCCATGACCGCGAGATCGCCACCTACGCCCTTCCCCGCCTGACACAGGAAGCGCTGTCCACGCACAGCGCCCGCATCGACGCGGTGTCCGGCGCCAGCTATACCAGCGCCGGTTACATCCGGTCGTTGCAGAGCGCCCTGGACCGGGCCGGTGTCTGAGCCCCGTCGCGGACTGCGCCACGTCGAGCGGACGATGGGCACGGTGTTCTCCTTCGACGTCCGCGACGCCCGCACACCCGCCGTCGAGTCCGCCCTGGCCGAGGCCGTCTCCTGGCTGTACCGGGTCGACGAAGTCTTCTCGACGTACCGTCCCGACAGCGCCGTCAGCCGACTGGCCCGTGGAGAGCTGGGAATCGACGACTGCCCCGCGGAGGTACGTGAGGTGCTGGACCTCTGTGAGCAGGTGGGACATGCCACTGAGGGCTGGTTCAGTGTCACCGCGAACGGCGAACTCGACCCCACCGGACTGGTCAAGGGGTGGGCGGTCGAACGTGCTGTGCAGATCCTGAAGGCCGCCGGGGCCCGTCACCTCTGCGTGAACGGCGGCGGCGACCTCCAGCTCAGCGGGGGAGCATCACCCGGCAACCCCTGGCGCATCGGGATCGCTCACCCGCTGCGTCCGGGCGAACTGTGCACCGTCGTCACCGGACACGATCTGGCCGTCGCCACCTCGGGCACCGCCGAACGGGGGGCCCACATTCTCGACCCCCACACCGGCACTCCCGCGACGGGACCTGCTTCCGTCACCGTCGTCGGCCGCAGTCTCACCACGACCGACGCCTTTGCCACGGCGGCCTTCGCCATGGGTGCGGGCGCCCGCGACTGGCTGGAGGGGCTCGACGGTCACGAGGGTTTCGCAGTGACACGGAACGGCGGCAGCTGGCACACCCGGGGCTTCCCGGGAGAGGTGTGCGACGTCGTCGGCCCGGGACGTCGGTGTGAGGAGGAGCCGCCTCCCGGTAGCGCCGCGCGCTCACACCTGTAGGCGGTGACCCGGCCAAGAACGCTCCCCTCGTTCCCGGGATACCGCGGCAAGGGCACCGAGCACTCGACCGGCACGTCGCGCCCCGATCTCTCCTGCACGGCACTGCCGCGGCGGACCGCCACCGACCGGCGCACGCCGCCCCATTGGCGACGCTTCGGAGCGGCGCTTAGCGTGGGAGGGGACGGCGGTTCGCATGGCTGATTCCGGTGGGACCGCGCGGCCGGGCCGCCCGCGATGTGGAGGACCGGGATGGCATCTGTCTCCTTCCTGCTGGTGGCCGTGATCCTCACCGCCCTGGCCTTCGACTTCACCAACGGGTTCCACGACACCGCCAACTCGATGGCCACCTCCATCGCCACCGGGGCGCTGAGCCCCCGGGTCGCCGTCGCGGTCGCGGGTCTGCTCAATCTGGGCGGAGCCTTCCTCTCCACCGAGGTAGCCAAGACGATCTCGGGCGGCATCGTCCAGGACAGCGAAGTGTCCCTGGTGATGATCTTCGCCGGGCTGATCGGGGCGATCCTGTGGAATCTGGTCACCTGGCTCCTCGGGCTGCCCTCCAGCTCCTCCCACGCCCTGTTCGGCGGGCTGATCGGCGCGGTGTGGGTGGGGGCCGGAGGTTCCGCGGTGCGCTTCGGCACGATCATCGAGAAGATCGTGATTCCTGCGGTGGCCTCACCGGTGGTGGCCTGCGTGGTGGCGCTGCTGGCCACCTACCTCGCCTATGTGATCACCCGGCGCACTTCGGCACGCGCCGCCGGGAAGGGCTTTCGCGCGGGGCAGGTCGGGTCGGCGTCTTTGGTGGCGCTGGCGCACGGCACCAACGACGCCCAGAAGACGATGGGGGTCATCACTCTCGCACTCATTTCGAGCGGGGTGCTCGCCCATGGTGCGGGGCCGCCCTGGTGGGTGGTGCTGAGCGCGGGCCTGGCGATCGCCCTGGGCACTTACGTGGGCGGCTGGCGGATCATCCGGACCATGGGCAAGGGACTCACCGACATCCAGCCTCCGCAGGGCTTCGCCGCCGAGACCAGCGCGACCGCGGTGATCCTGGCCTCCTCGCACATGGGCTTCGCGCTGTCGACCACCCAGGTGTGCACGGGCAGCATCCTCGGCGCGGGGCTGGGCCGCAAGCTGGCACATGTGCGCTGGGGCGTCGCCGGGCGGATCGCGGTGTCCTGGCTGCTGACGCTGCCGGCCGCGGCCGCCGTGGGAGGCCTGGCGGCGTGGATAGCCGACCAGGGCACCATGGGGGTGGCCCTGGTCGCGGGCGTCGCGCTGGCGGCCGCGGCGGGCTTCTACGTGCTCTCGCGCCGGCGTCCGGTGAGCCCGGAGAACGTCAACGAGGTGCCGGCACCCGCTGCGAAGCCCACCGTCAAGTCGGCCTCCTGAGCCGGGCCCGCCGGGCCGGCCGTCTTCGGGGGAGGTCCGCAGGCAGCGGGGCGGAGGAAGGAGAAGGAGGATGAACATCGACTGGGGCGTTCTCGGCGGGGTCTTCGGTGTCAGCCTCGGGATCACCGTGGTGGTGGTCGTGATGTTCTCACTCGGACTGGCCGCATGGGCCCGCACCGGACACGGAGAGCCCGCCCCCGGCATGCCCAGGGGCCGGCACCGGAAGGTGGCGACCGCCACGGCCGTGCTGTGCTTCGCCGCCTGCCTCGCGGTCGCGGCCTACGGGATCGACCTGATCGTTCCCGGCTGACCCTGCCCCGGCCTCTCCCCTCCCCCGGTATCCGAGGGGCAGTTACGAAGTAGTGACCATCGGGAGTCAACCTCGCGGTCCGCAAACAGCTCTCTCTCGTCGAAAGCACGTCAATTAGGGATTCTTAGTCCTGGTTGACGCATGGGAATCGCAGGTATCCAAGGAGATACGAGCATGAAGTTTGGCCTGAAGCGGTTAGCCGTGATCGGCTCGCTGGGTGTGGCCTCGGCGGCACTGGCAACCTCCCCGGCGTTCGCGAAGAGCGACATCTCGATCGAGGCCACCCCCCACACGGCGCATGTCGGCAGCATCGTGAAGGTGCACGGCCAGGGTGGGGACGACGCCGAGCGGTACACCACGCTCGTCATACAGCAGCGATCCGGCACACCCGGCCACTGGAGCGAGTGGAAGAACGTGAAGCAGGACTTCGGCTTCGAGGTGCGCGCGGACGTCAAGGCCGGCCAGGCGGGCGAGCTGCAGTTCCGTTCGGTGCTGTACGCGACCGACGAGAACCACCAGCACGCGAAGACGGACCGGGTATCCGCGCCGCTGACCATCCACGTGGTCCGCTAGCCGACGCCCCGGCACCGCACGCCTGAGCGGCGAGAATGCCGCTTCCGCGTCCCGCCCCTGCACTCACCGCACGTGACACCATCGTCACCGTGGTGAGTGCAGGGGCGTCCGCGTTGCCGCCTCGCTCCGCTGCCCCGGACAGCCTGAAGAAGCCGTGCGGATTGCGCAAAGGGCGCGTTGCACATCTGCGATTGCGAGGCAAGCCGTCGGCGGGAATACTGAATAGTACGGGCAGGGAAGGCCCGGAAGCGCGCTGCGTGTGACCCTATGTGCCGCACGCAGCGTTTCCCTTGCCCGGACACTCGGAACGACAGCTGGAATTCCGGTCGGTGCGTCGGGGTGCTCCGTCGGCGCAATGAGCTGTTGAGGACCAGGCGTTCAGGGTGCGCGAGCCTGGCTAGGCGAAGAGCCGCCTTCGCCTTCCTCATCGAGATCAGCAGGTCAAGAGACCGCATCAGATGATGTCCGAGCCGATGCGGAGGGCGCGAAAGGGAATTGCCCCCCCCGTATCACAGCACCTTCGAGGCCGGCCCTCATAGTGGGGACCAGCCTCAAAGTTGACCCGTGGGGTCGCTAGTAACGGCCTCCGAAACCGAAACCGCGGCCTCGGTCAAAGCCGCGTCCACGGCCAAAGCCGCGTCCACGACCCCGGCCAAAGCGGCCTCCACGTCCACGACCGTATCCACGGCCATAGCCGTAATCGTCCCAGTCGTCGCCATGCCTACGGGGGAACACACTTCGGAAGCTCATCGTGCCTCCTTGACTCTCTGATCGGTCATCCAGCCATCCAGCTGGACCACTCCCCACGCTACGCCGCGACACGAGTCGAAATCAAACGGGAAAAGTCTGAAGGTAAAGGGAAATTTGCCGTTTTTGCATGTACGCAACGTGGCCTCCGGTCGCTCTCTGAATTCCAAGTTCTCCGCCCGTTCGGTCGAATTCCGGCGTCGCGCTCTCATCTCACCACCTACGCTCCAGAATTCCGCATCCGTGGCACGACTGAAGAGCCCAACACCGAATTCCGAGCGCGGTGTTGAGGAAAAGTCAGGCCATGTCGTCGGCACAGGTGACGTCCGCGATCCGTGCTTCTTGAGTCGCCACCACTCAGCGCCTCCGGCGGAGGGGGCGGCAGCCAGGCGCAGTTGCTCACGGACGTCAGTCCGATGAGCTTCGCCAGACGACGCCGCGCCGCTCGTACTCCATGATGGACTCGACGCCGGCGGCGATGGATGGTCCACACTCGCGGGTGATCAACCAGAGCGCCAGATCGATTCCGCTGGTGACACCGCCCGCGGTCACCAGGTTCCCGTCGTCAACGACTCGTGCGTCGATCACCGTGCCTCCCTGGGCGGCCAGCTCGGCCTTGGCGAGGTGGTGTGTCGTGCACGGACGGCCCTTGGTCAAGCCTGCCGCGGACAGCACCATGACTCCTGTGCAGACACCGGCGACGGTGACTTCGGCCTGCTGTGCCCGCACGAGGTTCCGTAAGACCTCTGGATCGTGGATCAGCTGGTCGCCGCCGCCCGGCACGATCAGAACGTCGGTATCGGTGGGCTCCCATGCGGCCGGCACCGTGACTTCGGTGCCGAAGAAGCATGTCACCGTGCCAGGAGCCGAGGGCCGCACCAGTGTCGTCCGTACCCGGCCGCCCGCCCGCTCGGCGTGGCCGAGAACGTCACGCGGCCCGATGAAGTCCTGCTCCTCCACCCCGTCGTACACGAGGATCTGAACGCGTAGCGGCATCGGCTCTGTCTCCTTGGCTGGTGCAGCGTCAGCGGATGCCGCGGACGCTGCGAGGGTCGCGACCGGACCACGACCGGCAGTCGGGGCCGGGTGTTGGCTACCCCAGAAGTCTGCCGCGCCGGTCGAACGGTTCCCGTCCGGCACCGACGCATCTCCTGCGACAAACGCGACCCCCTGCACACCAGTTGCTGAGCGCGGCCGGGGCGGACCGAGGCTACGCCAGGGCGGCCGGTGGGCCGACGGCGAACTCGACGTTGCGGGACCTGCGCAGGCGTCGGACGGCCTCGCGCTGGACCTTGCCTGACTCGGTGCGGGGCAGGTCGTCCACGAACTCCAGGAACCGCACGTGCCGGGGCGCGGGCAGATGTTTCTGCAGGTGCGCGAAGAGTACTTCGGCGGTGGCGCGGCTGGCGTTCCAGCCGGCGCTGAGTACGACGTACGCCTTGGGTACCTGTGCCGTGTCCTCGGACACCGGTACCACGGACAGTTCGGCGACGGCGGGGTGCAGCACCAGTACGTGTTCCAGTTCGAGGGGAGCGATCAGCGCCCCGTCCGGCCCCTCGAACACGTCCTTGCCGCGCCCGAGGTAGACCAGGGAGCCGTCGCTGTCCCATCGGGCCAGGTCACCGGTCCGGTAGAGGCCGCCCGGGGTATGGCTGGTGGCGTTGTCCTCCGGGTCGAGGTAGCCGCGCATCATGCCGACGGGCTTGTTGGCCAGGTCCAGGCACAGTTCGCCCTCCTGGGCCGGCTCGTCGGTGCCGGGCCTGACCACCACCAGCTCGTAGCCCGGTAGCGGGTAGCCCATGGAGACCGGGTCCGCCGGGGAGGAGGCGGTGACCCCGGCCATGGCGGTGACCTCGGACTGCCCGAACCCGTTGCGGACGGTCACCCCGGCCAGCCTGCGGACCTGTTCGACCACGTCACCCATGAGCGGTTCACCGACGCTGACCGCGTGCCGCAACCCGGGCAGGCCGTCGGGCAGCCCGGTCCGGATCAGTGCCCGCCAGATGCTGGGCGGCGCGCAGAAGCTGGTGACCGTCCCGGTCCTCAGTACTTCCAGCAGTCGCTGCGGGGTCGCGTCGGCGTTGTCCATGGACACCACGGTGGCCTCGGCGTTCCAGGGCCCGAACAGTGAGCTCCAGGGGTACTTCGCCCAGGCCGGGGCGGAGACGTTGAGGTGGACATCCCCCGGCTTCAGCCCGTTCCAGTACATGCTCGCCAGATGCCCGATCGCGTAACTGACGTGCGTGTGCACCACCAGCTTCGGCCGCGAGGTGGAGCCGGAGGTGAAGTAGTAGAACAGCGGCTCGTCGGCCTCGGTGGGGCCCTCCGGCACGAAGCCGCCCTCGTGCTCGGCCGAGGTGGCGAAGTCGACCCAGCCCTCGTGCTCCCCGCCCACGATGATCCTGGTCCGGAGCCCGTCCACGGCGAGCCCCGGCACGATCCGGTGGTCGGCGATCACATGCGTGGCTCCGGCCCTGCCGATCCTGGTGCGCAGTTCCTCGGGCGAGATGGTGATGAAAGCGGGGGCGATCACGGCCCGGACCTTGATCAGGGCGAGCATCAGCTCCCACAGCTCGGTCCGGTTGTCCATCAGCAGCATCACCACGTCGCCCCGGCGGATGCCCTGGGACAGCAGCCAGCCGGCCACCCGGTCGGAACGCCGGGAGAGCTCCTGGAAGGTCAGCTCCCCCTGTCCGACGATGCGCAGCGCCACCCGGTCGTTGCCCTCGGCGATCCGGTCGAACCAGTCGGTTGCCCAGTTGAACTGCCGTGGCCGCGGCCACCGGAACGCCTTGCGCGCGGCGTCCTGGTCGTTGGCGTGGTGCAAAAGGAGGTCCCGCGCGGCGCGGAACTCCTGGTAGGCATCGTCTTGCCCGGACAACTTGTCCCCGATCACTGGAAGGTGTTGGACGCGGCCCGGCGCAGCACGCTGAGTGCTATCACGTCGGCGTCCCTGGAGAAGGAGGTGTGCACGCCCGGCCGGCCGTTGCCGATCTGGGTGAACCAGCACACCCGCTCGGTCGGAATGCCCAGCGCGTAGAGGGCCCGGTGCGGCCGGCCGTCGGCGGCGATCACCCGACGCTCGGCGGGGGTGATGTGCAGTGCCCCGGTGGCGAACATCTCTTCGGTGTCGCCGTGCACGAAGTCGACGGCCATCCGGTCCTCGACCAGCTGCCGCATCAGCGGATCGGTGTTGCGGATCAGTCCCGCGGTCGGGATCCGGGAGTCGATGAGCACGTCGCAGTGCCTGCGCGAGCCCTCGACGGCCGGGGATTCCAGGAAGAACCGGCCCTGCTCGGCGTCGCATCCGTGCACCACATCCGGCCCGGCCACGTCCAGCACCCTGGCATCGACCAAAGCCAGGAACTGCGCGGTGCGTTTCAGCGGTGGGCCGGTGAAGAGTGCCGAGGTGCGCGAGACGAACCGGCCGAGGAAGTCGGCGCGATGGGATCGCGGGGTCAGGCCACCGAAGTCCACGGCGTGCCGCAGCACTTCGCGGGAGTCGCGGATGGCGTCCAGCGCGGCCTTGAGCGGGCTGTCCACGTTGCCCTGATCGGCCTCCGTGATGTCCGCGAGCAGGATGCGCCGAACCTCGGCGACCACGTCGGCACCGGAGGCGAACCGCTTGGTGTGCAACGGTCTGGACAGCTGGTCCAGGTCGACGGGTTCCACGTCCTCGAGTCCGTGGCGCACCACCACTTCGCGCCAGCGCGACAGTTCCGGGCCGAGTGCGTACAGCTCGGCACCGACCGCCTCGGCACGCTCAGGCCCGTGCTGGGTCCTTGCCTGGGTGGTGTAGTAGACATAGTTGATTTCGGCCTCGAGCAAGGACAGCACGTCGCGGTCGAAGTCCAGGGCGGGGTTCCCACGGTGCACCGCGTTGCGCTCGCGCAGTTGGCCGATGGCGGCCGAGGTGAGGAACTTCGGCGCCGCGCGGCCGGTCACCCCCTTCTGGTTGCGTCCGCGCGAGCGGATCGGCAGTCCGCTGCGCGAGCCCGCGACCACCGAGGGCTCATTGCCGCTGGGCACGTAGCACATGGCTCCGTCGCCGTTCACCTTGAACTTCCCGCCCCGGCCCACGGTGAAGGACATCAGGATGTCGTAGAAGGACAGGCCGAGCCCCACGACGCCGACCGCGGCGCCGGGCGGGATCGACTGCAGATCCAGATCGGCGGCCGAATCCCCGCTGAGGTAACGGAGTCCGGGCCGGTCCTGTGCGAACCGTGCCAGCTCCGACTGGTGCTCGGACAGCTCCGCCTGGGCGTGCCCGGTGGTGATCACCACGGCGTCGGCGGTCACGGTGCGCTCGTCGTCCGAGGTGGACACGTGGAGTTCGTAGCTGTTGCCCATCTCCCGCAACGAGGTCACCTTGCCGACCACTTCGACGACCTCGCCGAGTCCGGACATGGCACGCACCACCGAGTCGTACACGTACCGCAGGTACCGGCCGTAGGCGTACCTGGGTGCGTAGTCGTCATGGTCCAGTCCGGACAGTTCCGGTTCCGGCTGTGTGGGTAACCACTGCTGGAAGGACAGGCCGGCGCCCGGCCGGCATGGCTCACCGTCGAAGACCCCGGAGAACATGCTGATCTCACCGACGACGGTGTTCATCAGGAAGCTGGTCTCCTGGTCGGTCCGCCAGATCCGGCCCGCACCCAGTTCCACCGCGTCGATCAGCCAGATCCTGACGCGCGGCGGCTCCGTCTCGGCCATCAGATTGGCCGCGAGCCGTTCGAAGACCGAGATCCCGCGCGGACCGGTTCCTACGATTGCGACGTCCAGCACCCTGTCAGTCAGGTGTTGCACGGCCTGTCTCCCCATCTGTAAGGCTCGCCTTCAGCGCGCAGCCGCGCCCAGGTCGTCCATGTCCGGCAAGCGTCCGAGTGAGGCGGAGATCAACTCGTCCGACGCCGCCATGTCGGTCATGTTCCCGCTGAGGAACTGCTGGTAGGCCGAGAGGTCGAGCAGCCCGTGGCCGCTGAGGTTGAACAGGATGACCCTCTCCTTGCGTTCCTTCTTGGCCAGCAGCGCCTCTTCGATCGCGCCGCGGATGGCGTGCGCCGACTCGGGGGCCGGGATGATGCCCTCCTCATTGGCGAAGGTGAGGCCGGCCTCGAACACCGGGCGCTGTGCGTAGGCCACCGCCTCGATCAGCTTCTGGTGGTACATCGCGCTGACCAAGGGGGCGGCGCCGTGGTAGCGCAGGCCGCCGGCGTGGATGCCCGGGGAGACGAAGGTGTGTCCCAGGGTGTACATCTTGGTCATCGGCGTGATGCCGGTGTAGTCGTTGTAGTCCCATGCGTAACGACCCTTGGTGAGCTTGGGGCACGCCTCAGGTTCCACCGCGACGAACCGGGTCTGCAGGCCCTCGCGCACCTTCTCGTGGAAGAACGGCAGGCAGATGCCGGAGAAGTTGCTGCCCGCGCCGACCGAGCCGATCACCACGTCCGGGAAGTCGCCGATCGCACGGAACTGCCGGACCGCCTCCTGTCCGATCACGGTCTGGTGCAGCAGGACGTGATTCTCCCCGCTGCCCACCGAGAGGTTGCAGCGCTCCACTTGGCGCGCGTGCTCGAAGGCCTCCGCGTTGGCGATGGACAGGCTGCCGTCGGTGTTCGGGTCGCGGGCCAGCGCGGCCCGGCCGGCCTCGGAGTTCTCGTTGGGGCTGGAGATGACCTTGGCCCCGTTCATCTCCATCATGATCCGGCGGTAGGGCTTCTGCTCGTAGCTGACCCGGACCATGTAGACGGTGCACTCGAGGCCGAAGATGCGGCAGGCGACGGCGAGGGCCGAGCCCCACTGGCCGGCACCGGTGCCGGTGGTCAGGCTGGTGATGCCGGCCTGCTTGTAGTAGTAGGCCTGGGCGAGGGCGGTGTTCAGCTTGTGGCTGCCGGTGGTGTTGGTGCCCTCGTACTTGTAGTAGATCCGGGCCGGGGTATCGAGCAGCTGCTCCAGCCGGCGTGCCCGGTGGAGCGGGGTCGGCCGCCAGCGCAGGTACTCCTCGCGCACCGGCTGCGGGATCTCGACGAAACGTTCCCGGCCCATGCTCTGCCGGTACATCGACAGCGGGATCTGCGGGGTGACCGCGCCGCCGCTCTCGCGGGTCTCCGGCCTTGCCTGGCGCAGTTTTGCCGCCTCCTCGACGCCGGTGAGGTCGGACAGCACGTTGTACCAGTGAGTGGGAACGATTTCTTCAGCCGTCAGCGAGGCTTCTGCCGAATTCACCATGCGTTTCCGATCCTCGATTCTAGGAATTTTCCACGTGCGACTGGACCAGCTTCACGAGATCGTCGACCCGGCACAGCGCGGCCTCAAATATCTCGCTGTCGCCGATCGTGATGCCGCATTCCTTCTCGACTCGGACGACAATTTCAAGAATGCTCAACGAGTCGATGCCGATCCCGCGCAACTCGTCGTCATTCTTGATTTCGGCCGGCGCGGACGATCCGAGTACGGCTGCGATGACCTCGCATACCCGGGTGTCAACCTTCACAGGAGACGTCAAAACGATTCCTCTTCCCTGGAGTTGTTCGCTTTTCCGGCTGTTCCGCTAGGGGTGTCTCCCCTTAGGCCATGGGCCCCGTCATCACCGCGGTGCGCAGCCCGAGCAGCAGCAGAACCGCCCCACTCACCCAGGCCAGCCCCACCCGCATCGCCGGCATGGCCAGCAGCCGCCGCGCCAGGCCGACGAGGGTGACCACCACCGCGTACCAGCCGGCGCTGATCATGATCTGCACGGCGGTCAGGGTGACCACGTCGGCGGGCGAACCGCCGCCGGCCGGCAGGAACTGCGGGATCAACGCCAGGTAAACGGTGGCCATTTTGGGGTTGGCGGCACTGGTGACCAGCCCTGACCGGTAGGAGCGCCACAGGTCGGTGCCGGCGTGCTCCTCGGGCGCCGGCTCCGGCTGGTGGCCGAACTTCCGCCTGTTGCGCACCGTCACCACCGCGAGATAGCAGAGGTAAGCGGCGCCCGCCAGCTTGAATGCGGTGAACACCAGCGGAGAGCTCTGTGTCAGTGCGGCCAGTCCGAGGGCGGAGGCCGCCGCCCACATGAGCAGCCCGGTGCTGCTCCCAAGAATGGTCACCAACCCGGCCCCACGTCCAAACCGCAGCGTCTCATTCACCAACACCATGAATGACGGCCCCGGCGCGGCCACCATCGCGAAAACCGTCGCGATGAAGACCCACGTCACCATGAGGCTGCCGCAATGTCCATCGCCATTCGACCGGAGGGCGCAGTCAACGCTTGTGCATCCAATCGAATCGACCCCCCTCCAAGGTCCGAAAGTCCCGGATCTTGATCACCACCATTGGAACGCTATCGGCTGGGATGACCCCAGGCAACAATCTGGGAAAACAAGTTCCCGGACAGGAGGGAAAGTTACGAGCCAGTAGGAATCAATTTCGGTCACCCCGGGGTGTGACCACGAGCTCGCCACGTCGGATGCACTGCCGCAGAGAGTGCACATCCAGCCATGAACACGCCCTGACCCGTGCGCCGAAGGCGTGTCCATCACCACACTTTCGCTTTTCGGGGAACCAAACCAAGGAAGATGAACTGCAAGTGTCTTGCGGAAGGCCGCGATCGAGCAGATCCGCGCGGTCGTTCCGCCTGAACCAGGTGGGGCTGAGCCCATGATGGATTTCAAGATTTCTCAGCCGAGACCTGCCGCACCGTCCGCAACCTCCCGGGACACAACAACCAGACCGCGGTAAAGCCACCGTCAGCGGCGACCACTGCTCCCGTGATGAAGCTGGAGCGTGGTGAGGCGAGAAAGCACAGGACCTCGGCGATCTCTTCGGGCGGCGACGCGGGCAGACCACCGGACTCGACGAGTTCAGCATGAGTACCAACATGCGGCTGCGATCGGCCGATCGCCCCGGGTTTCAGCAAGGACGGCGGAAGGTGGCCCGGTAGGTCTGCGGTGTCGTGCCGGTGACGCGCTTGAACCGTTCGCGGAAGGCGGTCGCGGATCCAAAACCGGCCTGCACGGCGATACGTTCGACGGGATGGTCGCTGTGCTCAAGTAGGTACTGGGCGTGTCGGACGCGTGCGCGGAGCAGCCACTGCAGTGGGGTCGTGCCGGTCTGTTCGCGGAAGCGGCGGCTGAAGGTGCGGGTGCTCATGGCGCAGCGGGCAGCCATGGCCTCCAGAGTGAGATCCTCGCCGAGGTGGTCCTGGATCCAGGCCAGTGTCGGTTCCAGAAGTGAGCCGCGAGGCAGCGGCGGGGGTTCGTGGACGATGTACTGGGCCTGGCCGCCCTCCCGTTCCAGGGGGGTGACAGCCAGTCGGGCCGCGTCCGCCGCGACGGCCGATCCCAGGTCGCGGCGGACCAGGTGCAAGCACAGGTCCATGCCGGCGGAGGCCCCGGCGGAGGTGAGCAGTTGGCCGTTGTCCACGTAGAGCACGTCCGGGCGCACTTCGATTTTCGGGTACTGCCGGGAGAGTTGGTCGGCGGCGATCCAGTGGGTGGTCGCGGCCAGGCCGTCCAGCAGGCCGGTGGCGGCCAGGGTGAACGCGCCGCCGCAGATCGAGGCGATGCGCGCGCCGTCGGCGGCGGCGTCACACAGTGCCTGGAGAGCCTCGGCCGGGGGCGGCCCCGCGTGCTCCTCCCGGCCGGGCACGATGATCGTGTCAGCACCGGCGAGGCCGTCCAGCCCCCAGGGCACACGGATGGTGAACGTCTCGGTCGGCACCTCCGGTCGGGTTCCACAGACGCGCACCCGGTAGGGGCGACGCCCGTCCGGCAGGCGCACGCGTCCGAACACCTCGACCGGGATGGCCATGTCGAAGGCCACCGTCTCCTCCAGCGCAAGAATCGCCACGGTGTGCATCCACGCAGGCTACGCCCACTTCCCGCCGTAACACACGCCGCAGGTACAGAAGTTGAGAGTCACGAAAGCACTGGTCGGCGAAGTGGCGAGAACTCGTTGGGTTGTGTCATTCCAGCCCATGGTCGGGGTCTGTCGTGCCGCCTAGCGTGAGCGCGGCAGTCACGAACCGAGGGAAATGAGAGTCGCCGATGCTGGCACAGTTCGTCCTCTTCGATGGGTTCGACCCGTTGGATGTCATCGCTCCGTTCGAGGTCTTCAGCGCCGCCCGGGCCTTCACCGATCGGGTGACCGTCGAACTGGCCTGTGCGGAAGGAGCCAGGCAGGTGCCGAGCGGAATACCCGGCGTCGCGCTGACGGCCGCCGCTCTTCTGGCCCCGGACCGCGCGGACCTGGTCGTTGTGCCGGGCGCGGCCGGCAGGCTCCCCGGGCCGGGCGCGGACGACTCTGCCGAGGAACAGATTCCCGTGATCCTCGGCCGCGCGCTGACCACGGAGCTCCCGAAATCGCTGGCCGGCGCGCTGGCCGCAGAGGGCACCACGGTGGCCACGGTCTGCGGCGGGTCGCTGGTGCTGTCGATGGCCGGGCTTGTGCACGGCCGCCACGCCACCACCCATCACCAGGGTCTGGACCTGCTGGGCGCGGGCGGTGTGCACGTCGCCCCGGGCCGGGTCGTCGACGACGGCGACCTGGTCACCGCCGGCGGCGTCACCTCTGGCCTCGATCTGGGCCTGTATCTGCTGGAACGGGAGGTCGGGCCGAAAGTCGCGCTCGCGGTGGAGCAGCTGTTCGCCCACGAGCGCCGCGGCGTCGTCTGGCGCGACCAGGGGTTTGTGCCGATGTCCCCCGCCGGCGCGGAGCAGCCGCGGTGACCAAGCTCCTGCTCATCCTGCACGTACTCGCGGCGATCGTCGCCGTCGGCCCGGTGACCGTGGCGGGCAGCATGTTTCCCGCCGCGGCCCGCCGTGCCGCCGGCACGCCCGACCAGCACGAGACACTCGCCACGGTACGGGTGCTGCACCGCGTCTGCCGGGTCTACGCCGCCCTCGGCCTGGCCGTTCCCGTCCTCGGCTTCGCCACCGCGAGCGAGCTGCACGTCCTGGGCAGCCCCTGGCTGATCATGTCGATCGCGCTGACGGGTGCAGCTGCATTGGTGCTGGCGCTGCTGGTTCTGCCGGCCCAGGAACGCCTCCTCGCCCAGCTGGCCGAGTCCGCGGCCGGGACGGCGGCCGTCGAGCGCGCGCAGACCGCGCGCCTGGCCATGCTGACCGGCGCCTTCAACCTGCTCTGGGCGACGGTCACCGTCCTGATGATTCTCCGCCCCGGCTCCACCACGGGAGTGTGACCCATGACCGCCAACTCCGTACCCGCGCCACGGCTCGCACACAGGCCGCTGCGCGCCTCGGCAACCATCGAACTGGTCAGCCTCGCCGTGTTGTTGGTCAACATCGCCACCGGGGACGCCCGGGAGATCGCCGCGCTGTTCGGGCCCGTGCACGGGGTCGCCTGGCTTTTCGGCGTCCTGGCCACCCGGCGCGATCCGCGGCGCAGCACCGGCGCCACGCTGCGCGCCGTCATCCCTGGCATCGGGGGCCTGCTCGCGCTCCGTGCCCTGGAGCGTGCCGACGCGCAGGCCGCTTTGGACACCGGATCGGGGGCACGATGAGAGCCCACCTTCCCGGGCTCGCGGCCACGGCGGCGCCGACCCTGGCGTTCGTGGCCGCCTACGGTGCCGACGGGCTGCGGACCGCCCTCGTGGCGGCCACAGTGACCGGTGTACTGGTCCTCGCCTGTGGTCTGGGGACCCGCCGGTACCTCCAGCATGCGGCGGTGGGCGCGCTGCTGGCGGTGACCTGCGCGGCCGTGGCGGTCGGTACCGGGCAAGCACGGGGCTTCTTCCTGCTGCCCATGCTGCTGCCCGCGGCATCCTCGGCGGCCTGCCTGCTGTCGGTGCTGGCAGGCCGTCCCCTGGCCGGCCTGGTGGCGAACCGGGTCGTGGGCGGCCCACCGCGCTGGCGGTCGCACCGGCCCCTGCACCGTTTCTATCGTTGGATGACGGTGTGCATCGGCCTGGTGTGCCTGGCGAGTCTGGCTGCGCAGGCCGCCCTCTACAGCCGTGCGGAGATCACCTCGCTCGGTGTCCTCCACGTCGTCATGGGAGCGCTGTGGCCCGGGATCACCGCCGCCACGCTGGCTCTGTCGCGCATGGCCGTGGCCCGCCACCGCGACTCGGCCGCCTGATACAGGTCCGGCATCCAGAGAATCGCAAGCGGTCCTGGCGCTGTACGCAGCGTGGACCCGCGTATAGAGGAAATCTTGCCAAAGTGTTACTGACGTTGTCGGCGTGATGTCGTCAAGGTGAGTCCGGTTTCGGCGAGGCATCCGTCGATGAAAGCCGTACCGGACAGGAGGCTGCGGGCCTGTGATCCGGGTACCGCGGTCCCGCGCCGGAGAAGGGGGTTGCTCGCGGGAGTGATCTTCAGGCAGTTGAACCGGAAGCCATGGGGCAGGAGATCTCAAACGACCTTCGACTCACGGCTGGGAGACAAGCGTTCATGGTGACACCGATACGCCGGGGGCATACCACGACTCGCCGCCCTCGCTTCCGGATGCGGCAGTTGACCGTGGCGTTCGGTCTCCTCGTCAGCGGTGTCCTCGGCATCGGCCTGGTCCTCAAGGCGCTCTTGCAGGACTCGCCAATCCGCCCTGGGGCAGTCGCACTTCTCGGCCTGGTGCTCGCCGCAACGGCCCTGGGCATCATCCGGCGCGGACATCACGGCCGTGCCCTGCCGCCAAGGGCCGCTACCTCATCTGCCCAAGCGCCCCCGGCCGCCGCACCCGACCTCCGCTTCCGGAGCGGGGAAGAGCCGGCCGACGAGGACGTCTATCTGGCCGACGATGCCGACGTGGACCCGGAGGAATTCGAGCGCATGGTGGCGCTGCTGTGTGAACGTGACGGGTGCCGAGAGGTCCGCGTCGTCGGCGGCGCCCATGACCTGGGTGCCGATGTGCTCGCCGTGACGCCCGATGGGCTCCGCCTCGTCCTCCAGTGCAAGCAATACGGTGAAGACAACCGAGTGGGGTCCCAGGACCTCCAGCGCTTCGGCGGAACCTGCTTCACCGTCCATGAGGCCGACATCGCCGCAGTCGTCACCACCAGCACCTTCACCGGTCCCGCGGTTGCCTACGCGGAGCAGAGCGGCATCCGGTGCCTCGACCACGACCAGCTTTTCGCCTGGGAAGCGGGCACCGGCCCCGCCCCATGGCAGACCGGCAGTTGATCGAGACGGCTCGCTGCTGTACCCGGGGCAGGGCCTTCGGCGCGAGAGGCTCAGGCCGGCCCCCGGCCCCCGGGCCCCCGCCCCGCCCCCACAGTCACGTGAGAGCCACTTGCCCGTACGCCACCGACTCGGTTCGCAGACGGCCTGTCGTCTGCGAACCGAGTCGGCTGGGTAAGGCGCCTCGGCTATGCCTCGGCGAGGAGACTTTCCCGCAGGGTGGCGTAGGTGCGGGTGAGGAGGCGGGAGACATGCATCTGGGACAGGCCCATTTCCTCGCCGATCTCGGTCTGTGTCATCTCCGAGCCGAAGCGGAGTTCGAGGAGAGTGCGCGCACGCTCGTCCAGCTGGGCCAGGTGCGGCTTGAGGGCCTGAAGGTCCTCGGCCAGTGCGAGAGCGGGGTCTTCGTTGCCTATCAGGTCGGCAACGAGCCCGGTCTGCTGCTTGCTGCCACCCGCTTCGATGGGCCGGTCGAGGGAGCCGGCGTCGTAACCGTTGCAGGCGACCAGCCCCTCGATGACCTCCTCCTCTTCCAGCCCCAGGTGGGCCGCGAAGTCGGCGACGGACGGCTCGGGGTTGCCGCGCCCTTCGAGCTCTTCACGAGCGCGGGCAAGGTCCACGCGCAACTCCTGCAGACGGCGCGGGACGTGCACGGACCAGGTCGTGTCACGGAAGAACCGCTTGATCTCGCCGGTGATGTAGGGGATGGCGAAGGTGGTGAACTCGTTCTCCCGCGACACGTCGAAGCGGTCGATGGCCTTGATCAGACCGATCGTCCCGACCTGCGTGATGTCTTCCATCTCCTGTCCGCGGCTGCGGAACCGGCGCGCTACGTAGCGCACCAGCGAGAGGTTCATTTCGATGAGCGTGTTGCGCGCGTACTGGTACTCCGGGGTGCCTTCCTCCAGGTCCGACAGCTGCTCGAAGAACAGCTTCGACAGGCGACGCGCGTCCTGCGGGGCAACGCGCTGAGCCTCCTCCACCTGCGGCACAGCCGACCGAGCAGCCTCACATGCGGCGCCCCTGTCCGAGCGATTCACCGAGATGTGGGCCTGCGCCGCTGCCATTGCCATGGCTACTCCTCCCTGATCTCCCCGTCATGCCGTCACGCCCTCACCTACCCGATGAGCACACATAAAACTGCCATGCGGCAACTATTTCCGTAGGGAAACTATGGCGCCCGTCCTCGGCGGCCGGGGACTAGCGATCGGCTGCGGTCCATGAATCCTTGGCAGTTGCCGGTACGCCCCCCCCCCGCAGGGGTGCCACCCACGTACAAGGCGGCGCACCGGCAACGCGGTGATCACCCGGAACCGGGGTGTCTCACGCCGCGACCGCCTGAGGGCGTCGTGCGCACCTCTCGGCGGACCTCAGCCAGCCCGTGAGGTCGGCGCGGGCACGGGCCACCCGGGAGCGGACCGTGCCGATGGGACAGCCCACGATCGCCGCCGCGTCCGCGTACGGCATCCCGACCAACTGGGTGAGCACGAACGCCTCGCGCCGTTCGCGGTCCAGCGCTTCCAGCAGCTCGCTCAGCGCCAGACCGTCGTCGAAGCCCGGCAGTCCGCTGGGCTGACGGTGTTCCGCGACGGCCTGCCAGTCGTCGACATCGGCGATGCGCGGACGGGCGGCGGCAGACCGGTAGCGGTCGATCACCACCCGGCGAGCGATCGACAGCAGCCAGGTACGGGCGCAGGAGCGGCCGGCGAATCCCGGCAGACCCGTGAGGGCGCGGAGAAACGTCTCCTGTGCGAGGTCGTCGGCGCTGTTCGTCTCGCCGCTCAGGTGGGCCACGAAGCGCCATACGTGGCGGTGGGAGGCGCGTATGAAACGCTCGGCGGCCTCGGGGTCGCCGTTCCGGGCGGCCAGCGCCAGGGCGGTCAACTGCTCGTCGTCCGCGGTGGTCCGCTTGCCGCCGGCCGGATCGAAAAGGGCAGGAATCATCGCCACACGTCCTTCGGAGGGTGCGGGGCGTACCAAGGCATGGCACGGCCTCGTCGGTGAGCGGCATTCCGGGAACCCGTGCGAAGGCCGGTGACACCGTCCGGAGGCGACGGTCGACGGGCGTTACGGGCAGGCCGGAGAGCCGCGGGGCAAGGGGCCGGCGTGTGGCCGGGCGGCGCGCACGGAGGTACACGGAGGTACGAGGGCGGCAGCCGCGTGGACACGCCGGTACTCCGCCCGCCACCGATGCGAGGGACCTTGCCGGAAGAGGCAATGGACCTTGCGGAAAAGGGACCTTGCAGAAAGTGGAGTGGGGATCCCGGTCTCCGGCGGCAACAGCACGTCATGGACGGGAGTGGCGTCCACGACCGCATTGCGGAGTTCCGGGCGCTTGCCGGGAGGGTCCCGGGCCAGGCGGGCGGTCAGCAGCAGAAGGACGGCTTCGGCGGGCCTCTGCGGGACAGGACGTGGTGCAGGAACACCCCGCGCAGGCGCAGGACATGACCGCCACCGGCCACCGGACGCGCGGTCGGCTTCAGGGCAGGCGGGTCCAGCGTCGCCAGGACCAGCATCAGGGGCGCGAACCACACCGCGGCCACACTGCGGGCGAGCCGGAACGCGGCGGCCTCGCCGCGCCACAGCCACAGCCCGCACACCAGCGCGGCCAGCACATGGGCGAGGAACATACCGAAGGTGCCGTGGCCGGAGTGCACCCTCTGCAACTCGCTCATCTCGCCGCGCACGGCACTGATATTGCCCAGGTGCGCGGTGGAGGCGGCGAGCCGGCCGGCCATGCCCGCCAGCTGACTCATCCCCGCGATCTCGCCTCTTGGCGCCATTGACGCGGAGTACGCGGTCTCCTGGCCGAGGACGGACCGGCAGGACTGCGCCAGGCCGAACAGGGAGTGCAGAACCAGTTGGGCCACGACGGCGGAACCGGTCACGGCGAACCCGCCGCGTTCCCGCCCCGCCGACCACCAAGCCGCCGCGCCCGTTGCCCCCAGCGCGGCTGCGAGCGCCCCTGCGGGCACCGGCTGCGCGGACATCAACGCATGTCCCAGGGCTGCGGTCGTCACGCACACCACCGCGAAGATCGCGGCGCGCGCAGCTCGTGAAACCGACCCGGCAGTCATGTTGGTCATCGTGCCAGCCGGTTCATCCGTAGGGGAGGGTGCACGGCGCCGCGGGCCCAGTTGTTGTCCGGATCCGCTAAACCCGCTCGTGGGTGGTCAACTGGGTGGCAGAGCAGGCGGGATGGGGGTGGGCGTCATGCCTCCGCCGGGTCTCCTCCTCCCGGGTTTCCCCACCCGGCGGGTCTCACCGGGAACTGGGGGCCCGGTCCGTACGACTGACTGGGCCCGGCCTCACGAAAGGCGGGGCCGGTGTTCCAGGAGGGCTGCGGTGCGGGTGAAGCGTGCGACGGAATCGGGATCCGCCGGGCCCGACGGCGATACGGCGCGGCCGCGGCATGCGGGCCCGGCGGTGACGCTGCTGCTGACGTCCGCGATGGCCTTCTCGATGATGCAGCTCTTCCTGATCGGCGCGCTCGGGCCGCGGCTCGTCGGCGAGCTGGGGATTTCCCGTACGGTGCTGGGTCTGACCACGACGGCGGGGTTTGGCGCGGCGGCCTTGCTGTCGCCGGCGGCGGGGCGCCTGGTGGACCGGGTGGGGCCACGGCGCTGTCTGGTGGCCCTGCTGCTGCTCGCCGCCGTCTCGCTGGCGCTGATCGGCGCCGCTCCGGGGACAGCGGTGCTGCTGCTGGCGGTGGCGCTCGGCGGTCTGCCGCAGGCCCTGGCCAACCCGGCGACCAACAAGCTGATCCTGGCCGCCGTCCCGGCCGAGCAGCGGGGTGGGGTCACCGGGCTGAAGCAGTCCGGGGTCCAGTTCGGTGCCTTCGTAGCGGGACTTCCGCTGTCGCTGCTGGCCGCGGGGGTGGGCTGGCGTGGTGCGGTGTGGACGGCGGCGGGCACGGCCGCGCTGGCCGCGGTGTGGGCAGCCCTCGTGCTGCCGCCCGACGCGATCGCGGCGGCTCCGTGCAGCCGCCCTCCCCGGCCCGTGCGCGGCCTGACACGGCAGTTGGCGGTCTTCTCCCTGCTGCTCGGCTGCGGGATCGCCTCGGTCAACACCTACCTGGCGTTGTTCGGTTCGCAGCGACTGGGCCTCTCCCCGACCACGGCCGCCGCCTTGGTGGCCGTCCTGGGCGTGGCCGGCATAGGCGGGCGCATGGGGTGGTCGCGGGTGGCAGGGCGGCCGGGGCGAGCCGAGGCGCTGCCCGCCTTGCTGGCGGCCGGGGCGGTGGGCGCGGCGCTGCTTCTCGCCGTCGCGGTCCTGGCGCCCCCGCTGGTGTGGGTGGCCGCGATCGCCGTCGGATCGTTCGCGGTGTCGGCGAACGCGGTGTCCATGGTCCTGGTGCTGCAACGAGCGGCGCCGGGGCGTGCCGGACAGGATTCGGCGCTGGTGTCGGCGGGCTTCTTCGCCGGATTCGCGGTGGGCCCGCCGTTGTTCGGCGCGCTGGTCTCGGCCACCGGCTACGGGCCGGGATGGCTGCTGGTGGCAGCCGAGTTCGCAGGGGCGGCCGTGGTGGCCGTGCCACTGCGGTCGCGTCGCCAAGAGGAGGACGGATGAAGGAGAAGGAGGGAGGCGGAATGCATACGTCCTCAAAAACGGTGGGTCGGACTGCCTCGGAAGCGGTGGGTCGGGCCGACTCGGAATCGGCGGTCTGGGCCGGCCAGGCGCTCGCCTCCCTGCTGGAGCGGGTCTCGGTGACGGCGGACGAGGTCGGTCCCCGCTTTCCGCTGTACGCGGACGCGGACAGCGGCTCGTGGAAGTCCACCTCCCGGGGTTCGTGGACCGGGGGGTTCTGGGCGGGCCTGTTGTGGTGGCGTGCCCTGTCCTCGGGCGACCCGGCGCACCGTGCGGCGGCATCCGACTGCACCCAGCGGTTGCGGTACTGGGTCCGGCAGGACACCGCCACCCGCGGGCTGGTGCTCTGGTACGGCACCGCTCTGGCCGCCGGCCCCGGAGGCGACGAGGCGGCGGTCCGGTTGAGGGAAGAGGCGGCGCGGGCCTGCCTGGCCGCGTACGACGGCGAGTGGGGGCTGGTGCCGTGGGGAGATGCCTTCGGCGGGCCACGGCTGCTGGCGCGCGCGGACGGGGTACCGGGGCTCGTGCCGCTGCTGGCCCGCACGCCGGGCGGTGGGAGCGGCGGGAGCAGCGAGGGCGGTGGGAGCAGTGGAGACGGCAGGGGCGATGGAGGCGGCAGGGGCAGTGGAAGCGGCAGGGGCAGTGGTCAGGCTGCCGCCTACGGCCATCTCACCCGGCATCTTGACCTGTGCCTCTCCGAGGACCCGCCGCGCCCCGCCTGGCGGGCCCGGCCGCCCGGCACCTGGACGGCCCGCGCCGAGCCGGCGCCCGGCTGGAGCCGTACGGCGGCTTGGCTGCTGCTGGGGGCCGCCGACGGGCTCCACTTGCTCGGGGACGACGCCCGCCTGCGGGAGGCGGCAAGGCGGCTTGCCGCACTGCGCCTCGCCCCGGGGACACGGCTCATCCCTCCGGCTCAGGACGGGATGTTGCCCGGCCCCCTGGACACGTCCGCCGCGGCGATCGAGGCGGTGGCCGCGCTGAAGCTGGCCACGCTCGCACGGGCAGCGGGCGACGGAGAGGAAGGCGATCGCCTGACGACCCGGGGACGGCTGATCCTGCGCCAGTTGACCGAGGCCCACCAGTCGGACTCGGGCGCGTTGCTGGACGGTTGTTACGACGCCGGGCGGGGCCTCGCCACGCACCATGAGCTGATCTGGGGAGACTTCTTCCTCGCCTGGGGACTGGCGATACTCACCGGGCTGGCGGAGCCGTTCACGATGTGACCAGAACGGAACGCCCCACGCGACCCGCGTAATTCAGGCGTGGCCGCCAGGCTTCGCGGCGTGGCCGAGGTCATTCGCGGAGGGACCGTCAGAGTTCACGGCGTGGCCGCCAGAGTTCACGTGGCGCCGCCGTGATCGCGCAGCACACGGCGGGCCACCGCAGCGATATGCAGCTCGTCCGGGCCGTCCAGCAGCCGGGCCGCGCGGCCCATACGGAACAGCCCCGGCAGCGCGGTGTCCGGCCCCAGGCCGGCCGCGCCGTGCACCTGGATCGCGGCGTCGGCGACCTGTTGCAGCATCCGGGCGGCCGCGACCTTGGCGAGCCCGGTCTCCACCCGGGCGTCGTCGCCCGCCTCCAGACGGGCCGCCGCCTCGTACACCAGCGGCCTGGTCGTGCGGATCGCCAGCAGTGCGTCGAAGACAAGCTGCTGGACGAGCTGGCGGTCGGCCAGCGGGCCGGATGACTGGCTCCGCGACCGGGCGCGGACACACATCAGGTCAAAGGCCCGTTCGGCCTGTCCGAGCCAGCGCAGACACCGCAGGACGCGGCCGAGTCCCAGCCGCTCCCCGGCGATCCGCAGGGCCTTGCCAGGCTCGCCGACCACATGGTCCGAGGGCACGGTGACCCCGTCGAGTTCGATCTCCCACTGGCCGCCCACGCCGAGCACCGGCAGTTCGCGCACCACCCGGAATCCGGGCGCCGACGTGGGCACCAGGAACAGCGTCAGGTCGTCGCCGGTCCGGGCCATCACGGTCACCAGGTCGGCGTCGCCCGCTCCCGTGATGAACCACTTGCGGCCGTGCAGGGTCCACGTCCCGTCGGGGCCGGCTTCGGCTCGGGTCGCGGTCAGCGCGGGGTCGGTACCGGGCGTGTCGGGCTCGGTCATCGCGTAGCAGGTGCGCAGCTCACCCGCCGCGATGCCGTGCAGATAGCGCTCACGAACGGGCTCGGCGGCGTGGCGGCTGAGCATCAGCACGTCCAGCAGGGACCCCGAACCGAGGGCGGCAGGACCGTGGTCGCTCGCCCCCTCGGCCTCGGCAAGGTGCGCGTAGCGGGACAGCGGCACCCCTTGTCCGCCCCACTCCACGGGCAATGGCAGCGCCCACAACCCGGCGTCCTTCGCCTCCGCCCGGAGCCTGCGCGACGCGGCGTGCGCGGCCGGTCCGCCCGCGTCGAGCACCGGTTCGGCGGGCATCACCCGCTCCCGTACGAACGCCGCTACGCGTCCCCGCAGCCCGGCGGCCCCGGGCGGACAGTCCGGCAGCCCGAAGGGGCCAGGGCCGAGGGCCGCGTCCGCGTCCGGGTTCGTGTTCGGAAGCCTCAAGGCGCCTTGCACACGATCCATTGAGTTCACCGCTTTCCTCCGTATCCACCGGGAACTCGGTGAACCGGCAGTCCGACTTACTGGCCGTGGAGATGGTCGGCCCCGGTCGTCGTCTGGTTCCCGTACGTCCACACCCGTACATCCACGCCCGTACGTCCACGCCCGTACGAAACACGCGGCGCACACCGCCGTCGACGGAGAGGAACGCCGTGAATGCCGTGAATACCGTGCATGCCGTGGGAAGCCCCACTGTCATCGGTGCGCACCGGCCGCTGGAGGCGGTGGACGTACAGGTCTCGGGGCCTGCCGCACTCACCGCGCCGGCACTCGCCCACCTGCGGTCGCTGGGCGCCGGCGCGCCAGAGACACCGGCCGCGCGGACCGGGCCCGCGCGTTTCACCGCAACCGGCGGTGGACTGGGCGAGGTGACGGCGTACACCGCCTGGGCGGATGTCCTGCCGGAAGCGGACGCCAACGACGAGGCAACCGTCCAGGCGGCCACCGGGATGATGCATGTGCACGGCAGACGCGACGGCGCGCCCCGGGGCCTGGCCGTCGATTACGCAGCCACCTGCGCATCCGTCCTCACCGTGCAGGGCCTGCTCGCCGCGCTCCTCGGCCGGGCGCGAGGCGGGGGCGGAGCCACGGACTTCGCCACCGGGGCCGACCGGGCAGCACTGCTGACGGTCTCCCAGTACGCCGCGGCGGCGAACGCACCCGAGGCGGAGGCCGTCACCCCGGCTCCCGGCGGCCCGCCGTTCACCGCCGCCTGTGGCACCCGTTTCGAGCTGGAGGCGCTGGAGCCCGCCCCCTGGGCCCGGTTCTGGCGCGCACTCGGCGCACCCGAGGAAGCGATACGCGCCGGCTGGCCCCCCTTTCAGTTCCGTTACGCCACCGCCTGCGCTCCCCTGCCCGAGGAGCTGCACCGGACAGCGCGCGCTGTGCCCTGGAGGCTCATACGGGAGGCAGCCGCTTCATCGGGGGCCGAGGTGTGCGCCCTGCATACGCTGGCCGGGCGGGCGGCGGAGGCGGCGCCCGACGCCGCACCATGGACCCTGGCGACCTTTCCCGAGGCAGGGACACCGCCCCTCACCGCCGGCGCCCTGTCCACCGGTCCCCTGTCCTTCAGCCCCCTGTCCGCCGGCGCCCTCCCGCTCTCCGGCCTGACCGTGCTGGAAGCGGGCCGCCGTATCCAGGCCCCGCTCGCCGCCCATCTGCTCGGCCTGCTCGGCGCGGACGTCGTACGGATCGAGCCGCCCGGCGGGGACCCGCTACGCGGCATGCCGCCCTGCGCCGCGGGGGTCTCCGCACGCTGGCTCGCCCTCAACCGCGGCAAGCGCGCCGTGGAGGTCGACATCAAGTCGCCCGTCGGGCAAGCCGAGTTGCGGGAGCTGGCCGCGGGCGCGGACGTTTTCCTGCACAACTGGGCGCCGGGCAAGGCGGAACGGTTCGGGCTGGGCGCCGGCCATCTGGCACCCGTCAACCCGCGCCTGGTGTACGCCTATACCAGCGGCTGGGCGGGCCGCCTGCCCGATGCCCCCATGGGCACCGACTTCATGGTGCAGGCCCGTACCGCCGTCGGCGAAGCGGCCCGGCCGGCCGACGAGCCGCCCGCCCCTTCCCTCATGACCTTGATCGATGTGCTCGGCGGACTCGTCGGCGCCGAGGCCGTGCTCGCCGGTCTGCTGCTCCGCGAGCGCAGCGGGCGCGGCGTCCGGGTGGAGTCCTCACTGCTCGGTGCCGCGGAAACGCTCACCGCACCCGCGGTGCGACGGGCCGCGGCGGGCCAAGGCCCGCGCCGCCCGGCCGGATTCCGCCGTCCGCTGGCGACCGCCGACGGCTGGCTGGCGCCGGCCGACGACTCCTCCCGTACGGCACATGCCGAGTCGGCGCGCCTGCGGGAGTTGCCGTCCGACCAGGCCGTCGCAGCCCTGCGCGCGCAAGGCGGCTCTGCCACCGCCGTCACCACCGATCTCGGCGCGCTTCCTGAAGACCCACGCCTGCGCGGGGCCTTGACCCGCGATTCCCATGGTTCCCTCGTCGTCCCCTCGCCCTGGAGGTTCGCATGACAGCCCCGCTCCCCTCCCGGTTCCACGATCTGGTCCCCGCAACGCTGCGGCGCGCCTGGGCCACCGAGGGCCACTGCCCCGACCTGGACCTGTACGCGCTGTTCCGGGCCCGCCGGATCGCCGACCCGCACGCCACAGCCGTGATCGACGCCGGCGGCGAGGTCAGTTACGCGGAACTGGACCACCAGGCACGATGTCTGGCCACCGGGCTCGCCGAAGCAGGCGTCTGTCCCGGAGACGTGGTGGGCGTCCAGCTCCCCAACACCGGAGAGGCGGTCGCGGCCGACCTCGCCGTGGCCGCGCTGGGCGCTGTCGTCCTGCCCTTCCCGGTCGGACGCGGCGGGCGGGAGGCCGTGTCGCTGCTCGGCCGCTCCGGGGCCCGCGCGGTGATCGCCGCCTCCGCACACCGTGGCGTCGAACACGCACGAGAGCTGGCCGGACTGTCCGGCGAACTGCCCGCCCTGCGCGCCGTGATCGCCGCCGGCCCCGGCCCGGCCCCCGACGGCTGCCTGCCGCTGGCCGGTCTGCTGCGCGCTGACGCGACCGCGTTCACTCCCGCGCGCCCCGACCCCGACACCGCGGCCCGGATCCTGGTCTCCTCCGGGTCCGAGGCCGAGCCCAAGATGGTGGCGTACTCGCACAATGCACTCGCGGGCGGCCGTGGCAACACGCTCGCGCCGCTGCTCCGCGACGGCATGCGGCCGCGCTGCCTCTTCCTGGTGCCGCTCGCGTCGGCCTTCGGCAGCAGCGGAACCGCCGTCACCCTCGCCCGGCACGGCGGATCCCTTGTCCTGCTCGACCGCTTCACGCCCGACGCGGCCCTGGAGGCGATCCTCGCCCACCGGCCCACCCACGTGCTGGGCGTGCCCACCATGGTGCGCATGATGCTCGACCGGCTGGCGGACACCCGCGAGACACCCGCCGGGCTGACCGCCCTGATACTCGGCGGCTCCGCGCTCGACGCGGCCACCCGCGACGAAGCGAGCCGGGCCTTCGGCTGCACGGTGGTCAATCTCTACGGTTCCGCCGACGGCGTCAACTGCCACGGCGGCCTGACCGGGCAGAACGCCCCCGACCACCACCCGGACAGCGGCCCGGGGATCAAGGTGGGCCGGCCCGTCCCCGGCGTGTGTGAGATCCGTATCGCCCCGCTGCCCGGAGGCGCCGCCGGTGAACCGGGGGAGATCGTGGCGCGCGGCCCGATGACGCCGCTCTGCTACGTCGGGGCACCCGAGCTGAACATGCGGTACCGCACCGCCGGCGGCTGGGTCCGTACCGGGGACCTGGGCATGCTGGACGCCGACGGCACGCTGCGGGTCGTCGGCCGCCTGAAGGACATCGTGATCCGCGGCGGTGCGAACATCAGCCCCGCCGAGGTCGAAGGCGAGCTCTCCGCCCACCCGGACATCCGTGAGGTGATGTGCGTCGGCGTCCCCGATCCCCTGATGGGCGAACGGCTCGCGGCGTGTGTGGTGCCAAGGGCCGGACGGAAGCCCGGACTTGAGACGCTGTGCGACCACCTGGACGCGCGTGGTCTGGAGCGCCGCAAACACCCGGAGCGGCTGCTGCTGGTGACCGGCGAACTGCCCCTCACCCCGGCGGGTAAGCCCGATCGCGCCGCACTGCGGGAGAGGGCGGCCGCCGAGTTCCCCGCCGACCACGCACAGGCCGGCTGAGGCAACAGAGGGACGCCACCGGGGAAAGCACGAGAGAGGGACCGCACCCAGCGGCCCCTCCCCCTCGCACGCGAGCTCTCGTGCGAGATCCCGCGCACGCTCTCGTACGACAGGCCGGGTCAGGAACCGGAGAACGCCTTCTCCAGCTGACCGGCCGCCTTGCGGTAGACCCCGAGCAGATCGAGGTCCGCGCCCGGATAGTTCACGACGTTCAGCTGCTTGGCGCCCGAGCCGGGCAGGACGGTCCCGGTCGACATGTTCTCGTTGTCCAGCACGAAGGCGGGCTTCTTCGCCGACAGTGCGGACAGCTGGGCCGGGGTGACCGCCTCCGGGCCGTAGGTGCCGACCACCTTCGCCCCGGCCAGCGCGGCCGCCCACGTCGTGAACTTCTGCGCCGCCACCGTCGGAGCCTTGCCACCGGGCCAAGCGCCCTTCACCTGCTTGGCAAGGGAGGCCCACTCCGCCGTGAACTTGGTGTTCCACTTGGCCGCGGTCCGCTCCGTCCCGAACTTCTCGCCCAGCTTCGTCACCTCGGCCTTGGTGGTCGCGGGCGCGTTGTCCAGATTGACCTCGACCAGCTTCGCCTTGGAGCCCGCGGCCTCCTTGATACGGCCCGCGAACGGCTCGAACGAGGCGTAGAGGACGTAATCGGCCCCCGCAACCGCTGCCAGGTCGGACGGCTTCAGGTCGTAGTCGGGCGCATGCCGGACCGAGGCGGGAACAAGGGACTTGACGTTCTTGGCCCCGGCCGCCTTGGCCAGCGCAGCCTCCCAGCTGGAGGTGGCGACCACCACGGGACCGGACGACGCCGACCCCGACTCGCCCGCCTTGTCGGTACCGGCCTTACCGGAGCCGTCGCCGCAGCCGGTCAGCAGGAGCAGCCCCGCGCTCAGTGCGGTGACTGCGGCGAGGGGGCGGAAGAGGACGCGGACGTGCGCCATGATGAGGTTCTCCGTTCGGGTATGAGATGAGCGGCAAGGGCGACCACCCCCGCGGCGAGGACGAGGACCGGACCGGGCGGCAGGTCCCAGGCCAGCGAGATCAGGAAGCCGACGACGTTCACGACGACGCCGATGCCGATCGCCCAGAGCGTGATCGACACCAGCGAACGGCCGAGGCGGCGGGCGGCGAGGGCGGGCAGCAAGGTCAGCGCGTCCACCAGCAGCGCGCCCGTCAGACGGATGGCACCGGCCACCGCGACCGCCACCAGGACCAGCAGCACCACGGTCAGCCGCTGCACCGCCACGCCGGAGGACAGCGCCAGCTCACGGTCGTGCAGCAGCAGCGCCAGATCGCGGCGGCGCCAGAGGAACAGCCCCGGTACGGCCACGGCCAGCACCCCCAGCACGACGAGATCGGCCGGCCTCACTGCCAGGATCGACCCCCACAACAGCGCGAATGCTCCATTGGCATTCACCCCGGAGAGCGCCAGCAGCAACAAGGCGGCAGCGATGGCCAAGCTCATCAGCAGGCCCATCGCCCCGGACAGGCCCTCGGCGGTGCGGGCCAGCGGCGCCACCCCCGCGCCGGCCAGTGCACACGCCACCAGCGCGCACAACACCGGGTCCAGGCCCACCAGTTGGCCCACGGCGATGCCCAGCAGCGCCACATGCATCATCGCGAAACGCACCGGCATGATGTCCAGCCCGACGATCACCACACCGACGACCGGCAGCCCGAAGGCGGCCAGCAGCAGCCCCGCCCCGGCCCGCTGCACCGGGACCAGTTGCCACAGGTCACCAACCTGCCCCCACGCGCTCACGACACCTCCCGCAGCTGCCCGGCGGCCATCTCCAGCGTCCGGTCGCAGCGCGCGGCCATGGCCCGGTCGTGGGTCACCACGAGCAGCGTCACCGGCAGCGTGGTCAGCACCTCGGCGGCCTCCTCCTGGCCCGCGAAGTCCAGTGCCGCGGTCGGCTCGTCCGCGAGCAGCACACCCGCTCCGGCCGCCACACAGCCCACCGCCCGCGCCAGGTGCATCCGCTGCAACTGACCACCCGAGAGGCTGCCCACCGGCCGGTCCGCCAGACCGCCCATGCCCAGCCGTTCGGCCGCCCGCTCCGCCTCCGCCAGGTCGCCGCTGCTCGCCAGCAACTCCCGTGCCAGCAAGGGAAAGCGCCCGGGTGCCGGCCGCTGCGGAATCCACCCGCACGCTCTTCTCCGCCACGCCCACTCGGCAGCGCTACGGCAGCCCCGGCCACCGACCACGATCTCCCCGTCGACCTGCCGGTGCAGACCGAGCACCGCCCGCAACAGCGTCGTCTTTCCAGACCCGTTCGTACCGGTCAGAGCAATCCGCTCACCGGCCCGCACCTCCAGATCGACCCCGGTCACCGCTTCCAGACGGCCATGGCGACACACCACCCCCCGAAGCCGCACCTCAAGGCCGCCCGCACCGCCCGGCTGCCGCTCCACTGGGGACCCTGTCCGCTCCTCGCTCCGTTCCACAGCCCACTAGTCGGGCCGGTGGTGCGCCGAGTTCCCACGGGGGCTGCGGTATTTCCGCCGACGGCCAGGCCCGGCACGTCCCGCGCGGCACCTGGCCCACCTCGGCCTGGTACACGTGAACGCCGTGATGCCGGCAGCGCTGCACGCCTCAGGCCGCGACAAGGTCAGGGACGGCTTCCTCCCGGCCGGTTCCTGAGTCCGCGGCCGGCTTGCGAGACGCCGGCCAGGGCTGGAAACGCGATCACACCGACCAGGCTGGGAACGAAACTCGGATCGCCGGCCCCCGACTGCAGCAGGGTCGCCAAGAGCTGGGTTCCCGCCAGCACCGCCAGCCCCAGGTAGAGCCACCCTGCCCAGGCGGGGCCCGTCGGCGGTGTCCTGCTTGCGCTGTGTTGGTCCATTGCACCCGTATGCCCGGCACATACCGTTCCAAGGCATAAACTCGCTGCCCGGCGCAGCCCGCCGCTCCCTTCCGGAGCACCTGGGCTGCGCCGGGCAGCTGTTTCCGCAGGCCGGGCTGCCGTCGGGCGTCAGCGGCCGACGGCCCGGCGGAGCTGGTCCTTGTTCATGGTGGAGCGGCCTTCGATGTTCTTCTTCTTGGCCTCTTCGTAGAGCTGGTCCCTGGTCGGGCCGCCGGGTCCGCGGTGGGACCGTTCCCCGCCGCGTTGCGGAGCGGATTTCGGGTCGCGGAGGGAGGCCTTGGCGGCGGTCTTGGCTTCGCCGGAGCGGGCACGCTCCTTGTTCACCGTGCGGGCGGCGATCTCCTTGGCCCGCTTCTGCGAGGTGCCACGCTCCTCGGCCTGTTCCTTGATGTGTTCGTACTGCCGTTCACGCTTCTTGTTCGATCCTGCAGGCACGGCTGCTCATCCCTTCTTCGGTCAGCCTTCCCGGCGGCTCTGCCGTGGGCCCTACCAGTCCACGTCCAGTGAGCACGCACCGCCACCCGGGCGGCGCCGGCCGGCACCGCCATGCCTCACGCCCTCACGGGCGGCTGAGGGCAGGAGAAGCGGACTGCGCCAGGATGCGGTCGGCGACGGCCAGGGCGTCGTTGATCTCTGTGGTCGCGGTGGCCACGCACAGGGTGTACGACACATCGTCCAGCTGGGTGGCGGACTCGCAAGTCGACCTCTCCGCGTGCGCCAAACGTGCATCGGCATACCGGCTCAGCAGGGTCCGCACGTCCTTGGGGTCGGGCATCAGCATGATCCAGGCTCCTTGGTCGAGTCTCCTCAGGGTGTTTCCGCGAAGGCGGCGGTCATGCCTCCGGTGGCGCCATTCCTGCCGGCACGGAGCTCAGGTGCCGAAGAGCGCAGGACGGCAGCCCCGGCCAGGCGTCCATGCGGCCGGCCGAGGACCGACGCCACCGCCGGCAGCTACCGGGGCATGCCTCGGGTCGCGCGGAGGGGGGCCGCGTCGTAGACAGGAGGCATGCAGTGGACAGGAGGCATGAAGAGGCATGAACGACAACCAGACCTTCCACCCGGGTGAGATCGTGCCCGCCGGTGGCCTCTATGAAGACGACGGCGATCAGGCCCCTCACCGGAGCACCGACGTGAAGGGCCACAGCAGGGCGGACGCGTGACGCACCACCTGGGGCCCGAGGCGCCGTCCGAAGGCTGCCCGCGTACGACCGACGGAGGGCTGGATGCCTGAGCTGCCCGATGTGGAGGCCTTCCGCAAGATTCTCGACTCCTGCGCGCGGGGCGCCTGCCTGCTGCGGATCGATGTGCACGACGCGGGTGTACTGAACGGTGTGAGCGCCCGCCGGCTGCGGCGCTCATTGGAGGGGCGGCGCCTCGCCGGGCCCGAGCGGCAGGGGAAATGGCTTTTGGCGCCCACCGAGGGAGGCCCGACCCTGATGCTGCATTTCGGCATGACCGGGCAGCTCGTCTGCTGTCCGTCGGCCGAGCCTTTGCACCCGCACGACCGTGTCACTTTCACCCTCGCCGACGACCGGCAGTTGCGCTACCGCGATCAGCGCAAACTCAAGGGTCTCTGGCTGGCGGACGAACCCACCGTGGCGCGCATGATGAAGGATCAGGGCCCCGATGCGCTGTCTGTCGACCGCCCCGGATTCGACGAGGCTCTGGCCGGCCGGCGCGGCGGCATCAAGTCGGCACTCCTCAACCAGTCGGTCCTGGCCGGCCTCGGCAATCTGCTGGCGGACGAGATCCTGTGGCGCGCGAAGCTGCACCCCGCCCGGCCCGTCGGCACGCTCACCACCCAGGAGCTGGACCGGATGTACGCGGCCTTGCGACGGACACTGCGCTCGGCGGTGGCGGCCGGCCGGGTGCCGCCCCGCAGGTCATGGCTCACCGGCCACCGGGACGACGCCGCTCCCGTCTGCCCCCGCTGCCGCGAACGGCTCTGCGGCGGGCGCTGGGCCGGCCGGCACACCGTGTGGTGCCCTCGGTGCCAGCAGGCGCCGGATCGGGTCATGTCACGTCGATGAGCCGTGAGCCGGACTATGATCGGGCACATGGCACTGTCGATACGGGAACGAGAGCAGTTTCTGGCGGAACCTCACATCGGTGCGCTGTCGGTGGTCGAGCGGCCGGACCGCGCACCGCTGACGGTACCCATCTGGTACCACTACACGCCGGGTGGCGAACTGTGGGTGCGTACCGGGCCCGATTCCCGGAAAGCGCGAGCAATCCGGTCCGCCGGGCGCTTCAGTCTGATGGTGCAGCGGGCGGAGCCGACCGTGCGCTACGTGTCGGTGGAGGGCCCGGTCACCAGGACGGAATCAGACAGCCGCGAGCGGTCCTGGGAGATGGCCGCGCGGTACCTCCCACAGGACAAGGTCGCCGGCTTCGTGGAGTACGACCACGCCCAGCTCGGTGCGCACGTCGTCCTCTACATGCAGCCGGAACACTGGGTGTCGGCCGACCTGGGTTCCGTCTAGAGGGCGGCCCTTCGACTGACCACCGAGCTTCGGGACCGTGGGAATCGCCCCCGCGGCCCCCCTCGGCTCGTGCGATGCGGGCGCGGCCCGGACCATGGGAGCGTGGGATGGAATCCGGTCTTCGGCGGGACCACGCCGCTGGATGTGCTCGAGGTGGCACCGACGGCCCGGACGGCGGTGGCGTGGCTGCCGCCGCAGGAGCTCTGGCCGGCAATCCAGGAAATCCGCTGGGCGCATGATCCGCAGGTGCGGCGGTGGCCGCCGCATGTGAATCTGCTGTTCGGCTTCGCGCCGGAGGAGGAGTTCGCCCG
The DNA here is from genome assembly GCF_900187385.1 of Streptomyces sp. 2114.4. Classification (NCBI taxonomy): domain Bacteria; kingdom Bacillati; phylum Actinomycetota; class Actinomycetes; order Kitasatosporales; family Streptomycetaceae; genus Streptomyces; species Streptomyces sp. 2114.4. Next base: position 482,928 of record NZ_FYEY01000001.1, read on the forward strand.
GGCTGTGCCGCTGCTCTCCGCCGGCGCGGCGGAGAGCGCGGCGTTCACGTCGCGTCTGGCCGGCGTCCGGTACTTCCGGCACCGGCATTACGCGACGGTGTGGCTCGACCCGGCCGCGGCGGGCCTGGCACCGTGGGCACGTCTGCACCGGGAGCTGTGCTTGCGGTTCCCGCTCTGCCGCGGGCGTGGCGATCGCTTCACGCCGCATCTGTCCCTGGGCCGCACTCAGGATCCGCGCTCTCTGGCCATCGAGTGCGCCGGCCGGCTCGGCACGATGTCGGCTGTGGTCGAGGAGGTGGTCCTGCTCTCCCGGCGCGGCGAGGGACCCATGCGACCCCGGGCCGTGATCACGCTGGGCACGGGCGAGGTCCGCCGGCTGCTGGAGTGTTAGGGGGTGTCTCCATGCGTCTATGGGGCACCGAATACAATGAGCGAGCGGTCCGCTTCTACGAGCGCCACGGCTTCAAGACCACCGGCGAGCGAGAGCTCTGGCGAGGGAAGCTGCCGAACGCGCGTATGACTCGCGACGCCAGGTCGAGCTGACAATCTCAGCAGCGTCCCACCGGACCACGGGACGCGCTCATTCACCTGATCAGCACTTGGGCCGATCCTCCTGCGCACCGATGCCTTCCGGCGCACCCATCCCCCACACCCTCCCACCAGAGACGTTCAGGCGCGCGATGACGCCGCTGCCCGGCCAGGCAGCGGCGAGGGAAATGCTGAGGAGAGTGCTGTGACGGTGCCGGAAATTGCTGGGGCGGTGTGGGAAGTCGAGGGGCGGAGAGGAGCCCGGTGGGCGTTGGTCGCGGTCGCGTTGGGTGTCTTCTGCATCCAGCTCGACTCCTTCGCCCTGAACCTGGCCCTGTCGCACATCAAGGCGGAACTCGGCGTTTCCACCGGGCAGTTGCAATGGGCGGTCAGCGCCTACCTGTTGTCGTGCGGCACGCTCATGTTGGGTGCGGGCCGGATGAGTGACCTGTTCGGCCGACGCCGTCTGCTGACCGCGGGGCTGGCGCTGTTCGGAATGGCGTCGCTGGGTTGTGCACTGGCGCCCTCGCTGCCGGTGCTGGTGGCGGCCCGTGTGGTGCAGGGCGCGGGTGGCGCGTTGATCATGCCGGCCGGGCTGGCGCTGCTGACGAACGTGTTCCCGCCCGCCCTGCGCGGCCGGGCCACGGGGTGGGCGCTGGGCATCGGCGGACTGGCCACCGCCTGCGGCCCGTTCGTCGGCGGTGTGCTGACCGAGATGGTGTCGTGGCGGGCGGTGTTCTGGCTCAACGTGCCGCTGGTTGTGGTGGCCGCGCTCTGTGCTCGCCGGGCCCGGGAATCGCGGGACACCACGGCGTCCGGGCACGTCGACTGGCCGGGGCTGGCCACCGGGACCTGCGCCATCGCGGCCCTGGCGCTCTTCATCGACCGCGGCCCGGTGTGGGGCTGGGTGTCCCCCGCCGGCGTCGGCACGCTGTGCCTCGTGGCGCTGGCTTCGGCCGCCTTCGTACGGATCGAACTCCGCACTGCCGAGCCGCTGATCAGGCCCGCGCTCTTCCGTAACGGCTCCTTCGTGGCGTTGACCGCGGCGGGCGCGGTGGCCAACGCCGCAACCGTGGTGTTCCTGTTCGTCGTACCGCTCTCGCTCCAGGAGGGCCGGCAGCTCACGCCGTTGGCGGCCGGGGTGGCTTTCCTCGGCCCCGCGCTGGCCATGGCGGCCGCGGGGCCGTTCGCGGGGCGGGTGACCGGCGCCCGCGCCGTACCGGTCATGGCGACGGGCCTGGGGGCGGGTGCGGTGATGCTGCTGGGCGCGGCGTTCGTCTCCGGACTGCCGCCGTATCTCACGGCGGTCACCGGCAGCGGGGCGGCGCTGGGCGTCGGCAACGCCCTGACGCTGACCGCCACCCAGGGCGTCATCCGGCCCGAACGCGCCGGTGAGGCCTCCGGGTTGACCAAAACCGTCATCACCGTCGCGGCCGGGCTGGGCGTGGTCGCGGCGGGCTCCACGGCCGATCCCGGCGGCGCCGCGGCGACCGGCGACAACGGGCCGCTGGCCGTGGCAGGAACCGGCTGCCTGACGGCCTGCCTCCTGCTGGCTCTGTGGGGGTGGGTCGGGCGACGCGGCCCGCGCGCTCGGCGGCCGGGAGAGCGGGTGCCCTCGGCGGCCAAGGGTGGAGGGCGCTGATCGCAGTAGTCCGGACCCGGACGCCCCCGCATCAGCGCACGCCCACCCGCCTACGCCCACCCGCGGTGAGGTGGCGCCCCCCGCCCCGCCCCGGTGGACCACACGAACGTGTCAGCGCGGGCAGTTGGCGACCTTGTCCGGCAGCTTTCCACCGACCAGATACCTGTCGACGGCTCGGTCGGTGCACGTGGACGGATTCTTTGAGGCGTACGCCGCGTGCCCGTGGCCCTTGCGTACCAGCAGCGAACTGTGGCCCAACTGCCGGAGCACCTCCTGCGCGTTGGCCAGCGGAGTCTGCGTATCGTTGGTGTACGACACCAGCAGCACCGGTGCCGCCCCGGATGCCTTGATCGGTTCGGCCGCGCCGGTGGGGGCGATCGGCCAGGTCGCGCAGTCGATCATCTGCCAGGCCAAGGAACGCCCGAACAGCGGCGACTGCTTGGCGAACGCGTCGGCGGTGTCAAGCATCTCCTTGGGGGACTTCGGCGCGGACGGCGAGTCCAGGCACAGCACCGCCGGCATGCTCGCGGACTCGTCTTCCTCGGCCTTCTGCTCCTGCGGCGTCGGCTTCTCGCCACCGCCGTCGCCGGCCGTCTCCTTGTCGAAGCGCTCGAAGGCGGCCCCGTCCCCGTGCAGGGCGGCGACCAGCGCCTTGGTCAGCGGCTTCCAGGTCGCTTTGTCCGTCACCGCGGTGTCCAGATACATGGACAGGGTGGCGTCGGTGAACGTCTCGCCGTCCGACCCTCGCAGTGGCTTCCGCTCCAGCCTCTTGGCGAACCCGGTGACCCTCCGCAGAATCTCCCCGGCCGTGGTTCCCAGACGGTCGTCCCCGCGCGCGACGAGATTCTGGGCGTAGCGACGCATCGCGTCATCGGACGTCTTGGCGTCACGGCGGGCGACCTGCTGCATGTCGGCCGCGGGGTTGACGACGCTGTCGAGCACCATCCGGCCCACCTTGTCGGGGAACAGCTTCATGTACTGCTGGCCGAGGAAGGTGCCGTAGGAGAAGCCGGTGTAATTCAACTTGGCATCGCCCAGGACCGTGCGGAGCACATCCAGGTCACGCGCGACGCTCACACTGTCCATGTGCGCGAAAACAGCGCCACTCGCCTTCTGGCAGGCCTGACCGCGCTTGGTCGCCTCGGCGAACGCCTTCTCGGCCTGCGCCTCGGTACGCGGCGGGTTCTCGGGCTGCTGCGCCACGCCGTCGGGGCACTTGATCTGCCCGGAACCGGCTGTGCCCCGGGGGTCGAAGCCGACCAGGTCGTAGCGCGACCGGGCCTGGGGGCCGGCTTGCCAGTTTCCGTCGGCCACGTCGGCCGCACCGCCCGCGCCGGGCCCACCGGGGTTGTAGAGCAGTGATCCCAGACGACGGCTGGGGTCCTTTGCCCGCACCCGCGACACCCGGAGTTCGACGGTCTTCCCGTCCGGGACGGCGTAGTCCACCGGCACCTTCACCCAGCCGCATTCGGCGCCCGGTACGGCCTTGGCGGTGACGTCCGCACCGCAGGCCGTCCACTGAATCTTCTGCTGCGTGAAGCGCGCGGGCAGCACCGGGGCGGACGTGTTCCCGCCCCTGGCGTTGTCGGGCTGGGACGCCGCGGCGCCACCGACGGCGCAGACCGTCGCCACCAGGGTGGTGCCGGTCAGCACACCTGCCGTCAGGGCCATGGACATGCGGGGGATGGGCATCGCCGTTCTCGCTCTCTCGCTGGTCCCGGGAAGGATGCGCACAGGCGTCACGGCCGCGCTATCGGCCCCGTCACAATCGCACACAGGGCATACGCAGCGTCGACGAGGGGATCACACATCGCCATCAGTCCGAGTGACGCCGGCCACTCCTGATCACCCCGGGGATGCAGCGTTCCACTCAGCGTGTGCACCTCCTGGGGGCGCCCCAGGAGCTGGGGCGCCCCCGGCGACGCGGCTCCCATACGGGCAGCAGGACGACGATCGCCGCCGACTTGGGGTGCGGTCCAGTTCAGCTTCGCGCACGGGACATAGCGGTCGTTCTAGGCTCGGCACATGAAGATCACCGTGCGATCAGCGGCCGAAGCGGACCTGGCAGCGCTGCTGACCCTGTACAGCGAGCTGAACGTGGACGATGTGCCCATGCCCGGCGCCACTGCGGAGAGCATCTGGTCAGCCATATCGGGGCAGCAGGGACGAACCATCCTGGTGGCCGACGCTGACGGCACCCTGGCCGGAACAGCGGATTGCCTCCTCATGCCGAACCTCACACGCGGTGGCCGGGCCATCCTGTTCGTGGAGAACGTCGTAGTGGCCAATTCCTTCCAGCGGCGTGGCATCGGGCGCCAACTGATGACGGCGGCCGTGCAACTGGCAGAGTCGGCCGGCTGCTACAAGGTGCAGCTGCTGGCAGCGGACGATGCCTACGTCCACACCTTCTACGAAGCGTGCGGCTTCAAGGCCCAAGCGCAGGGCTTCCGCCGCTACCTCTCATAGGGCAGCCACGCCTGGGGCGACGCGGGCGGCGCCACGCATGAACGAGCCGTGCCCCCGCGCCCCTTCCCTGATCACCCCCACCCTGGGATGCGGAGACTCATACGCGTTGACCGTCGTGGACTGTCCATGGCCGTACACAGGGGGAAACTCGGCCAGGACGCCGGTCACGCTCTCCGCGAGTCCGATGAGCCTCTCGTACGGCTTCCGTTCCTTGATCCAGCCAATCATGTAGTTCTTGTGCAGCCGCCATCCCATTGCGGCGTTCGCGGTGATGCGGACCACTGGCTCGGTAATGGCCCGTGAGGCCACCAGCTCGACGACGGCACATCGGGCAGGCGACAGGCCCTACGGGCTGTCGTTCACCATTGCCGCCGCCCGACGACTACCAGGTGCTGTCGCCTCGCAGGACGGCCTCGGCACCGCCGTCGATGAAGACGACCTGGCCGGTGACGTGTGAGTTCTCCGGGGAGGCCAGCCAGGCCAGCAGCGGGGCAATCTGTTCGGGGCGCGCGTGGCCGTGCAGGCGCATCGGGACGCTCGTGTCGACGACCTTGCGTATACCGGCATCGGCGAGCATGCCCTCCGTCATCGGCGTGACGACCGTGCCGGGGGCGACGCCATTGAGCGGGATGCCGGCGGCCGCCCAGTCACCGGTGACCGCCGTGCGACGGAGCCAGCGCGCGAGGGCAGCCTTGGACGAGGGGTAGATCGCATAGCCCTCGCCCCGGTCGATGGCGGCCTGGGCCGCGGCAACGGTCGCCTCCTCGTCCCCGGAGAGCGCGGCGTCGACGATGGCTGTGTCGTGCGGGTGGACGGAAGTGACGGAGGAGATCAGGACGGCGCGCGGCTCGGTTCCGGCGGCGAGCAGCGGGCGCAGCCCTTCGAGAGTGGCGACCACACCGAAGTAGTTGACCTGGACGGTGGCCGGAGCGAAGTGCGCGAGGCCGGCGCAGGCGATGACGGCATCGAGCCGGCCGGCGGTCAACTCATGGGCGCGATCGACCAGTTCCGTACGGCCTTCGGGGGTAGCGAGGTCCGCGGAGATGTCGGCGCCCTTGAGGTCGGCGCCGATCACGGTGTGGCCGCATTGGCGGAGGTGGGATGCGGTGGCCTTGCCTATGCCGGAGGCGGCTCCGGTGATGAGGTAAGTACGCCCCGAGGCGCCGGAAGTACGGGAGGTGGGGGAGGTACGGGAGGTGGGGGAGGTGGCGGACATGGTCGACTCCTCGCTGATGTGCCCGGGTGGCCCGTTGGGATGACATAACGCACGCCGGCCTGCCCCCGTCTGACCCCAAGTTGTCGGGCCCGTACGGGCGTTCAGGGATCCGACCGATCCGTCCGATCCGACCGATCCAGCGGAGCCAACATACCTCTTTTTTGACACGCCGTGCCAAGTAGCTGGTCCGTGACAGAATCGCGACATGGAGCAACAGGCACAGGGGCAGAGACAGGAACAGGACCGCACGGCGAGGAGCGACGGATGACAGCGCCGCGCGGGAGGCCGTCGCTGACCGAACGGCGGCGACAGGAGACCCGGCTGGAGATCGCGGAGACCGCGGCCACCCTGTTCTCCGAGCAGGGGTACGACGCGACCACGGTCGAGGACATCGCCTCGGCCGCCGGCATCTCCCTACGCACCTTCTACCGCTACTGCGCGGCGAAGGAGGACGCACTCACCCCCCTGCTGACCGCCGGCCTCGGCCGGCTCGTCGACACGCTGGCCACATGGCCGGCCGATGAACCGCTGACCGGCGCGGTGCAGGCGGCGTTCGACGCACCGGCCTCACCCCCGCACCTCGCGGACACGGAGCGCGCCCGTCGGCTGGTGCGCGTCATGGGCGGCGTGCCTGCGATTCGGATGCGGTGGCTGGCCGCCGGGCGGGACCTGCAGGACCGGTTGCTGCCGCTCCTCGCAGCCCGCACGGGAGCGCCACCGGACAGCCTGGAAGTGCGACTCCTGACCACCACTCTGCTCGACGCGATCCACATCGCCCTGGAGTACTGGGCCCAGCAGGACGAACCGGAGGGCATCGCCGAGCTGACGCGTCGGGCGCTCGACTATCTGCGCATCGACGAGCTGGAGTGAGGCCGCGGCAAGACCCTGCAACCGACTCCCTCTACATATCGGGAGATTTTTACTCTTGTCCCGAATTGGGTGATTGCGTGTATCGTCCTCAGAGTCAGTTCCGGCACGCGAGGGAACTGGGAGACACCATGAAGAAGATCATCGCCATAGCGTTCATCACTGCTCTGCTCGGCGCCGGAAGCGCCGGCGCCGCCTCCGCGGCCACCGCGGCGCCGGGACCTCCCCCACCAGGCCGTGACCTCGTCACCACGACGTTCCACTGTCCCGGCCCACACGGCACCTTCAGGATCACGGCGGACTCCTGGGTGATGGGTCAGTACGAGTGGTATTACGGAGAGCACGGCTGCACGTACACCTCGTAGTCACCGACTCCCCGCGGTCACGGTCACGCTCGCTCCCTCATCACGCCCGCTCCCTCATCACGCTCACTCCCTCAGTACACCCGCCTGCTCCTCGGGGCCCTGGTGGCCACTGCCCCCGGTGACGCCGGGCGGTGGCCGGTCCTTGCTCCGATAGCCGGGGGAATCCGCTGCGGCGAGGCCCACTCCCGCTCACGCCACCCTCGCCCTCACGTCACCGGCGGCGCCCCCGTCCCTGCCGCCGTCAGGACAGCGGCCGCCAAGCGGTCACGGAACCAGCGGTGTCCGGGGTCGCTCGAGTTGCGGGGGTGCCAGGCCATCCCGAGGTCGAGAGGCGCCAGGTCGAGGGGGATGGGGAAGGTGCGCATTCCCAGTGCGGAGGTGGTGTCGGGGAGCCAGTCGGCCAGGGTGAGGGCGACGAGGTCGGTGTCCCGGGCGAGCATCATCGCGCTCGTATGGCTGGGTACCACGACCGCGGTCCGGCGGCGCAGGCCGAGTTCCGCGAGTGCGCTGTCGATGGGCCCGAGGCGCTTGCCGAGCCGGGAGATGCCGATGTGGTCGGCCGCGGCGAAACGGCGGGCGTCGATCCGCCCGTCAAAGAGGGGATGACCGCTGCGGGCGATGCCGACCAGCGTCGTCCGGGTGAGCTGTTGGGTCCGGATCTCCGGGTCCAGGCGGCCGAGGACGCCCAGTTCGACGTCCACCCAGCCCTGCCGCAATGCGGGGCCGCCCTCCAGCGCCTCCGGCAGGAAGACCACGTCCACCTGCGGAGCCTCCGCGTGGACCTGGTCGGTCAGGGCCCCGGCCAGCCCCGCCAGGAGCAGATCGGCGGCCTGCACGGTGAAGGTGCGCTGGAGATGAACGGCATCGAAACCGGCGCCGGGCCGCAGGACGTTGTCGCAGTGGCTCAGTAACACGCCCACCTCATCCCGCAGTTCCAGGGCGCGCGGGGTCGGGACCATCCCCTGGCCCGCGCGGACCAGCAGGGGGTCGCCGACGGCACGGCGGAGCCGGGCCAGCGTGCGGCTGACCGCTGCGGGTGAGGTACCGAGTCGCTCCGCGGCGCGGGTCACGCTGTTCTCCTGGAGCAGGGCGTCCAGGACTCGCAGCAGGTTGAGATCCATTGACGCTCCTGAGCTGCACTTTTACGGATGGGGCAACTATTGGGTGCCTATCTTTGCATTGCTCCGGAATTCTCTCGCGCCGAGAGTGGAGGAGTCCGCGAAGACGCGTGACGTCCTGTCCGCCCCGTTCAAGGAGCTCTTTGTGCAGTACTCCCCCCGTGCCGGCCGGGAAGGCGATGTCCTGGCCGTGGTCAGTCAGAGCGGGCCGACGGTCTCATTCTTCGACGCCGCCTCCGACCGGCACCTCGGTGCGGTCGAAGTCCCCGCCCAGCCACACGAGTTGTGCTTCGACCCGGCGCAGCGGCTGCTGTGGTGCACCACGGCGTATCACTCGGGCTACTACCACGCGAACAGCGGCCGTCGCACCGAGGTGACCGTCATCGACCCCGACACCCGCCGCATCGTCGAGGTCGTCGACCTGGCGCCGGAACACGGCCCGCACGGGCTGGCGTTGGACCCGGCCCGTCGACGCCTGTACGTCAGCGTGGAGGGATCGCAGGACCGGCCCGGCGGTGTCGTGGTAATCGACACGGAGACCCGGCGGCCCCTGGGCAGGATCGACACGGACGCCCCCGGGCCGCACTGGTTCGCCATCGATCCGGCGGGAAAGACGGGTTACGCCACCAACAAGGAGGCGCCGTTCGTATCGGTCGTCGACCTCGAACGGGGAGCCCTCACCGCGAAGGTCGAGGTGCCGGGCAGTGAGGGACTTGCCGTCTCCGCCGACGGCACGCACGTCTTCGTCGCCTCGCCCTACGCTGGTTCCTTCTCCGCCGCCGAGGAGCACAAGCCCGCCGGCATCCGGGTCATCGATGCCCGGACGGCGTCCGTCGTCGACATGCTGCCCACGGAGCACATCGTCCTGCCGGTGCACCTGACGTCGACGGGGAAGCTGCTCGTGGGCGAATCGCCCATGGAACCCGACCCGGCCTCCCGGCTCGGACGCCCTGCGCCGGGCCGGCTCACGGTGTTCTCCGCCGGCACCCGCGAGCGGCTGGGCGAGGCCGAGGTGGGGTTCTTGCCGCTGACCATCACCTCGTCGCCCGACGGCCGGATCGCCTATGTGGCTTGTGTCGGCTCCTCCACCGTCCATCTCGTCGACCTGGACACGCTGCAGAGCCTGGCCCGGCTGGACATCGCCAAGCTCGGCGAGCCCGGTGCCCACGGCCTGGCCTACATCCCGCGCCCGGCCTGAGGCACGCAGGGTTGCCGAGGACGCTGTCCCGTGGCCAGGAGCGAGCGACCAGTGGCAGCCCAAGGAGCCGAATGCAAGGGGCCGGCTCGCCGAAGGTGTCGGCGGGCCGGCCCCCGGAACCGCTCAGTCAGGCGGCCCGGACGGACCTCTCAAGGCGTGCCGGACGGCCTTCGCGGAATCGGCGGTGGCGCCGCCGACTCCAGTCCGCCGCCCCGGTCCGCCGTCCGGCGGGTCCGGTCATCGTGCGGCCCCCTCCCCCGGTGCGCCGCCGGGCGGCGGACAGTTCTCGGCGATCTTGTACTTGAGCGCCTGGGGGTAGTCGTGCCGCCCGAGCCGCACCCGTACGACGATCGGGCCCTGGTTGATCGTGTCGGTGGGCTCGGCGATCCGCTGGAGCAGGGTGGCGAGTTCGTCGTGCGTGCGGACGCTGACGCCGTTCATCGGGTGCTTGGCGGAACCGAAGACCTCCGCAAGCTTCTCGTACCGCCAGGGGTGCAGTTCGTTGTAGAACTCGGCGCCGTCGGAGGCCGGTGTGCCCTCCTGGTAGTAGCAGGGCTGGACGAGCATCTGCTCGATGCCGTAGAAGCCTTCGTTGTCCAGGACGAAGACCACCGGGCGCAGACCGTGCCGCACATGGGTGGACATCTCCTGGCAGGTCTCCTGGAAGGAGCCGTCGCCGACGAAGACCAGCGGGCGCTTGTCGGCCTGGCGCCGGCCGAGCGCGACACCGGTGGCCGCGCCGACCGAATAGCCGATGGACAGCCAGCTGTTCTGCGCCACGTACGAGGCGCGCTCCGCCATCCGCAGGTTCATCGAGCCGATCAGCGCGAACGCGGCGTCGCACACCACCGTGAACGGGTTGGTGCGCTCGCCCCGGGACTCGCTGGTCTGCGCTTCGAGGAAGGCGTTGAGGTGCCGGAAGAGGCTGTCGTACGTCACGTTCTGCGGGTACGGGCCGCCGGTCTGGGAGTCCAGGTAGGCGGCGGTGCTGCCGGGGACGTCCAGACCCTCGTCATGTGCGCGGGTGAAGTAGTCCGCCTCGAAGGCACCGCTTCCGAACTCGGCGACCAGGCGTTCCCGTAGCGCCGGAATGAACCGGGCGAGCTGCACATCGGGGAAGTACGAAGCGCCGACGTGCACACCTTCGTGGGCGGCGACCGCCCAGTCGTCGCCGATCGACCGCGCGCCGCCGAGGTTCTTCGAGGTCGCCCACGTGCCCAGTCCGATGCGGCAGCCCGCATTGTTGAAGACCTCGGCCACCTCCGGACTGCTGGCCTTGCCGTTGTAGACGCCGGAGAAGCCCGGGGTGTACTCGGAGACGACGGACTTGGCGCCGATGGTGGTGCAGAACGGGATGCGGGTCTCGCGCACCAACTTCTCGAACTCGTCGGACAGCCGGAAGCGGTCGATCTCCTCCCCGGCCCACAGGATCGGGTTGCGGTGGTGCCGCACCAGTTCCATGCACGCCGTGACCGCCTGGTCGAGCATCCGCTCGTTCTTGGCGGTGACGGGCCGCTCCCGCCGCGTCAGCCGGCCCTGGGGTGCGGGACACCGCGCCCCCCAGACGTCATCCATGACCTCCAGATAGACCGGCCGGCGGTGGGAGAGGCACGCGATGATCGCGCTGTCGATCTGGGTGGGAGCCAGACCGGGGTTCGAGATCGCCTGGGCGTCCACCGTCACCTGGCGGTAGACCTCCAGGTTGCTCTCAGGGCGCTGGGACATGTGCGAAGTGAGCAGGCCGATCGCCTTCTGGTTGAGCCACTGCTCGTAGGACGGCGCGGCGTTGATCGCGATCAGCGGCACGTACTCGGCGAAGCCGCCGCCGATCGCGTTGAGCAGGTTGAACGCGCCCACGCTGTAGGTGACCGCGACCGCACCGATGCCCTGCTCGCCGAGTGCGATCTGCGCGTCGGCGGACTTCACCCGCGCATAACCATCGGCGGCCTGGCCCGCGCCCCCCTCGGTCGGGGTGCCCACCCAGCGCACCGTGGTCTTCTCGTGCAGGGTCGACAGGAACGGGCCCAGATGGTCGCCCGGAACGCCGAACAGATGGGTGATGCCGAGCTGTTCCAGCCTGAGGGCCAGGTACTCGGCGACGGTGCAGGTGTGTGAGGTGGTCATGAGGTCACCACGTCCTCTCGTGACGGGGCCGGCGGTGTGGCGCCTGCCCGGCTCTCTCGGGGTTCCGCGGTCCGCGCGGTGGCGGCGGCGCTCTCGTACGCCGTGGGAGACTCGTGAACGGCGAGGGCGGCACGGACGGCCGTCTCCACCGCGCCTTCGATCCAGGCGTGTTTGAGCGAGACATGCTCACCGGCGAAGTGCACCGGTCCCTCGGCCCGGACCGCGTCGAGGTGGAAGCTGGTCATCTGATGCGGGGTGTAGACGGCCGCCTCACCACAGGCGTACGGGTCGCGCAGCCAGCTCTGGGTCTGGCCGGCGCCGGTGTAGAAGACCTCGATCCGGCGGCCGTGCACCGACTGGAGGTTGAGCAGGGCGTAGCTGTAACGCTCGGCGTCGTCGAAGGAGTCCCAGCGGGCCGCGTCGTCCGACCAGGAGTAGCCGGCCAGTACCACGCCTCCGCTGCTGCCGGGGACGGGGTGTGAGGGGTAGTACATGAAGCGGTTGGGGTTGTCGGTGGTGGAACCGCCGCCGATCGCGTGGGTGGCCGGCCGTACGCCGCCGCGCAGTGTGGAGTTGCGGTAGTACTCCACCTGTTCCTGGCTGATGCGCTTCTCGTCCACGCTCGGATGGGCGCCGAGCAGGCCGGTGGGCAGATTCCGCACGTGCTGCGGCACGGACACCGCGGCCTCGGCGTCGTCCTCGCCCCACTGCTGGTAGTACTCGTACAGACCGGGTGCGATGGCGTCCAGCTCCCGCTTCCAGTCCGTCTCGGTGAACTCCCACCAGCGGCGGGAGAATTCCAGCAGCACCTTGGTGGCCTGGTCGTAGTGCGTCTCGATGACGGCGCGGCGCTTCTTGTAGGAGAACGGCGGGGTCACGGTGGTGAAGCGCAGGCTGGAGAAGGGGATGGTGACGATCGCCAGGTCACCGGTCCAGGTCTGCGGCTCGCCGTACGGATCGCTCTCGGGCACGGTCTGGATGGCGACAGCGGGGCCGCCCGGCCCGGCGAGCCCGCCCTGATGGCCGTCGCGGCCCGGATCGTAGTACTCCAGTCGGACCATCCGCTGGCCCATCACGATCTGGTCCCGCAGATCCTTGGCGAGTGCTTCCGGAAGCTGCCGGCTGCCGCCCTCGATCTCCCAGTACGTGGCGGCGGGGTCGATGTCGCTGCGGCCCAGGAAGCTGTGGAAGAACGCGAGGTGCAGCCGCGAGGTCATGTTCTCGATCGTGCCGATCGCCTCGATGGCCTCATCGCTGAACCCGGCGTACTCGCGCAGGAAACGGCCCATCGAATAGCCGTCGAAGTCCCGGATCACCTCGGCCCAGCCGTCCAGCCACTCCTGGAAGGGCTTGTTGACCCGGGTCCCGTCGCTCTGCAGCACGGAGTAGTAGTCGCGCACCGGCTCCAGTGCCTGGTGGACCATCTCGGCGACGGGCAGCCGCGCTTCGCAGCCGGTGAGGTGGAAACCCTCGTTGATCGCGGACGGGTCCTTGGCGTACTGGGCGCGCCGTACCTGCGTGCGGTTGGTGCGGATCCAGGTGTTGTTGCGCTTGTCCGGGGCCCGGAACTCGGGGCTGGGGGCGCCGTTCGTCCAGACCTTGCCGTCCTTGAACGACTTGTAGATCACCGGGGGTAGCGGGGCGCTCTGGTTGCCGGTCGCCGGATCGATGTCGACGTTGAAGAACAGCCGCCGCTTCAGGCCGAGTTTGTCGATCAGCGCCAGGGTCAGCGGATGGAAGCTGGGCAGGCGCATCGCCCCGGCCTCCGCGTACTGCGCGGGGTCGGTGAAGGGCGGCGGCTCACCCTTCTTCGCGTGGAAGGTCTTGATCCGGCCGCCGACCCGGTTGGCGTTGGCCTCCAGGATCGTCACCTCGTGCCCGGCGCGGGTCAGCAGGTCACCGGCGACCAGGCCGGCGATGCCCGCTCCGACGATCAGGATGCGCTTGGGGTCGACGGCCGGTTCCAGCCCGTTGTCGATCAGTACGTCAAGGTAGCGCAGCTTGAGGTCTTCATTGGCCGGCTCGGGACCGACCAGCAGAAGTTCACGAGCGAGCTGCTGATAGGTCTTCTCTGTGGCCCGCTCGGCCCCGGTGTGCTCACGGCGGCGACCAGGGCGGATGTCGTTCATGACCGTTCCTCGATGGTGGTCACTTTTCTCCTTCACTGGGACTTCAGTGCTTCGGTGCTTTGGCGCTTCGGTGCTTCGGTGCTTCGGTGTTTCGGTGCTTCGGTGCTTCGGTGCTTCGGTGCTTCGGTGCTTCGGTGCTTCGGAGCATCAACGGGCTTCACACGAGGGCGAATCCGGCTCCTGACACGCAGGACGTGGAAAGGGACCTGGAGTGGGATGCGGGAAAGGAACAAGGGCACGCCGAAGGCAGCCGGCGCACGGCTGGCGGCGGCTTCTGGCGCCAGCCCAGCACCGAATGAACCACCTCGCAGAAGCACAGGCGTCAAACGGAGCACCGGATCACTCGAAACGGCGAGTCCGACTCAAATTCCGTGTAGGACGCCGCACAGGTGTCAGGTCGGGGAGGCGAGGGGCCCGCTGTTTGTCGGCTCCCCTGCCATCAGCGAGCACACGCGCGGGGAGAGAGGAAACGGAGAAGGAGCCGCCCGACGGCCACCGCCCCAGGTCAGGTGCCAACCGTGGCCACGCGACAGGCCGGTGCAGCGACGGCACGCAGACCGTACAGTCCGGCAGGGAGGGGTACCGCACCGGCGCGCGACCCGATTCGGAGGTTTCCGTTCCGACATCGGTGCACGGTCCGAGGGAGGCCGGTGAGACCGGGGAGGCCGGCCGGGTGAGCAGTGCGGTTGACGAGGGGCCCTTGCGCGGTCTCCGTGGGACTGCGGGCGGCCTTCGGGCGCGGATTCCGGGTGCGGGATCCTGTGCGCGGACTCCCTGGTGCGGACTCCCGGGCGCGGGCTCCCGGGCGTGCGGATGGTCGGCTTGCTTCGGGCCGGCACCGGGTTCAGTTCCGGGGGCCGGTTCCGGCCCTGGGTCCGGTTCCGGCCCTGGTTCCGGTTCCGGCCCTGGGTCCGGTTCCGGCCTTGGGTCCGGTGCGGGTCAGTGGCAGGCCGGCGCCAAGGGGGCGTCGGCGCCTCACCTAGAGACTGTCCCGTATTTCCGTGAGGTCCAGGGGCGGCAGCTGACGCAGCTCGGACCCGGCCGCGCTCATGGCGGCGCCGTAGCGCGAGGTGCCCAGGAGCTCCGTCAGGGCGTCGGCGATCTCGCCGCGGCTCGCCGTGATGTCCAGCGCCCGACCCAGGCCACGGCGGGAGAACGCGGCGGCGTTGTCGGGCTGATCGGCGAGAACACCCAGCCCCAGGACGGGCGTTGCCCCCTGCACCGCGTCGAGCAGGGACGCTCTGCCTCCGTGCGTCACGAACAGGTCGGCCCGGTGCAGCAGGGCGGGCTGTGGGACGTGTTCGACGACCTTGATGTGAGGGTTCGCGCTCGCCAGGTGCTGCGCGAGAGCTCCCGCGGACACGATGGCGTCGCAGTCGATTGCACGGAGTGCGGCCATGATCTCCTTGTATACGTTCTCGACGGTGACGCGCAGGCCGGGCATCGCGGTGGTCAGGGTGCCGAGGCTCACGTAGACGAGCGGGCGCGACGGTCGGAAGGAGGAGGCCCGACACTCAGGGAGGACGGTGCGGAAGTCCGCGACGGTGCGTCGGACCGCGCGCGCCGAGGGCGGGGGCGTCTCGTAGAACCAGTGGACCGGTGCGGGGGTGAGCATCGGGGGGAGCGTGGGGGTGTCCTGCTCGTGCTGCTTGTAGAGGGGAAGCAGCACGGGCGCGATCCGGGTGTCCCAGAGATTCAGGAGCACCGGCCCGAGGCCGTTGTCCGCTGCGAGCAGGGGCAGTTGCAAGGCCCTGGCCGCGAGGTGCGCACCGAGGTCGCTGCACTCGGCGATCACCAGATCGGGCGGCTCCTGTGTCCACGAGGTGAGCAGGTCATGGACCTTCGCCTCGGCCTGCTCGGGCCAGAGGTGGCCGAAGACGTACCGGTTGAAGGAGGCGTTTCCGTACCTCTGCCAGACCTCGCTCGCCGCCTGTTGGACGCCGGGATCGCACGTCCAGTTCGTACCGGCGACACGGAACTCCACCCCGCGCCGCCGGGCTTCGCGGCGGAACATGAGGGGAGCATGGAGCGTGACCTGGTGGCCCTGCTCCCGGGCCGGGCAGGTGACGTAGTCCAGCGCGGACACGTGCGAAGGTATCGGTTCAGCGGTGATCGCTATCCGTAAAGCCACCAGGACACTCCCAGCTCTTTTCATCGGGTCAACGCCCGGGTGGGACAGCAGCCTTCGGCCGCATCGGCCGTGCTGCGCCGTTATGTGCCTCGGTGGTCCGGCTGCTCGTTGCCGAGGCGGCTCTGAGCCTGCGGTGTGATCCGTCCCAGCTGCCACCAGCGACGGGAAGTTCGGGATACGGGAACATCCGAACCAGCCATGACCAGCGGATATACGCGTCGCCTGGAACGCTGAAAGGGAACGCCGGGGCCACAGCTTGCCGCCCCTGGACGTCACCAGTACGCGGGCGACTCGCCCCCTCGAATCAGCGGGCTTCGAGCAGATCGGTGGACGGCAGAGAGCCGGACCGATGAGCCGAAGCGAGCCTGGTGGTCGGCCGGCGTGTGTCAGCCCCGCCGTCGAAGCTGCGCGGACAGGTGGTGTTGCAGCGGCCGGCCGACCGCTGCGAGGTCGTGGACGAAGGTGAGGGTGTCCTTGTCGGTGAGTGTGTAGCGGCGGCGGGTGGCGGTGACCTCCTTGGCGGTGGGGGTGAGAGCCACCTCGTGGGTGGAGAGGTCGACCGTACTGCCGTCGGCGCGGCCGACCGAGATCTCCGCGATGCCGGTGGGCTGGGTGATCAGTGCTTCCACCCGCCCTTCAGGCTGCAGCCGCCACCAGCCGCTCTCCCTGGCCGACGGGCGCAGCGGGGTGCCGTCCGGGTCGAGCAGCCAGGCACGTGCCTCGTAGTGGAGGAAGGGACGCCCGTCATGGCTGAAGGTGACTTCCTGCGCGTAGGTGAACTGCTCGTCGAGCGTCGGGTACTCGCCGCGTCCCTGTCCGGCCCAGGTGCCCAGGAGCCCGACCACCGGAGCGAGCAGGGCGTGCGGCGCCGGTGCTTCGTCCGGTCGAAGGGCGTCGGGGTACGGGGGCTTCTGTGCGTGGTCGAACATGTGGGGTGCTCCTGGGCCGAGGCTGTCGAGGCTGGTTCCGGGGGCAGCCTAGCCAGGCACGCAGGTCTTTGCGGAAGACCGTGGAGCTGTGCCGGACCGTCATGCCCACCCGTAGATACAGGTCGAGCGCGCCGGTGTCCGAGTGTGTCCACTCGTCGAACGCGTCCTGGACGAGGACGTGCGTGGCGGGCCCGTCGCCGACGCGGAAGGGCCGTACCACCACGCCCGTCGGCGGCTGGGGCACCGAGGGCTCGACCGGCATGGCGAACTCCAGCAGCCAGGCCGTCACCAGCGGCTCGTACCCGCGCGAGCGCAACAGCGCGACGGCTCCGGAATCCGCGTCCGGCACGGTCTGCACGATGCCGTCCACACCGGCCTGCCGCGCCCGCGCCTGCGCCCAGTCGAGAAGCCCCGCGCCCAGGCCCCGGCCCCGGTGCTCCGGGTGCACGTCGACCGCGGAGCGCCGGTCCACCCGGGCGCGGGCAGCCAGACACCCGGCCCGGTCATGGACGAGCACGGTGTCCGACTCCGGCACCAGCCCGGCCTCGCGAGATTCGGGCCGGCGGCCGGGCCCGCTCGCCCACCCGTGTTCCCGGCCGTAAGCCGTCCGCGTCCGCCTGGATCCCGCACGATGCGCCCTGTGCACCTTACGGTTCACCTCGGGCAATTCCCCGCAGATGGGATGGATGGGGTGGTCGACATGATGTGCGCGGCGGCAGCCGAGGGCGGCGGGGCCGTGCCTGCTCCGGAGCGGGCCCCGGAGTCCGGGCGGCAGCCCTTGGCGCCCCTGCTGGCGGTGTGCGCCGGGTATTTCATGGTGATCCTGGACGTGACGATCATCAACGTCGCCGTGCCGGTGGTAGGCCGGGAGCTGTCGGCCTCGCTCACCGGCATTCAGTGGATCACCGACGGGTACACCCTGGTTTTCGCCGGGTTTCTGCTGACCGGCGGGGCGCTGGGCGACCGGCTGGGGAACCGTCGCGTCTTCTGCACGGGCGTGGCCGTGTTCACCGGGTCCTCGGCCGCGTGCGCGCTCGCGCCGAGTGCCCCGTTCCTGATTGTCGCCCGGCTGGTGGAAGGGCTCGGCGCGGCGCTGATCGTGCCCGGTTCCCTGGCACTGCTCCAGCAGGCCTACCCGGCAGCCGCCGCACGCTCACGGGCCTTCGGGCTATGGGGGTCGATGGCGGGTATCGCGGCGTCCGCCGGGCCGTTGCTGGGTGGACTGCTGGTCTCCACCGCGGGCTGGCGATGGGTATTCCTGATCAATCTGCCCGTTGGCCTGGCCTGTCTGGTACTGACGCTGCGGCAGGTGGCACCCTCGCCCCGCCGCGCCGGCCGGGTCCTGGACTGGCCGGCGCAAGGCCTCGTCGTGGCGGCGGTGGCACTGCTGACGGCCGCCCTCAACGAGGCCGGACGTCGTGGCTGGTCCGACCCGGCCGTTCTCGCGGGGCTGGGCCTGTCCGCCACGGCGGTCGCGGCACTGGTGGCGCGCGAGCGGCTGGCCCGGTCTCCCGCCCTGCCGCCGCGCCTGCTGCGGTCTCGTGCGATGAGCGGCGGAGCCCTGATCGGCCTGCTGTTCAACTTCGGTTTCTACGGCATGGTGTTCACCGCCAGCCTGGATTTCCAGCACCAGCGCGGCTACAGCGCCCTCGGCACCGGCGCTGCCCTCTTCCCGGCCGTGGCGATGACCATGTTCGCCTCCGTCCTGTCCGGGCGGCTGACCCGCACCACGGGCGATCGTCCGCTGGTGGTCTGCGGCATGCTTCTGGCGGCCCTGGGGCTGGCGGGCTGGGCCGCGGCGGGAGCCGCCCCGGCCTACCCGCTGCTGGTGCTCCCGATGATGGCCGCGGGCTTCGGCACCTCCTTCGCCCTCACCGGCTCGACCTCCACCGTGATGGGCGCCGCGCCTGAGGCGTACACGGGAACCGCCTCCGCGCTGTTCAACACCACCCGCCAGATCGGCAGCGCCACCGGGGTTGCACTCGGCGGCACCTTGCTCGCCACCGCCGCCGACTACAACGCGGGAACACGCCTGAGCATGGCCATTGGCGCGCTCGCCTACCTGGCCGCCGCAG
Source organism: Streptomyces sp. 2114.4 (assembly GCF_900187385.1). Classification (NCBI taxonomy): domain Bacteria; kingdom Bacillati; phylum Actinomycetota; class Actinomycetes; order Kitasatosporales; family Streptomycetaceae; genus Streptomyces; species Streptomyces sp. 2114.4. The sequence continues at coordinate 501,716 of NZ_FYEY01000001.1, forward strand.
GCCTCGCGTGGCGGTGCGTACCGGCAAAGCCCGGAAAGTCCCAGAGGAGCAAAGGGCATGCCCGGCTGCGTCGGAGCCGGTAGTCGGCAGTCGGCAATCGGTAGGTCGCCGTTCCGGTTCCACCGGCCTCAGTCAGCGCGCTGCGTCGAGGCGTCGGTCCACCCCAGCGGATGCAGCTCCAGATCATGCGCGGGCGGCTCACCACCCGCCTCGTTAAGAGCGGTCAACGCCTTGATGAGAGCGGCCCGCTCACCGGGGGCCAGCCGTTCGACGATCTCACTGATCTCGGCGCGGCGTCGGCGAGTGACATCCTCAACGGTGCGACGCCCCTCCTCCGTGAGCGTCAGCAAGGTCTCGCGACGATTGCCGGGGGTGATCTGCCGGTCTGCCAGGCCGGCCGTGATGAGCCGGTCCACCATGCGCATCGCGGTCGAAGGGGCAACCTGGAGCAGTTCCGCGAGGACGACCAATTTGGTGGCTCCACGCGTGGAGAGAACCATCAGCATCCGGAACTGCGGCAGCGTCACGCGCTCCTCGACCGCCGCAAGCGAACGGGCGGACACCGCGACCAGCAGTCTCGACGCCGTGAGCACCGCACGGGTCACCGCGTCCACATCATTCACGTCCCGCGCAGGGGCTTCACGCTCGGCCATCCCCCCTTTCTATCGTCCTTCGAACGCTGCCCACTCACTCGGCCAGCCTTGAGGCCCCGTTTTGACAGCAATGGCCGTCGCGTGTGGAGCAGTTGGCGACCGGCTCGGGTGAGGCTCTTCCGCCACCGCGAAGGGGTACGCCGGTGACCTGCCACCTGCTGCTTGGTCTCGCGGATCAACCCACCCTCCACTACTGTCCGTTCGAACGAACAGTATCGGAGGGCAACGTGCGGAACATCAATGGCTCGACCGTTCTGCTGACCGGCGCCAGCGGAGGCATCGGCAATGCGCTGGCCCGGGCCCTCGCGGCCAGAGGTGCCCACCTGGTGGTCACCGGCCGGCGCGCCGATGCGCTCCAGCAACTCGAAACGTCCTTGGGTGCCCGGCCGCTGGTCGCGGATCTGAGCGACCGCGAGGCGGTCGAAGATCTCGCCGAACGGGCCGGGCCCGTCGACATCTTGATCGCCAACGCCGCCCTGCCCGCCAGCGGCCCCCTGCTCGACTACACACCACGGCAGATCGACCGGTCGCTGGAGGTGAACCTGCGCGCACCTCTCCTGCTGGCCCGGCTCCTGGCACCGCACATGGTGGCCGCCGGCCGCGGCCACCTGGTCATGATCGGCTCGATCTCGGGCCGGACCTCCTCCCCTTCCACCTCGCTCTACAGCGCCGCGAAGTTCGGTCTGCGCGGCTTCGCCCACGCCTTGCGCCAGGATCTGCACGGCACGGGGGTGGGCGTGTCGCTCGTACAACCCGGCTTCGTCCGTGATGCGGGAATGTTCGCCGACACCGGCGCCACACCGCCCGCCGGCATACGTACCGTCAGCCCCGAACAGGTCGCGGCCGGCGCCCTCAAGGCGATCGAACGCAACCGAGCCGAGGTCAATGTGGCACCCCTCGAACTACGCCTGGGCAGCGCCATCGGCGGACTCTTCCCCACCCTGGCCGCTGCCGCCCAGCGCAGGGCTTCGCCCGCTTCCCTCGTTCAGCAGATCGCCCAGGCCCAGCGCCACCAACGCTGAGCGCCACCACCGGCCGTCACGGCCGAGCGCCGCGCCCGAGTACTTCCGGGCGCGGCATGCCCTGTCTCGATGTGTTGCTGTGGGCCTGGTGCGTCATGCGGATCAGGTCGTCCGCCGCAACGTCGTTTCAGTGGGAATCCTGCAGGGCGCGGAACGAGTCGAACCAGACGGTGGTCCGCCCGACCCTTCCGTTTTCCTTCCGGACGGTGCGGTTCGCGTACAGGGGGTTGAGAATCCACGGCTTCTTGTGAGCGCCCCAGCCCGTCTGCATGGATTCGATCTGCGTCACCCCGTAGGTCGCCACCGCGAGCTTCCCGGTCTCCCGGAACATCTGCAGCTGCTGCGTCAGATAGTCCTTGTGGGGCGCGAACCACGGACTCATCGCGAGGAAGTCGTCCCACCTCTTCTGGGGGAAGGGCTTCTCGATGGCGTTGCCGATCACCTGCCACACGCGGGTGTTCGGGGGCACCTTGTACTTCTCTGCGTAGGCCGCCGGGATCTTGTCGCCCATGTGCTGTTCCCAGAGCTGTACCAGGGAGAACTCCGTGGCGAGAAACTTCTTGTTCTTGTCCAGGCGGGACACGACGTACTGGACGTACTTGCCGGCCGCCTCCAGGGAGTCGACGTGCGGATGGATGTCGAGGCCTTCCAGCTCCGGCTTCCTGTTGACGAAGGTGACCCACCGCTCGGTGGCCGGCGTACGCCCCTCCTTCGTGTCGAGGCGATTGAGAGCCCCCATGTACAGGCGGGTCCTGCAGCCGTGCGGGAACTTCTTCCTGCGGTAGTCGATGACGTGCTCGGCGACGTGCTCGTAGAACACATTGAGGCGCGCGTCGCGCTCGTCTTTCCTGGTCTCGAGGAAGGGCTCGTTGCCGATGGTGAGGATGTCCATCTTCCCCATGACAGCGTCCAGCACCCGGTCCACGCGCTTCAGCTGCGTTGCCATCTCCTTGCTGCCCGCCTTGGGAAGCGACTGCCCGAGGGTCAGGAAGGGGAACTTCAGGGAGAGGATCGTCCGGAAGCCTTTCCCGCTCGCGTCAAGCAGCCTGGCGATGGATTGCTGGTGGGCCGGGGGGTGCGTGTCGAGGTCGTCCGTCATCGGGACGAAGCCGCGCACCCACTTCGCCGAAAGGGCCCTCACCTGGGCGAAATCCATGTCGGAGGGATCCTCGTTGAAGTTCACCCCGAGTGCGCCGTTCGGCGCCTCGCCGATGGGTGCGCTGCCGCTCTGCGCATTCGTCTGCGCATTCGTCTGCGCACTCCCCTCGCCACTCGCCTGCTTACTCTCCTTGGGATTGCAAGCCGCTGTGAGGAGGGCCGCGCCGGACACTCCCAGCAGCCAACGACGCGAGGTCGGCCTCGCGAGGGACGGCGTACCGCGCGTGTCAGGCTGCGCGGACGACTCGTACCGCATTGCTGTGCTCCGATTCTGGTGACGTCATCGCCGGCCGTCTTCCCCCACCGGCGCCGCCTGGGGCGCGCCGGCCGGGCGGACGTCGCTGAACCGCCCTTGCCGACAGGCAGCCTTATCCCGCACGCGACGCCCCGGTGCCGGTCCGTGCATGATCAACGTAGTTCATCAGAGACAGACAGCGCACGGCCCCGTCTCCCCCTGCCGGAACAGCCGCCAGGAACGCAAGGCCGCACTCCGCGCTACGTGGAGAGGGAGCACTCAGTAGAGTCATGGCATGGACTTGACCGGGAAGGTCTGGGGCGCCACGGCTACGGAGCAGGGAGCGCGGTATCCCTGTGATCCTCTGGTGGCGGGGCCTGCCGAGGGGTGGGTCCGGGCCGTGGACGTGGCGGCGCCGCCCGGTCTCGTCTTCCGTTGGCTGCGGCAGTTGACCCTCGCGCCGTACAGCTACGACTGGATCGATTTCCGCGGACGGAAGAGTCCGCGCACGCTCGTCCAGGGACTGCCGGAACTGGCCCTGGGGCAGCCGTTCCTCGTGTTCGAGATCGCGGGCTTCGAGACCGGGACGCACATCACCGGTGTGCTGCCGGGCCAACTCGCCGAACGGCACGGCCAGATGGCGGTGAGCTACACCCTGACCCCGCTCGGAGAGGGCTGCCGCCTGGTGGTGAAAGTCGCTGCGGAGGCCGAGGGGCCACTCCCCCGCAGACTGCGCCGCAGGCTCCTGGCCTGGGGCGATCTCATCATGATGCGCAAGCAGCTACTGACCCTCAAGAAACTGGCCGAACGGGATGCCGGTGCCTGAAGGCCAGGTGGTGCCGCCAGGTGGTGCCGCTTCGATCGGCAGCGCGTTCCGTAGAGCGTTCTGTGGGCCTCCCGCAGCCGGCGAGGCGTGCTGCGTCGGCTGCGGGGCCGGCGGCTTCCTACGTCAGCCCGGGGTGGCCGTCGGTGTCGGGCCGGGTGGGGGATCTTCTCCTTCGTAGGCCGCCAGCGCTGCTTGGCGGCTGTCCAGGACCTCGGCGAGGTCTTCGGGGAGTACGCGGTCCTGCGCCAGTTTCATGCGGGCCCTGGCCTCGACGAAAGCCCATGCCTGCCGGGCGCGTTTGTTGGCCAGACGTCTGCTGTCGCTCCGGAGGAAGCCGGCGCCCGCCGCGCAACCCGCCGCGGCCAGAGCCACCAACGCCGCGGGCACGCGGGCGTCCGCCGACGCCAGGCCGGCGGCGCCGGAGACGCCGGCGAGGAGAGCCGCGGGAAAGCCCAGCGCGATATCGGTCTTGACCCAGAACTCGGCCCTGCGGTGCGCCAGGTCCTTCTGCCGCGTCGCTTCGCCACACAGCCGTTCGACCTCGGCTCGCGGCCGGCTCAGGGGCTCGTTCCGGGACGACGGCACGGGATCAGGGGCGGTAGTGGCCATGCTTGGATTCCAACACGGGGGAAACGTAAGGGACTTGTACGGGCGTGCACAGACTTGAGGGGCTTCCGTGGTGAGCTCCTGACAGATCGACAGTGGCAGGGGGCCGACGGTGCGGTGGTGCGGTGGTGCGGTGGTGCGGGACAGTGTGGAAGCGGGTCTGTTGTTGCCTTCGGCGAAGGAGCGTCCCGCCGGGAGCGTGGCATACGGTCTCCTCAGGATTGACCTGCTGTCTCGTCGGGAGTGCCCTTTGGTCTCCTCAAGCGTGACCTGCGGTCTCGTCGAAGGACTCCTTTTCGCGCGGTTGGCTACTGTGGGGAGTCTGCCGGCGTGTCGGCCGGCGGGCAGGCGGCGCCTTGCGGGTCGCCCGGAACCCGATGAAAGGTGCGGACATGACGAGCGTGCACGGTGGCGCCCTGGACCTCCCCACTCCGGACGGCATCGCCGATGCCTATCTCGCCCGTCCCGACGACGGCGAGCCCCACCCCGGTGTCCTGCTGTACATGGACGCCTTCGGACTGCGGCCGTCGCTGGAGGAGATGGCCAGGCGCCTGGCCGGACACGGCTACACGGTGCTGGTGCCCAATGTCTTCTACCGCGCCGGACGCGCCCCGGTGGTGGAGCTGCCGGACTTCATCGATCCCTCCCAGCGGCCGGAGATCTTCGCGCAGCTTTTCCCGGTGATGCAGACCCTCACTCCGGACCTGGCGATGCGGGACGCCGGAGCCTACCTCGACTGGCTGACCGCCTCCCCGCAGGTCACTGACGGCCCGATGGGCACCACCGGTTACTGCATGGGCGGGGTCCTCGCCGTCCGCACCGCCGCGGCCCATCCCGACCGCATCGGCGCCGCGGCCGCCTTCCACGCCGGCCGCCTGGTCACCGACGCCGAGGACAGTCCGCACCGGCTCGCCGACCGCATCACGGCTGAGCTGTACTTCGGCCACGCCGACCACGATCATTCGATGCCGACCGACCAGATCAAGGCCCTGGAGCAGACTCTGGACACCGCGGGTGTGCGCTACCGCAGCGAGCTGTACGAAGGTGCCGACCACGGCTATACGCAGGCCGACACCGCCGCGTACAACGCCGAGGCGGACGCACGTCACTGGCGCAGCATGCTGGAGCTCTTCGGGCGCTGTCTCTGACACCACGGGCGGGCCGGCGGCCGGACAGCCACCGGCCTGCCCGTTTACCGGCCTGCCGGTCTGCCGGTCTGGCGGTCTGGCGGTCTGGCGGCCTCTGGCTTGTGGTCCGGTCCGTGTGCGGAACCTTCGCTCGGGAGGGCCCCGGTCAGGCCACCGGGACTGCGGCCGGACTTGCGCCGGGGTCGGGGTGCCGGTTGTTTCCGGTGGGCAGGACCAGCATCTTCGTCACCGTGCCGTCTTCCGCGACGACATCGCGGACGTGGGTGAACCCCAGCTTTTTGCCCAGCGCCAGACTGGCGGCATTTTCGGCGCCCACCATTCCGTAGACCTCGTTGAGCTGCAGGGTGTCGGCGGCGTAGCGCAGCAGACCGCGTACCAACTCATTGCCCACCCCCCTGCCCCGGCTCTCCTTGACCAGTGCGGCGATCATCTCGTAGCCGTCGACGTTGCCGGTTTTCTTGATCTCCGCGTGGCCCACGTAGACGCCCTGGGACCACACAGCCCATACATCGAACAGGTTCTTGGCATAGATCTCGTTGAGAATCGCTTGGAATATGACCCGGATCTGTTCTTCGGGTACGCGGTCTTGGCCCATCCAGCGGCAGACCTCTTCGTCACCGAGCAGCGCCACGAAGACCTCCTCGTCCTCGGGCCGGTAGGGCGCAAGAATCAGTCGGTCGGTGCGCAGGATCGGGGTCATTTCAGGGTCCCTTCTCATGGGAATGCACAAGTGATCCGGGTGAGTGAGGTGAGGTGAAAGGCAATGTCGGCGCGGAACGGAGGGGCCGACTTCCGGGAATGCGCCGGTCGTGAGGCGGGCGCGGCGCATGCCATGTCCGGGCATGTGTGAAAGTGCGTGATCTCGTGCGAACTCCGCGCCGTGCGGCGGAAGTTACCCCGTCATGCCGTCGTCCGCCGTGGCCCGATGGCGGAACGGAGCGGTGCCCGACGCTCCGGCCAGGCAAAACCGGTCCATGTCACGGACCGGCCACTGAGAAAGTCCCCCGCGATCCGCAGTTCCCTCACCCCGAAAAAAGTCTTGAACTCCGCTCTCAGGCATCCGGCCTGTGCGGCGCATGTCACTGGTATAGCGTAATAACGCCCTATCGTCACTACCTGGCGCCAAATCCGATATGACAGGTAATTAAGGCGTACCCTGCCATTTACCGTAGACAACGGGATGCCTGCCGCAGGGCTGCTACCAGGGGAAATGGGAAGCAGCCGCCGGGAAATCGTTTTCGCCGGCGGTGAGCAGCGAGGGTTTTTCGACGGCCGGGCGGTGTGGAAGGCCGCGGGGCGGCCCGGCGACTCGGAAGACGGCGCGGCGGGCGGCGGCGCAGTTCGCGGCGCGGCGCGCGGCAGGCGCGGCGGCTCAACGCCCGCGAAAGGTGCGGCCGCAAGGGGAAGGCGGTGAACGGGCCGTGCGGGCCGCGTCGGCCGGTGACTCGTGTTCGCGGCCCGCACGGAGGGTGATGCGGGAAGGGGCAGGGCGCGCGGCGGTCAGCCGTGGCCCTGCGGGACGGATCGGTCAGGAGGCGGCGCGGTCCATGCGCTCGCGCAGGCTGCGGGGGCGCATGTCGGTCCAGACCTCGTCGACGTAGGCGGAGCACTCGTCCTGGGTGCCCTCCTTGCCCACGGCGTGCCAGCCGTCGGGGACCTCCAGGTCGGCCAGCCACAGCGAGTACTGGTCCTCGTCGTTGCGCAGCACCTGGTAGCGGGCGTTCTCGTCCATGTCACGCTCTCCCATCATCGGTTGGGTTGAGTTGAGTTGAGTTGAGTTGAGTTGGGTTGGGCGGGTTGGATCGGGCGGGGTCGGGTGGGGCTTGTTGATCGGCTGGTCTCGTCGGGCCGTCGTCGTGTCGGGCGGGTCCCTCGGCAGTTGATCCGGCAGTTGATCTCGTTCAGGGTGCCGTCAACGGCCGGTGTACAGGGGGACTTTCGGCAATCCGCCGTGCACGGCGCGGTGGGGGCATGGACAGCCCGGTCTGTCGGCCCCTCATGCGCTGTCCCGGGCGTGCTGGGCGATCCGGCGGAGGGCTTCGGCGAAGTCCTCGGCCACCGCCCGTACGGTGGTCTCCTCGTGCACGTCGGGGCGGTAGTGCCAGGTGAAGGCGAGCCGGCCGTCCTGCACCGCGCCCACGGCTTCCAGCAGGTGGGAGCCGCCGTCGCGGGGGTCGTGGTCCTGGCCGAAGGAACCGTGTTCGGTGCGGACGAGTGCCCCGGAGGAGCCGCCGGGCCGCGCGTCCCACTGGCCCAGGTAGTTGAACACGATCTGCCCGCGGCCGGTGCGGTCCAGCCGTTCGCGCACCTCGGCGGGGCCGTGGGTGCGCAGGGCGCCGAAGCCGAGACCGTTGCCGGGGACGGCTCGCAGTTGGCGTCGGACCGATTTGACCAGGGCCCGCCAGTCCCGGGAGGAGCCGAGGTCGGTGGGATCGGACACCTGGAGGCCGACCGGGTAGACCGTGGTGAACCAGCCGACCGTGCGGGAGAGGTCGACTCCGTCGAGGACGTCCTCACGGCCGTGCCCTTCGAGGTCGATGCAGACCCGCTCCTGGCCGGTCCAGCGGGCCAGGGCCAGGGCCAGGGCGGCCAGCAGGACGTCGTTGATGCGGGTGCGGTAGGCGGTGGGGGCGGCGCGCAGCAGCGCCGTGGTGTCCGCCTCGTCGAGGGTCACGGAGACCGTGCCGGACGCGCCCGACGGGGCGCCGGCGTCGTGGTCGACGGGGAGCGGGGCGGAGGTCACCGCCTCTTCCCAGTACGGGAGTTCGTGGTCCAGTCCGCCTTCGGCAACATGGGCGGCCAGGCCCGTGGCCCAGTCCCGGAACGCGGTGGTGCGCTCGTCGAGCGTGATGGGCTGCCCCGCCTTGGCCTGGTGGTAGGCGGTCTCCAGGTCGTCCAGCAGGATGCGCCAGGACACCGCGTCGACGACCAGATGGTGGGCCACCAGGAGCAGGAAGGCGGGGCGGTCCGGGTCACCGGTGAACAGCGCCGCCCGGAGCAGGGGGCCCCGGCCGATGTCGAAGCCGGTGTGCAGGTCGTCGGCCGCCTTCTCCATGGCGGTGTCGGCCTCTTCGGGCGGCAGACCGGTCAGGTCGTGCCGGGTGAGGAGGCCGTGCGGCTCGGAGGGCGGCGGGTTGTGCTGGTGCCACCGGCCGCCGTCCTCGGTGAACCGCATACGCAGCGCGTCGTGGTGCTCCAGCAGGGCGGTCAGCGCTGTGTGGAGGGCGGCCGGGTCGGGTGTGCCGTCGAGTTCGAGCAGCGCGGACTGGTTGAAGTGGTGGTGGTTGGCGCGGGGGGTGGCGAGGAACCACTGCTGGATGGGGGTGAGGGGCAGGTCGCCGGTCACCGGACCACTGTCGGTCCGGTCCGGGCCGGTGGTGACGACGGTGGCCAGGGCGGCGACCGTCTGGTGGGTGAACAGGTCCTTGGTGGCCAGGTGCAGGCCGGCCCGGCGCAGCCGCGACACCACCTGCATGCTCAGGATCGAGTCGCCGCCGAGGTCGAAGAAGTTGTCCTCGGCGCCGACGGTGTCGAGGCCGAGCACATCGGCCCAGATCTGTGCGATCCGGCTTTCGGTGTCGGTGCGCGGCGCGATGTGCGGGCCGGTGGTGACGGAGGCCGGGTCAGGATCGGGCAGGGCGCGCCGGTCGGTCTTGCCGTTCGGGGTGAGCGGCAGCCGGGCCAGGGCGACGAACACCGACGGGACCATGTGCGGGGGCAGGAGGCGGGCCAGGTGCTCGCGCAGCTCCGGGACGGGCAGCGGCTCCGGGACGAGCGGCGGCTCCGGGGTGCGGGCGGACGCGACGTCGGACGAGGAGCCAGGCGAGACGTCGGACCCGCCATCGGACCGGACGTCGGACGGGACCACGTAGGCGACCAACCGTGCCGGGCCGGTGGGGTGTTGCCCCGCGGCCGCACGTACGGCGACCACCGCGTCCCGTACCCGGGGGCTGCGGCGCAGTGCGCTCTCGATCTCGCCGGGCTCGATGCGGATGCCGCGCACCTTGACCTGGTCGTCGGCGCGTCCGGCGTAGCGCAGGTCGCCGTCGGCTCCCCAGCGCGCCAGGTCGCCGGTGCGGTACATCCGGTCCCCCGGGGCGCCGAACGGGTCGGCGACGAACCGGGCCGCGGTCAGGCCCGGGCGTGCCAGGTATCCGCGGGCGAGTCCGGGCCCGGCGACGTACAGCTCACCGGTCACCCCGACCGGTACCGGGCGCAGGGCGGCGTCCAGGACGTACGCCCGGCTGGTGCCGAGGGGGCGGCCGATGGGCGGGGTGCCCGTTTCCGGGGTCAGCGGGCCGCTCCAGGTGGACACCACCGTCGCCTCGGTCGGGCCATAGGAGTTGATCATGCGGCGGCCTGGCGCCCAGCGCGCCACCAGGTCGGCGGGGCAGGCCTCGGCGCCGACGATCAGGGTGCGCAGGCCGGACAGCGCGTCGGCGGTCTCGGGCGGCACGGTGACCAGAGCGGCGGGCGGGATCAGGACGTGGGTGATCCGCCGCTCGGCGAGCACCTGGGCCAGCCGGTCGCCGAGCAGCGGCCCCTCCTCCCCCGCGACCAGCATGGCGCCGGCGAGCAGGGAGAGGCACAGCTCCAGAACGGAGGCGTCGAAGCTGGGTGAGGCGAACTGGAGGACCCGGTCGCCCTGGCGCACTTCGTACCGCTCGGCGGCGGCCGACGCGAAGCCGGCGAGTCCGGTGTGCGTGACCACCACGGCCTTGGGGGTGCCGGTCGAGCCGGAGGTATAGATGACGTAGGCGGGGTGCGCCTCCGTCAGCGGCGCGCGCCGGTCGGCGTCGGTGGGCGCGGAGTCGGGGCCGTCGCTTCGCCAGATGGCGGCCGGGTCGTCGAGGACCACGGCGGCCGCCGCGTCGCGCACCATGAACGCGCGCCGCTCGGCCGGGTACGCCGGGTCCACGGGCAGGAAGGCGCCGCCGGCCTTGGCCACGGCCAGTTGGGCCACCACGGTCTCCGCCGAGCGGGGCAGCGCCAGCGCCACCACGTCCTCGGGACCGACCCCGCGGGCGATCAGCTGGTGTGCCAGCCGGTTCGCCGCGCGCTCCAGCTCCGCGTACGTCAGCTCGCGCGCGCCGTCGGCCAGCGCCACCGCGTCGGGCGTCCGGGCCGCCTGCCGCTGGAACAGCTCGGGCAGGGTGGCCGGGGGCACGGGGCGGGCGGTGCCGCGTCCGTGGGCCAGCAGGCGGCGCAGGGCGTCGTCCGGGGCCAGGGGCAGGGCGCCGAGGGGGCGGTGCGGGTTCTCGGCGATGCCGGTCAGCAGTGTGGTGAGCTGGTCGGCCATCCGCTCGGCGGTGGCGGCGTCGAACAGGTCGGTGTTGTAGGTGAGCAGCCCGTGCAGGGCGCCGGAGTCGGTCTCGGCGAACTCCAGGGTGATGTCGAAGCCGGCGTGGTGGGTGTCCGGCTCGATGTCGCTCACCTCGAGGCCGGGCAGGTCCAGTGCCGCGCCGGGCGCGTTCTGGAGCACGACCATGGCCTGGAAGAGCGGGGTGCGGCTGGTGTCGCGGACGGGCTGGACCTCGTCCACCACCTGCTCGAACGGCACGTCCTGGTGCGCGAAGGCGTCCAGTACCGTGTCCCGCACCTGCGCCAGGAACGCGGGGAAGGGCTCGTCGGGGTCCACGGTCGAGCGCAGCACCAGCGTGTTGACGAAGAAGCCGATCAGGCGCTGGGTCTCGGCGCGGTCGCGGCCCGAGGTGACGGTTCCGACGGCGATGTCGTGCTGTCCGGACAGCCGCGCGAAGAGGGTCTGCGCGGCGGCGATCAGCGTGGTGAACAGGGTGGTCTGCCGAGCCCGGCCGAACTCCGCCAGCCTGCGGGCCGTTTCGGGTGCGAGGACGAGCGGGGCCGTCGCGCCGTTCCTGGTCTGTACGGCCGGGCGGGGCCGGTCGGTGGGCAGGTTCAGGGGTTCGGCGCCGGCGAGGCGTTCGCGCCAGTAGCGCAGTTGCTCCTCGGCGACCGCGCCGTGTGCGGTGCGCTGCCAGTGGGCGACGTCGGCGTACTGGACGGGCAGTGGCGGCAGTTCGGCAGTGGTGGCGCCGAGGGCGGCCCGGTAGAGGTGGGCCAGGTCGCCCGTGAGGACCGCGGTGGACCAGCCGTCGGTGATGATGTGGTGCAGGGTCAGCGTCAGGACGTGGTCGTCGTCCGCCAGCCGGACCAGTTGGGCCCGCAGCAGGGGGCCCTGACGCAGGTCGAAGGGGCGGGTGCGGTCCTCGGCCAGCAGCCTCTCCAACTGCGCGGTGCGGTCGCCCGCGGGCAGCGCCGACAGGTCGTGCAGCGGGAGTGGCACGTCCTGGTGCGGGTGGATGACCTGGATGCCCTGGCCGTCCTCGGAGTCGAAGGTGGTGCGCAGCGATTCGTGCCGGGCTGCCAGCGCGGTCAGGGCGGCGCCGAGCGCTGCGGTGTCGAGCCGGCCGCGCAGGCGCAGCGCCAGCGGGGTGATGTACTCCGTGCTGCCGGGCGCGAACGCGTCGAGGAACCACAGGCGTTGCTGGGCGAAGGACAGCGGCGGCGCGGTGTCCCGGGGGGCCGGGAGGATGGCGCCGTGGCCCGCGGGGGCGCTCTCCTCCTGCTCCAGCAGCGCGGCGAGCGCGGCCGGCGTCGGGTGGGTGAACACCATGCGCGGGGTCACTTCGGCCCGGAACGCCTCCGCCAGCCGGGAGGCCAGCCGGATGCTCAGGATCGAGTCGCCGCCGAGCGCGAAGAAGTCGTCCTCGACACCGACGTCCGGCACACCGAGCACTTCGGTCCAGACCTCGGCCGTGCGGCGTTCGGCCTCGGTGCGCGGGGCGACCGGCTCCGGACGGTCGGTGCCGGCGGCGGGTGCGGGCAGGGCCGCGCGGTCCACCTTGCCGTTGGCGCTGAGCGGCAGCGCCGCCAGCGGTACGAAGGCGGTGGGAACCAGGTAGTCGGGGAGCGTCTGGCGGGCGTGGGCGCGCAGCGCCTCGACATCGAGGCAGTCGTGGCCGTTGTTGCCGTTGTGCCCGTTGTCGCCGTTGTGCCCGTTGTCGCCGTTGTGGCCGACCACGTAAGCGACCAGCCGTTTGGTTCCGGGCCGGTCCTCGCGGGCCACCACCGCCACGTCGGCGACGCCGGGGTGGGCGGCCAGCACGCCTTCGACCTCGCCGGGTTCGACGCGGAAGCCCCGGATCTTGACCTGGTCGTCGGCGCGGCCGAGGAATTCCACCGTGCCGTCGAGCCGTCGGCGGGCCAGGTCCCCGGTGCGGTACATCCGGCCGCCGGGCGGGCCGGAGGGGTCCGCGACGAACCGGGCCGCGGTCGCGCCGGGGCGGCCGAGGTAGCCGCGGGCCACTCCCTCGCCCGCCAGGAAGAGTTCGCCCGCGGTGCCCGGTGGTACGGGCCGCATCCGGGCGTCGAGGACATGGACGCGCATGTCGTCCAGCGGGTGGCCGATGGGTACGGTACCGGGGACCGCGGCGGCGTCGGTCATGGCGAAGGAGGTCGCGAAGGTGGTGGTCTCGGTCGGTCCGTAGCCGTCGACCACGGTCAGGCCGGGGCAGGCGGCCAGTACCCGGCGCACGGCGGCGGCCGGGACCACGTCGCCGCCGGTCCACACCTGGCGCAGCCCGCCGAAGCAGTCGGGCGCGTCCTGGGCCAGCAGCCGGAAGAGCCCGGCTGTCAGCCACAGGGCCGTCACCTCTCCCCCGGCGGCCAGCCGCCGCAACAGGTCCGCGTCCACGGCGCCCGGCGGGGCCACCACGACGCGTCCGCCGTTCAGCAGCGGCGCCCAGACCTCGAAGGTGGCGGCGTCGAAGGCCACCGGTGAGTGCAGCAGGACCCGTGCGCAGCCGGGGCCGGTGAAGCGGCTGTCGGTGGCGAGTGCCGCCACGTCGCGGTGGCGCACCCCCACGGGCTTGGGGTTGCCGGTCGACCCGGAGGTGAACATGACGTACGCCAGCCGGTCCGTGTCGGCGGGCGGCACAGCGGGCACGGCGGCCGGTTCGGCGGTGCGGGCGGCGGCCACGTCCTCGGCGGTCAGACGTGCCGTCGCGCCCGCCTGGTCGAGCAGCATCCGCCGGCGCTCCTCGGGGGCGCGGCCGTCCACGGGCACATAGGCCCCGCCCGCCTTGAGCACCGCCAGCTGGGCCACCACGAGGGCGGCCGAGCGGTCCATCAGCAGCGCCACCCGGCCCTCGGGAGCCAGGCCGTCCGCCAGGAGCCGGGCGGCCACCCGGTCCGTCCAGTCACCGAGTTGACGGTAGGTCACCTGTGCGCCGTCCACTTCCGCGAGTGCGACCTCGTCCGGGGTGCGGCGCACCTGCTCGGCGAACAGGTCCACCGGCGAATCGCCCGCGGCGGCGGGGCGTGCGGGGGTGTTCCACCGGTGCAGCAGCGTGCGGTCGGCGGCGGTGAGCAGGCCGAGGTCGTCCAGGCGGCGGGCGGTGCCGTCGGCGAGCGCGGTCAGCAGGGTCTCCAGGTGGGCCGCGGCCCGCTCCACCGTCGTACGGTCGAACAGCGCCCCGTCATAGGCGAGGTCGAAGCCGAGGCGGTCGGCGAGGTAGGCGCGCAGGCACAGCGGGAAGTTGGTGGCGTCCTCGGCGCGTACGTCCCGGATGCGGATTCCCGCGCCGGCGGCGGCCTCCTCGTCGAAGGGGTAGTTCTCGAAGACCGCCATGCTGTCGAACAGCGCCTCGCCCGGCGGGAGTTCGCTGAGGGCCTGGATGCGGGCGAGGGAGACGAAGTCGAAGCGCCGCGATTCGCTCTGCCGCTCCTGGAGGTCGCGCAGCCAGGGCAGGACGCCCTGGTCGCCGTCGGTCCAAACGCGGGTCGGCACGGTGTTGATGAACATGCCGACCATGGACTCCACGCCCGGCAGTTCGGCCGGGCGGCCCGAGACCGTGGTGCCGAACACCACGTCCTGGCGGCCGCTGTAGCGCGCCAGCAGCAGCGCCCAGGCGCCCTGTACCACCGTGTTGACGGTCAGGCCGTTGTGCCCGGCCGTCTCGCGCAGCCGGTCGGAGACCTCGGGGGTGAGCTCCATGTGCACCAGCGCGTTCGACCGGGCGCGGTGCGCCTCGACGGGCGGCCGGTCGTAGGGCAGCGGGGTGCGGGCGGTGAATCCGCCGAGGGTGCCGGTCCAGTGCCGCTCGGCCTCCTCCTCGTCCTGCTGTGCCAGCCAGTGCAGGAAGTCGCGGAACGGGCGGCGGGCCGGCGGGCGGACGGTGCGTTGCTCGACCGTCGCCGCGTACTGCGCACACACGTCGGCGAAGAGCGCTCCGGTGCTCCAGCCGTCGAGCATCAGGTGGTGCGAGGACCACACCAGCAGGATCTCGTCGCCGGGCAGTGCGGCCACCGCGAGGCGGCTCAGCGGTGCGGTGGTCACGTCCATACCGGCCGCGCGGTCCTCGGCGAGCAGCCGGTCGAGGGCACGGTCGCGCTCGGCGGGGGTCAG
This sequence comes from Streptomyces sp. 2114.4, assembly GCF_900187385.1. Classification (NCBI taxonomy): domain Bacteria; kingdom Bacillati; phylum Actinomycetota; class Actinomycetes; order Kitasatosporales; family Streptomycetaceae; genus Streptomyces; species Streptomyces sp. 2114.4. The sequence continues at coordinate 516,791 of NZ_FYEY01000001.1, forward strand.
GGTCCGCCAGTCGTGGTGGGTGACGGGCAGGACGACGCGGTGGTGCACGACCTGCACCGGCTCGGGCAGGCCCTGCCAGCGGACGCTGCTGCGCAGCGCCGGGGTGTGGTCGGCGACCCGCTGCCAGGCCGCGGCGAACGCCTGCGGGTCGGCGACCCCGGCGATCCGGACGGCCATCTGGTCGAAGTAGGCGCCCGCCGAGTCGACCAGCCCGTGGAAGAGCATGCCGGCCTGCAGCGGGGTGAGCGGATGGATGTCCGCCACGTCCCGTCCGTCGCCCGCGACCAGGTCCACCTGGTGCTGGTCGAGCCGGGCGAGCGGGAAGTCGGACGGGGTGCGGCCGCCGGTGTCCGGCCGGGCGCAGTGCGCGACGATCTCGGCCAGGGCCGCGACGGTGTCCTCGGCGAGTCGGCGCACGGTGGCCTCGTCGTACACCGCGGGCGGGTAGGTCCAGCCGAGTTCGAGCCGGCCGTCCTGGACCACGCCGGTCACGTCGAGCAGGTAGCTGCGGGGCTCGTCGGGGTCGGTGTCCTGGCCGGCCGGCGGCAGGGCGGCGCGGTACAGCCCGTCGTCGGGGCGGCCGGCGGCGGCGATGTCCCACTGGCCGTGGTAGTTGAAGCCGATGAGCGGCCGCGGTGCGTCGGGCAGCGGGCTCTGCGGCAGGAGGTGGCGTAGCGCGCCGTAGCTCAGGCCGCGCAGCGGTACGGCACGCAACTGCTCCTTGACGGAGCGGACGGTGTCGCGCCAGTCCGCGTCCGGGGCGACGGACAGCGCGAGCGGGAACTCGGCGGTGAACCAGCCGACGGTGCGGGAGAGGTCCAGTTCGTCGAAAAGGTCCTCGCGGCCGTGGCCCTCGACGCCGATCAGGACGGTGTCCTGGCCGCTCCAGCGGGTCAGGGTGCGGCCGAGGGCGCTGAGCAGGACGTCGTTGACCTGGGTGCGGTAGGTGTCGGGGACCTGGCGCAGCAGGGCGTCGGTCTCGGCGCGGCCCAGGCTGACGGTGAGGGTGGTGGCGGTGCCGTGGGTGTGGGGTCCCGGGCGGTCGGCGGGGAGGCCGGCCGGGGCCCGGCAGGTCCGGGTCCAGTACGCGAGGTCGCCGTCGAGGGCGCCGGAGCGGGTGTGCCGCTCCAGGCGGGCCGCCCAGTGTCCGTAGCCGCTGCTCGCCGGGGCGAGGGCGGGCGGCCGTCCGGCGGCGGCGTCACGGTAGGCGGCTTCCAGGTCGCCGAGCAGGATGCGCCAGGAGACCCCGTCGACCACCAAGTGGTGGACGGTGAGGACGAGTTGGGCGGGGTGGTCGGGTCCGCAGTCGAAGTACAGGACCTGTACGACCCGGCCCTCGGTGACGTCGAGGGACGACTGGGCGACGGCGGTCGCGCGCTGGACGGCCTCCTCCCGTCCGGCAGCGTCGAGACCGGTGAGGTCGTGGCGCGCGAAGACGTCCCCGGGGGCGTCCGGGAGCACCTCCTGGTGCCAGGTGCCGTCGGTGTGGCGGAAGCGGGTGCGCAGCGCCTCATGGTGGGCCACCAGGGCGGCGGCCGCGTGCCGCAGCGCCGCCTCGTCGCTGCGGGGGGCCAGCTCCAGCCGGTTGGTCATGGTGAAACGCAGTGCGTCCCCGGGCCGTCGGTCGTCGAGGTACCAGTGCTGGATGGGGGTGAGCGGGGCGGGCCCGGCCGGCGCTCCGGTGGCGTCGGCGGGCGGCGGGCTCACGGCGGCGGTGCGCAGGGCGAGTTCGGCGATCGTCTGGTGGCGGAAGACGTCCTTGGAGGTGAGTTTGAGCCTGGCCCGGCGGGCCCGGGAGACGATCTGGATGCTGAGGATCGAGTCGCCGCCCAGGGCGAAGAAGTTGTCCTCGACACCGACCCGGGGGACGCCCAGCACCTCCGCCCAGATGCCGGCGAGGCAGGTCTCGGTGTCGGTGCGCGGTGCCGTGTACGAAGTCGCGGTGTCGGGCTGGGCAGGGGGCGCGGGCAGGGCGCGCCGGTCGGTTTTGCCGCTGCTGGTCCTGGGGATCCGGTCCAGGGGGACGAACACCGCGGGGACCATGTAGTCGGGCAGGGTGCTTCGCAGTCGGACCCGCAGCTCCTCGGCCGCGGGCGGCTGCGCCCCGGCGGGCACCACATAGGCCACCAGCCGCGCCCGGCCCGCGTGTTCGGCGGCAACCACCACGGCGTCGGCCACCGCGGGGGCGTCGAGCAGGGCGGCCTCGATCTCGCCGGGTTCGATGCGGAAGCCCCGGACCTTGACCTGGTCGTCGGTACGCCCCAGAAACTCCAGCAGCCCCCGCCGGTCCCAGCGGGCCCGGTCGCCGGTGCGGTACATGCGGGTGCCGGGCGGGCCGAACGGGTCGGCGAGGAAGCGGCCGGCGGTGAGCCCGGGGCGGCCCAGGTAGCCGCGGGTGACCTGGGCGCCGGCGAGGTACAGCTCCCCCGGCACCCCGACCGGGACCGGCCGCAGGGCGCCGTCGAGCACATAGGCGCGCAGGTTACGGCCCGGACGGCCGATCACGGGACGCTCGGCGTCGCCGTCGAAGGCGCCGTACACGGCGTCGACGGTGCACTCGGTGGGGCCGTAGACGTTGTACGCGGTGACGCCCTCGGTCTCCCGCAGCTCCCGCCACAGCGGGGTGCCGATGGCCTCGCCGCCGACCATGACGATCCGGGGGCGGTGGTGATCGCCGGTGAGCAGCCCGGCGGCCAGCAGCTCGTGCAGGAAGGACGGTGTCACATTGACGCAGTCCAGGCGGCTTGTGGCGACCTGGCGCACGAAGGCGGCCGGGTCCAGGCGCACGTCCTCGTCGACGAGGTGGACTTCCTGGCCCAGCGCCAACAGCAGCGGGCCTTCCCATGAGGTGTCGAAGGAGAAGGCGGCGCTCAGCGCGAAGCGCAGCGGCCGGCCGTCGGTGGTGTGCGGGGTGACGAGTCCGGCCAGGTGGTCGTGGCAGAGGTTGACCAGCTGGCGGTGTTCGACGGCGACGCCCTTGGGCCGGCCGGTGGAGCCGGAGGTGTAGTTGAGGTAGGCGGTGTGGGCGCTGCACAGGGGTGACGTCCGGTCGGCGTCGGTCGGGTTGTGGCCGGGCTGCCGCTCGAGGGGGATGTCGCGCAGCGCGTCGGCCGTCAGGACGGTCTGCGGTGCGGCGTCGGAGAGCAGGAACGCGCGGCGCTCGGCGGGGAGTTCGGGGTCCAGGGACAGCTGGGTGCCGCCCGCCTTGAGGACGGCGAGGAGCGCCACCAGCATGTCCGAGGTGCGCGGCAGCTGCACGGCGACCACCCGCTCCGGGCCGACGCCGAGCGCGATGAGGTGGTGGGCCAGCCGGTTGGCGCGGTCGTTGAGAGCCGCGAAGTCCAGGGTGGCGTCGCGGGCCACCAGGGCCGTGGCGTGCGGGGTGCGGGCCGCCTGCGCCTCGAAGAGGTCCACGAACGTCCGGTCAGGGACGGGCAGGTTCTCGCCCTGCCACTCCTCCTGCACCTGGCGCCGCTCGGCGCCGGACAGCAGCGGCAGGTCGCCGACCGGGCGGGCGGGGTCGTCCGCGACCGCTTCCAGCAGCAGGCTCAGCCGGGCGGTCACCCGCTCGACGGTGTCCGCGTCGAACAGGTCGGTGTTGTACTCGACGTAGCCGGTGAGGCCGCCGTTGCGCTCCACGAAGTCGAAGCCGAGGTCGAAGGCGGCGTGCCGGCCGGGTGGCTGGACGGTCTCGACGTCGAGGCCCGGCAGGCGCGGCGCCTCACCGCCCAGGTTGTGCAGGGCCACCATCACCTGGAAGAGGGGGTTGCGGCTGGTGTCGCGTTCGGGCTGGAGCACATCGACAAGCTGCTCGAAGGGCACGTCCTGGTGGGCGAAGGCGTCCAGGACGGTGGCACGCACCTCGGACAGCAGCGCGGTGAACGGCAGGTCGCCGGGCACCCGGCTGCGCAGCACCAGGGTGTTCACGAACATCCCGACCAGGTGCTCCAGTTCGGGGCGTTCGCGTCCGGAGGCCACGGTGCCGACCGCGATGTCCTCCTGGCCGGCCCAGCGGGCGAGCAGCACCTTGCAGGCCGCGAGCAGGGTCATGTAGAGCGTGGCGTCGGCGCGGCGGCCGGTCTCCCGCAGCCGGTCGGTCAGCGCGGCGGGCAGGGAGAACTCCAGCAGGGCGCCGTTCTCGGTGCGGACGGCGGGGCGCGGCCGGTCGGTGGGCAGCTCCAGCGGCGCCACCCCGGACAACTTCCGCTGCCAGTAGGCGAGTTGTGCGCCACCGGCACCGGCGGCACGGGTCCGCTGCCAGGCCGCGTAGTCGGCGTACTGGAGCGGCAGTTCGGGCAGGTCGGGGCGGCGGCCCTGGCGGGCGGCCGCGTACAGCTCGCCCAGGTCCCGGCCGAGGACGGCGGTGGACCAGCCGTCGGTGACGATGTGGTGCATGGCCAGGGTCAGGACGTGCTCGCCGTCGGTGAGCCGGACCAGCCGGGTCCGCAGCAGCGGCCCGTTGGCCAGGTCGAACGGGAGGGCGCCCTCGCGGGCCAGCAGCGCGTCGAGTGCGCCATCGCGGGCGTGGGCCGGGACGGCCGACAGGTCGTCCAGCGGCAGGCCGACCGGGCGGGGGGCGTGGACGTGCTGGCGGGCGTGGCCGTCCTGTTCGGCGAAGGTGGTGCGCAGCGGTTCGTGCCGGGCCACCAGGGCGTCCAGGGCGGTGCGCAGGGCCGCTTCGTCGAGGGGGCCGCGCAGGCGCAGCACGAAGAAGGTGACGTAGGCGGTGCTGTCCGGCTCGAAGGTGTCCAGGAACCACAGGCGCTGCTGGGGGAACGACAAGGGCAGTTCGGCGGTGCGGTCGGCCGCGGGTATCGGGTCGTCCGGTGCCCGGTCGGCCGCGGCCGGACCGGGCAGGGCGGCGGCCAGGGCGGCGACGGTGGGGTGGGTGAACAGCAGTCGGGGCGAGACCTCGGCACCGAGGGCGGCGCGCAGGCGGGAGGTGACGCGGATGGCGAGGATCGAGTCGCCGCCCAGGGCGAAGAAGCTGTCCTGCGCGCCCACCTCTCCGGCGTCCAGGACCTCGGCCCACACCCGGGCGACCAGGCGCTCCGCCTCGGTGCGCGGTGCGGTGCGGTCCTCGCCGGCGGCGAAGCCGTCCGGGCCGGGGGCGGGCAGGGCCCGGTGGTCGAGCTTGCCGTTGACGGTCAGCGGCAGCGCGTCCAGGGGGACATAGGCGGCGGGGACCATGTGCGCGGGCAGGGTCTTGGCCAGGTGGCCGCGCAGTGCGGCGGCGGACGGCGAGGCGTCCTGGCCGGTGCCCACGACATGGGCCACCAGCCGCCGCACCCCGGGGGTGTCCTCCCGGACCCCGACCACGGCCTCGGCGACGTCCGGGTGGGCGGTCAGGGCGGCCTCGATCTCGCCGGGTTCGATCCGGAATCCGCGGATCTTGACCTGCTGGTCGGCCCGGCCGAGGTATTCCAGGGTGCCGTCGGGGCGCCAGCGGGCCCGGTCGCCGGTGCGGTACATCCGGGTGCCGGGCGGGCCGAACGGGTCCGCCACGAAGCGCGCCGCGGTCAGGCCGGGCCGGTTCAGATAGCCGCGGGCCAGGCCCTCTCCCGCCACGTACAGCTCGCCGACGGCGCCGGGCGGCACCGGCGCGAGGCGGCCGTCGAGCACCCGGACGCGCAGGTCGGGTATGCCGCGGCCGATGGTGCTGCCGGTGGCCGCGGTGACCGTGACGCGGTCGAGGGGCGCGTACGAGACGTGCACGGTGGTTTCGGTGATGCCGTACATGTTGACCAGGACGGGCGCGGTGTCCGGGTGCCGTTCGTACCAGTCGGTGAGCCGTCCCGGGTCCAGCGCCTCACCGCCGAAGATCACCCACCGCAGGGCCAGCCGCGCCCCGGTCTCCGGGTGTTCGGCGTCGGCGCGCATCAGGGGGTAGAACGCCGAGGGCGTCTGGTTGAGCACCGTGACCCGCTCGTCGGCCAGCAGGCGCAGGAACTCCTCGGGGGACCGGGTCACCTCGTGCGGGACGACGACGAGCCGGCCGCCGTGCAGCAGCGCGCCCCAGATCTCCCAGACGGAGAAGTCGAAGGCGTAGGAGTGGAACAGCGTCCATACGTCGTGCTCGTCGAAGGCGAACCGGTCCTGGGTGCGGGAGAACAGCCGCACCACGTTGGCGTGCGGCACGACCACGCCCTTGGGCAGGCCGGTGGAGCCCGAGGTGTAGATGACGTAGGCGGGGTGCTCGGGCAGCGGGCGGCGGGCGGGTACCGGGCCGGTGGCGGGGCGGTGTTCGAGGTCAGCGCGGACCCCGGGGCCGTCCAGGAGCAGCCGGGGGCAGGCGGCGTCGCCGAGCCGTCCGGCGACGGCAGTGGTGGTCACCAGCAGGGCCGGGGCGGCGTCGGTGAGCAGGTGGGCGATGCGGCCCTCGGGCAGCTCCGGGTCGACGGGCAGGTAGGCGGCGCCGGTCTTGAGCACCGCGACGATCGCCACGATCATCTCCGGGGAGCGGGGCAGGGCGAGCGCCACGAAGCGCTCGGGGCCCGCTCCCGTCCCGGCCAGCCGGTGGGCCAGCCGGCCTGCCCGCGCGTCGAGTTCGGCGTAGGACAGGGTGGTGCCCGCGCAGGTGACGGCGGTGGCGTTGGGGGTGCGGGCTGCCCGGTCCTCGAACAGGTCGATCAGGGTCTGACCGGGCCGCCCGTGTTCCGTGCCGTTCCAGTCCACCAGCATCCGTCGGCGCTCCCCGGCGGTGGTCCACGCCAGCTCGCGCAGCGGCCGGTCCACTCCCGCGGCGATCTCGGCGAGCAGCAGGCACAGCCGGTCGGCGAGCGCGCGGGCGGTGGCGGGGTCGAAGAGGTCCGGGTCGTGGGCGAGGTCGAAGCCGAGGCGGTCGCTGTGGTGGGCGCGCAGGACCAGCGGGAAGTTGGTCGCGTCCCGCGAGGCGACGTCGAGGATGCGGACGCCGGCGCCGGACGTCCGGGCGTCGTCGAACGGGTAGTTCTCGAAGGCGACCATGCTGTCGAACAGCGCGGTGCCCGCCGGGACGTCGCTGAGCGAGGTCAGCTGGGCCAGCGAGACGGCCTCGAAGCGCCGGGATTCGGACTGGGCGTCCTGGAGGCCGCGCAGCCAGTCGGCAGTGGTGCGGGATTCGTCGATCCGTACCCGGGTGGGCAGGGTGTTGATGAACATCCCCACCATGGTCTCGGCGCCGTGGAGGGCGTCCGGTCGGCCGGAGACGGTGGTGCCGAACACCACGTCCTGCTCTCCGCTGTAGCGCGCCAGCAGCAGCGCCCAGGCGCCCTGGACGACCGTGTTGAGGGTGAGTCCGCTGCGCCGGGCGGTGAGCAGCAGCTCGCGGGAGAGCTCGACGGGCAGGCTCGCCGTGTGCACCGCGGCGGAGCGGGCCCCGTGCGCCTCGCGGGCCGGGCGGTCGCAGGGCAGCGGTGTCGGGGTGGCGAAGCCCGCGAGGACGGTGCGCCAGTGCTCCTCGGCCTCGCGGCCGTCCCGGCCGGACAGCCAGCGCACATAGTCGCCGAACGGGCGGCGCACGGGTGGCGTCGGCGCGTGGTCCGCGACGAGGGCGGCGTACTCCTCGCACACCTCGGTCAGGACCTGCGCCAGGCTCCAGCCGTCCAGGATCAGGTGGTGCGAGGTCCACAGCAGCCGCAGCCTGCCGCCGGGCAGCTGGATCAGGGTGAGCCGCATCAGGGGCGGGGTGCCGAGGTCCAGGCCCAGGGCCAGGTCCTCGGCCTGGATCCGGGCGAGTTCGGCGGCCTGTCGTGCGTCGTCCAGCTCGCGCAGGTCGACGTGGACGGTGGGCACGGTCACCCGCCGGTGCACGATCTGGAGCGGGACGGGCACGCCCTCCCAGACGACCGAGGTGCGCAGCACCGGTGTCCGGTCGACGACCCGCTGCCAGGCACGGGCGAAGGCGCGCGGGTCCGCGACGCCGTCCAGCAGCAGGCTTGCCTGGTCGAGGTAGACGTCGTCGGCCCCGCCCATCAGGCGGTGGAAGAGCATGCCTTCCTGGAGCGGGGTGAGCGGGAGGATGTCCTCGACGGCGCGCCCGTCCCCGGCCAGGCGGTCCACGCCGGCCTGGTCCAGCCGGGCGAGGGGGAAGTCGGAGGGGGTGCGGCCGCCCGCTTCCGGCCGTGCGCAGTGGGCGGCGATCGCGGCCAGCGCCCGGTTCGTGCCGTCCGCCAACTCCTGGACCGTGCTCTCGTCGTGCACCTGGTCGCTGTAGTGCCAGGTCAGCTCCAGCACGCCGTCGGCCACGACGGCCGAGACGTCCAGCAGGTGGTCGAGTGGTTCATCGGCGGCCAGGTCACGGCCGGGGACCTCTCCGGCGGGCGCGAAGTCCTGGCCGGGCGCGCTCTCCCACTGGCCGTGGTAGTTGAAGCAGACCTGCGGCAGGGGCAGTTCGCGCAGCGCGCGGGCGGCCGGGTCCGGGGAGCCCAGACGGGCCGATGCCTCATAGCCGAGACCGCGGCGGGGGACGGCCCGCAGCTGTTCCTTCACCGCCTTGAGGGTCGCGCCCCAGTCCGGCTCCCGCGACGGGCCGTCCAGGGTGAGGGTGACCGGGTACTGGGTGGTGAACCAGCCGACGGTCCGGGACAGGTCGGCGGTGTCCGCGGAGCCGGCTGCCGCGCCGTCGTCGTGATCCTCGTGCGCGTCGATGTCCTCCCTGCCGTGCCCTTCCAGGGCCACCGTCACCCGGTCCGTGGCCGCCCAGTCGGCGAGCACCCGGCCGAGCGCGCTCAGCAGGACGTCGCCCACCTGGGTGCGGTAGACCCCGGGCACCCGGCGCAGCAGGGCATCGGTGGTGTCGCGGTCGAGGCGGGCGCGGACGGTGCGGACCGAGCCGGCGAGTGCGGTGCCGGGGCGGTCCACCGGCAGCGGGGTACGCGCCACCGCGGCCTCGGCCGTCCAGTACGCCAGGTCGCCGTCGAATCCGCCGTCCCGCACATGCCGGGACAGCTGCGCCGCCCAGGTGGTGAACGGCGTGGTGGCGGGCTCCAGTTGAACGGTCTCGCCGGCGGCGGTCCGGCGGTAGGCGCTCTCCAGGTCGGCGAGCAGGATGCGCCAGGAGACGCTGTCGACGGCCAGGTGGTGGGCCGTCAGGAACAGTTGCGGCCGGCTGCCCTGCTCCGCGTGGAGCAGGACGGCGCGCAGCAGGGTGCCGGTGGTGGGGTCGAGGTCCGCGCGGGCGGCGTCGGCCGCGGCGGTGCGCGCGGCGGCGCGGGCGGCGCCGCTGGTCCCGGAGAGGTCGTGGCTGGTCAGAAGGCCCGGCGCCACGGCGTCGACGGGGTGCTGGCGCCATGTGTCGCCGGTGCGGACGAACCGGGTGCGCAGCGCCGGGTGGTGGGCGGCCACGAGGTACAGGGCCCGCTCCAGGGCGTCCGGGTCGAGGTCGTGCGGCAGGTCCAGCAGCATCGACATGCAGAAGTGCCCCAGCGGTCCGTGGGTGGCGAAGAACCACTCCTGGATGGGGGTGAGCGGGGCCGGTCCCTCGTGGTGCGGCTGCTTCGGTGCGGGTTCCGGGGCGGTGCGCAGGTCGACGGCGGCGGCCAGCTCGGCGACGGTCTGGTGCAGGAAGACGTCCCGGGAGGTCAGGCGCAGTCCGGCGGCGCGGGCCCGGGAGACGGCCTGGATGCTGAGGATCGAGTCGCCGCCGAGTTCGAAGAAGTTGTCGGTGACCCCCACGTGGGCGAGGCCGAGTACGGCGGACCAGATTCCGGCGAGCTCCCGCTCGGCCGGGGTGCGCGGGGCCACGAACTCCCGCTCGCGCGGGGCCGCGTCGAGGTCGGGGGCGGGCAGCGCGCGGCGGTCCAGCTTGCCGCTGGTGGTGAGCGGCAGGGCGTCCAGGACGACGAAGGCGGCGGGCATCATAGAGGCCGGCAGGGTGCGCCCCAGGGCCGTCCGCAGCTCGGAGGCGGCCGGCGAACCGCTCCCCGCGGCGGACACCAGGTAGGCGGCGAGCCGGGCGTGGCCGCGCGCGTCGGCGACGGCGACGACGGCCGCCTCGGCGACGGCGGGCAGGTCCAGCAGCGCCGCCTCGATCTCGCCGGGCTCGATGCGGTGGCCGCGGATCTTGACCTGGTCGTCGGCGCGGCCGAGGTAGTCGAGCCGCCCGTCGGCGGTCCAGCGGGCCAGGTCGCCGGTGCGGTACAGGCGGCTGCCGGGCGGCCCGAACGGGTCCGCCACGAACCGCGCGGCGGTCAGGCCGGGGCGGTGCAGATAGCCGCGGGCGAGCTGGTCGCCCGCCAGGTACAGCTCGCCGCCGACGCCGGGCGGCACCGGCTGGAGGCGGTCGTCGAGCACATGGGCGCGCACATTGGCCAGCGGACGGCCCACCACCGGCCGGGCGGTGCCGTCGATCCGGCAGGCCAGGGCGTCGACCGTGCACTCGGTGGGACCGTAGAAGTTGTAGGCCGCGACATCGTCCAGCCCGGCGAGCTCCCGCCACAACGCGGGGCCGACGGCCTCGCCGCCCAGCATCAGCAGCCGGGGGTGGTGGCGCGGGTCGGTGAGCAGCCCGGCGGGCAGGAGCTGACGCAGGTAGGAGGGCGTCAGGTCGAGGAAGTCGATGCGGTGCTCGACGACGTACTCGACCAGGGCGGCCGGATCGAGCCGGGTCGTCTCGTCGACCAGGTGCAGCCGGTGGCCGTCGGCCATCAGCAGCACGCCCTCCAGGGAGGTGTCGAAGGAGAACGAGGCGGTCAGGGCCACCCGCAGGGGGCCGCCGCCCGCCCCGGCGACGAAGCCGTTGCGGTGGCCGGCCAGCAGGTTCATCAGCGCACGGTGTTCCACGGACACGCCCTTGGGGCGGCCGGTGGACCCGGAGGTGTAGATGACGTAGGCGGTGTGGCCGGGGTGCAGGGGCGCGCGGCGGTCGGCGTCGGTGGGGTTGGCGTCCGTGGGGTCGGCGCCGGCCGGGTCGCCCGTACGGGCCGGTGCCGGTACGTCGGCCAGCGCCGCCTCGTCGAGCACCAGCATCGGCCGGGCGTCCGCCACCAGGAACCGCAGCCGCTCCTCGGGCAGTTCGGGGTCGAGCGGCAGGTATCCGGCACCGGTCTTGAGGACGGCGAGGATCGCCACGATCATGTCGGCGGTGCGCGGCAGCCGCAGCGCGACGAGCTGTTCGGGGCCGGCGCCCCGGTCGATGAGGTGGTGGGCGAGCCGGTTGGCGCGGGCGTTGAGGGTGGCGTAGTCCAGCGTGGTGTCCCCGGCCACCAGTGCCGTCGAGTGCGGCGTGCGGGCCGTCTGCGCCTCGAAGGCGGCAGGGTAGGTGGTCGGGGCGACCGGCAGGGCGGTGTCGTTCCATTCGGTGGTCAGCCGGTGCCGTTCCCGGTCCGACAGCAGGGACAGTTCGCCCAGCGGGCGGTCCGGTTCGGCCGCGATTCCGTCGAGCAGCAGGACCAGTTGTTCGGCCATCCGCTCTGCGGTGGCGGCGTCGAAGAGGTCGGTGCGGTACTCCAGCAGGCCGGTCAGCTCGTCCCCGTCGGGGACGAACTCGACGCTCAGGTCGAAGGTGGCCGCGTGGCGGGGCACGGTGACGGCCTCGGCCGTGAGGTCCCGCAGGCCGGGGGCCGCGGGCGGGGCGGGGTGGAGCAGGACCATGACGTCGAAGAGCGGGTTGCGGCCCGCCTCCCGTACCGCTCCGGCGGCCTCCACCACCCGTTCGAAGGGGGCGTCGCCGTGGGCGAAGGCGTCGAGGACGGCGGTGGCGGAGGCGTCCAGCAGCTCGCGGTAGGAGCGCGCGGTGTCGACGGTGGCGCGCAGCACGACCGTGTTGACGAAGAAGCCGACGGCGCGCTCCAGTTCGGTGCGTCCGCGGCCGGGGGTCAGCGAGCCGACGGCGATGTCGTCCTGGCCCGACCAGCGGGCGAACAGCGCCTGGCAGGCGGCGATCAGGGCCGCGAACAGGGTGGTGTGCTGCTGCGCCGCCACCTCCCGCAGCCGGGCCGCCGTGGCCGCCGGGACGTGGAACGCGTGGACCGCGCCGTCGCCCGCCTCCTCGCCGCTGCGGGGACGGTCGAGCGGCAGCGCCGGCGGCACGGCCTGGTCGAGCTGTTTGGTCCAGTAGGAGAGCTGTTCCTCCAGCAGTGCGCCGGACAGCCGTTCGCGCTGCCATACGGCGAAGTCCGGGTACTGCGTGGCCACCGGGGCGAGCGCGGGCGTCTCGCCGTGGGCCGGCGCGTCGTACAGCGTGCACAGTTCGTCCAGCAGCACGCCCATGGACCAGCCGTCGGTGACGATGTGGTGCGCGGTGAGCAGCAGCACGTGCGCGTCGTCGGCCAGGCGGATCAGCAGGGCCCGCAGCAGCGGACCGGTGCGCAGGTCGAACGGGCGGGAGTACTCCGCCAGCAGCACCTCGTCCAGCGCTCCGGGGCCCGGTGCGGTCCGGTCCCCCGGGCCGGCTTCGGGGCCGGGCCCCTCCCCCAGGTCGCGCAGCGGCAGCGGCACGGGCGCGGCCGGGTGCACCTTCTGCACGGGGCGGCCGTCGATGTCGTCGAACGTGGTCCGCAGGGCCTCGTGGCGCTCCACCACGGCGTCCAGCGCCCGGGACAGCGCGGCACGGTCCAGCGGGCCGGTCAGCCGCAGGGCGACCGCGCTGTTGTAGCGGGAGTCGCCGGGGTGGAGCTGGTCCAGGAACCACAATTGCTGCTGGGCGAAGGCGAGCGGCAGGGGCTGCGACCGGTCCGCGCGCGGGATCTGCTGCCGGGCCCTGGAGGCGGCCGGCGGGGCCGCTCCCGCCAGGCGGCGGCGCAGCGCCTCCTGCAACTCCGGGGGCAGGGCCGCGGCACGGTCCTTCTTCGAATGCGAAGACGTCATGTCGTCGTTCCTCACCGTTCGTTGTGGTCGCTGGTGCCGCGTGCGGCGTCTTCGAGTTCGCGCAGGACGTGCTCCTCCACCAGGTCCGCCAGGGCGGCGACCGTGCGGGCGGTCAGCACGTCCCGGGGGGTGAGCTCCACGCCGAAGGTCTCGTTGACCCGGGAGGTGATGCGCAGGCTGCGCAGCGAGTCGCCGCCGAGGGCGAAGAAGTCGTCCTCGGCGCCCACGGCCGTCCCCAGGGCCTCGGACCAGACGTCCGCGAGGAACTGCTCGGTGGGGGTGCGCGGGGCGACCTGCGCCGCGGGCTCCTGCGGGTCGGGCCCGGGGGCGGGCAGGGCCGCACGGTCGGTCTTGCCGTTCTCGGTGAGCGGGAAGCGCTCCAGGACGACGAAGGCCGAGGGGACCATGTGGCCGGGCAGCGTCCGGGCGGCGAACGTGCGCAGCTCCGCGCCCGCCGGGATCTCGGCGTCCGGTGCGGCGAGCAGGTATGCGACCAGGCGCGGCGTGCCGGGCTCGTCCTCCCGTACGGCCACCACGGCGTCCCGGACGGCCGGATGGGCCGCCAGGGCGGCCTCGACCTCTCCTGCCTCGATCCGGTGCCCGCGCAGCTTCATCTGGTGGTCGGTGCGGCCGAGGTAGTGCAGCTCGCCGCCGGCGTCGCGGCGGACCAGGTCGCCGGTGCGGTACATCCGCTCGCCCGGTGCGCCGTACGGGTCGGCGAGGAACCGGGTGGCGGTCAGGCCGGGACGGTGGAGGTAGCCGCGGGCCAGCGAGGGCCCGCTGATCCACAGTTCGCCGGGGACGCCGTCGGCGACCGGCCGCAGGCGCCCGTCGAGCACATAGGCGCGGCTGCCCGCGCGGGGGCGCCCGATGGGGGGCGCGGCGCCGTCGGGTGCCAGCGGTCCCGACCAGGTGGCGACGACCGTGGTCTCGGTGGGCCCGTAGGAGTTGATCATCCGGTGGTGCGGGGCCCAGCGGGCGACCAGGTCGGCGCCGCAGGCGTCCGCGCCGACGATGAGGGTGCGCAGGTCCGGCAGTGTCCCCGCGGTGGCGGGCGGCACCGTGGCGAGCGCGGCGGGCGGCAGCAGGGTGTGGGTGATGCGTTCCGTGCGCAGCACCTCGGCCAGTTGCGCGCCGAGCAGCGGTCCGGGCGGCGGCACCACGAGAGCGGCGCCGGCCGGCAGAGCCATGCACAGCTCCAGCACGGAGGCGTCGAAGCTGGGGGTGGCGAAGGCCAGCACCCGGTCACCCGGCCGTACTCGGTAGTGGTCGGCCTCGGCGGCGGCGAAGGCGGCCAGGCCGCGGTGGGTGACGACGACGCCCTTGGGGGTGCCGGTGGAGCCGGAGGTGTAGATCACGTAGGCCGGGTCGTCGAGGTCGAGCGGGCGGACGCGGTCCCGGTCGGTGGGCCGGGGGGCCGGTGCGGCGTCGTCCCCGGCGGCCAGGAGGTCGTGGACCTCGGGGGCCTCCAGGGTGACGGCCGGTGCGGCGTCACGCAGCATCAGCGCGATCCGCTCGGCCGGGTACCCGGGATCCACCGGCAGGTAGGCGGCGCCCGTCTTGGCGGTGGCGAGCTGGGCGACGACCATGTCGGCCGATCTCGGCAGGACCAGGGCGACGAGGTCGCCGGGGCCGGTGCCGCGGGTGAGGAGGTGGTGCGCGAGACGGTTGGCCCGCGCCTCCAACTGCGCGAAGGAGAGCCGGAGGTCCGGTGCACTCACCGCGGCGGCGTCGGGCCACCGGTCGACCGCCGCCTCGACGAGCGCGGCGAGGGGAGCGGCCGGGACCGGGTCACCGGCCGCCGCGGCACCGGGCCGGCCCGCAGCCGGCCCGGTCAGCCGTTCGCGCTCGTCCGGCGGCAGGATGTCGATCCCGTCCACGGTCGTCGCGCCGCCGGTTTCCGCCAGCGCGCCCAGGGTGTGCACCAGCTGGGCGGCCAGGGACCGGGCGGTGGACTCCTCGAAGTACCGCGGGTCGTAGCCGAGTTCGACGCTCAGGCGAGTGTCGGGCGAGATCACCACGGTGAGCGGGTAGTTGGTGGCCTCCAGGGCATGCAGATCGCGGACGCTCAGGCCGTGTGCGGTGGCCGCGGTGTCGTTGATCGGGTAGTTCTCGAAGACCACCAGGCTCTCGAAGAGCGGTGTTCCGGCGGGCAGTTCGCTCCAGCCCCGCAGGTCGGACAGCGGGACGTGATCGAAGCCGCGGGCATCGGCCTGTGCGGACTGCAGAGCGCCCAGCCAGTCGGCCGGGGCCGCGCCGCCGTCCACGTCACACCGCACCGGCAGGGTGTTGATGAACAGGCCGGTGATGGCGTCGGCGCCGGGCAGGTCGGCGGGCCGGCCGGAGACCGTCGTGCCGAAGCACACTTCGCGCTCTCCGCTCCAGCGCGCCAGCAACAGCCCCCAGACCCCCTGGACGACGGTGTTGAGGGTGAGGTGGTGGCGCCGGGCGAAGTCCTGGAGCGCGGCGCTCTCCCGCTCGCCCAGCCGCTCGGAGAGCCAGGTGCCGGCGCGGGTGGGGGCGCCGGGTGCCGGGCGGCGGTCGTAGGGCAGCGGGGTGGGTGCGGTCAGGCCGGCCAGTGCCGTGCGCCAGTGCTGTTCCGCGGGGGCGGTGTCGTGGGCGGCGAGCCAGGCGGCGTAGTCGGCGAACGGCCTGCGCTCGGGAAGGTCCGGGGCGGTGCCCCCGGCGAGCGCCGCATGGCAGGAGAAGACGTCCGAGAGGACCTGGAAGACACTCCAGCCGTCGAGCAGCACATGGTGGAAGGTCCACACCACCCGTACCTCGGCCGGGGAGAGCCGGATGAGGGTCAGCCGCAGCAGCGGCGCCCGGTCGAGGGCGAGCCCGCGGCCTTGGTCCTCGGCGAGCAGCCGCGCCAGTTCGTCGTCGCGCCGCTCCTGCGTCAGCGCGCTCCAGTCGAGCCGTGTGACAGGCAGGGTGACGGAGCGGTGGACGGTCTGCAGGGGCACCGGCACCTCGTGCAGGACCACCGCGCTGCGCAGCACGGGGGTGCGGTCGACGACCTGCTGCCAGGCGGCGGCCAGCAGCCGGGAGTCGGTGACGCCGTCCAGGACGAAGGTGGCCTGTTCGACGTAGAGCCCGTGGTCGGGTTGGTCGAGCCCGTGGAAGACCATGCCGGTCTGGGTGGGGGTCAGCGGGTAGACGTCCGTGACGTCCCGGCCGTCGCCGACGAGCCGGTCGACGGTCTCCTGGTCGAGGCGGACCAGCGGGAAGTCGGAGGGCGTGCGTCCGCCGGCGGCCGGCTCCGCGCAGTGCCGCACGATCTCCCGCAGCTCGGCGGCCATCTCCTCGGCCAAGCCGGCCACGGTGGACCGCAGGTGCAGGTTCTTCGAGTACGACCAGGTGAACTCCAGCCGCTTGTCCGCCACCATTCCGACGATGTCGATCAGATGCGGCCGCTCGGCCGCCCGGTCCATGTCGCCCTCCAGCGCGCCGTACGGTGCGTGCAGCAGGCCGTCGCCGCCGGACGCGCTCCAGTCCTGCTGGCCGAGGTAGTTGAAGGCGATCTGCGGATCGGCCGGCAGCCCCGGGGCCTTGGGGGTGCGCAGACGGCGCAGCGCGCCGTGTCCCAGGCCGTGTCCGGGCAGCGCCCGCAGGCCCTCCTTGGCGGACTTCAGCGCCGTGGCGAGGTCCGCGTGCGGCGGGAGGTCCAGTGCGACCGGGAACATGGTGGTGAACCAGCCGACGGTGCGGGAGAGGTCGATGTCGTCGAAGATCTCCTCACGGCCGTGGCCCTCCAGCCCGATCCGTACCCGGTCGTGCCCGGTCCAGCGGGCGAGTACCCGGCCCAGGGCGCACAGCAGGACGTCGTTGATCCGGGTCCGGTAGACGTCCGGGACGTCCTGGAGCAGCCGGCGGGTCTCCTCGGCCTCCAGGCGGACGGTCACGGTGTCCTCGGAGTCCGCACAGTTGCGGCCCGTGTGGTCGGTGGGCAGCTCCGTCAGGCCGTCCGCGGCGCTCCAGTGGGCGAGTTCGCCGTCGAAGCCGCCGGCCGCGGTGTGGTCGTGCAGCCGCTGCGCCCAGGCCCGGAACGAGGTGGTCTTGGGGCCGAGCGCGGCCCGTTCCCCGGCGCGCACCCGGCCGTAGGCGGTGTCGAGGTCTTCCAGGATGATGCGCCAGGACACCGCGTCGACGACCAGGTGGTGGGCCGCCAGCAGCAGGACCGGGCGGTCCTGGTCGCCGAGGTGGCACAGCACGGTCTTCAGCAGTGGCCCGGTGGCGAGGTCGAAGCCCGCGCACAGGTCCGCCGTCAGCCTGCGCAGTTCCGCGGCGCGGTCCTGCGGCTCCAGGTGGGCGAGGTCGTGGACCTCCAGGGCGGGGGCCGCACCGGGCGCCGCGGTGTACTGGCGCCAGTGTCCGCCGCCGGTGATCTCGTACACCGTCCGCAGGGCGTCGTGGTGCTCCAGCACCGCGGCCAGGGCGGCGCGCAGCGCGCCCTCGTCGACCTCGGCGGCCAGCTGAAAGGAGAGCGACTGGGTGAAGTGCCCGGGGCTGTCCGGGACGCTGTCGAACAGCCAGTGCTGGACGGGGGTGAGCGGCACCTCGCCCACCACCGGGCCCTGTTCGGCGGTGGACGCCGTGGCCGGCAGCTGCGCCGCGGCAGCGGCCAGGGCGGCGACGGTCTGGTGGACGAACAGATGGCGCGGGGTCAGTGCGAGACCGGCACGGCGGGCCGCGGAGACGATCTGGATGCTGAGGATCGAGTCCCCGCCGAGCGCGAAGTAGTTGTCCTCGGCGCCCACCCGGTCCACGCCCAGCACCTCGGCCCAGATGCCGGCGAGCGTCTGCTCGGTGTCCGTGCGCGGCGGGACGTAACCGGCGGCCGGGGCGGCCCAGTCGGGCGCCGGCAGGGCACGGCGGTCGAGCTTGCCGGTGGCGCCCAGCGGCAGCCGTTCCAGGGGCACGACGACCGCGGGGACCAGATGGTCGGGCAGGCTCCGGGCCAGGAAGGCACGCACCGCGGCGGGATCGGCGTCCGCCGCGCCCCGGGTGACCACGTATCCCACCAGGCGCTTGTGGCCGTCGGTCTCGACGACCCGGGCGGCTGCCTCGGCCACCTCGGGGTGCCGGGCCAGCGCGGCCTCGACCTCGCCGAGTTCGATGCGGAAGCCGCGCACCTTGACCTGGTCGTCGCCGCGGCCCAGGTACTCCAACTGCCCGTCGGCGTCCCAGCGCACGAGGTCGCCGGTGCGGTACATCCGCTCGCCCGCGGGGCCGTACGGGTCGGCCAGGAAGCGCCGGGCGGTCAGTCCGGGCCGCGCGAAGTAGCCGCGGGCCACGCCGGTCCCGGCGAGGTAGAGCTCGCCGGGTACGCCGACGGGGACCGGCCGCAGGTGCGGATCGAGGACATAGGCGCGGGCGCCGGCGACCGGGCTGCCGATCGGCGGCGTGCGGTCGGGATCGGCCGGGTCGCAGTACCAGGCGGTGGCGTAGACGGTGGCCTCGGTGGGGCCGTAGATGTTCGCGACGCGGCAGCCGGGGACGGCGGCGCGGACCTCCCGTACGGTACGGGCCGCCAGCCCCTCGCCGGCCAGCACCACGGTGTCCGCGGTGACGTGCACGGTGTCCTCGGCGAGCAGCTGGCCGAGGGCGGAGGGGACGGCGCTGAGCAGGCTCGCGGTCCAGGGCGCGGAGCGTTCGGCGAGGGCCAGCAGGTCGCTCACGATCTCGACGCAGCCGCCGGACAGCAGCGGGCTGAAGATCTCGAAGACCGACACATCGAAGTTGAGCGAGGTGGACGCCACGACGTGGGCCAGGCCCCGGCCGCCGAACTCCCCGGCGGCCCAGTCGGCCAGGGCGACGACCGACCCGTGGGTGGCCACCACGCCCTTGGGCAGGCCGGTGGAGCCCGAGGTGTGGATGACGTAGGCGGGGTGGGCGGGCAGCAGCGCACCGGTCCGCTCGTCGTCGCCGAGGTCGGCGGCGGACAGCCCGGCGAGCCGGTCCGCGGTCGCGGGGTCGTCGAGCGCGATCCGGGTGGCGGGCCCCTCGGGCAGCCGGCCGGCCAGGGCGGCGGTGGTGAGCACGATGTCCGGTCCGATGTCGTCGAACAGGAAGGAGACGCGCTCGGAGGGGTACTTGGGGTCGACCGGGAGATAGCCGGCGCCGCTCTTGAGCACGGCCAGCAGGGCCACGATCAGGTCGGCCGTGCGCGGCAGTGCGAGGGCGACGAACCGCTCAGGGCCCGCGCCCGAGGCGATCAGCAGCCGGGCCAGCCGGTTGGCGCGTGCGTTCAGCTCCTGGTAGGTGAGCCGGTCGTGGCCGGACAGTACGGCGGTGGCGTGCGGGGTGCGGTCCGCCTGCTCCTCGAAGACCTGGGGCAGGACGCGCCGCGGCTGCGCGACGGCCGTTCCGCCGAACTCCCGCAGGATGCGCCCGCGTTCGTCCGCGGTGAGCAGCGGCAGGTCGCCCAGGCGGCGGTCCGGGTCGGCCGCCATCTCCGTCAGCAGGACCCGCAGGCAGGTGCCCAGCCGCTCGACGGTCGCCACGTCGAAGGCGGCCGGGTCGTAGTCCAGGGCCACGGTGAGGCGTTCACCCGGGGCGACGACCACGCTGAGCGGGTAGTTGGTCGGCTCCAGGTCGCGTTCCTGCTGGATGCCCAGGCCGTGCCGGGCGAGGGCGTCGCTGTCGAAGGGGTAGTTCTCGAAGACCACAATGCTGTCGAACAGGCCGGTTCCGCGCGGGACTTCGCTCCAGGTCTGGAGGTCGGCCAGGGAGACGAAGTCGTAGCGCCGCGCCTCCGACTGGGCGGTCTGCACGTCGCGCAGCCAGTCCAGCAGCGCGCGGCGTCCGTCGACCCGGACCCGGGTGGGGAGGGTGTTGATGAACAGGCCGACCATGGACTCCACCCCGGGCAGCGCGGCGGGCCGGCCGGAGACAGTGGTGCCGAAGACCACGTCGTCGCTGTTGCTGTAGCGGGACAGCAGCAGGCCCCAGGCGCCCTGCAGCACGGTGTTCATGGTGAGGCCGGCGTGCTGTGCGGTCTCCCGCAGACGGGCGGAGTCGGCTTCGTCCAGGGTGACGTGGACCGAGCCCGAGGACGAGGCGCGGTGGGCCTCCAGGGGCCGCCGGTCCCGCGGGAGTTCGGTCGGCGAGGTGAAGCCGGCCAGCGCGGTGCGCCAGTGCCGCTCGGCCTGTGTGCCGTCCTGCTCCGCCAGCCAGCGCAGATAGCTGCCGAACGGCGGGCGGGAGGGGACCTCGGGGCGGCGGCCGGCGGTGAGCGCCGCGTACCGTTCGCAGATCTCGTCGAAGACCTGGGCCGCGCTCCAGCCGTCGAGCAGGATGTGGTGGAACGTCCACACCAGCCGGACCCGGTCGTCGGACAGCTTGATCAGGGCCAGCCGCATCAGCGGGGCGGCGGCGAGGTCGAGACCGGCCGCCCGGTCCTCGGCGAGCAGGGTGGTCAGCGCGTGCTCGCTCGCCTCGGGGGTCCACCCGGACCAGTCGTGGTGGGTGACGGGCACGGTGGCCCGCGTCTGGACGACCTGGAGCGGTTCGGCGGTCTCCGCCCATACCAGGCGGGTGCGCAGCATCGGGTTGGCGTCGGCCGTCTGCTGCCAGGCCGTGGCGAGCGCGGCCGGGTCGGTGACGCCGGAGAGCACCAGCTGGACCTGGTTGAAGTAGGTGTGGGAGTCGGGGTCCATCAGGCTGTGGAAGAGCATGCCCGCCTGCATGGGCGTCAGCGGGTAGATGTCCTCCACCGCGCGGCCGTCCGCCGCGACCCGGTCCACGGCCGCCTGGTCGAGGCGGGCGAGCGGGTAGTCGGAGGGGGTGCGGCCGCCGGCGTCCGGGCCGGCGCAGTGGGCGACGATGTCCTCCAGCGCCGTGAGCATGCCCGCGGCCAGCGCCGTCACCGTCTCCTCACGGTGCACTTCGCCGCTGTAGTACCAGGTGAGTTCGAGGCACCGGTCCTCGACCCGGCCCACCACGTCCAGCAGGTGCGGCCGGACGGTCCCGGGCGCGGCGGCGCCGTCCAGTCCGCCGTGTACGGCGCGGATCAGCCCGCCGTCGCCGGACCAGTCGAACCGGCCGAGGTAGTTGAAGCTGATGCGGGGCTGGGGCGTGCCGGTGAGTTCGGCGGCGCCCGCGAGGTGCCGCAGCGCTCCGTGCCCGAGACCCCGGCCGGGCACCGCGCGCAACTGCTCCTTGACGGACTTCAGCGCCGCGGCCCAGTCGCCGTCCGGGACGTCCAGGGCGACGGGGAACAGGGAAGTGAACCAGCCGACCGTACGGGACAGATCGACGCCCTCGAAGAGGTGGTCCTCGCGGCCGTGTCCCTCCAGGCCGACGGCGACGGTGCGCTCGCCGGTCCAGTCGGCCAGCACCCGGCCGAGCGCGGTGAGCAGCACGTCGTTGATCTGGGTGCGGTAGACGCCGGGCACCTTCTGCAGCAGGTCGCCGGTGCGCTGCCGGTCCAGCCGGACGGTGACCGAGCGCAGGTCGGCGATCGTGTTGGTGCCGTCGGCGTCGACGGGCAGGGGGGCCGCGCAGTGCGGGGCCACCGCGCTCCAGTGCGCTCGCTCGCCGTCGAAGCCGCCTGCCTCGGTGTGCTCGTGCAGCCGGCGGGCCCATTCCTGTACGGAGGTGGTCCGGGCGGGCGGGGCCACCGGGTCGCCGTTGCGGGCCTGGCGGTAGGTGCTCTCCAGGTCCTCCAGCAGCACCCGCCAGGAGACGCCGTCGACCACCAGGTGGTGAACGGCCAGGAACAGCCGCGGCGGCAGGTCCCGGGCGCCGGTGAACAGGCGGGCGGCGAGCAGGGGGCCGGTGTCCAGCCGGAAGCCGGCGTGCGCCTCGGCCATGGCGGCCTCGACCGCGGCGGCGCACTCCGTCTCGTCCTTTCCGGCCAGGTCGTGCACGCGCAGCAACTGCGGTCCGCCGGCGCCCGGGGCGGGGCAGTGCTGGTGCCAGGTGCCGTCCGCCCGCTGCGTGAAGCGGGACCGCAGGGCGTCGTGGTGGGCCCACAGGGCGTGCAGCGCCTCGTGGAGCGCCCGCGGGTCGGGCTCCTCGGCCAGTTCGATGACGAGGGACTGGTTGAAGTACCCGGGGTGCTGTGGCCGGGCGTCGAGGAACCAGTGCTGGATCGGGGTGAGGGCGACGTCCCCGGATACCGGTCCGGTGCCGCTGAGGGGTGCGGCGGCGCCGGTGGCGGCGGCCAGCGCGGCGACGGTGGGGTGGCGGAACAGGTCCCGCGGGGTCAGGGTCAGCCCCGCCCGGCGGGCGCGGGAGACGACCTGGATGCTGAGGATCGAATCGCCGCCCAGCATGAAGAAGTTGTCCTCGACACCCACCCGGTCGAGACCCAGCAGGGTGCACCAGATCTCCGCGAGGATCCGCTCGGCCTCGGTACGCGGCGCGCGGTGCTCGCCGGCGGTGGCGGCTGACCGGTCGGGGGCGGGCAGCCGGCGCCGGTCCACCTTTCCGTTGCCGGTCAGGGGCAGCGCGTCCAGGGTCACGAACGCGGCGGGGACCATGTAGTCGGGCAGCTCGGCGGCGAGGTGGGCGCGCAGCTCCTGCGCCTGCGGCACCGTCGTCTCCGGGGCCGGGACGAGGTAGGCGACCAGCCGCTTGCGGCCGCCGTCCTCGGGGACGGTCACCACCGCTTCGGCGACGGCGGCATGGCGGGTGAGAACGGCCTCGATCTCGGCCGGTTCGACGCGGAATCCGCGGATCTTGATCTGGTCGTCGGCCCGCCCCACGAAGTGGAGTTCGCCGTCGGCGCTCCAGCGCACGATGTCGCCGGTGCGGTACATCCGGGTCCCGGCCGGGCCGAACGGGTCGGCCAGGTAGCGTTCGGCGGTCGCACCGGGGCGGCCGGCGTAGCCGCGGGCGAGCCCGGCGCCGGCGACGTACAGCTCTCCCGGGATGCCCGGCGGCTGGGGCTGCAGCGCGTCGTCCAGGACGTAGACGCGGGTGTTGTCCAGCGGGCGTCCGATGGGCAGGGCGGCGGGCAGCGGGTCGCCGGGGCGGAAGGCCCGGCGGGTCGCAAAGGTGGTGGTCTCGGTGGGGCCGTAGCCGTCGACCACGGTCAGGTCTGGGCAGGCGTCGAGGACGCGGCGTACCGCGGCGCCCGGCACGGCCTCGCCGCCGGTCCACACCTCCCGGGCGCCCCGCAGGCACCCGGGGTCCTCCTGGGACAGCAGGCGGAACAGTCCGGCGGTCAGCCACAGGCAGGTGACGCCCTGTTCACGGATCGCCCGGGACACCGTGGTGGCGTCCACGTCGGCCGGCGGCGCGAGGACGGCCCGGCCGCCGCGCAGCAGGGGCACCCACAGTTCGTAGGTGGCCGCGTCGAAGGCCTGCGGGGAGTGCACCAGGACCCGGTCGTGTCCGTCGAAGGCGCGGTCGAAGGCGAGCGCCACGACGTCCCGGTGCCGCACCGCGACCCCCTTGGGGCGGCCGGTGGAGCCGGAGGTGAACATCAGGTAGAGCGCGTTGTCGGGGTGGAGGGCGGGCAGGGGCGTGCCCTGCGGAGCGGGGGCGGCGGCCGGTGCGGCCTCGTCCGTCACCAGCAGGGTGCGCCCGCCGGGTGCCGCCTCGCGGGCGGCCTCCTCCCAGGCGGCGTCGGTGAGCACCAGCTCCGCCGTGGTCTCCGCCAGCACCTGCCGCAGCCGCTCCCGCGGCGCGCGGCCGTCCAGCGGGACGTACACCCCGCCCGCCTTGACGAGGGCCAGCTGGGCGATGACCAGGGCGGCCGACCGGTCCATGAGGACCCCGACCGGGGACTCCGGGCGCACGCCGAGCCCGGCGAGCCTGCGGCCCAACGCGTCGGTGCGGGCGTCGAGTTCGCGGTAGGTGAGCCGGGTGTCCCCGGCGTCCAGCGCCATGGCGTCGGGGGTGCGCCGGGCCTGGGCGGCGAACAGTTCGGCGACCGTGCCCTCGGGCAGCGGGGCGGCGGTGGCGTTCCACTCCTCGACGACCTGGCGGCGGTGTGCCGCGCCGAGCACCGGCAGCCGCGCGGGCGGGCGCCGGTCGTCCGTGGCCAGCCCTTCCAGCAGCACGGTGAGGTACTCCCCCATCCGCTCCACGGTGGCCGCGTCGAACAGCTCCGGGTCGTAGCCGAGCCGCAGGGCCAGCTCCTGGCCCGGGTAGGCGACCAGGCTCAGCGGGTAGTTGGTGGTCTCGATGCCGTCGAGGCCGGTCAGCCGCAGTCCGTGCGCGGCGGCGAGGTCGCCGCCGACCGGGTAGTTCTCGAAGACCACGATGCTGTCGAAGAGCGGGGCCCGCTCGGGCAGGTCGCAGAACGCCTTCAGCCGGGCGAGCGGAACGAAGTCGAAGCGCCGGTCCTCGGTCTGGATCTCCTGCACCCGGCGCAGCCAGGCCGTCAGGGTGCCGTCGGCGGGGACCGTCAGCCGGGTCGGTACGGTCGCGATGAACAGGCCATTCATCGCCTCGACGCCGGGCAGCTCCGGCGGCCGTCCGGAGACGGTGGTACCGAAGACGACCTCCCGGCGCCCCGTCTGACGGGCCAGCAGCAGCGCCCAGGCACCCTGGACCAGCGTGTTCATGGTCAGGCCTGCGTCCTTGGCCAGGTGGTCCAGGCGGCGGGTGGTGGCGGCGGGCAGGGAGAGCCGTACCGCCGCGGTGGACTCGGCGCGGTGGGCCTCCCGGGGCTCGCGGTCGTAGGGCAGGGCGGTGGGCTCGCTCCAGCCGTCGAGCCGGGTCTGCCAGTGCCGTTCGGCTTCCGCCCAGTCACGCTCCTGCAGCCAGGCCACGTAGTCGCGGAACGGGCGGCGGCTGGGCAGGCCCGCCTCCGCGGGCTCGGCGCCGTCCGCCGCGGTGCCGCGCAGGGCGGCGTGGCACCGGAAGACGTCGGACAGCACCTGGAACAGGCTCCAGCCGTCGAGCACCAGGTGGTGGAAGGACCACACCACCTGTACCTCGGTGTCGGAGAGCCGGGCCAGGGCCAGGCGCAGCAGCGGGGCGGAGCCGAGGTCGATGCCGCGCCGCCGGTCGCGGTCGAGGAGTTCGCGCAGTGCGGCCCGGCGCTCGTCGTCCGGCAGGTCCCGCCAGTCCAGCTGCGTGACCGGCACGGTGACGTCGCGCTCCACCACCAGCAGCGGTTCGGGCACGTCCTGCCAGACGACGCGTCCGCGCAGCACCGGGGTACGGTCCGTGACCTGCTGCCAGGCCGCGGCGAGGGCCTGTGGGTCGGGCACGCCGTCCAGGACGAAGGTGAGCTGCTGGAAGTAGACGCTCTGGTCGTCCTGGGAGAGCCGGTGGAAGAGCATGCCGGCCTGGGTGGGGGTGAGCGGGTGGATGTCCTCGACGGTGCTGCCGTCGCCCACCAGCCGGTCCACGGTGGGCTGGTCGAGGGCGGCCAGCGGGAAGTCGGAGGGGGTGCGGCCGCCGGCTCCGGGCCGGGCGGCGTCCCGGGCGATGTCGCCCAGCGCCCGGACGAAGTCTCCGGCGAGGCGGGCGACGGTCTCCTCGTGGTGGAGGTGCGCCGAGTAGAACCAGGTGAACTCCAGCGCGTCGCCGTCCAGCCGGCCGACGACCTCCAGGGCGTGCGGGCGCGGCGCGGCGGGGTCGGCGTCCAGCGCCAGTTCGCGGTACGGGCCGCGGTAGAGACTGCCGTCACCGCCCGGCGTGCCGAACTGGCCGAGGTAGTTGAAGCTGATGTCCGCGGTCGGGGTGCCGGGCAGGCCCTCCGGCCGGATCAGATGCCGCTGGACGCCGTAGCCGAGGCCGCGGCCGGGCACGGCGCGCAGCTGCTCCTTGACCGACTTCAGCACGGTGCACGGGTCGGCGTCCGGTGCCACGGTGAGGGCGACCGGGTAGCGGGTGGTGAACCAGCCGACGGTGCGGCTCAGGTCCACATCGCAGAACAGCTCCTCCCGGCCGTGGCCCTCCAGGTCGACCGGGACCCGGTCTCGTCCGGTCCACTCGTGCAGGACCCGGCCCAGCGCGCTCAGCAGCACATCGTTGACCTGGGTGCGGAAGGCCCCGGGCAGGGTGTGCAGCACGGCGGAGGTGTCCGCCGGGGTGAGGCGCACGGTCACCGAGCGGGCCGACGCATAGGTGTTGGCGCCGTTGAGGTCGGCCGGCAGCGCCGGGTCACAGGTGCGGGCGAGCGCCGTCCAGTAGGCCGTCTCGTCCTGGAAGCCGCCGGTTTCGGCGTGCCCGGTCAGCCGCTTCGCCCAGTGGCGCAGCGGCGAGGACTTCGGCGGCAGTGCGGCGTCCGCTCCCGCGCGCCGTGCGCGGTAGGCCCGGTCCAGGTCCTCCAGCAGCAGCCGCCAGGAGACGCCGTCGACCACCAGGTGGTGGACGGCCAGGTGCAGGACGGGAGGCAGCGTGGTGCCCCGGTCGTGGAGCACGGCGCGCAGCAGGGGGCCGCGGCTCAGGTCGAACGGCCCGTGGTGCGGGGCGTCGTCGTCGGGGCCGGTGTGGCGCTGCAGCGCGAACCCGGGTGCGTCGCGGTCGATGTGCTGGTGCCACCGGCCGTCGCCGTCCCGCACGAAGCGCGAGCGCAGGGCGTCGTGGTGGGCGACCACGTCGTGCAGGGCGGCTTCCAGCGCCGTGGCGTCGAGGCCGTCGGCCAGCTCGACGGACATCGTCTGGGCGAAGTGGCCGGCCCGTCCGGGGTCGGTCTCGAACAGCCAGTGCTGGATGGGCGTCAGCGGCGCCGGTCCTGTGGTCTCCGCCTCGGGGTCCGGGCCCGGGGCCGGCTGCCCGGCGGCGTCCACGCACTGTGCGAGCGCGGCGACGGTCTGGTGCCGGTACACGTCACGGGAGGTGACGGCCAGGCCCGCCTGCCGTGCCTGGGCGACGACCTGGATGCTGAGGATCGAATCGCCGCCCAGCGAGAAGAAGTTGTCGTCGACGCCGACGCGCTCGACGCGCAGCACGTCGGCCCACACGGTGGCGAGCGCCCGTTCGGTGGCGGTGCGCGGCGCGGCGTAGTCCGCCGTTCCGGCAGTGGTCCAGTCCGGGTCGGGCAGCCGGCCGCGGTCCAGCTTGCCGTTGGGGTTGAGCGGCATCGCGTCCAGGACGACGACCGTGGCGGGCACCATGTAGTCGGGCACACTGCGGCCGAGCAGCCGGCGTATCGCGCTCGGGACGAGCTCCGCCCCGGGCGCCGGGACGACATAGCCGATCAGCCGCTTGTGGCCGCCGCTCTCCCGGGTGGCGGCGGCCGCCTGGGCCACCCCCGCGCAGCGCAGCAGCGCCTCCTCGACCTCGCCCAGCTCGATACGGAAGCCCCGCACCTTGACCTGCTGGTCGGCCCGGCCCAGGTACTCCAGTTCACCGTCGGTGGTCCAGCGCACCAGGTCGCCGGTGCGGTACATCCGGCTGCCGGGGGCGGCGAAGGGGTCGGCGAGGAACCGGGTGGCGGTCAGGCCGGGACGCCTGAGGTAGCCCCGGGCCAGGCCCCTTCCCCCGAGGTACAACTCACCCGTCACGCCCGGGGGTTGCGGGCGCAGCATGCTGTCCAGGACGTAGCAGCGGGTCCGGGCGACGGGCCGGCCGATGGGCGGGGCCTGCTCGGGGGTGTCGCCGTCGGCGAACCACGCCGTGGCGTACACCGTGGCCTCGGTCGGGCCGTAGATGTTGGCGACCTGGGAGGACGGCATCGTCTCCAGGATCTCCCGTACGGTCTGCGCGGGCAGCGCCTCGCCCGCCAGGACCACCGTGTCGGCGGTGACGGTGCCGGTGTCCCGGGTGAGCAGCCGGGAGATCACCGACGGTACCCCGCTGAGCAGACCCGCCTGCCGCGGCGCGGTGCCCGGCCGGTCGGCGAGGGCCGGGAGGTCGGCCACCACTTCGATGCTGCCGCCGGACAGCAGGGGGCAGAGCAGTTCGAAGACGGAGACGTCGAAATTGAGCGAGGTGGAGGCCACCACATGCGTCAGCCGCTCCGCGCCGAACTGCGCTCCCGCCCAGGCCGCCAGGTCCGCCACGCTGCGATGGGTGACCACGACACCCTTGGGACGGCCCGTCGAGCCGGACGTGTAGATGACGTACGCGGGGTGGCCGGGGTCCAGCGGCCGGACCCGTTCGGCATCGGTGAGGTCGTCCTCCGTATGCCCGGCCCACTCGGCCGCGGTCTCCGGGTCGTCCAGGATCAGCCGCTCGACGCCGCCGGGCAGCGCGCCTGCCGTGTCCCGGGTGGTCAGCACGAGGGCCGGCGCGGCGTCGGTGAGCATGAAGCGGATGCGCTCGGCCGGATAGCCGGGGTCCACCGGCAGATAGCCGGCGCCCGCCTTGAGCACCGCCCACAGGACGGGGACCAGGTCGGCCGAGCGCGGCAGGGCCAGCGCCACCAGGGTCTCGGGTCCCGCCCCACGGCGGGCCAGCAGCCGGGCCAGGCGGTTGGCGCGCCGGTTCACCTCGTCGTAGGTGAGCCGGGTGTCCCCGCAGACCACGGCGGTCCGGCCGGGGGTGCGCAGGGTCTGCGCCTCCAGGAGCGCGGGCAGGGTGGTGTCCGGGCCCTCCTGCTGCGGAGCGTTCCAGGCTTCGAGCATGGTGCGCCGCTCGTCGTCGGTCAGCAGCGGCAGTTCGGCGACGGTCCGCTGCGGGCCGTCCGCCATCCCCTCCAGCAGGAGGTGCAGCTGACGGCTCATCCGGGCCACGGTGCGGGCGTCGAAGAGGTCGGTGTTGTACTCGACGGTCAGCCCGAAGGACCCGTCGCCGCGCGGCAGGAACTCCAGCACCAGGTCGAACCGTGCGGACGGGCGCGGCAGCGGATGCTCCTCGATCCGTACGCCGCCGGCTTCCTGCGGGTGCACCATGGCGGTCTGCTGGACGACCAGGACCTGCACCAGCGGGGTGCGGCTGGGGTCGCGCGGCGGGGCCAGCTCCTCGACGACCCGGTCGAACGGGACGCCGTCGTGGCTGAAGGCGTCCAGCAGCGTCGCCCGCACGGTGTCCAGGAAGTGGTCGACGGTGGCGGCGGGGTCGACGTCGCTGCGCAGCACCAGGGTGTTGACGAAGAAGCCGGTGACCTCCTCCAGTTCGCGGTGGGTGCGCCCGTTGGTGACGGTGCCGAACACGATGTCGCGCCGGCCGGTGTAGCGGGAGAACAGCACCGAGGCCGCCCCGGCGAACAGGGTGAAGAGCGTCGTGCCCTTGGACCGGGCGAGTGCGCCGAGGCGTTCGGCCAGGTCGGCCGGCAGGTCGTGGCGGTGTGCCGCGCCGGACGTGGTGCGCACCGGCGGCCGGGGCCGGTCCGTGGGCAGGTCCAGCTGCGGCAGACCGGTGAGGTGCCGCCGCCAGTACGCGAGGCCGGCGGCGTGCCGGTCCGGGGCGGGGTGCGCGCGCTCCCACACGGCGAAGTCGGGGTACTGGAGGACCGGCTTCGCCAGGCCGTCCGGGCTGCCGTCCGCCTCGGCGGCGTACAGCGCGGCCAGTTCACGGACCAGCACGCCGACCGACCAGCCGTCGGTGACGATGTGGTGCTGGGCCAGGAGCAGCAGATGTTCCTCGTCGGCGAGCCGGACCAGCAGGGCCCGGGTCAGGGGGCCCTCGCGCAGGTCGTAGGGGGTCTCCAGCTCTTCGGTGAGCAGCCGCTCGGCCGCCGCGTCCCGG
Organism: Streptomyces sp. 2114.4; assembly: GCF_900187385.1. Taxonomy (NCBI): domain Bacteria; kingdom Bacillati; phylum Actinomycetota; class Actinomycetes; order Kitasatosporales; family Streptomycetaceae; genus Streptomyces; species Streptomyces sp. 2114.4. The sequence goes on from NZ_FYEY01000001.1 coordinate 546,119, forward strand.
CTCTCGGCGGGGAGGGCGCCGAGGTCGACGGTGCGCAACGGCAGGGCGGCGGTGCTGTCGACGCGTTGCACACCGCGTCCGTCCACGGTGGTGAAGGTGGTGCGCAGGGAGTCGTGGCGGGCGGCGAGCCGGTCCAGGGCGCGGCGCAGCGCGGCGGCGTCCAGCAAACCGCCCAGGCGCAGCCCGACGCCGGTGTTGTACTCGGTGTCGCCGGCCGTCAGGTCGTCCAGGAACCACAGCCGTTGCTGGGCGCCGGACAGCGGCAGCGGACGGTCGCGCGGGACCGGGGTGACCGGTGCCGCCGGGCCCGTGGTGTCCGGGTCGCCGAGGAGCGGCGCCAGTGCGGCGATCGTCCGGGCGGTGAACAGGTCACGCACGGACAGCCGGTCGCCGAGCTCTTCCCGGATCCGGGACAGCACCCGCACGGCGAGGACGGAGTCGCCGCCGAGCTCGAAGAAGTCGTCCCCGGTACCGATGGTGTGCACCGACAGCACCTTTGACCAGATGCCGGCCAGGGTCCGCTCGGTGGGTGTCCGGGGGGCGATATGGCCCTGTTCCGGGGCACGGGACGGTTCGGGTGCGGGGAGCGCCCGGCGGTCGATCTTGTGGTGTGCGGTCAGCGGGAAGGCGTCGAGGACGACGACCGCGGAGGGCACCATATGGGCCGGCAGGCTGCGGGAGACCACGGCGCGCAACTCCGCGGGCTGCGGGGCCCGGACGGGGTCGGCCGGGGTGACGTAGGCGACGAGCCGCTGCCGTCCCGGCTCGTCCTCGCGGACGACGACCACCGCTTCGCCGACGCGGGGGTGTTTGGCCAACACCGCCTCGATTTCCCCGGGTTCGATGCGGAAGCCGCGCACCTTGACCTGCCGGTCGGCCCGCCCGAGGAATTCCAGTTCACCGTCGGCGTGCCGGCGCACCAGGTCCCCGGTGCGGTAGAGCCTGGTGCCGGGCGGTCCGTACGGGTCGGCGACGAAGCGCGTGGCGGTCAGCCCCGGGCGGCCGAGGTAGCCGCGTGCCACTCCGGCGCCGCCCACGTACAGCTCGCCGCCCACGCCCGCCGGCACCGGTCGCATCTCCGCGTCCAGCACGTGGAGCCGGGTGTGCGGCAGCGGTCTGCCGATGGACGGGGTGCCGCCGCCCACGGCCAGCGGCCCGGTCCAGGACGCGACCACCGTGGCCTCGGTGGGACCGTAGGAATTGATCAGCCGGCGCCCGGCCGCCCAGCGGTCGGCCAGCTCGGCCGGGCATGCCTCGGCTCCCACGATCAGGGTCCGCAGGTCCGGCAGGCCGTGGTCGTCCGTCGGGGCGGGCACGGTCGCGAGCGCGGCGGGCGGGATGAGCGCGTGGGTGATGCGGTGGTCCGCCAGGACGGCCGCGAGTTCTTCGCCCAGCCACGGCCCGTCGGGCGGGACGACGAGGGTCGCCCCCGCCAGCAGGGAAATGCACAGCTCCAGGACGGAGGCGTCGAAGCTCGGGGAGGAGAACTGCAGGACGCGGGCGCCCGGCGCGACGTCGTACTGCGCGGCGGCCGCCGCGGCGAAGGGGCCCAGACCCGCGTGGGGCACCGTCACCCCCTTGGGAGTTCCGGTGGATCCCGAGGTGTAGATGACGTAGGCGGGGTGCTCGGCGCACAGCGGCGCGAGCCGGTCGCTGTCCTGCGGCGCACGGTCGAGGCCCGTGGGGGGCCGGGTCTGCGCCAGGTCGTCGATGACCGCGGCCGGCCGGGCGTCGGACAGCATCAGGGCGCGGCGTTCGGCGGGGTAGGCCGGGTCGACCGGCAGGAAGGCGCCGCCGGCCTTGGCCACGGCGAGTTCCGCGATGACGAGTTCGACCGAGCGCGGCAGTACCACCGCCACCGTCCGCTCCGGCCCCACCCCGCGTCCGATGAGGTCGTGGGCGAGGCGGTTGGCCAGCCGGTCGAGCTCGCGGTAGGACCAGGTCCGCCGCCCGTCCGTCACCGCGGGAGCGTGCGGGGTGCGGGTCACCCAGGCGGCGAACAGGTCCCCGAGCGCGGTGCCGGGACCCGGGCGGACCGGGCCGGGGCCGGGGACCGGGGGAACGGTCCGGTCCTGCGGCGATGCGGGCTCCGGGGCTGAACTTTCGTGCTGGTCCGTCATGGAGATGGGTCCTTCTCAGCGGGGACGGGCAGTGCGGCAGGACATCGGGCGGCCCGGAAGAGCGGTCCCGGGCGGGGCGCCGGAGCGTTCGGACGCGCCGGGTGCGAGAGAGCGGGGAGTCGCACCCGGTGGGTCCGCGGCAGGCCCGATTCAGGCGGTGACGGTACGGCGGGCCGTGCGGCCGGAGATCTGGACGCGGTCGATGGCGCCGCTCTCCGGGTCTCGCACGAAGCGTCCGCCGGGATGGCGGCGGCCGGACGCGGGATCCACCAGGTCACAGGTCAGATCCGGATAACAGACCAGAGGCGCGGGGGTGTCGCCGTTCACCGTCAGCGTCAGGGAGCCGTCGGAGTCTGCCGCGATCCGGTACTCGACGGTGCCGTTGTGGTAGGTCCCGGCGCACTGGGGAAGTGCGACGGCGCGGCCGCGCTCGGGCGGGCGCGTGGCCGAGGGAACCTGCACTCCGGTGATCCGGTCGAGGTCTTCGGCCAGTTCGTGCCACAGCGCGGTGCCGTTGTTGGCGTTGCTGGTGAAGGCGACCACCGTGCCGCTGTCCGGTTCGGCCCGCAGATGGCAGGAGGTGCCCTGGGCGTTGCCGTCGTGTCCGCACCACTGCTGGGCGCCCTGCTGGAAGAGGGCGAGGCCCAGGCCCCATGCGTCCGCCAGAACGCCCGGGGCGGCGCCCGGTACGGGGCGGCGCATCTCCTCGGCGGCGTCGGGTGTCAGCACCGTGCGGGGGCCGTGCCCGATCAGGGCCCGGCCCAGAGCCACCAGGTCGAGCGCGCTGGCCAGCAGGGCGCCCGCCGGGGCCTCCACCGGCGCCAGGTTCTGCTGCACCGCAAGCACCCGGCCCGAGGTCGGGTTCACGGAGTGGCCGCGGGCCACCGGACGCGCCGGCGCGCGGTCGCCGAGGAAGGCGGGCACGGTGCCCAGGGGCTCCAGGAGCAGCGCCCGCACGGCTTCCTGCCAGGGCATGCCCGTCACCGTTTCGATCAGCCGGCCGGCGGCGACATACCCGGCGTTGGAGTAGGAGAAGCCGCTGCCGGGCGCGCACACCGTGTCCCGGCCGGAACAGTGCGCGGACAGGTAACGGGCGGGCGTCAGTGCCGCCGCGTCGTCCGAGTCGGGCCCGGTCGGGAGCCCGCCGGTGTGGCTGAGCAGCTGCCGTACGGTGAGGTGCGGCGCCCGCCGCAGCTCCGGCACATGTGTGCCGACGAGGTCGGTCAGCTCGAGGTCACCGTCGTCGGCCAGGAGCTGGACCACCGCGGCCGTGTAGGGCTTGGTGACGGAGCCCAGCGGCACCGCCGTGTCCGCGGTGAACATCTCGCCGGTGGTGACGTCCGCCTCGCCCGTCTGGACGGTGTATGTCACCGAGTCGACCTGCACGGCGAGTTGGGCTCCTGGCACCTGGTGGGTGCGCGCGAGCGTGTCCAGACGCTCTTGTAAGAGGCGTCGTATGTGGGTCGGCTGCCGGCTCGCGACCTGAGCACTCGAAGCATGCGGCATGAGAAAGGAACTCCCGGAACTCGAACTCACGGGGGTTGGCGCGCCTGCCTGCCGTGACGGCAAACCCGCGCACGGCGCGGACGGACCAGCCCCTGGGCCTGATCGCCGAGGGAACTCGGCAACCGATCTCCTCGCGTGCGCCCGGCGGTTGGTGCCGGGCACGCTCTTCACTGCGAACGGCGCTATGCCCTCCGCACCTCCACCGGCAGACGACGTGCACTGACGATGACGGCCGGATTCTGGAACTCGACCTCACGGCGGCTCGGGATGGTGAGGCAGGAGAAACGGTCCAGCAGTTGCCGGAGCGCGATGCGTGCCTCCAGCCTGGCCAGGGGTGCGCCGAAGCAGAAGTGAATGCCGTGGCCGAAGGTCAGGTGCGGGTTGGGGCTGCGCATCACGTGAAAGGTGTCGGGGTCGGTGAACCGTGCCGGGTCGCGGTTGGCGGTGGCCAGGTGGGCCATCAGGATGGCGTCGGCGGGGAGGGTCCGGCCGCCGAGCTCGACCTCACGGGTGGTGCGGCGCCCCAGTTCGGGGAAGGGCGGCAGCCAGCGCAGCACCTCCTCGATGGCGTCCGGCAGCCGGCCGGGTTCGGCGCGCACCTGCGCGGCGGCCTCGGGGTGCTCGTCGAAGCTGAGCACGGCGTTGCCCAGCAGGGCGGTGGTGGTGATGTGCCCGGCGACCAGCAGCAGGGCCACAAAGCCGACGATCTCCTGGTCCGCCAGGCGTACGCCGTCCACTTCGGCCTGCAGCAGCCTGCTGGTCAGTCCCTCGCCGGGATGTTTCCGGTGGTGGCGGATGTGCTCGAGGATGTAGCCGTTCATCTCGCGCACGGTGGGGGCGATGGAGTCCAGTGCGCGCTCGATATCGCTCATGTCCAGCGATTCGCCGATCTCGTCCCCGCCGAAGAGCGTGCCCGCCCACTCCTGGAACAGTCCGCGGTCAGCGGCCGGCACACCGAGCAGCTCGGCTATCACGAGGATGGGCAGCGGGTAGGCCAGCGCGTCCACCACGTCGAACCGGTCGCGGTCCCCGACGGCATCGAGCAGTTCCGCCGTGATGGCGTGGATCCTCGGTTCGAGTCCGGCAACGACCCGCGGGGTGAACGCCTGGCTGACGAGGGTGCGCAGCTTGCGGTGCTCCGGCGGGTCCATGCCGACGAAGTTGCCCTGGCGGAAGGTCTCGAAGTCCGGCTGGGTGGGGGTCAGTCCGGAGAAGTCCGAGGAGAACGTCGCCGGGTCGGCGAGGACCGCGGCCACGCTCCGGTGATCCAGCACCTGCCAGACGTTCTGCCCCTCGTCATGGCGCACGGGATCGGTCTCGCCCAAGCTACTCCACCGGCCGACCAGATCGTCGAAGACGAAAGGTGCCTCTTTCAGTTCGTTGCTGGTCACCGGTTCTCCCTGAAGTACGGGTCCGGGAGGGTTCGTTCCTCCCCGGCGGTTATGCGCTGGACTGATCGGCGGCCATACCCCTCGAAAAGACGGAGCGCCGCATGACGCAACAGGCTTACTATCACAGCCCTTTCATGACCTTGATTGCCTTCGGATTAATTTTGTACTTCCTGTGCAAGAATTGGCGAAGCCGGGTTCGGCACACGGATTCCAGCACGGTGTCGCGGCATCCCGAAAAGGGCATCAGGATCTCCCGACGGCATGAACACCCATAGGGATACGCGAACATGACCACCGAAAGGCATGCCGATAAGGCCGCCGTACCGCTCCCGCGACGCATTGCCTGCGCAGGCCGATAAACCCCTGATTCCGCGTTACGTGTACGGCGCGTGGCGCGGTAGCACCGCCCTCACTCGCCGGGCTGCCGGTTCCTGCGGCGCCTGCATACCACTGCGGGTGCAATCAACGGCGACAGCAGCAGAAAAGCAGCCTCGGCGGCCGCCCGGTACACCCCCGCGCACCGACCGACGACTCACACGCAGCGAAGCCACCGCTGACCATCTCGTTACCACACATCCCCCACTGAAAGCCCCCACACAGGACACGTGCCAGGCGCCCCCACGCACGTAAAGGTGGGCGATCCGCGCACGAGTCAACGGCGCACCCGAAAGGCACGAGAGAAACGCAAAACACTACCGGCGGGTACAGTTTGATGTTGTCAACGCTCCGCGCCCCCGGGCGCTTTCACGCCAGTCCAGCTTGACCGACAGTCTTCACTCCCAGTCATACAATAGCAACCCCCTGCGGTTTGACTGAGCGTGATTTCTATACCCATTCACCTCTGCTCGCCAGTAGGCCGCGAGCGACCCCTGTTGCTCATGAGGCAAGCAATTTTCGACCGCCCGTTCGAACCAACTGCGGGGAAGTGGGTATTCAGCGCTTCCCGGAGAGCGGCAAGGCGCTCCAAGGGGGCCACTCTTCCCCGCCGCAGGATGATGCCACCACTGCTCCGCGGCAAGTGCCAGACCTTGGCAAACCACTGCGGGCAGAGCAAGCCACAAGAGCAGATCCGGGCCAGGGCCCAGGCCGCCACCGGCGTACCGGAAGGCGTTCGCCGGCGCCGCGCCCACCGCACAGCCGGGCAGGCCAGGCCCCGCATCCACCGCGCTCATCGGCCACGATGACCGGCCTCCGGGGTCGTTGACCGGCCAACGCCGCCGCCCGCTCGGTGGCTTGCTTTCGACGTCCGGTTAATTGGCTGGATTCCATGCCTTGCGGCCGATGCGAACGCGGCAGTAACCACTTCGGAGCCGCTTACCCGGAAAGAGATGACGTATTTGTTGCCGATGGGCAAGCAGTTGGTGAAGTCAGCGTCGAATATGCCCCGGCAGGGCGTGCCGCTCTCGGTCCGGGGCGGCGCGGGCCCCCTCGCGGGAGGCGGCAACCCCGCACGCCTGAAGCCGCGAAGGTCCGCACGCCGGCCGGACGACCCCGTCGGTGATGCCCCGGCGCGCCGGGAATTGCCGTACTTCGCCGCCGCGTTGTCGCCGGATAGCCGCTGCACGGTCAACTTGCCCTCGGAGGGACCCAGTTGCACCAAATACTTCCGGGCAGGGCGGCGGTGCGGCCCCGCGGCCGTGGTGCCACAGGTTCCGAACGAGCGGCGCGATGTGGGACAGTGAGGTGACGGAACAGCCTGGTTCGGCTCGTGAGTCTTGCTCACCCGGTGCTCCGAGAAGCGGGATGTGATCCCCGGCAGCTCCTGCCGTGGCGGCCCGCAACCGCCGGACCGCACGCGGCACCTGCCGTGTGCCCGCAGCGTTGCGGCTGCTGGAGACTGCCACCCCGACTCTTTGAGGGCATGATTCCTTTCACCATCAGCACCCAGTATCTGGACGACACCGTGCTGCTCATGGTCTGCGGTGAGATCGACCGCGCCTGCGAGCCCGCGTGTGACCGCGTCCTCGCCTCACTGCCCGCAACGCTGGCCGGGGTGGTCCTGGACATGCAGAACGTGCCGTTCATGGACGTGACGGGCCTGCACTTCCTGTGCGCCCTGCACCGCCAGACCGCCCGCCATGACACCCGTCTGCACACCCGCGGCTGGCAGGCACAACCGCGATACGTCCTGGATTCGGCCCTGCACCTCGACCTCCGGGGCGCCGACCTGAACACCGCGGTACGCGCGGCGCTCGACCTGCTGTAGAGGTCTCCCCCGCAACCTGCCTTCGTGGTCTGACGTCGCGGGGCACAGGGACGGCGGTCGCGGGCGGCGGTCGCGGGCGTGCCGGCGGAGCGGTCGCGCGCGTCCGCACGGGCCCTACGGCAGCGAAAAGCCGAGGGGTCCGGCCGGTCGGCGGTCCGGTCCCCTCGGCTTGCGGGACATCAGGTCACACGGTGGTCATGGGGCGGTCAGTGACCGCCCTCATCCACGACCGCGACCTCCTCGATGTTCTGTTCGATCGCCTCGGACGAGACCGCGGTGGCGCGGGCCCAGTAGTAGATGCCCAGCGAGAACGCCGTGATGACCACCATGTCCCACCACAGCGGAAGGTGCCCCTGGCCGCCGAAGCCGCCCTGCCAGGCGATGAGGCCCATGCCGATCAGGTACACCGGAAGCCACTGCGCGGCCTTCCAGTCCAGTCGCGGGGCGTTCGGCAGTCGCTTCTTCGTCGCGTACCAGGCGTAGCTGCCGAGCAGCACATACCCGATGATGATCGCCCAGCCGAGCCGCTGGAGAGTGTCCCAGCCGGCCCAGTAAATGATCAGGCTCGCGACGACGAAGGACACCGGCGAGATCACACCGCCGCCGGGCAGGCGGTACGGGCGCTCGTGGTGCGGCAGCCGGTTGCGGAAGACACCGAACGCCAGCGGCGCGCCCGCATACATCAGCACGCTCGCCGACGTGATGAAGGAGACCAGTTCCTGCCAGCTCGGGAAGGGCAGGAAGCAGATCACGCCGGTCACGAACGAGATGATCAGGCCGAACCACGGCACGCCGCGGCCGTCGGTCTTCTCGAACAGCCGGGGCGCATAGCCGTTCTTGCTGAGGCCGTAGGAGATGCGCGAGGTCGAGGTGGTGTAGATCAGGCCGGTGCCACCGGGGGAGATGATCGCGTCCGCGTAGAGGACCCAGCCCAGCCAGCCCAGGCCCACCACGGTGGCCAGGCCGGCCCACGGGCCGCTGATGCCCGCGTAGTCCAGCTTGGCCCACCCGTGCGCGAAGGAGGCCAGCGGCAGCGCGCCTATGTAGACCACCTGGAGAAGGACATAGATCACCGCGCCGATCACGACCGAGCCGATCGTGGCGCGCGGCAGGTCGCGCTTGGGGTTGCGGCTCTCCCCGGCGAGCTGGATGGCCTGCTCGAAGCCGAGCAGCGCGAAGATGATGCCGCTGGTGCTGATGGCGCTGAGCACACCCTTGGCCCCGAATGGGGCGAAGCCCTGCGAGGTGAAGTTGTGCGGGTGGAAGTTGGTCGCCGCGATGACGAAGATCGCCCCGAGGGGTACGGCGATCTTCCACCAGGTCGCCGCGCTGTTCGTGTGCGCCAGCACCTTCACGCCGAGGAAGTTCACCGCGACGAAGATCGCCATGAGGACGACCGCGACGATGAAGCCGCTCGTCGTGAGGGTCCCGTTGGCGTGCTGGAACCCCTGGGCCCACGACCAGTGACCGGCGTAACCGATCATGGCCTCGACCTCGATCGGGGCGACCGTCGCCGCCTGGAGCCAGGAGAACCAGCCGAAGGACATTCCGGCCAGGCCGCCGAAGGCGTAGTGCGGATACCGCGCCGTACCACCGGCCACCGGGAACAGGCCACCGAGCTCGGCGTGCACCAGCGCCAGCAGCACCACCGCGACCGCGCCGATGATCCAGGAGATCAGCGCGGCCGGTCCCGCCACCACCACGGCCTTCTGCGCCCCGTAGAGCCACCCCGACCCGATGATGGAACCGACCGACGCCCACATCAGGCCGATCAGTCCCACGTCCCTCCGGAGGGAGCCGGAGGTCCGTGCCCTCTCGGGAGCGATCTCGTCAACGCTTGCCATAGGAGGCCTTTCAAGACAGCAGTGGCTGAAAATTTGCCTCAGAGTAGGGAGCATTCACGGCCCTGCAAAGAGCCGTTGCCTGAATAGGGAGATTCCTTGAAGGAATGCATACCAAATTCACAGCCCGCCACTGTGGACATTTCGCGGGATTCCCTGATGGGCGGCCCCGGAGGCGGCGCCGGTAACAGAATGCGACCAGGAAATTACCCATCCGATTCTTCGAATCCCTCATAAATTTGGGGAAAAATTGAAGCTTGGAGCAGTAAGGGGAGCTTCGGGTCAGGTAATGGCACCCAGCAGGGCCTCTCGCGATCTTCGGAAGCCCTTCGACGGGCCGGCCGGAGTCGACGAGGAATCCGCCGGACATCACCCCGCGACATATCGCGACTGTCGGGCGCATGCCGCTCTCCCCGGCCCCTCGCTGTAGAGGTGGAGGGCGTAGCGGCGGTGAGCGAGGTCCGACGTGACCCGTTCGGCCTGAGCCGTTCGGTCTGACCGGTCCGGCTTGACGCTTCATTTCCGCGATCGAGCCACCCATAAAGCGCATTCTTGGGACGCTCTCAAGTGGTGCGCCGTGACAAGGCAGCTGACAGCGGGTCATATATCGCTACTGCGAGGAGAAGGCCGACGCGGTGTCGCCCTTCGCAGTAGGCCGAAAGGAACATGCCCATGCGCACTGCCCGCACCCTGTTCGCCTCAGCCGCCATTACCGCGGTATTCGCGGTGGGCGCGCCCACCGCGATGGCCTCGCCCGCGGCCGAGGTCGTCACCACGGTCAGCGCCACCTCGGCACACCATGACGACCACGGCCGGTCCTGCCACCACTGGTACGGCCGCCACCACCACATGTGCAGGCACCATCACCACAGGCACCACTACCGGCCCGTCGGCGGTACGCACACCCGCGGCGGCGCTCGGGTGGACGTCGGCCGCTAACGGCTGTCCCTGAGGGGCCGGGTTTTCGCACGGGGTGCACACAGCGGTGATCACCTCTCAGAAACCTTTGAGAGAAGCACCGTTGGGAAACGGGCGGCCGGCCCGTCGGCCGACCGTCCACCGGTGCGGATACGGAAATGCCGTGCACTCGTCTCTTGACCTTGATCGAGGGGCTCCTCGGCAAAGGGAGCCACCTTCGCGGCGGCTCGTCTCCGGCCATGCGCCGGGCCAGGTCAGACCCTCCGCGGGAAACTCCCCTGTTTCCCGCGGAGTTCTGCGGGCAGCGGAATGATGACGCCGACGAAAGGACCTCATCATGAGCGCCGTGGAGAAGGCGAAGGCCAAGGCGGAGCAGACGACCGGGAAGGCGGAAAAGGAAGTCGGCCGCACGGTCGGCAACGAACGTCTCGAAGCGGACGGCGTGGTGCGGGAATCCAAGGGAAACCTGCGCGACGCGAAGGAGAGCGGCAAGGACGCGCTCAAGGACTGACGCCAGGATTCCGTCATGAGTGGGTGGGCCACGTATGTCCGTGGTCCCACCCACCGCATGCGTGGTCCCACCCACCGCATGCGTGGCTTCGCGAGCCGGGACGGATTCCACGTGCGGAAGGGAGACGGCGCCATGGCCGGGGCCGTCGGCGATTCGCCGTGGCAGGCCATGGCTGATAGGGAGGTGGCATGAGCGAAATTCCTCCGGTTCTGACCGTTACCGCCATCAGTACCATCGGGGCTGCCGACGTTCATGACGAGAACGCGGACTCCTGGGTAGTGATCGAAACAGCCGAGCAGGGCCAGTTGCTGCTGAATCTGCCCGGCCCCCTCTATGACGCGGCTGTCCAGGCCACCAGGCTCCCGGCCGACCAGCCCGGCCCCGGCCGCCTGGCCCTCACCGACGAAGAGATCGCCGCCTACCGCGCCCATATCGCAGCGCTCTCCGACGCCGACCGGGGAGCCTGACGACGCTCAGGGACACTTCCGGGGCACGCCCGGGAGCATCCCTGGGGGTCGGCCGAGTGGCCGGATACCGCCTCTCGGCGCGGGGGCGCCGAAGCCGCCCGGCACGCCTGCCCCGGCCCGTCCGCAGTGGGCGTATCAGCCCAGGACGAGCGGCAGTTTCGCGGCCGACTCGCCGAGTTCGGCCCGCTCCCCCTCGGTCGGTGCCCGGCGCCCGGTACCGACCAGAAGTGCGTCCTTGTCGGTGAACGACGCGGGAACGCGGCGTCGGCGATCCGTTCCAGCATCGCGCGGGACCGGGCCAGGCCCTCCGCGGGCGGTTCCGTCGCGTCCGGGAGGTACGCGATCAGATCGAGGTGGTGCAGCGTCCATTCCAGGACGTACGCGGTGAGGTCTCGTCCACGGGGCGACGGTGCCCCCTGCACAGGGTGCCGGCAACCGGTCCACGGCCCCCGTGCGTCGACAGAGATATGTCGACCGTGAACACCCTTCTGCGGAAGGCTCTCCTCTTCGCCTGGCTGGAGACGCGCTGCTGTGCCTTCGCCATCGCCCTGCTGTCGGGCGTGGCCGTGTCCCAGGCGCTGCCGCAGCTGCCCATTGCCCGATATGACCTGCTGGTCGCCTACGGGGTGCTGCTGACCGCGGTGTTCCTGGCCTGCCGCTGGGAGAGCGGGCGGGACACCGCGGTCATCGCGGTGTGTCATGTGATCGGTCTGGCCTTCGAAGTGGTGAAGGTCGCCCTGGGATCCTGGAGCTATCCGGAACCGGCTGTACTGAAGTTCGCCGGGGTGCCCCTCTACGGCGGCTTCCTCTACGCCGCGGTGGGCAGTTATGTGTGCCGCGCCTGGCATGTGATGGATCTGGAGCTGAGCCGCTACCGCGCCGGAGCGACTTCGGTGGTGGCCGTGGCGATCTATGTGAACTTCTTCAGTCACCACTGGCTCCCGGATCTGCGCTGGCCCCTCGCCGCCGCTCTGCTCGCGGTCACCGCCGGGACACAGGTGAGGTTCACCGTCGGGCACACCCGCCACCGCATGCCCCTGGCGCTCGGCTTCACCCTGATCGGCTTCTTCCTGTGGCTCGCGGAGAACCTGGCCACCTACCTCGGCGCCTGGCGCTACCCCGATCAGCTGCACGGCTGGCAGCCCGTCGCCGGGGAGAAGATCGGGGCCTGGGCACTCCTGATCAGCGTGACCTTCGTCCTGGTCGCCTGGGCCAAGGGCAAGCGGACACCGAGGAGCACGAGCCCGGCCGGCGGTTCTCCACGTCTCCGCACTCCTGCCGCACGGAGGGCAAGCCCCGAGACCCTTACCGGCGCGGAAGGAGGGACCCCAGAGGCCCGAGATCGAGATTGAGGTCTTCGAGGCGCAGGCCGTGCTGATCGCACAGTTCGGTCATCCGCTCTTCGAGGTGCATCAGTGTCTCCCCGATCTGGTCCACCTGTGCGTCGCTGAGGTCTCCCTGTTCCACCCGGCGGATCGCCTGCCGTTCCATCAACTGCCGCAACAGCTCCACCACCGTGAGTACCAACGAGACGAGGTCGCGGCCCATCTGGTCTCGGTCGAGGTCGAATCTGCTCTCACCCGTGCCGGTGGGTTCGCTCATAGCGGCCCCGAGTCCGACCAGGGCGCGGGCACCCGTTCGCTGACCGATGACAGCAACGCGTGGAGGGAGAGCCGCACCAGGGGCACGTCCGCGATGGCGATGACCAGGTCCCCGCTGATGACGACCCCGGTGGCCAGGACGCGGTCCAGAAGGTCGACCAGCGGGACGCCGATGGGGCCGGTGAGCGGGCCCGGTGTTTCCCAGGGGACGGGGTGCCGGTCGGACACGGCTCACGCCTCCCCGACGAAGGAGTACGGGACCCAGGGACCCGACAGCTCGACCTCTGCTCCCGTGCGGTGCCGCAGGCCCGCCACCGCGTCCCGCAGTCGCTGCTCGCATACCGACGTCACCAGGTAGGTGGCGTTCAGGATCTGCAGGCGGTGCTTCTCCCCCGTCATCTCCGGACCGTGCGGGCGCAGCCGGCGGGCCGCGGTGGCCAGGCGGCTCAGCGCGGCATCGATGTCTTCGGCGGTCTGCAGCGCGCGGTCATGCCGGTGTTCTCGCGCCTGGTGCAGCCCCCGTTTCCGCTCCAGGTAGGCGCGGCCCGCTCCGCGTGGCGCCCGGCCGCCGGGCCGGAGAGGCGGGGCAGGTGCGGTCGCGGCGGGCGTGGGAGATGACGTGGGGAGGTAGACCTTCACCCCCCATTCGGCGTGGTCTTCGATACGTGCCAACACCGCGGTGAAGCGGTCCGCGTCCGCTTCCAGGGCCTGGCGCGCTCGCTCGTCCCCCCGGTAGAGCGTGGCCAGCGCCAGCGGTGCCGTGGGGCCGCAGACGGCGGCCGCGGTCACCACTTCGTGGTGAGCTCGTGCGCAGCGTTCCAGCTCCGCACGGTCCGACAGCCGCTGCTGCCATGCGTCCTCACTGAACTCGGCGGCGGGTACGTGCTGGACGACCGCCGTGAGGGGGCCGAACCGCAGACCGCGTACGGGAAAGCCTTCGGCGAGGCCGGCGAGCCCGCTGAGGACGGCCGGGTCGAGCTGCCGGCATACGGCGAAGACGTAGGTCGCGGTGGCTCCGTCCGGGGTGCCGGGCCGCTCCGCCGGCGTATCGCTGTCCGCCGCGTCCCGGCCGGTCGCGACGCTGTCCGCCGCGATCCTGCCCGTCATGTCTCCGTCCGCCGTACCCCTGCCCGTCATGTCTCTGCCCCTGCCCCTGCGGTGTCCTGTGGCCGGGCGGAGGGCGGGCCACCGTCCTCGCCGGACTCCAGTGCTTCCACGCGTTCACGCAACCGTTGGTTCTCCTGCCGCAACTCGCTTTGTGCCGCCTTGGAACTGAGCGCGGGATCGGTCTCCCACCAGTCGATACCGGCCTTCCTCGCCGTCTCCACCGACGCGACGAACAGCCGGAGCCTGATGGTCAGGAGCTCGATGTCGAGGAGGTCGATCTTGATGTCGCCGGCGATGACGATCCCCTTGTCCAGGACGCGTTCGAGGATGTCGGCGAGGTTCGAGGTCGTCGGGCCGTCGGCAGGAGGAGTGGCCCGTCTCTCATCGATGTCGGTCACGTGGTCGCTCCTTTCTCCACTTTCGCCGCGGTGTCTTCGCCGGCCCCGTCAGCTCGCGTACAGCAGGTCGAGCAGTTGCTCCTCTTCCCGTTCGAATGCCTCTTTGCCGAGGTGACCGGCTTCGAATTCGTGGTTCAGCGCGACGAGCCGGGCGCGGATCACGGAGGGGTCGTGCAGCTCGCGGTCGGCCGCCTGGGCGAGTTGGTCGGCCACCCAGACCACACCCCGCACGGGCGCGAGCGGCAGGGTGAGCACACCGCTGATCAGCCCCACCTCAACCTCCCGCCCTCGCCCTTGCCCGCGCCGCGAGCGGCCGCGGTTCGAGGAAGCTGTAGCAGGGCAGCGGGCCCGCCACCCGGAGTTCGACGCGCTCGCGGTGGTGCCCGGCCAGACGCTCCGCCTCCGCGAGGAAGCCGGCGCTGTCCCTCCGGTCCACCAGGAACGACATATTGACCTGGCAGCCGGAGACCTCCGGCCCGGCGGCGACCGCATGCGCCCGGGGCGTCAGCGCCCGCACGATCTCGTGCCCCGCTTCGGCGGCCCGGCGCGAGAGCGCGGCGGCCACCGCCTCACCGAGGCGCATGTTCGCCTCGTAGCCGGGCCGTCGGCGCACCGCCTCGCGCAGGCCGCGGATGGTGGCGTCCCCCGTGACGAGCGCGGCGAGGGAGTCGTCGGCAGGCATGGCCTTGACGTTGATCTCGACCCTTTCCGCGAGGTCGTCCAAGGCGGCCAGATGCTGCTCCTCGGCGTCCGAGAGCTGCCGGCGGACCACGGCCTCGTCCGGTGCGACCATGCCGAACCGCATGGGAAGGACGGGCCCGCTCTCGGCGAGAGCCAGCAACAGCTCCTGGTGTGCCATGAGGTCGCGGCGACGGGCACGCAGGTTCGGCGGCGCCGGGCTCACGACCGCGGCAACGCGCCCCTCGCCGATGCGCTCCAGCGCCCCCGGCGGATCTCCCACGCCGCGCAGGTGCGAGGGCAACGGGTGGCCGGCCCGGACGATGCCGTAGACGTAGATACCGTCGTCCGTCACTGCTCACTCCTCCTCTGAGCGCCGTCGGCGCGAGGCGGCCCCGGACCGGGCGGAACTGCTGCGTCGCCGCCGCTGCGGCTGTGCTTCCTCCTCGGATTCGTCATCCGAGTCGTCATCGCCGCCCACCACCGAGCGGACGGTGTCACCAATGGAGGAGACGGCCTTTTTGGCCTTGTGCTTTCCGACGCTTTTGGCGGCCTGCCCGCCGAAGAGCTCCGGGACGGTCACGCTGCCCGAATCGTGCTCCAGATCCAGCCGGTTGCACGCCTCCGCGAAACGCAGATAGGTATCGACGCTGGCCACCACGATGCGGGCGTCAATCTTGAGGATCTCGATCCCGACCAGGGACACCCGTATGAACACATCGATGACCATCCCCCGGTCCAGGATGAGTTCCATCACGTCGTACAGCGTTCCTGCCCTGGGCGGGCAGGGAATGACTTCGCCGGAGAATCCCGAATACGTCGTCGTGGCCATGAGAGGTGCCCTTTCAGCTGGTCAGCGCTCCGCGTTCACTGGTCGGCCGCACCTCGTCGATAGCGGTGGGTCCGGTAGTACTCGAGCAGTTCGCCCTCGTCGTCGAGCTTCACGTCGTAGGTCGCAAGAAGGCTCGTGGTGTCCGGAATCCGTGCCAGCTCCAGCACATCCACCTCGACACACCAGCCGTCGTCGGTCCGGCGTACGGCGGAAACACCTTCCACCCGCTGGCTGATCAGGCTCTGCAGCAATTCGGCGGCCCGGCGAGCCACTGCCCCGGGGTCGTTTCCCGTGGCTTTCTTGTGCTTTCGGGCAGCCGTCGACGACCGAACCCGCGTGCGGGATTGTTCTGCCATACATCAAGTCTCATCGCCGCCCTGACCTGTGCATCTTCAGCGGGACCAAATGAGGCGCCCCCGCGGCGGGGCCGCTGCCGGCCGTTCGGCCCCGTCGACAATGGCTGGTTTCCCGGTGTGGCCGGACCCACCGGGGCAGGTTGGGTGAGGAGGGTCCGGACAGGCAGGGGCTGAGAGGTGCGCGTGTACGACTACATCATCGTGGGGGCCGGGTCGGCGGGGTGCGTGCTGGCAGCCCGGCTCAGCGAGGACGAGCACACCCGCGTCCTGCTCGTCGAGGCCGGGCCGGCGGACGATGCCCAGGAGATCCATGTCCCGGCCGCCTTCAGCAAGTTGTTCCAGACCAAGTACGACTGGAGTTACCTCAGCGCATGCGAACCGGGCCTGGACGGCCGCCGCCGGTTCCTGCCCCGGGGCCGGATGCTCGGTGGTTCGTCGTCGATGAACGCGATGATCTACATCCGCGGCAACCGGCGCGACTACGACGCCTGGGCCGCCGCCGGCGCCGAGCAGTGGAGCTGGGACGACGTCCTCCCCTACTTCCTGCGCGCCGAGGACTTCCAGGGCAGGAAGTCACCGTGGCACGGCACCGGCGGGCCGCTGACGGTCAGCGAAGGCCGGTCCCGGCATCCGCTGATGGCTGCGTACGTCGCGGCCGCCCAGGAGGCCGGCCACCCCTTCACCGCCGACTTCAACGGCCCGGAACAGGACGGCGTCGGCTACTACCACCTCACCCAGCGCGACGGCATGCGCTGCAGCACGGCCGTCGCGTATCTGCGGCCGGCTCTGACCCGGCCGAATCTGGAGGTGCTCACCGGCGCCCAGTGCACCCGCATCCTGTTCGACGGCGAGCGCGCGAGCGGCGTCGAGCTGGAGCGGGGCGGCGAACTGCAGCAATGGCACGCCGAGCGGGAGGTGGTGCTGTCGGCCGGGGCGTACAACTCCCCGCAGCTGCTGATGCTTTCCGGCATCGGCGTGGCCGGTGAACTCGCGGCCCTCGGCATCACGCCCCGGGTGGACCTCCCGGTGGGGGAAAACCTGCAGGACCACCCCCATGTCGGCCTCTCCTACCTGACCGACACCGCCACCCTGTTCAGCGCCGAGACGCCGGACGCCGTGCGCCTGCTGGAGGCCGAGGGGCGGGGCCCGCTCACCTCCAATGTCGGTGAGGCCGGCGGTTTCCACCGCACCCGCGAGGAACTGGACGCCCCGGACATCCAGGTGCACGCCACTCCGGTGATGTTCCACGAGGAGGGCATCAGCCCCGTCACCGACCACGCCTTCATGTTCGGCGCGGTCCTGCTCCACCCCACCAGCCGGGGCAAGGTCTCGCTGCGCTCGGCGATCCCCAGCGCCGCCCCGCACATCCTGCACAACTATCTGGCGACCGAGGACGACCGTGCCACGATGCTGCGGGCGCTGAGGATGCTGCTGGACATCGCCGACCGCCCCAGTCTGCGCAAGCACCGCCGCGCCGATTTCCGCGTTCCCCGCTCCACGGACGACGCCGGGCTGCTGGACTTCGCCCGTCGTGAGCTGCACACCCTGTACCACCCGGCGGGCAGCTGCTCGATCGGCCCCGTCGTCGACTCCCGGCTCAGGGTGCACGGGGTGAGCGGCCTGCGGGTGGTGGACGCCTCGGTGATGCCCACGGTGGTCCGGGGCAACACCAATGCCCCCACGATCATGATCGCGGAGAAGGCGGCGGACCTGATCCGCGGCATCCCTGCTCCGGCCTGACGGGCCTGACCGGCGCATTCGGGTGAGCCGCGGGGACGGGCAGCACCCGGGCCGCTGCCGTGCGGCGTACGCCCCGGGGTCCGGCCGGGCGAGGGCGCCGCCCCGGGGCGTGGCGCGGGCCGGCGGTGTCCCGGTGGGCGCAGGCGCCGGGCCCCTCCTAGATTGACCCCATGGGGCCGCGCACGGCAGGAGGATGGGCAGGGAACCCGTGAGGAGACCGGAGCTCGATCATGCGGCGCTGTTCGCCGCGACACCGAGCGCTTGCCTGGTCCTGGACCCGGACCTGGTGATCGTCGACGTCAACCAGGCGTACCTCCAGGCGACCGGACGCACCCGGGAGGATCTGCTCGGGCAGTACGTCTTCGACGCCTTCCCCGACAACCCCGCCGACCCCGACGCCGAAGGGGTGCAGAACCTGCACCCCTCGCTGAGCCGGGTACTGGCTTCCGGGGAGCCGGACACCATGGCGGTCCAGCGCTACGACATCCCCGTGCCCGGCCGGCCCGGCCTGTTCGAGGAGCGCTGGTGGTCCACCATCAACACCCCCGTCATCGGGTCGGACGGCACGGTGGCATGGATCATCCACCGGGTGGAGGACGTCACGGCGTTCGTGCACTCCCGCCGCTCCCGGCAGATGCCCGGCGGGCAGCTGAGCGAGCGCGAGGAGGCGATGGAGGCCGAGCTGTACGTCCGTGCGCGGGCGCTGCAGCACCTGAACGAGGAACTGCGCCGGGCCCACGCCCGCGAACGCCAGGTGGCGCTGACCCTCCAGGAGGCCATGCTCCACTCCCCCGACCTCGCCCGGCACCGCGACATCGCGGTGCGCTACCTCCCCGCCATCGGCTCGCTGAACATCTGCGGCGACTGGTACGACATCGTCGACCTCGCCGGGGAGGCCTTCGCCGTCGCGGTCGGCGATGTCGTCGGCCACGGCCTGGAGGCCGCCGCCGTGATGGGGATGCTCCGCAGCGCCCTCAGCGCCGCCGCCCGCTCCGTCGAAGGGCCCGCCCAGGCGCTGAAGGTGCTGGGCCTGTACGCCCGCTCCGTCGACAAGGCCCTGGCCACCACCGCCGTGCAGGTGCTGATCGACACCGGCCGTCGCGAGGTCACCTACAGCAGCGCCGGCCACCCGCCACCCGTCCTGCTGCGCGCCGACGGCACCCACGCGCTCCTGGACCAGGCCACCGACCCGCCCCTGGGCGCCCACTCCGAAGACGAACCCCGCCCACAGGTCCGCCTTCCGTACACACCCGGCGACACCCTCGTCCTCTACACCGACGGGCTCGTCGAACGCCGCGACGAGGACATCGACACCAGCCTCGCCCGCCTCACCGACGCCCTCTCCCGCTACAGCCGGTTCAGTCCGGAACGCCTCGCCGACGCACTGCTGGCACGCCTCGGCGTCAGCGCCGGCGCCCGTGACGACATCGCCCTTGTCATCGTCCGTCTGTAGCCGGGCGGAGGGAGGACGACCGGGGGAAGGACGCGCACGGGTTCGGCGGTCGCCTTCAGCTTCAGCGGGAGTGATCCGGCGGACTGCGACGGACCCGACGGCTGCGACGGGAGTCACGCGACGTGTACGCGCCGTCATGGCGGGCGACTCCCCCGCACACATGGGCAGCTCTCCCCGCCCCGCAACCCGACCAGCGGATGCAGCTACGGGATGCGTCACGCACCATGGGCGTAAGAAGATCCAGATCCTCGAACCGCTCGGGATGACCGATGACAGAGCATCCAGGACTTCCTCGTGCGAACCACCGTCGTGCGCCGCAGGGCCGCCCGGCACGGCCGCCTACCGGAACCGGCCCGCCCGGCCACCCACACCGCAGCATGTCCGTGGTGACCACCGCGCGGGCCTTCCCCGCCGTGATCCCTGCCCTGCTCCCCACCATGATTCTGGCCCTTGTCGTGGTCCTTACCGGCGTCGGCGCGTCCACCGGGACCGCCCGCGCGGACAGCGCCCGTTTCCGGACGACCACGGCTGCGGCAGCGGCCCCGGCCACTCATCGTGCGGTCGCCCCGAGTCAGCCGGCGCCCGCGCCCCCGGATGTGGTCCAGACGTATTTCAACGTCATCAACGACCGTGATTTCGTGGCCGCTTGGGCGATCGGCGGGCGGCAGCACATCGCGGGCCGGTCGTACGACGCCTTTGTGGCGTCCTTCAACACCGTGTCGAAGTTCGACGTCACGATCGTATCGGTGCAGGGCACCAAGGTTGCGGTCAAGCTGGACGCCACGCAGACCGATAAATCCCATCGTCATTACGCCGGCACCTACACCGTTGTGGACGGCGTGATCGTGGCCGCCGACATCCACCCCAAGTGACCGTACTGGGACCCCGGCCCGCACCGCTGTCAGAACCTCGACCCTCCCCGCTCCCCCCGC
Organism: Streptomyces sp. 2114.4; assembly: GCF_900187385.1. Classification (NCBI taxonomy): domain Bacteria; kingdom Bacillati; phylum Actinomycetota; class Actinomycetes; order Kitasatosporales; family Streptomycetaceae; genus Streptomyces; species Streptomyces sp. 2114.4. Next base: position 566,176 of record NZ_FYEY01000001.1, read on the forward strand.
ATGTCTCTTTGAACCGGCTCCCTCAGGCCCGGTGTCGCCCTGGGTACGCGCCCCGGGCTGACTTACCGTGGCCGGGTGACAGCAAGTGCAGGCAAGCGCGCATGCCGCCGTGACCTGTGGGCGGTTGCCGGTGCGGTGGCGCTGTGTGTGCTGGCGGCGGTCGTGGGACGCGTCATCAACCGGACCATTTACGGTTCCGAGGGCATTCTGCGGCTCGGCTGGCCCCCGTTGTACGCATGGTGGCTGCCGCACGTCGGCCCCGGCACTCCGGCGGCGGTGGCCGTCGCCGCGCTGGTGGTGGTATACGGGCCGTCGACCGCACGGCGTCTGCCGTGGCGGGGGCTGGTGCCGGCCGTATGGGCCGCGGCGATGGCCTGGACGTGGTCGCTCGCGCTCGTGGACGGGTGGGACCGTGGCGTCGCGGGGCGGCTGACCACGAGCCTGGAGTACCTGCAGTCCGTCGACGACGTGCACGATGTGGGCGCATTTCTGCGGGACTTCACCCACCACATCCTGGTCGGATCGCCCGGCCTCTGGCCGGCGCACGTGGCCGGTCATCCGCCCGGCGCGCTGCTGACGTTCGTCGGCCTGGACCGGATCGGGCTGGGCGGCGGTACCTGGGCCGCCGCCTGGTGCCTCACCGTCGGGACCTCCTTCACCGCGGCCGTCCTGGTGACCGTCCGTGTGTGTGGTGGTGAGGAACTGGCGCGGCAGGCCGCCCCGTTCCTCGTGCTGGCTCCCGCGGCGGTATGGATCGGGGTCAGCGCCGACGGCTACTTCGCGGGCGTGGCCGCCTGGGCCCTCGCCCTGCTGGCCATGGCGGCCACACGGAGCACACGGGTACCGCGCCTTGCCGCGCTGGGCGCGGGGCTGCTGCTCGGCTGGGCCTGGTACCTGTCCTACGGCCTGACCCTGCTCGTCCTCCCCGGGGCAGCGGTGCTGCTCATCGCGCGCTCGGCCCGCCCGTTGCCCTGGGTGCTTCTGGGCGCGCTGGTGTGGGTGGTGGCGTTCACCTCGGCCGGCTTCTGGTGGCCGGAGGGCTATACGACCCTCGTCGAGCGCTACTACCAAGGCGCCGCGAAGGTACGCCCGTACGGCTACTTCCTCTGGGCGAACCTGGCGGCCCAGGTGCTGAGCGTGGGCCTGGCCACCGTCGCCGGGCTGCGCCGCGCCGCCGGTCCGCTGTGGACGGCCGTACGCGGCATCCGGCGCGAGGCGCCGACCGGGCGGGGCGCCCTCGCCGTTCTGGTCGCGGCCGGGGTGTGCATGCTGCTGCTCGCTGATGTCTCCGGGATGAGCAAGGCGGAGACCGAGCGGATCTGGCTGCCCTTCGCGGTGTGGACGCTCCCCGCGTGTGCGCTGCTGCCACGCCGTTTCCACTCCTCGTGGCTGGCCGCGCAGGGGCTCCTCGCCCTGCTGGTCAACCATCTGTTGCTGACCGGCTGGTGACCGTGGCCGGCGGCCACCGCTGACGGCCGGCGGCGCACCACACGCGCGTCTACCCCTTCCGCTCCGGGGGCGCCGGCGGAGGCGGAGCCGGAGGAGCGGGCGGCGGTGGCGGCGAAGAGGGGGGCGCCGGCGGTGGTGCCGGAGGCAGCGGACTCTCGGAGGGTGCTCCGGCCGCATACGCGCGCCACAGGGCGAACAGCAGACACACCGCGGAGGCCGCGAAGAGCGCCGCCGAGATCAGCAGCCAACGGCCCCAGAACACGTCGGATGGCAGGGCGGTGTACAGCGAGAACCCCGGGACCCTCCGCAGGATGAGCGGATACCACACCAACAGGAGCAGGAGGGCGACGAAGGCGGGCACCCGGAGGTAGTTGATCCCGCCTGCCACCACGGGCGGCGGAGTGTCCGCGGGCACCGGGGCTTTCGCGTCGCGCCGCTGACGGCGCGGGTGCCGGACGAGGCGTTGTGCCATGCGGTCGGTGACGGTGTAAAGGGGCAGGAACACCAGGTCGTGCAGGAGGGCCGCGCCGACGAACCAGAGGAGGACACCGAGGGTGTCTCCGGTGAGCAGTCGCACGCCCGCGTACCCGGCCAGGAAGAAGGAGCACAGGACGAGCAGGAGGTGGAGCGAGGACGCCCCGTAGCGGGCGCGGAAGCCCTTCACGGTGTGTCCCCGAAGGCCCCGAAGGTGAGGCGGGTGACCCATTTGGTGTTGTGCACACCGGGGTTGGCGGGGACGATGATGCGCGCCGGGTATCCGTGGTCCGGGGAGAGGTCGGCGCCGTTGACCCGCAGGGCCAGCAGCGATCCGGCATCGCGTACCTGGTTGTCGCGCAGCTGCGTCGAGCGGAAGGCGCCGGCGCGCTGCACGGACTCGACGAAGACGCCCGGTGGGCCGTGACGCAGTCCGACGAGGGCGGCGAGCTCCGTCAGCCGGACGCCGCTCCAGTGCTGGTCGTCGGTGGACCAGCCCTCGACGCAGGCGATGGGCAGGGCGGCCGTGTGCTGGGGGAGGGCGAGGAGCTGTGCGCGGGTGAAGGTCTTCTCCCGGCCGTTGCCCCGTACGACCAGCCGCCACTCGGGGCCGATGTCGCGGGCCCGGATCCCGACACTCGCCGCGGTCTTGTTGATCTGGAAGCCGTTGGGCCCCCGCCCCGGCTCCTGGCCGCGCGGAGCCAGCAGCGCGGTGCGGCGGAGGGAGCCGCCGATGCTCTGCCCGGCCGTGACGAGGAGCAGGCCCAGCGATCCCGCACCCACCAGACCGAGAGCGCCGCGCCGCGACATGGTGACAGGCGCGGGGCGCGGGGTCACCAGCCCGGTGCTGTCGGGCGGTTCGCCGGTCGTCCGGGCGGCGGGGGTGTTCAGCTCGGTGCGCAGGCGGCGGCTGCGCAGGGCCTTCGCCATCACGGGGACACGGAAGGCGATATGGACGAGGAAGGCACCGATGAACACCCAGGCGCCGTAGAAATGCAGCGTGTAGAAGGAGCCCGGGAAGATGTAGTGCAACTGGATGTTCAGCACCCCGGTGACGAACTCGAACAGCGCCCCGCCCACGAGAAGCAGCAGCGAGAGCCGTTCCAGCGCATGGCTCGGTGAGCGCAGCGGCGGCCAGGAGAACAGCTTCGGGATGACCGACCACAGCTTCGCCAGCAGCACGGGGATCAGCACCACACCGAGCGTGACATGGATGCCCTGGGTGAGGCGGTAGAGCCAGTACGGGCTGGTCGGCCAGGAGAAGAGGTAGAAGCCCAGCCAGCCCTTGCCCGGTGTCTGGTCGTTACCGGGAGCGAGATCGGGGTTGTAGGCGGCGTAGGACAGCAGTCCGGTGACGAAGAGCACGGGGACGCCGACGAGCAGCACCAGCCCGAACACCGAGGTCAGCCACGGTCCCCGCAGGGGGCTGCGCCAGAACGCGGGGCGCGCGGGGCCGGGCGGCGGACCGCCTGGCCGGCGAGGAGGGCCGGCGGCGGGGTGGTGCGGCTCGTCGTCGTGGTCGCGCGGCTCCATGGCATCCCTCCGCCGTTTCCGGGCCGGCTCGGCCGACCGCCCAGGGACAAGATATGCACCAAGAGGCACATATCGCGTGAACCAGGACTTTCCGCCGATCGTGCGGCACCGCCTGCCGAGGAATGGCTTGCCGGTTGCGCTCTACTCCGAAGCTCCCCGCTCCTGCCCGGAGGTGTCGTCCCGCAGGTAGGCGAGCCGGTCGACCACCTCGACGACCCCGTCGACGCTTTCGCACAGCCGCACGGCGATCGGGACCAGGCTCTTGTGGTCCACCGTGCCGGTGAGCGTCACGGTGCCCTCCGCGACATCGACCGTGACCGCCGACGGGGCCACCCCGAGCGTGCGCGTCAGCACCTCCTCCAGCACCTCCTCCTGGATGGCGCGGTCCCGGCGCAGAAACAGCCGCACCAGGTCACTGCGGCTGATCACCCCGATGAGACGGCCGGTGTCATCGACCACGGGCAGCCGCTTGACCTTCTTCCTCTCCATCGTCCTGGCCGCTTCGACGACGCTCCACTCGGGTCGGGCCGTCACGGCGGGGCTCGTCATGATCGCTTCGGCGGTGGTCGCCCCGAGCTTGGCGAGCTGCCGGCGCAGCAGATCGGCCTCGGACACCACGCCCACCGGCCGCTCGTCCTCGTCGAGGACCGGGACGGCGGTGATGTCGTACTCGTCGAGCAGGTGGGCGATCTCCTTGAACGGAGTGCCCCGCTGGACGACGACGGCGTGCGGTGTCATCAGGTCGGCAACGTTGCGGTGCCTCATTTTCGGCCAGTCCCTCCGGGTGGTGCGCGGGCCGGATCTCACCGGCCTGACGGGCGGGGAATCCGGTACGGGCAAGCCTGCCTCGCACCGGTGCGGTGTGCGCGGGGCCCGACGGGTCCGGCGCGTCCCCGGCCACGCGCGATCGCCGGGGACCGGTCATTCGTGCGGCACCACCGCGATCGGGCAGGTCACGTGGTGGATGGCGGCGTGCGCCACCGGGCCGACGCGTGGCGCGAGCGGGGGGCGGTGCAGTTTGCGGCCGACCACCAGCAGTTCGGCCCCGAAGACCGACTGGACCAGGGCCCGGGTCGGGCTCTCCGGCAGAACGGTCCGCTGCACCGGCACCTCGGGGAATCGCTCACACCACGGACCCAACGCGTCCTGCAGCTCGGCATCCGCTTCTTTGGTGAGTTCCGTCGCGGCATCGGGGTCCAGGCCCCACGGGGTGTAGGCCTGCACGGGGAGCGGACGCCCGTGAACGGCCTGCAGCGCAAGCCCCCGGCTCGCCGCGGCGTCGAAGGCAAAGCCGAGCATCCGCTCGCACGGGCCGTTCAGGCTGAGGCCTGCGACGACCCGCGCTTCGGGGGCGGGCGGGCCGCCCGGCCGTTCGTGGCGCGGTGGTTTCGTGCGCCCGCCCTCCTCCCGGACGAGGACGACCGGCCCCTTGGCCCGGCCCACCACGTTCAGACTCACATCGCCGAGTACGTAGCTCTCCCACGGCCCGAGCGCCCGCGATCCGAGCACGACCATCCGCGAGTCGCCGGCCGCGCCCAGCAGCGCCGGTTCGGCCTCCGCCCCCACCAGGTCCTCGATGATCCGCAGACCCGGATGGCGTTCGCGCACCTCGTCCCGGGCCCGGCGCACGACCTCCCGGGCGCCGGCGTTCCGGTCTCGGTCCGCGGACACGTGCGGCGCCTCGGGCGCCAGAAGTATCCACGCATGGAGAAGCCGCAGCGCCCACTGCCGCCGGTCCGCTTCGTCAGCGGCCCAGTGCGCGGCCGCCAGGCTCTCCGGCGAGCCGTCGACTCCCACGGTGATGACTTCCGGCTCCATGGCCGCCTCCGACCGGGTACGACGTCTCCGCCCCACTTCCCCATCGTGGCCCCGATCACCGCGGCCTGCCATGCCGTACGGGTCCCGCGGCCGCGGCGCGGTGACACCGGGTCCCACCCGCCGCTGCGGACGGTCCGCGGGCCGTGGAGGCCGGACACCTGCCGGTCCGGCAGGGGATTTCCGGCCGGATTGGGCGGGAGCAACAGCCGCGCGGGGCCGCTGGTGCCGTGCTACTGTCGATCTCAGTTGCAGTTGTGGTTCCCAAAGACTTCACGCTACCTCGTCGGCCTTCCAGGCCGGCGGGGAATGCTTTTGTATTTCCGGTTTTCCGGAGGGGCAATCATCGCGGCGACGCGGGGTCCGCACAGTGCGGCCCCGGGCACTGCCCCGAAGGAGATATGACATGGCTACTGGCACCGTGAAGTGGTTCAACTCGGAAAAGGGTTTCGGCTTCATCGAGCAGGACGGCGGCGGCGCCGACGTCTTCGCCCACTACTCGAACATCGCCACCCAGGGCTTCCGTGAGCTGCAGGAGGGCCAGAAGGTGACCTTCGACGTCACGCAGGGCCAGAAGGGCCCGCAGGCCGAGAACATCCTCCCCGCCTGACACTGACGCGTCACACCGCAGCTGGGGCCCGCACCTTGGGTGCGGGCCCCAGCTCGTTGCCCTTTTGCGGAATGCGCTGTGCGTGCCGCCGCGGCCGCACGAGCGACAAGGGGCAGCCTGTTCGGCGCCGCAACCGCAGCCCGCTGCGGCAGCACGGCAGCCCGTCCGGTTCCGTGCTCCGGCACCGTGTCCGCCTCCCTTTGCGGCGGCACTCTTTCACGCGTCGGCGGTCGATTCCGCCCCGCCTCGTTCCATCTGTTTTCTACGGTCCGTGCTGCGATTCTTCTGTGTGGCTGACAGCTGCCGGGAATTCTTCGACGTACCGCATCGAGGAAGGTTCTTCATGAACCGCACAGCTCGCCCGAACGACCGCTCCGCCCGGAACCGTTCCAACGGCTCCGCCGGCTCCGGCCGCGGCGGCTACCGCTCGCAGGCGTCGAACCGGTCCGGTGCCAAGCGGCGCCGGCCCGCCGCACGACCGGAAGAGTTCGCGCTGCCCGTCACGCACACCCCCGCACTGCCCCCGGCCGAGAACTTCGCCGCCCTGGACATGCCGCCCGCGCTGCTGGCGGCGCTGACCGCGGAAGGGGTGGCGTCCCCGTTCCCGATCCAGGCCGCCACGCTGCCGAACTCGCTGGCCGGGCGCGACGTTCTGGGCCGTGGGCGCACCGGCTCGGGCAAGACGCTCGCCTTCGGTCTGGCGCTGCTGGCCCGTACCGCCGGGCAGCGCGCCGAGCCCCGCCAGCCGCTGGCACTGGTCCTGGTCCCCACCCGCGAGCTGGCCCAGCAGGTCACCGACGCCCTCACCCCCTACGCCCGGTCACTGTCGCTGCGGCTGGCCACCGTCGTCGGCGGAATGTCGATCGGCCGGCAGGCGAGTGCGCTGCGCGCCGGTGCCGAGGTGCTCGTCGCGACGCCCGGTCGGCTCAAGGACCTCATCGGCCGTGGTGACTGCCGGCTGAACCAGGTCGGCATCACCGTGCTGGACGAGGCCGACCAGATGGCCGACATGGGCTTCATGCCCCAGGTCACGGCCCTGCTCGACCAGGTCCGTCCCGAGGGGCAGCGGATGCTCTTCTCGGCCACCCTGGACCGCAACGTCGACCTGCTGGTCCGGCGCTACCTGACCGACCCCGTGGTCCACTCCGTCGACCCCTCGGCGGGCGCCGTCACCACGATGGAGCACCACCTGCTGCATGTCCGCGACGCCGACAAGCACGCCACCACCACGGAGATCGCCGCGCGTGAGGGCCGGTCGATCATGTTCCTGGACACCAAGCGCGCCGTGGACAAGCTCACCAAGCACCTGCTGAACAGCGGTGTCCGCGCCGCGGCCCTGCACGGCGGCAAGTCCCAGCCCCAGCGCACCCGCACCCTGGCCCAGTTCAAGACCGGCCAGGTCACGGTCCTGGTGGCCACCAACGTCGCGGCCCGCGGCATCCACGTCGACAACCTCGACCTCGTCGTCAACGTCGACCCGCCCACGGACCACAAGGACTACCTGCACCGCGGCGGCCGTACCGCGCGGGCCGGCGAGTCCGGCAGCGTCGTCACCCTCGTCCTGCCCAACCAGCGCCGCGAAATGGACCGCCTGATGGCGGACGCGGGTATCACCCCGCAGTCCACCCAGGTCCGCTCCGGGGAGGCCGAGCTGAGCCGCATCACCGGCGCCCAGGCCCCTTCCGGGGTTCCCGTCACCATCGCCGCACCAGTCGTCGAGCGTCCAAAACGCAGTGGCTCCTCCACCCGCGGCCGCCGCAGCCGCTCCGCCCAGGCCCGTCGCTCCACAGGATCACCCCGGACCGCGACCGGGGCGTCCCCGCGGCAGCGGTCCGGCGGCAAGACGTCATGACCACCCGCTCCGCCCGCCCGTTTCCGGCTTCTCCTCGACCCTGAAGAGGCACTATGCGCGTCGTCATCGCCCGTTTCCCCTTCGACTTGATCAAGACCGAGGTGCAGGATGCGATGAAGGGCATCAAGCCCGAGCCCGTCACGGGTGAGTCCGTGCAGATCGGCAGCCGTCACTACCCCGTCAAGCAGGTCGGGGAGGTCATCACCGGTCAGGACCGTCGTGACTTCACGGCCGGTGAGGTGACCCGGGCGATGACCCGCCTCGGGTTCACCTGCCGCCCCGCGGCGCCGGCCGCCCGCACCCCGCTCGAGGAGGCGTCGGACCTGCTCCAGGGGCCGGCGTCCCCTGACCGGATTCCGGAAGCCTGACGCCCCGGCAACACCCCGGCAGCACTGCGGCACAGCAACACAGCGGCATGGCGTCACCGTCACAGCTCATGACGTCATGCCGTTATGCCGCTATGCCGTTCCTTTATGCCGTCTGGCGAGCCGGCAGCGCTCAGCGGTCGGAGTAGCGGAAGTCGCCCACCGTCCAGGCGCCCACATCCTCGATCGCGACGCGGTACATCCCGCCGGTCTCGGGGAGGCCGAAGCTCCCCTGCAGAATCCTCGCCACATGGAAGTGCAGATGGGTGGGCGGGCCGCTGTGGTGGGGCGCGCGGGAGTGCGTACCGGCTGAGGAGAAGAGCGAGGAGAACGGCCCCAGCCGTTCCGATTCCGCAAGGACCTCGGCCACGCGTTGCCGCCACACGGTCTCGGGTGCCAACCGCCCGGTGAGGACGGCGCCTTGGACCGCAACGGTGAGAGACATCTGGTTGCTCTGCTCCGACTCCACCATGGCGGCGATGTCGACGAGCAGTTCGTCGGGCTTCGACATGGCAGCAGACTCTACTGCCGTGACCGGCCCTTGGCAGCACATGCGCGCGAGAGCCGCGCCGCTTCCCCCGGAGTGCCGGAGCCCTTACGGGGTACCCGTCCGAACGGGGCGGGCGGGGTGCCCGTCGAGCAGGAAGGGAAGCGGCGGATGGCCATAGCCAAGACCAGCGTCCTGGTACTGGATTGCGCGGAGCACGCGGCGCTGGCGGATTTCTACGCACAGTTCCTCGGCGGAGAAGTGCGGGTCGGGACCAGCCCGGACTACATCGAAGTCGTCGAAGGCGGCACCGTCCATCTCGCGATACGGCGGGACCGCGGTGCGGCGCCGCCGAGTTGGCCCCGCCCCGATGACTCACAACAGGCGCATCTGCACTTCCTCGTCCCGCAGGACAACATGGACGAGGCGGAGCGCGAGGCGGTCAGCCTGGGGGCACGGCCCTTGCAGACCCGCGAGAACGGCGGGCCCTACGACGCCCGCCGCTACTCGGACCCCGCGGGCCACCCCTTTGTGCTCGCCGCGAGCGAAGGGCACTCCCTGGGGCAGGCGAACTGAGGCGCGCCGCGAACGGGCCGCGGGCCGGAACCCTTGCCCAGGGTTCCGGCCCGCTCGGTAGGCACGGAAGGGGTTCTTGCCGCACACGTCGAGGACGGTGCCGTGGCCCTCAAGGGTTCTGCGGGTCGACCCCCGTGTGGGCTTCGGCGTCCCGGCCGCCGCTGGGCCGGCGCGAAGGGCCCTTCGGCCCCATGTCCCGCATGCCCTTCTCATCGGTCTCGGCAGCGTGCTTCTCGCCGCTGCGTGTCTCGCTCTTCACTTCGCTGGCCGGCGGCACCTTCTCCTGCCCGGACGTCTCCTTGCTGGTGTCCTTCCCGGGCGCATAGCGCTCGGGGTGGAACGACCTGTGCGCGCTCTCGTTCTTCTGCTGCTCGGTCTGGTCAACATCGGGCGACCAGCCGTGTTGCTCGGTGCCCTTGTGCGTACTGGGGCCCTCACCCGTCCTCGGGTGCGACTTCCGGTCCTTGGTCATGTCTGCTCCCTTGGTTGGCGTCGCCGACGGGCGGCGCCGTCCCGCGGCCCGCGCAGTGGCCGAACGGCCTGCGCAGGGGCGGAAAGCCCTCGCATCCTGCAGCCCTCCGGCCCATGTGCCGTGCTCATGCCGCTGTGACCCACGCGCCGAAGACTCCCCCACGTCCAGCCTGCGGGCCGACCGGATCATCCGCATCTCAGCCAGGAGCGCAGATGCGTAGTCACGAGGTCACCCTCCGTCCCTACGAGTCCTCCCCAGCCGATGCGTCGGGCAGGCAGGTCCTCGTAGGGGCGGGTGGCCCCGTCGCCGGGGCTCGTCCGCAGGGATCAGGCGGCCCGGTGGTGCTCCTTGCGCCGGCGCCGTACCAGGAAGGTGCCGGTGACGCCTGCCGCGACCACGGCCGCGCCGGCGCCCACCGGGAGCAGGGGGAGGGCGGACGGTTCGCCGGCCGAGGCCAGGTTCTGCAGCGAGGCGCCCGGGTCGATGGTCGTGGCGACCGGTGCGACGTGCCGGATCGGGCCGACCGACTTGACCGAGCCGTCCGCGTTGAGCAGCACCTGCTTGTTGTTGGGGTGCCGGAAGTCGAACATGCCGTTCAGTGAGCCGGCCCGGGCGTCGAAGGAGGCATCACCGATCCGGCCGGTGTGCCAGTTGTTCTCGATGAACTTGATGATCGAGGTCTGCTCGGTCCGGGTGTGGTCGATCTTGTTGACCTTGCTGTACGGGGAGATGACCAGCAGCGGCTGCCGGGTGCCGGGGCCGCAGCGGTCCGCATAGCCGCCGGCGGCCGCGGGACCCGCCTGGCAGGCGGGGCTGTCGGTGGCCTTGCCGTTGGAGCCGGTGGAGGTGTCCTTGGAGCCGTTGCGCGGCTTGGCGAAGGCGTGGTCGTACCAGCCGTCGGAGTCGTCATAGGCGACGACGATGGCGGTGTCCTTCCACTGCGGCGACTGCTGGATGCGGTTGATCCGGTCGACGAGGAAGTGCTGTTCGTCGAGCGGGTCGGAGTAGGCCGCGTGCGCGTCCTGGTACTCGGGGGCCTTGAGGAAGCTGACGGCGGGCAGCTTGCCCGCCTTGAGGACGGCGTCGAAGTCGCTCAGGTCGTAGTTGTGGTTGGCCCGTCCGGCGTGGCCGACCTCGTCGACGCTCTTCGGCGGCAGGTGGTGCGGGTTGGCGGTCGACTTGTAGTACTCGAACGGCGAGTGGTGCGGGCTGTAGTCGACGACCGCCGCTCCCCCGACGTTGGTGTGCGTGGTCCCGCCGCACTTGGCGTAGTGGCCCGCCTTGCCGTCCCAGCCGGTGCTGGGCCGGAAGCCGCCCTGGAACCAGCCCCAGCTGACGTGCCGGGAGTTGAGGACGTCGCCGATGTTGCGCCCCTTCATGGCGGCGACCGCGTTCTTGCCGGTGTGGTCCTTGTTGGAGCAGTCGTCGTACGCCGGATCCGGGTCGTTGATCATCGTGCCGACGCCCTGTGCGTCGGGTGACTGCACGGCGTGCGCGTCGGGGGTGGCGGTCTGCCGGGGGTTTTCGGTGCCGGATTCGGGGTCCATGGAGGTGACGCCGTGGGTCTGTCCGGAGACCAGGTTGAGGGCGCCCGGGGTGGAGGGGCCGTAGACCGAACTGAAGGAGCGGTCGCCCAGGGAGTAGTGCTGGGCGTAGTTCCACAGGCCGGTGACGGTGTTGCCGTCGTAGTAGTCCATCACCAGGCCGGGCTCGCCGAAGAGACCGCCGGAGCACTTGCCGGAGTCGGTGTTCTGGACGAACTTGTCGGCCTTGCCGCCGTTGTACGCGTACTGCTCGGGCCCGTAGTCATGGGTCTGGTCGCAGGTCATGGCCTGCTGTGGCGCCAGGCGCTTGGGCGCGTACTGGTTGGGGTTGTGCTTCAGCAGCCCGGCGGTGCGCAGGTTGTCGATGTCCCGGGGCGTGTGCGGGGAGGCGGTGAACTTGGTGCCGTCGGTGTTGGCGGCCTCGGGATAGGTCGCGAAGTAGTGGTCGAACGAGATGTTCTCGTCGAAGAGCACGACCACGTGCTTGACGGGCGTGGCCGTACGGGAGGAATCGGGGTGCTGCGGCCCGGCGGCCCATGAGGGCGCACCCGCGCCCAGGACCGTGAGGGCCGCGGCACCCGTGAGGGCCCCCAGACGCCGTACCGCTGCTCGTCTTCCCCTACTGGCCATGCTGGTTCACCCTCCGGGCCGGGATGTATTGATGCTGTACGGCGGGATGCTCTGCCGGGCGGACGGCGGTCCGGCAGAGCCATCATGACGCTGGAGTGAACAGTGAGTCAGGTATGCCAGGACAAACCTTGACCGGGTGTTGACCCTTCGGGGGCCCACGGCGTGCGCCCCTCAGGCCAGCAGGGCGCGGCCGTACCAGTCCTTCTCCTCGCGCACGCCCGGCAGCGCGAAGAAGTAGCCGCCGCCGAAGGGCGAGATGTAGTCCGTCAACGGCTCACCGGCCAGCCTTCGTTGTACGGCCTCGAACTGGCGGGCGAGGTCGCGCTGGTAGCAGCAGAACAGCAGGCCCATATCGAGATTCCCGTTGCTGTCCACGCCCCTGTCGTAGTTGTAGGCCCGGCGCAGGATCCGCTGACCGGCGCTGGAGGGGGTGCGTGGATTGGCCAGCCGGATATGGCTGTCCAGGGGGATCACCTCGCCCTTGGGGTCGCCGGGATAGTCGGGGCTGTCGTGTTCCCGGTCGCCGTCCAGCGGCGCCCCGGTCTCCCGGGAGCGGCCGAACATGCGCTCCTGCTCGGTCAGCGACACCCGGTCCCAGAACTCCACCAGCATGCGGATCAGCCGCACCACCTGGTAGCTGCCGCCGACCGCCCACTCCGGCTCACCGTCCCGTGCCCCGACCCACACCAGGCGGTCCATCTCCCGGGCGGCGCGGGCATCGGGGTTGGCCGTGCCGTCCTTGAAACCCATGAGGTTGCGCGGCGTCCCGGACGGCCGGGGCGGGCTGGTGAATCCGTCCAGCCGCCAGCGCACCTGCATGCCGCCCCGGGTGTGCCGGGCGATATCACGCAGGGCGTGCAGCACGGTGTCCGTGTCGTCCGCACACAGTTGGAGGCTCAGGTCGCCGTGGCACCAGTCGGACTGCAGGTCGTCGTCGGGGAAGGCGGGCATGGCGGTCAGCCGGCGCGGTGCCCGCCCGTGCAGCCCGAACCGGTCGTCGAACAGCGAAGCGCCCACGGCGAGGGTCACCGACAGCCCGCCCGCGGGGACCTGGGCGCCCAGGAGGCCCGAGTCGGTGGGCGGACCGGTGATGCCCACCGACTCCGGTACCCCGCCGCTGGTCAGGAACCGGGCACGTGCGGTGACGGTACGCATCAGCTCGGCAAGTTCCCGGCGGTTCTGCGCGGTCACATCGAACGCGGTGTACGCCGTGACCCGGCGGGGCGGTGCGAGCACCGAGGCCTGACGCGGGCCATGGAAGGGCACCCGTGGTGCGGCCCAGGGGACCGGCCCGGGGCCGGTCATCAGGGCCGGTGCACCGGCCTGGTGCGGGCCGTCGTCGGCGGACGCGGCACCACCGGCCGCGAGTCCGGCCCCGGCGAGCGCCGCTCCCCGGAGGAATCCCCGTCGGCCGACACCGCTCATGTCCTTCACACCGTTCTCCGTGCGTCGCACAGCGTCGCCACCGACGCCAGCCGTTCCACCAGGTCTCCGAACACCGCATCGATCCGCTCCCGCTGAGCGCGGTCCAGCTGGCTCAGTGCCGGCCACCGTCCGTCCGCCCGGAGACCGTCGAGCAGTCGCTGTGTCCGGCTCAACTCGCGCTCCACGTAGGGCAGTCCGGGGTACCGGGTCACCAGCAGGGGGCGCAGCCGGGTGAGGACGGCGCGGGTTGCGTCGAGGTGGGCGCGGGCGGTGGCGAGGGTGCTGCCGCTGCCGTAGTCGGTCCGTCCGGTCAGCTCGGACTGCAGCGTGTTCTCCAGGATCTCGTGTGCCCGCAGGCCGAGGTCCGCCGGTTCCATCCGTGCCTGCGCCCAGTCGTCCCGCAGCCTGTGCACCGCGTCGTCGAGGGCGGCGGCCGGTGCGCGCAGGGAGTCGGCGGACTGCCCGTGCCACAGCCCGTATTCGAGGCGGTGGAAGCCGGTGAATTCCGGGTCGCGGTCGCCGTCCGGCAGACCGGCGCTGGTGCCGTTGATCTGCTGGTCCGCGTCGCCGAAGGCCCCGTATGCCGCGCCCAGCCGTTCGTAGGCGAGGTGCGCGGGCAGCCAGGCGTCCCGGGCTGCCGCCAGGTCCCCGCGCGCGAGGGCGGCCCGCAGGGTCCCGGTCCGGCCGACGAGATCGTCCAGGCCGCCCGCGACCCACTTCTGATAGTCGAGCGCCGGGGGGATCAGATCGTGCTCGGTGACCGGGGCGGCCGCGGGCCCGGCCTGACCGCCGCCGCCGATACGGACCGTGGGGCCCGTGACCGCGTCGGCGTCGTCCGGCAGGCACCTGAAGGCGTACGAGCCCCGGCCCAGCCGGACCCGCAGGTGCCGCGTGGTTCCGGGGCCGATGCCCTCCACCTCGCCGAACACGGCGCCGCTGCGCGGGGACGTGAGGTAGACCTCCGCCGCCGCGGCGGAGGTGTTGTGCAGATCGAAGACCTGGGTGCCGGCGCGGGGGTTGCCCCATCCCCGGCCGCAGCCGCCCGGCGACACCTCGACAGTGGTGTGCCGCAGCCCGTCCGCCGCGGCGGCCTGCCCCTGCCGCGTGGTGCCCTCCGGGTCACCGGACAGCACCGGCACCAGCGCCGCCAGCAGCCCGCCGGCCAGGACCACACCCCCGCTCCACCGGACACGAGGGGACCGCAGCTTCCCTAGAGCGGTCCGCGGCACTCCGAGCCTCCCGGGGGGTCGTTCCCGCCACGCGATGACGGACGTGGCGCAGACGGGGAAAGGGCCGCGGCCCGGAGCGTTCCGCCAGGGCCGACGACAACGCTGCACATGCTAGACAGCGCTATGCGCCCGAACACGCTTTCCCCGGAAGAGACGCCAAGATTTTCCTGGTGGTTCATCGGACCGTTGCCGTTCGCGAGTTCGGCGGGCCGGCCAGGTCGGTCAGGCGGAGCCGGGGTGAGGGGCGGCACGGACGTGCATCCGCTCGCCCTGTGCCCCGAAGAGGCTGAGGAATTCCACGGGATGCGGCCCGGCGTTGGCGAAGCCGTGCGGGGTGTGGGTGTCGAATTCGGCGGCCTCGCCGGAGGTGAGGACGAGGTCGTGGTCACCGAGAGCCAGCCACAGCCGGCCGGAGAGGACGTAAAGCCACTCGTAGCCCTCGTGGGTGCGCAGTTCAGGCCGTGTGCCGGTGGTTTCCCTGGCGGGGAGGATGTGTTTGAAGGCGTGCAGACCGCCGAGGTGACGGGTCAGTGGCACAAAGGTCTGTCCGTTGCGGGTGAAGGGGCGCGGATGGACCCGGGGGTCGCCGGTGGCCGGTGCCCCGACCAGCTCGTCCAGCTGCACTCCGTGGGCCTTGGCGAGCGGGAGCAGGAGTTCGAGGGTCGGTTTGCGCTGCCCGGACTCCAGACGCGAAAGAGTGCTGAGCGAGATGCCGGTGACCTCGCTCAGCTGCGCCAGGGTGGCCCCGCGCTCCCGCCGCAGCGCCCGTAGCCGCGGGCCGACCGCGTTGAGCACACCGGGAATGTCATCGTCCGCCATGGCTCCATTTGCCGACCCGGCAACAACTTTTGTCAAGTCGGCGAGGAGGTGCGCCTCACCGACTCCGGCCCGGCCGCGACCGGCTTCCACCCCGGTACGCACCGGACCCCGCCGGGCGAGAGTCGCAGAGATCACCCGATTGGCGCACCACACCGACCACCCACCACTGCCCGTAAGTCACTGTGGAACGGCAGGACAAAGGCCTCCGTTCAGGCCTTGCCCGCGCAGGATGGAAAAGCCGCCCCCGCATCTCCGATTTTCGCTGACCGGGATGAATCGGCGTCTTTCTGGCCGGCGGCCCGATACGACCGCAGCCGGTGGATTCACTCGTCCCTTCTCACGTCGGGAGCTCACCATGGAACCCGGACCTCACGTCTGGAACTGCCCGTTCGACTATGCGGAGGGCCTGGAATTCGATCCGACGCTCAAGCGCCTGCTGACCGAAGAACCGGTCGCCCGCATCCGGCTGCCCCACGGGGAGGGCGAGGCATGGCTGGTCACGAAGTACGACGACGTACGCACGGTGACGACCGACCGGCGCTTCAGCCGGAGCGCCGTCATCGGCCGGGACTTTCCCCGTATGACGCCCGAGCCGATCGTCCAGGACGAGGCGATCAACGTGATGGACCCGCCCGCCAGCAGCCGCTTGCGGAGCCTGGTCTCCAAGGCGTTCGCCCCGCGTCATGTGGAGCGCATGCGGGCCCGCACCCAGCATGTCGTGGACGAGCTGCTGGAGCGGATGGCCGCGCAGGGTCCGCCCGCCGACCTGATGGAGAGCCTGGCGAACCCGCTGCCCCTGACGACGATCTGCGAGGTCCTCGACATCCCCGAGCGCGACCAGGCGCAGCTGCGCGCACACGCCCGGACCATGATGAACGTGACCGTCGAGAACCGGGAGCGCGCCGTCCGGGCCAAGGCCGACATGCGGGCCTACTTCGAGACGCTGACCGCGAAGCGGCGTCAGCACCCGGGAGAAGACCTGATCAGCGCCCTGGCCACGGCTCGTGACGGGGATGAGATCCTCAATGACCAGGAACTGACCGTGATGGCCATGGTCCTGCTCATCACCGGCCAGGACACCACCACCTACGAGATCGGCAACCTCGCCTACACGCTGCTCACCCGGCCCAGGGAGCTCGCGATGCTGCGCTCCCGTCCCGAGATGCTTCCGCAGGCGCTCGACGAAATGCTGCGGTTCATCCCCTTCCGCAAGGGCGTCGGCATCCCCCGCGTCGCCACGGAGGACGTGGAGTTGAGCGGTGTGACGATCCGGGCCGGGGACATCGTGCACGTCTCCTATCTGACGGCCAACCGGGACAGCCGGAAGTTCGACCGGCCCGACGAACTGGACCTGGAACGCGAGGGCCGCACCGCCCACATGACGTTCGGCTGGGGCGGACACCACTGCCTGGGTGCCCCGCTCGCGGTCACGGAGCTCGAGGTCGCCCTCAAAACCCTCCTGGACCGCTTCCCGGAACTCCGGCTGGCAAAGCCGGCCGGGGAAGTCCGCTGGAACACCACCTCGATCTGGCGCTATCCGCTGGAGCTGCCGGTCACTTGGTAACGGTGGGCCACGGCCGCAAAATGCAGATTCCACCCGCCTGGCGTACGGTTACTACTCGGAAAGATCAATCCACCAGCACGGGGAGAGTTCATTCTTCGACGGCTGGCCCGCCCGATTCCCTTCCGGGGTCGTCCTTTTCGAACCGCCGGATCCGCACCTGGTTCCTTCGCCCGCTCTGAATGGGCGAGTTACCGCGACGGATACCACCGGCCGAAATAAAAACGACTCGAATTCAGCGCAGGGAATCCCTGAGGGGCCACAGTCTGCAAGGAGTGCATCTCATGGCGGTTCTGTGCAAACCAGCAATCGCGGTCCCTGAATACGTCATCACCCAAGACGACACCCTCGAACTCGCGCAACGGCTGCACAAGGACCACACGCAGCTGAGGCTGATCCTGCGGCTGATCGAGAACACCGGCGTCCTCAAGCGGCATCTGATCCAGCCGATCGACAAGGTGCTCAAGCATCCGGGGCTCGATGCCCGTAGCGCGGTCTACGAAGAGGAGTCCAAGGCCCGCGTGCCCGCCGTGGTCCGCAAGGCACTCGACCAGGCCGAGCTGGAGCCGCAGGAGATCGACCTCATCGTCTACGTCTCCTGCACCGGCTTCATGATGCCGTCCCTGACCGCCTGGCTCATCAACACCCTGGGCTTCCGGTCGGAGACCCGGCAGATGCCGATAGCCCAACTCGGCTGCGCGGCAGGGGGCGCGGCGGTCAACCGGGCGCATGACTTCTGCACGGCGTACCCCGACGCCAACGTGCTCATCGTCGCGTGTGAGTTCTGCTCGCTGTGCTACCAGCCCACGGATTTGGGTGTGGGGTCGCTGCTGTCGAACGGGCTTTTCGGTGACGCGGTCGCCTCCGCCGTGGTCCGCGGCAGCGGCGGCACCGGGGTCCGGCTGGAGCGCAACAGCTCGTACCTGATCCCGAACACCGAGGACTGGATCTCCTACGCGGTCCGGTCCACCGGCTTCCACTTCCAGTTGGACAAGCGCGTACCCGGGACCATGGAACCGCTCGCCCCCGCCCTGCGCGCCGTCGCCGAGCAGCACCAATGGGACGCGGGCGACCTGGACTTCTACATCGTCCACGCGGGCGGTCCGCGCATCCTGGACGACCTGTGCCGCTTCCTCGAGGTTCCTCCGGAGGCGTTCCGCTTCAGCCGCGCGACGCTGACCGAATACGGCAACATCGCCAGCGCGGTGGTACTCGACGCCCTGGCGCGCATGTTCGACGAAGCGTCGGCGCTCGACGGCCACCGCGGCCTGCTGGCCGGCTTCGGCCCCGGTATCACCGCCGAGATGGCCCTGGGCACCTGGTCCTCCGCCCCTGCGCCCGCGGCATGACCCGACCGCTCGGTGCGCCCGGCAGGTGAGCTGCCGGGCGCACCGGGCGGAGCGCGGATCCATTTCCACCGTCCGCCGCCGGTGTCCGTCATGACCGCCTTCCCTCCGTCCGGCCGGGCCTCTCCGGACGGTCTGGCACGCCCCGGCCGACCGCCGTCACCGGATCGAGCGCCACCCGACTGCGGCAGCCAGCGGGAGCACGGCGGTAATTCGCGCATACCGTGTATATGCCTTGAAAAGGAATATCTTGACATATACGCCTACGCGTTTTATGCACGATTCATACGGACGACGAGGTACTGGCCGCCTCCATATCAGCAGGTGAGAGGGCGTGCCGGGGAAGCCGCTGGGCGACCTGGGCGTTCCGGTCCGGCGTCCGCCAGGGGCCTGCGGGCGTCGGGCCCCGGTGCCGGGCGGTCGCCGGCTCCGGGAGTCGGCCGCAAGACGAGGAGAAGACCATGGCACGTGCAGTGGGTATTGACCTTGGTACGACGAACTCGGTGGTCAGCGTGCTGGAAGCCGGTGAGCCCATCGTGATCACCAACGCCGAGGGGGCCCGGACCACCCCGTCGGTGGTCGGGTTCGCCAAGGGCGGCGAGGTGCTGGTGGGCGAGATCGCCAAGCGGCAGGCCGTGACCAATGTCGACCGCACCGCGCGGTCGGTCAAGCGCCACATGGGCGAGGCGCAGTGGCGTTTCCCGGAGAGCGGCGACATCGACGGCAAGCGGTACACCGCGCAGGAGATCTCCGCGCGGGTGCTGCAGAAGCTCAAGCGCGATGCCGAGGAATACCTGGGCGAGGACGTGACGGATGCGGTGGTCACCGTTCCGGCGTATTTCAATGACGCCCAGCGCACCGCTACCAAGGAGGCCGGCGAGATCGCGGGCCTGAAGGTGCTGCGGATCGTCAATGAGCCGACCGCCGCGGCGCTGGCCTACGGCCTCGACAAGGAGAACGACCAGACCATTCTGGTCTTCGACCTCGGTGGCGGCACCTTCGACGTCTCGCTCCTGGACATCGGCGACGGCGTCGTCGAGGTGAAGGCCACCAACGGCGACACCCACCTGGGCGGCGACGACTGGGACCAGCGGATCGTCGATCACCTCACCAAGCAGTTCAAGAACGCCTACGGCATCGACCTGTCCCAGGACAAGATGGCCACCCAGCGACTGCGGGAGGCCGCCGAGAAGGCCAAGATCGAGCTGTCCGCGGCGACCGAGACCACGATCAATCTGCCGTATCTGAGCGCGTCGGCCGACGGGCCCCTGCACCTGGACGAAAAGCTCACCCGCTCGCAGTTCGAGCAGCTCACCGCCGATCTCCTCGAACGCTGCAAGACCCCGTTCCACAATGCGGTGCGGGACGCCGGGATCAAGGTCTCCGACATCAATCATGTGATCCTGGTCGGCGGCTCGACCCGTATGCCCGCGGTGACCGAACTGGTCAAGGAGCTGACCGGGAAGGACCCGCACAAGGGCGTCAACCCGGACGAGGTCGTCGCCGTCGGCGCCGCCCTGCAGGCCGGTGTCCTCAAGGGTGAGGTCAAGGACGTCCTCCTGCTGGACGTCACCCCGCTGTCCCTGGGCATCGAGACCAAGGGCGGCATCATGACCAAGCTCCTCGAACGCAACACCACGATCCCGACCAAGCGGTCCGAGATCTTCACGACGGCCGAGGACAACCAGCCGTCGGTGCAGATCCAGGTCTACCAGGGCGAACGCGAGATCGCGGCGTACAACAAGAAGCTCGGGATGTTCCAGCTCACCGGCCTGCCCCCGGCGCCCCGCGGGGTCCCGCAGATCGAGGTCTCCTTCGACATCGACGCCAACGGCATCATGCACGTCACGGCCAAGGACCTGGGAACCGGCAAGGAGCAGAAGATGACCGTCACCGGCGGCTCCTCGCTGCCGAAGGACGACATCGACCGGATGGTCCGCGACGCCGAGCACCACGCCGAGGAGGACCGCCGCCGCCGGGAGACCGCGGAGACGCGCAACCAGGCCGAGCAACTGGTCTACCAGACCGAGAAGTTCCTCAAGGACAACGAGGAGAAGGTCCCCGGCGAGGTGAAGACCGAGGTCGAGACCGCGATCGGTGAGGTGAAGGAGAAGCTGAAGGCCGACGCGTCCGCCGACGGTGACCACACCGCGGAGCTGCGTACCGCCTCCGAAAAGCTCGCGACCGCCTCCCAGAAGCTGGGCCAGGCCATGTACGCCGAGGCTCAGTCGCAGGCTCAGGCCCAGGGCTCCGCGCAGGGTTCCGAGGGGGCAGGCGGATCGGGCGCGGCCACCGGCGAGCAGGACGATGTCGTCGATGCGGAGATCGTCGATGACGACAAGCAGGAGGGAAGCGCACGATGAACCGTCCGACCCACGTCCGTGACCTCCCTCAGCCGCCGCTGGCTCTCGTGGGGCACCGACAGGAGGAAACCCCCGGACCGGTCCCGCCCCGCACCACCCAGGCCGGGCAGCAGCCCGCTCAGGACACGGACAGGCCGCCCGGGGACCGCCGGGACCCCGGTCGGCCGTCCCGCCAGGACGGGGCCGCCGCGCGGCCGGCGTCGCAGGACGCGGCGCTGCGCGCCGAGCTCCAGGAGCGTACGGCCGATCTGCAGCGGCTGAAGGCCGAGTACGACAACTACCGCAAGCGGGTCCACCGCGACCGCCTGGCGGTCGGTGAGATCGCCGTGGCCAATGTGCTCAGCCGGCTGCTGCCCGTGCTCGACGCCCTTGCCGAGGCCGGGGAGCAGGGCGAGGTGACCGGTGGTTTCCAGCGCATCGCCGAGGCGCTGGAAACCGAACTGGGGGCGCTGGGCCTCCAGCCCTTCGGTATGGCGGGCACCCCCTTCGACCCGCTGATCCACGAGGCTGTCACCTACACCCCTGATGACCGGCTGGAAGAGTCCGTCTGCACCGCGGTCCTCCGCCAGGGCTACCGGGTGGGCGACCGCCTGTTGCGTCCCGCGCAGGTGACCGTGGCCGGCAAGCCGCCCGCCGGGGCGTAGCACTCTCCGGGCCGGACCACCAGGCCGGACCACCGGACCGGCCCACGGGACGGGACCGGACCCGCTCACCGGCCCTTCCGTCGTGACGCCACGACGGAAGGGCCGGTTTCCGTCATGCCGTGGCACGGTCCGTGCCGGGCACCCGCGCCCCTTTTCCTTCCGCATCGGTTCCGCACCGTGGAATTCACGTGGTGAGCCGCCCCGCTCCCCTTTTCCCTCGCAGGCCAGAGCGGGTGACAGGAACGGGCACCAGGAACCGGATCAGGCATCAGGAAGTTCCGGTCCGGTCGCGTCGGGGTCCGTGGAGTGATCGACGAGTTGACCGACGGGTCATGCCTTCGCCGGGACGGAATTCCGCCCTCTGTGGGCGGCTGCGCATATGTGCGAGTCACGGGGGCACGCGGTCCTCCATCGCCACAGACATCCACCGTACTTCGACAAAAACCCTACGACGCACGACAGGCGGGATCATGGCGACCGAGGAAAACACGGACCGCAAAGAAACGGGCCGCAAGGAAACGGACCGCAAGGAAGAAGCACACCACGGCGGACCTGACCGGATCGCCGCCCCCACAGCAATGCGCCACGCTGCGGGGCAACTTGCCCAGATGCTGCAATGCGAGCCCGCCTCGGTGTCGGCGCTCAAGGCCACCGATGACGGCTGGTCGGCGGATGTGGAAGTGGTGGAGATCGAAAGGGTTCCGGACACCGCGAGCGTCATGGCTTCCTACCGCGTTCATCTCGACGCACAGGGCCAACTCCTGGGATACGAGCGCACTCGCCGCTATGGGCGCGGCCAGATCGACCGATGATGCGGCCACCGCTCGGCCCGGCCACGACGTGACGGCCCCATGACCCACTCCAGTCAACTGGAAGGGACGATCGACCGTGACAGCCATTCAGCAATCCCACGCACCGACCAGCAGCGGCGGCAGCGGTTCGGGAAATCTCTACGACGTCCTTGAGCTGATTCTCGACCGGGGACTTGTGATTGACGCCTTTGTGCGGGTCTCCCTCGTCGGCATCGAAATTCTCAAGATTGACGTACGCGTCGTCGTCGCAAGCGTGGACACGTATCTGCGCTTTGCCGAGGCGTGCAACCGTCTGGACCTGGAATCGGGCCGCAAGGCACCGAGCCAGCTCACCGACCTGGTCGGTGAGGCAACCGAGAGCGGCGCCAAAGGAAAGTCGAAGGGCGCACTGACCGGCGCCGTTGAGGCATTCACCGAGTCCCTGCACAAGGGCCAGGAGGGATCCGAGGAGGAGGCCGCGGAAGAGCGTCCGGCGCGTAAATCCACCGGCTCCACCAGCCGTCGCACGGCCCGCCGTCGGGAGGACTGACCATGGCGACCTACCTCTACGCCGTCACCGGCGCGGAGCACCCCCTGCAGCTGTCCGGCGTCACCGGTGTCGGTGACCCGGCGGCACAGCTGCGCACCGTCAAGACGAAGGATCTGTGCGCGGTGGTCAGCGACGCACCGGACGGGCTGCGGGCCAAGCGCCGCGATGTGGCGGCCCACCAGAGCGTCCAGGAACGGCTGCTTGCCGATGGTGCCGTCCTCCCGATGCGCTTCGGGCTGGTCGGCCCCGACGACGCGCAGGTGATCTCCGCCCTGGAGGAACACCGCGACACCTACACCCAGCGCCTCAAGGAGATCGACGGCTGCCGCGAGTACCACCTCAAGGTCGCACGCGACGAGGACGACCTGCTGCGGGAGATAGTGCGGGAGTCCGCCGAGGTGCAGCAGCTCAACGACCGTACCCGGCAGAATCCGGACGCCTACGACGCCAAGGTGGCCCTGGGCGAGCTGATTTCGCAGGAGGTCGAGGCCCGCCACGACCGCGCCCGTACGGACATCGTGGCCCGGCTCGCTCCGGCTGCGGTGCGCACCGCGAACGTCGAACCGACGAAGCGCCACTTCCTCAATGTGTCGTTCCTCGTCGAACAGGAGAAGGCAGCGGCGTTCTCCGAGGCGGTCCACACGGAAGCCGGACAGCGCGGAGACGCCTACGCCTTCAGTCTGCACGGCCCGCTGCCGCCGTACAGCTTCGTCTGACGGGCGGGCGGAGATCCGTCATGGGCCTCATCACGCAGATCCTGACGCTGCCGGCCGCCCCGGTGCGGGGCACGGTCTGGGTCCTGGACCAAGTGCTGCTCACCGCGGAGCGCGAGTACTACGACCCGGAGCCGGTACGGGAGGAACTGGCCGTGCTGGAGCAGCAGTTGCTGGACGGAAGCATCACGAGCGAGGAGTTCGACTCCCGCGAGGACGAGCTCTTGGACCGGCTGGAGTGGCTGGAGGCCAACCAGCAACGACTACGTACCGACTCCTGATCACGGGGAGAACGAGGTGTACGAGAGATGATGAGCAACGCCAAGATAGGTGTGGCCCTCGTAGGGGGCTACCTGCTGGGGCGCACGAAGAAAGCCAAGATGGCCATCGGCCTGGGCATGTTCCTGGCCGGCAGAAAACTGAATCTGGACCCGCGCCAACTGGGCGCCTTGGTGGCCAACTCGCCGGTCCTCGGTCCCCTCAACGACCAGGTGCGCAAGGAACTGGTGGACGCCACGAAGTCAGCCGCCGGCGCCGCGCTCAACCAGCGGATGAACGGTCTAGCCGACTCCCTGCACGAGCGGACCCTGGCCCTCAACGAGGGCGGGGCGGACGGTACCGGGCGCGCGGCGGACGAGGCGGATCCGGAGCCCGAAGACGAGCCGCGGGACGAGCCGCGGGACGAGGCACGGAAGCCGGCCGCGAAGTCGGCCAAGAAGACGGCCACCACATCGGCCACGAAATCGGCATCGGCCGGGAAGCCGACCGCCACCGACCGTTCCTCCAAGGCACGGCGCTCGGCGTCGGGCGCGGCCAAGACTTCGTCAAAGGCCGCATCCTCCCGCGGACGCACCTCCACCGCCCCGGGGCGGAAGGCCGCCTCCGGTGCCCGTAACAAGGCCTCGAACAAGGCTTCCGGCGCGGCGCGCACGGCTGCCGGCCGTGGGGGCAGCAATGGCTGAGTCGACCTTCAGCAAGATCAAGGACGAGGTGACCAAGAGCCCGGCGGCCGACCAGCTCAAGGAGGAGCTGCAGCACTACCTCCAGGCACGGGCGGAACACGCCGTCACCAGCCTCGGCCACAAGCTGGGCGAGAGCGTCGGCAAGCTCGCCGAACCCGGCCAGGGCGCCGGTGGTCTGGTGAGCGGTCTGGCGAAGGGCGGCAAGGCTCTCGGCGAGGGCAAGCCGCCGCAGCAGGCAGCGCTGACCGCGGGCGCCTCGCACCTCAAGGACACCGTCAAGGACAAGGTGAAGAGCCTGTTCGGCAAGGGCCGCAAGGGCGGTGGCGGCAAGTCCAAGAGCGTGACGATCGTCGAGGACATCGATGTGGGTGTTCCC
The DNA here is from genome assembly GCF_900187385.1 of Streptomyces sp. 2114.4. Classification (NCBI taxonomy): domain Bacteria; kingdom Bacillati; phylum Actinomycetota; class Actinomycetes; order Kitasatosporales; family Streptomycetaceae; genus Streptomyces; species Streptomyces sp. 2114.4. Next base: position 590,762 of record NZ_FYEY01000001.1, read on the forward strand.
GTACGCGAGGCGTATGACCAATGGACGCAGTTCCAGGAGTTCAGCACCTTCGCCAAGGGCGTCGTCAGTGTCGACAAAGCCGATGACACCAGCAGCAACTGGAAGGTGAAGGTCGCCAAGTCGACCCGCAGTTGGCGGGCCAATGTCACCCAGCAGGTGCCCGACGAGCGGATCAGCTGGACCACCGAAGGCGCGAAGGGCACGGTCAAGGGTGTGGTGACGTTCCACCGCCTCACCGACAACCTGACCCGGGTGCTGCTGGTTCTCGAATACTTTCCCAAGGGGCTGTTCGAGAAGACCGGCAATATCTGGCGCGCCCAGGGCCGCCGGGCCCGGCTGGACCTCAAGCTCTACCGCAAATTCATCATGCTGCGCGGCGAGGCCACGGACGGCTGGCGCGGTGAGATCCAGGACGGCGAGGTCGTGGTCGAGCACGATGACGCCGTCGCGGCGGAGGAGGACCGGGAGGACACCGAACGCGGCTCCGACGAGGTGCGGCCCGGAGACGACGAGGCCGACGAGTCCGACGAGGCCGATGAGACCGATGCCGACGCTGAGGACGAAGACGAGGAAGAGGACGAGGAAGACGAGGACGAGGAAGACGAGGGCGAGGGAGACCCGGAGGACGCCTGGGACGCCGAGGAGGAGGGCGTGGACGACCCCGACGGTCTCGCGGAGGAAGCCGAAGGCGAAGTCGGCGACGAAGACGACGAAGACGACCTCGAAGAGCCCGTAGACGAGCACGATCACCGCGGGGAACCCCTCCACGAGGACGACGCCCCGGCGGACGATCGGGAACCGTACGACGAGGACGAGCCGTCGGCACCCCGCCGGGGCCGCCGTGCCGCCGTTGCCCGCTGACCCGTCCCGACCGCGACCACGACCGCGACCGCACAGACGAGGCTGATCATGTCCGATTCACTGGCCGGCCGTATGGGGCCTTCCTCCGGGCCGTCCCCGTACGGCCGGCAGGGGTCGTCCGCCAACCTGGCCGACATCCTGGAGCGCGTCCTCGACAAGGGCGTCGTCATCGCGGGCGACATCCAGATCAACCTGCTCGACATCGAGCTGCTGACCATCAAGCTCCGGCTGCTGGTCGCTTCCGTCGACAAGGCCAAGGAAATGGGCATCGACTGGTGGGAACACGACCCCTCCCTGTCGTCCCGCGCCCGCGCACCGCAGCAGGTTCCCGAGGGGCGCCCGCCGGCCGTCGCCGGTGACTCGCTGGCCGAGGAGAACCAGCAACTGCGCGCCGAACTCGCCGAACTGCGCGCGGCCGTCGGCTCCTCCGGGGGCCAGGTCCCCGGCGCGCACCAGGCAGACCGCAAGGAGGAGCAGTGAACCACCCCACGCAAGGAGCCGAGGAGACCGCCGCCTCGCCACTCCCTCACGAGCGGCCCACTGATCGGCCGGCTTATCGGCCTGCCGATCAGCCCGCCGATCAACCCACCGACCGGCCCGCTGATCAGCAAGAATCCGACCGCTCCCGGATGTCGTACGTCTACGCCATCGGCCGCGTCGGCACCGCCCTCGAAGTCTCGGCTCCTGGGCTGACCGGACTGCGGGACGGCCCCCTGCGAACGGTCACCGCCGGCCGCCTGACCGCCCTCGTCTCCTCCGTCCCGGCCGACGCCTTCAGCACGGAGGGCATGAAGGCGCAGCTGGAGGACCTGACGCAGCTGGAGAGGATCGCGCGGACACACCACGCCGTCGTCGAGGCCGCCTGGGCCGGCACCATGGTGCTGCCCATGCGCCTGGCCACGGTGTATCTGGACGATGCCAGGGTGCGGGCGATGCTGGACGAGCGCGGCGCCGAGTTCGACGCGCTGCTCGCCCGCCTCGAAGGCCATGCAGAGGTGGGGGTGAAGGTGTACGCGGACGCACGCGCAGCGGCCGCGGCCAAAGCTCCCGCGCCGCCCGACAGCATGGCCCCCGCTGCGTCCGCGGTCAGCCCCGGCCGGGCGTATTTGCAGCAGCGGCGGGCCCAGCAGCGCACGCATCGTGATGCCTACCGCGCGGCGGGAGCCGTCGCCGCCGACGTGCGGGTCCGGGTGGCCGACATGGCTCGGGACATGGTCGCGCACCGGCCGCAGCAGGGTGAACTGGCGGCCGGTGCGGGCGAGAACATCGCCAACGAGGCCTACCTGGTCCCCACGGACCGCATCGGGGAATTCCACCGGGCTTTGAAGGGTCTGGCCGATGGCGTCCCCGGCGTACGCGTCGAGATCACCGGTCCGTGGGCCCCGTACTCCTTCGCGACACCGCCCGCGGAAAGCGCACATCCATGAAGGGAACCGACCTTCATGAAGCCGCATTCACCGATGCCTCGCACATGACTTCCTCCCATGTGACGGACCACTCCGAGGAGGAATCTCTTGCCGGGCGGCAGATCGCTCTGATCGATCTCCTGGACCGTCTCCTGAACGGCGGTGCGGTCCTTACCGGAGATGTGGTGCTGTCCATTGCCGATGTGGATCTGGTCCATGTCAGCCTGCGAGCGGTGATTCGTTCGATCACGCCCGACAGTCCGGCACCGTGGTGAAGATCCGCGGCGCCGAAGACCCTACGAAGAAGACTCCAAGATGAAGACTCCATGAACCCGCTTGCCAGGCCCATCAGTTCGGCTCCCGCACCGCCCCCAGGAGAAATTGCCATGTGACGGAGGGATACGTACACCATGACGGATGAACCGGTTGATCCGGCCACGCCCGTGAAGCCCGCCTTCGCGGAGGTGGCGCAGGCGGCGGCACGGGCGTTCGACCTGGTGCCGGCCGGGCCCGGGGAGCACCGCCAGGGGCAGGACAGCGGCATCGCCCAGCGGCTGAAGACCGACCCGGAGACGGTCGAACGGGACCTCATCAAATTGGTGCTGACCATCGTGGAGCTCTTGCGGCAGCTCATGGAACGCACCGCACTTCACCGTGTCGACCAAGGCGATCTGAGCGAGGAGCAGGAAGAGAAAGTCGGGATGACGCTCATGATTCTCCAGGACCGTATGACGGAACTCTGTGCGCGCTACGGCCTGACGATGGCCGACCTCAATCTCGACCTCGGCCCCCTGGGGTCTCTGCTGCCTCCTCACGACGCCGCCTGATGTCACCTGATGCCGCCCGGCGTAGCCTGAACGATTTCGTCGACATCACCGAATCCCTGAGTCCGCCTGCTCTCACACGTATCACGCCATGTTTCCACGCGCTGTGAGCGGCAAGACGGGAGGAAAGGGCCGCAGAGCGCACCAGATTTCCTCTCGTTCCCGTGGTTTCTCCCTCAGCGCTCTCGCGGCTTACCGAAACGGAGGTGCAGGGAAATGGTTCCGCTGCTTCTGGTTCTGCTGCTCGCATTGCTTCTCTTCGGCGCGGGATTCGCGTTGAAGGCACTGTGGATCGTCGCCGTGGTCGTGCTGGCGTTCTGGCTGCTCGGGTTCCTGATGCGGTCGGCCGACGCCGGTGGCCGGCGCGGCCGCTGGTACCGCTGGTAGAACGGGGGAGCCGGCACCGCCGGCAGACCCGGGCCCCACGCCCCCAACATCCCTCCCCGGCGGGCCGATCCCCTTCGGCCCGCCGGGGAACGGTATTTCCTGACGGCCTTTGCAATTGCCTGACGACCATTGCAACTGATGGCCCGTCACCTTACTCTTCCGGCACATCCCCACCGCACCGGGGCGCTCGTACGGTCTCACCCCTACGATCCGTGCGCGGTGCAGCGGGGCCGGCGCGCCGCGCGCCGGAGGGACAGCCATGTCCGACGACAGCGCTCGAAGAGCTTCCTTCACCCGCCGCAGGCTGCTGACCGGGGCCGCCGCCGCGGGACTGGCCGCGGCAACCGGGCTGCAGCCCGCTCACCGCATCCCCATGGGCAGCGCCGCGACCACCCTCGCCCCTCCGCCCGACTTTCCAGCGGACATCCCGCTCTCCCAGCAGGCCTTCCGGAACTGGTCGCTGGAGATCGTCGTCGAGGGCGTATGGACGGCCTCCGCCCGCACCCCCGACGACGTGGTCACCCTCGCCAACTGGGCGCATCAGCACGGCTACCGGCTACGGGCCCGCGGCAAGGGCCACACCTGGTCGCCGCTGGTGGTACCCGCCGGGGCCGACACCAACCGGACGGTCATCGTCGACACCACCTCCCACCTCACCGCGGTCAGCGTGCGCGGCGGCGGCCCGGGCAGCGTCACCGCGCAGACGGGGGCGACGCTCGACACCATCCTCGCCCGCCTGGAGGAGGCGGGGCTCGGCCTCGCCACCACCACCGCGCCCGGCGACCTCACCATCGGCGGGGTGCTCGCCATCGGCGGCCACGGCACGGGGCTGCCCACCGCCACCGAACAGCCACCCGCCGGCTCCGGCTTCGGCACGCTGAGCTCCCTGGTCACCTCCCTCACCGCTGTGGTGTGGAGCGCGGCGGAGGGCCGCTATGTGCTCAAGACCTTCACCCGCTCCGACCCCGACATCCGCGCCTTCCTCGTCCATCTGGGCCGCGCCTTCCTCACCGAGGTGACGATGACCGCGGCGGCCAACACGCGGCTGCGCTGCCAGAACTGGTTCGATGTGAACGTGGGCACGGTCTTCGGCCCGCCCGGTACGGGCGGCCGCACCCTCGGCTCCTACCTGGACCGCACCGGGCGCATCGAGGCGATCTGGTTCCCGTTCACCGATGTGCCGTGGCTGAAGGTGTGGAGCCTGGCGCCGGGCAAGCCGCTGCTCGCCAAGCAGATCGACGCCCCGTACGCCTACACCTTCGCCAACCGTGTCACCGAGGAGATGTCGGGGCTGCTCGGGGAGATCGCCGCGGGCGGGGGCGACAAGACGCCTGCCTTCACCAAGCTCGCCATGTCCATCGTCGGATCGGGGCTGATCGTCACCGGTACCTGGGACGTCTGGGGCTGGTCGAAGAACAGCCTGCTCTACGTCGAACCGACCACGCTGCGGATCGTCGAAGCGGGGTGGGCGGTGCTGACCTCCCGGGCGAATGTGCAGCGGGTGGTGGGGGACTTCTACGCCCGCTACCAGAGCGTGCTGACCGCCCATCAAAACCGCGGTTCCTACCCGGTCAACGGTCCGATCGAACTGCGCATCACCGGTACGGACCCCCTGGACGGTCCTCTTCTGTCCCCGGCACGGGCGCGCGCCGGCCATCCCGAGTGGGACACCGTGGTGTGGCTCGACTTCGCCACCTATCCCGGCACGCCCGGCGCCGGGCCCTTCTTCCACGAGCTGGAGCAGTGGATCTGGCAGACCTACACCGGTTCGTATGCGTCCGTACGTCCCGAGTGGTCCAAGGGCTGGGCCTATACGGACAGCGGGCCGTGGACGGACCCCGCCACACTGGGCGGCACCGTGCCGGCCGCGTTCGAGGACTGGCGCACCGCCCGGGACATCCTCAACTCCTACGACCCGGCACGGGTGTTCTCGAACACCTTCCTCGACACGCTGCTGCCCTGAGCGGCCCCTGCCCCCTGCGCGTCACGCCACCTCGCGCCCCGCGCCCGTCCGGCTCCGTCGGCCACCCTGGGCCTATGGCCGAGGACGGCCGGCGGAGCCACGGCCGCTCCCCTGTGCGGGACGGAGCGTGAGCGTGCCCTCGGGGGCGGAGGCGACGCAGGGGTGGAAGCCGGAACTGATCCGGTCGAGCAGCTGACGCAGCCACCGGGTGTCCTGGTGCGAGGCGTGCCGCAGCCGCATGCGCCAGGCCTGCAGCGGGGTGATCCGCACGTCGTGGAGTCCGCCGGTGTCCGGGTCCACCGAGACGAGGTAGAGCAGCCGCAGGTCGTCCCGGTACTGCTCGTAGCCGGTGATGCCCTCGTAGTCATCGATGAAGTCGCCGCACCCGTGGATCACCAGCTTCCCCCGGTACACGTCCAGGGCGCGGGGGTGGTGCGAGGAGTGACCGTGGACGAGATCCACGCCGCCGTCGATCAGGGTACGGGCGAACGCGGCCTCGTCACGGGGCACGTGGTAGCCCCAGTTGGCGCCCCAGTGGACGGACGCCACGGCGATGTCGCCCGGCCGCTTCCGCTGTCGCACCCGGTCGGTGATCGCGGTCGCGGCGACGGACGAGGGCCTGGCCACGAAGGCGACCCCGGCGCGGTCCGGGGCCGCGGCCCATGGCCGGGGGATGCCGCTGGACGGCATTCCGAAGGAGAAGACCAGGAGGCGGCGGCCGCCTTCGAGCGGGACGCTGGCCGGCCGGTCCGCCGCGTCGGCGTCCGCTCCCGCCCCGGCCGTCCGCAGCCCCGCCCCCGCCAGAGCGTCGAGGGTGTCCGCAAGCCCTTGGTGGCCGAAGTCCAGGACGTGGTTGTTGGCCAATACGCAGACGTCGGGGCGGGCGGCGGTGAGGCACGGAACGTTCGCGGGGCTCATCCGGTAGTGGATCTCCTTGCCGCCGGCGAAGTCGCCGCGCTGGGTGATGCTGGTTTCCAAGTTGAGGACCCGGGCGGCGGGCGCGGCCTCATCGAGCACCCTCAGGGCCTCTCCCCACGGCCAGGAGAAGTCGACCGGACGGTCGATGGGACCGTTCGCCGCCTCCGCCAGCTCGACATAGACCCGGGCATCCCGCACGTAGCCCTCCCGCAGCGCAGGGTCCCCCGGGTGCGGAAGGATCTGGTCGACGCCCCGGCCGAGCATGACATCGCCGCAGAAAAACAGCGTGAGCACGTCACTGCCCATTCCCCCAGGTTAGAACCGTTCGGCGGCGGTTTCCCGTCGCGGCGGCCCACGCTGGGCGCCGGGCCCCCGGGGACGGGTGGATCAGTACACGTACGACGCCTGGCACCTTCCTGACCGGCGAAGCCGCCGTAGCTGGGGCGGAAGTCGACAGTTGCCTGCTCAGGGCGGGCATCGAGGCGATCAAGGCGTGCCCGAGCGCTCCGCCCGGCGGGAACCTCCCTCGATGAGCGCGGCTACGCCCTCGAGCATGGAGCCGAGGCCGATCTCGAACAGTTCATCGAGGTCCAGGTCGTAGCCGTTCTCTCCGACGGCTTCGATGACCCGGGTGAACGTCGGATAGTCGCCGGACGCGGTGATCGCCGCCAGGGCAGGGGCCTGGGTGTCCAGCCACTGGTCTTCCGACAGGCCCGTGACGCTTGCGGCTTGCGCTTCTCGTTCCAGCTGGACCGCGATGCCCTGCACATGGCTGTAGAGGAGGGCGTTCAGATTGAGCATGGTCGTCGGGTCGAGGCCGTGACCGTCGAGGGCCTTGAGCATCCATTCGGAATAGGCCATCAGATGGGGCAGTATCAGCGGGCGGGTCAGCGGACCGATCTGTGCCAGCCAGGGATGTGCACGGTGCAGGGTCCAGAGCGATCGGGCGCCCCACTCCAGCCGGGCCCTCCAGTGGGCGGGCGCTCCAGGGGGGAAGCAGAGCTCCCCGAGAACGGCATCGGCCATGAGGAGCACGAGGTCGTCCTTGCTGTTCACGTGGCGGTACGGCGACATGGTGGCGGCGTGCAGTCGCGCCGCGACGCTCCGCATGGACACCGCAGCCAACCCTTCGGCGTCGGCGATCTCGATGGCGGTGCGCACGATCCGTTCACGAGTCAGCTCACGCTCCCCGTCCGGGGCGGTACGGGGGCGAGCGGCGACGGGGCGCCGGTGAGGAGCCGCCACCACGGTGCCCACGCGCGGCTTTGCCCGTACCAGCCCCTCTTGGCGCAGTGCGGTGAGCGCCTTCGTGGCGGTGGCCAGTGCGACATTCCACTCCCTCGCGATCTGACGCGTCGAGGGAACCCGGTCGCCGGGAGCGAGTTCACCGTCGGTGATGCGTCGCCGGATCTGGGCGGCGACGCGCAGATAGGGCGGGACGGGTTGTGCGGCCACCTGTCTCCTCATTTCTTTCCGCAATATCTCCCTGTACTAGTACACAGACTAGCAGGGAAGACCACGCCAAATGCCTTGTTGACCTAGTACAGGGGCACCAAATGGACACTTGGCACACCTGCGCGTACGGCGTACATTCAGTCGCGTACACCGTACGAAGGGGTTTCTGTGAAGACCGTGCTCATCTCCGGCGCGAGTGTCGCCGGACTTACCACCGCCTACTGGCTGCGGCGCCGTGGCTACGCACCGACCGTCGTCGAACGCGCTCCCGGCATACGCCCGGGAGGCCAGGCGATCGACGTCCGCGGCGTTGCGCTCGGCGTCCTGGACCGGATGGGCCTCTTGGCCGAGGCGCGGCACGCACGCACCCGCATGCGGGGGATGTCGATGCATGACGGCGACGGCCACGAGCTCTGGCGCTCCACCGAGATGACGTTCAGCAGCGGCCGGCTCGACAGTGACGACATCGAGCTGTTGCGGGATGACCTCACTCAACTCCTGTACCGGCACACCCTGGATGGCGTCGAATACGTCTTCAACGACTCCCTGGTCACCCTCGACCAGGGCCCGCACGGCGTCAACGCCGGCTTCGAAAGCGGTCGGCACCGGACCTTCGACCTCGTGGTCGGGGCGGACGGCCTCCATTCGAAGGTACGGCAGCTGGCCTTCGGCGAGGAGCGTCAGTTCATCCGCCACCTCGGCCCGCACCTGGCCGTCTTCAGCACGGACAACTTCTTGCACCTCGACAACTGGCAGGTGTGGCTCCAGGACGACACCGCCAGCTACTGCGTCTACCCGGTACGCGACAACACCGAGATCAGGGCCACGCTCGGCTTCCTGTCGGAGCCCCTCGGCCATGACCACCGTGACACCGAGCGGCAGAAGTCACTCCTCGCCGAGCGGATGGCGCACCTGGGAGGCGACACCCCGAGGCTCCTGGAGGCCATGTGGGACGCGTCCGAGTTCTACTTCGACGCGATGGCCCAGATCCACATGGACCGCTGGTCGGATTGCCGGACCGTGCTGATCGGTGACGCGGGCTACTGCCCGTCGCCCTTGTCCGGGCAGGGCACCAGTCTGGCCCTGGCAGGTGCCTATGTGCTGGCCGATGAACTCGACAGGGCAGACGGCGACCACCGCACCGCCTTTCCGCGATACGAGGAGCGCCTGCGTCCATTCGTCGAGCTCAACCAGGCACTCGCCACGGAGAATTCCGGCGGTATGGCGTCCGAGGAGTCCTTGGAACGAGCCAAGAACGCGCTCTCCCTCGATCGCTGACCGACGGGTCCAGGTGCGTCTGCCACGGGTGGCCGGGGCTGGTACGGACGAGTCGGCCGGTCACGGTGGCAGTGGGCCCGCCGGTGGCGAGGAAGCCCTTCCGGCGTCCTCCCGAGGACGGGTCCGGCGGCCACCGGGGCGGCGCACCTGCGCCGGGACGTGCCCGCGGGCTCGTGAGACTTCTGAGAAGCCTGACCGTTCCGGTCGTTGTGGGGGCGGCCCGTGGTGCGGGCCCCTGGTCCTCGCCCCGTCGGACGCCGCCCGCCTGGCCGGCCGGCGGCCCGCAACTCTCCCACCGGGCGCCGGTGGCCTGGCCCTTCGGGCTCCCCTGACGTCCGTCCACTCCGCACTCCCTTGCTAGCCGGACGTTAGCGGAGCGGCAGCCTTGCGCTAGTGGTCCCGACCAGAGTGGGTGACGTACCGAGGAGACAACGACACCGACCGTCCTGGGGGGGGACCCGTCATGAGCTCCAGCACCACTGTGCCCACCGCCCGCCGCCGCACGCTGCGCCTTGCCGCCGCGGCCCTGACCGCGGCCGCCGGTCTCACCCTGACCGCCTGCTCCGGCGCGGACGCCACCGGTGCGAAGCCCGCGGGCCGCACGGACGCGGGCGCGGCCGCCGTCGAGTCCAGCGGCGCGGGCTCCTCCGCCGGAGCGCAGGACTCCGATGCCCAGGCGGGCTCCGGTGCCAAGGCCGACACCAAGGCGGGCGGTACGGGCAAGAAGTCGGGCGGCGCGCACGCCGGGGGCGGCGGCGGGGCGGCCTCGGGCGTCCAGCGCTGCCACACCTCCGGCCTGACGGCGGCATTCGCCACGGGCGAAGACGCGGCCCCGGACCCGAACGCGAGCGGCGGGACGACCACCAGCATCGTCCTGACCAACAAGGGCAGCAGCGCCTGCAAGATCGGCGGCTTCCCCGGCGTGGACCTCAAGTCCGAGAACGGCGGCGAGCGCTGGTCGCTGGCCCGCTCGTCGAAGAAGTTCAGCTCGATCACCCTGCAGCCCGGGGACAGCACCGACTTCACGCTCAACCTCGCCATGACCAAGGAAGAGACCGGCTTCTACCAGCCCGCCTTCGCCGACGTCACCCCGCCCAACGAGACCACCTCGCTGACCGTGAAGTGGCCCTGGGGCACCCTCGTCGACCAGCGGAGCGCCACCCACCCGGGCACCTTCGTCAACCCCATCGGCTGACCACCTCGGCACCGCCCTGGACATGAGCCCGGAACCTCTCTGAGCCGGACCAGCTCAGAGCGTCAAGGATGAGCAAGGAGATCACCATGAAGTCGTGGCGTACTCGAATCGGTGTCGGACTCGCGGTGGGTGCCGCAGCCGTCGCCATCCCCCTGACCGCCACCACCGCCTCCGCCGCCCCGCCCCCGGCGACGGCTGGGTCCCCGTCGGTGGCGAGAAGTACCCCTCGAAGGCAGCGTGCGAAGCCACGGAACTCCCGTATGCACAGGCGAACGGGTACCACGAGGTGTGGTGCGACGACAGCAAGGAAATCATGCCCATCTTCAACCGCTGACGCTCTCCGCCCGGCGGGGGCTCGTCCTGCCGACACAGAGCCAAGAAAGTCCGCTGCCCCGGTGTGTGACGCCGGGGCAGCGGGCCTTCCGCTTCGCAGACCCGCTCGCCCGAGCCCAGTGCGGCGGCCCGGCCGCGCACCTGGGCTCGGCGGGGATCGGTCACTCACTTCCGCCAGGACGCTACAGCCACCCGCGCTCGCGTGCCGTGTGCGCCGCTTCGAAGCGGTTGCCGGTGTCCGTCTTCCGGATCGCCGAGGAGAGGTAGTTGCGCACCGTCTTCTCGGAGAGGTGCACCCGCGCCGCGATGGCGGGGATCGACGCCCCGTCGATCGCCGTTGCCAGCACCTCCTGTTCGCGGCGGGTGAGCGGGTTGGGCCCGGCCCGCAGCGCCGCGGCGGCCAGTGCGGGGTCCATCACCGTCTCCCCGGACATCACCTGACGGATCGCCACCGCCAGCTCGTCCACCGGCCTGTTCTTCCCGATGAAACCGCTGGCCCCCGCCGCGAGCGCGCGCTGCAGATGGCCCGGCCGGTCGAAGACCGTGAAGATCAGGATCTTCGTTTGGGGCAGTTCGGCGTGCAGGGCCGCGGCGGCGTCCAGTCCGCTGCCCCCGGGCATCTCGATGTCGAGCAGGCACAGGTCCGGCCGCAGTCGGTGCGCGGCGGAGACGGCCCCCGGCCCGTCCTCAACCTGGCCGACCACCGTGATGTCAGGCTCCAGGCCGAGCAGGGTCGCGAGGGCGCCGCGCACCATGGCCTGGTCCTCGGCGAGGAGGACTCTTACGCATCTTGAGGAACGCTCGCCGGGCTCGTCAGTCATGCGGCAAGAGTAGACAGCACGAAGCTCCGGCCGGCTGGTCCGAGCAAGTCCCGCCCACTGCCCGCCTTCGCGGGTCGGCGCGTCCGGATCGCCGACCTCTTGTGCCACCAGCTCAGGTCGGGGCAAAGGGTATCGAGGGTCATTTGGACAGCAAGCGCCTTTGGCGCGCTGCCTGGGGTCTGCGCCACGCCAAGACCACGCTCGAACGTCGTGACTCAGCCCGCGAGTTCCTCGCTGCGCTCGCCGAATTGAGTGCCCAACTCCTTCAGATGCTCGCGCGGGTCCTGCTCGCGCTTCTCTCGCGGCTCCTGGGCCGTGCTGCCGCCGATGACGTACCCGCCTGGAAGCCCGTCCCGATCGATTCCACACCACAGATCGCGCCACCGAGGACCGAACCGCGCCCTCCCCGTGAACATCAACCGGGGCGTGCGTCACCGCAGCACGCCGGGGAGCGTCGTACTCGCTGCGTAGACAGCCCGCCGGCCCTGCAGGTCGGAAGGCTCAACCATCATGCTCACACTTCCGGAGAACGCCCCTTGGTGGGCGGTACTGGCTGTAGCCGTCATCTTCGGCGGACTCATGTTCTGGCGCAGCACATGGCCCCAGAACAGCCGGGACCGTCGCGCGCTCCTCGAAGGACGCCAACGTGACCGCGCCGAACACCGGAAGGAGCGCAACCAACGGCACCAACAAGGCCGTTGAAACCTCGCGGTCTCGGGGTCGCTCAACGCCGTACTGTCCAAGGATTCACTCTTCCTCGGCGAGGAGCACCCGGATCACGTCGTCTCCGGGGTATGCCCGGCCGCTGCGAGAGGGATGGCGGCCTGAAGCCGGAAGCCACCGCCCGGAGCGGCACCGGTGTGCAGCCGGCCGTCGAGGGCGGCGACCCGCTCGGCCAGCCCGGCCAGCCCGTTGCCGTCCGGCCCCGGACGAGAGCGCCGGAGGGACCGGGCGGGCCCTATGCCGTCGTCGAGCACCCGCAGAAGGGCGCGGCCGTCCTCGCTGCGGAGTACGACGCTGCAGTGGGCGGCCCGGGAGTGCCGGGCGACGTTGGTCAGGGCCTCGCGGGCGACCCAGCTCAGCGCCGTCTCCACCGCTTCGGGCAGTCGGCCGGCAGTGGCGTCCACCGTCACCGTGACGCCGGCGTCGGCCAGTGTCGTCCGGGCCTGATCGATGACCGCGGACAGGCTGAGCCGCCGGTAGCCGGTGACGGCCTCGCGCACCTGCTCCAGGCACTGACGCCCCATGTCCTCGATCTGCTGGAGCTCCGCCTCCACATCCGTCTCGCCCACCCGGTGGAGCCGCCGTGTCACTTCCGCACGCAGGGTGAGCTGGAGGAGGCTGTGGCCCAGTGTGTCGTGCATGTCCCGGGAGAAGCGCAGCCGCTCCTCGGTCACCGCGGCCCGCGCCAGTGCGCGCCGGGTGCGCCGGAGTTCGGCGTTGAGGTCGAGGATGCGGCGATAGGTCGTCATGGCCAGGCCGACCGCAATGGTCATCACCACGAGCGAGGTGGGGTCCGCTCCGGTCCGGCCCGCCACGAAAACGGCCAGCGCTGCCGAGGCCGCGAGCGCGGGGAGGGTCAGCCTGGCGGGTACGGCGACCGCGCCGGTCGCCGACAGATACGGCAGCAGGATGGTCCAGTCCTTGCCGAGCCACAGCGGGAGTGCCACGGACAGCGCCGTGAGCGGAACCAGCAAGGCGAGCCGGAACCGCCGGCCGAGCCGGGCGGAGTGGTAGGCCCAGGCGAGGATCACCTGGGAGGCCGCGAAGAGTCCCAGGGCGCAGGCGGCCGCCAGGACGGTGAGGAGCGGACGGTCCGATGCGGAGAGCGAATGGACCAGGCCGAACAGCGGAATGAGTCCGACCGTGGTGCCGACCACGGCGCCCCGGGAGGAGGCGGGCTCCCCCGTCCCGCCCACGTCCTTCGCACCCGGTCCGAAGCCCCGGCTCATGAAGTCCCCTCCCGCTGCGCCGCGCTCGGACCACGTCCTGCAGCACTCTCAGTCTATTCTCCGGACTGTCACGGCCGGGTCGTCCACGGCAGGCAGCGGGCGGCGGAGCAGCGCCTCTGCTCCGGCTTCTCGTGGGCGCACGGTCCACGGTGAGCGTCGGCACAGTGCCCGTGCCCGGCCCCCGCCCCGCCCCTGTCGCGGCTCAACGCGTCACCTCCCGCCGGAAGGCGAAGCCGGCCAACAGCGCGAAGCCCACCGTCCATCCCCCCAGCACGGCGAGGTCCGACAGTCCCGACAGGGGAGATGCCCCGCCCTCCAGGAGAGCCTGGCTGAGGTGGACCCAGTGGTTGGTGGGCAGCACCTCGGATACGTGTTGGAGGGATTCGGGGAACAGCCGTGCCGGTACCCACAGCCCGCCCAGCGCGGACATGCCGATGACGCAGGCCATGACGGCGGGACCGCTGGTGGTGGGCGAGACGAGGAAGCCCAGGGCCACGCCCAGCAGGGCGAAGGGCAGGCTGCCCAGCCAGGTGATCGCGCCGACCTCCAGCCACTGGGCAGCGCTCAGTGGGATGCCGTGTGCCGACCCGCCGATCAGGAAGACGGCGAGCAGCGAGAGCAGAGAGAGCAGCAGGCCGCTGACTCCCTTGCCGATGACTATCTGCGTCGCGCGCAGCGGGGTGGTACGCAGCTGCGCGACCCAGCCGATGTTCCGGTCGAGTGCGATGTTGACCCCGTTGGTGACGGTCACCATCAGCACCCCGTGGCAGGCCATACCGGCCATGACCACGGCGTCCGGGGCGTACCCGGCCCCCGGAGCGCCCGGGCCGCCGCCGACCGTGGAGAGCATCAGGTACAGCAGCGCCGGCATGGCCACGGTGAGCACCACGAACTTCGGATCGCGGCGCAACCGCCGCAGCTCGAAGAGGAGGTAATGACGCGTCAGCATCCGTGCTTCACCTCCCGTACGGCCTGGTGAGCGGCCCCGGTGGTGAGCGCGCGGAAGGCCTCTTCGAGGCTGCTCCCGGACAGTTCGAGGTCCCGGGCCGCGAAGTCGCCGGACAGCACGGCGTGGATGGTGGCGTCGGAGTCGGTCGTGTACAGCCGGACCCTGTCGTGCTGCCGCTCCACACCGCAGACGCCGGGCAGTAACTCCACTCCGGCCGGCAGCGGGCCCTCCGTACGGAAGCTGACCGTGCGTCTGCCCACCGTCCGCTTGATCTCCTCGCCGGTTCCTTCGGCCAGGATCCTGCCGCGGTTCATCACGACGATCCGATCGGCCGCGGTGTCGGCCTCCTCCAGGTAGTGGGTGGAGAACAGCACGCTACGGCCACGCTCGGCCCAGCTCCTGATGCCTTCCCAGAACCGGGCCCGGGCCTCGACGTCCATGGCGACCGTCGGCTCGTCGAGCACGAGCAGGCCGGGCGCGCCCGCGGCCGCGAAGGCGAATCGCACCCGCTGCAGCTGACCACCCGACAGCCTGTCCACGCGTCGGCTCAACAGGCCTTCGATATCGGCTACTTCAGCCAGCTCACTCAGTAACGCGGGCTGCGGATAGAGCCGTCGTGCCAGCTCCAGGACCTCGCGGACCTTGGCACTGGCGGGGAAGGCTCCGTCCTGCCGCATCGCCCCGACCAGCCCGGCCCGTACGGCCGCATCGGGTGCCTTGCCGAACACCTCGACCCGCCCGCGGTCCGGACGCAGCAGGCCCACCAGCATGTCGATCAACGTGGACTTCCCCGACCCGTTGGGGCCGAGCAGCGCGGTGATCCTGCCCCGGCCGACCGACAGCTCCAGCCCGTCGACCGCCTTCACCTCAAGAAAACTCTTGGATACGCCGGAGAACTCCGCCGCGTGATCTCTGATCGTCTGTGACATGCCTGCACGCTAAGTTCCCGGCCCTCCCCGGCGGCAGAGACACCGGCCCCGCATTCTTTGGGACATTTGTCCTGGTGGAGCAAGGTGCGCGGGGAAGCTCCGCTGCTGCCGGGCCGGCACACCGCGGTCCGCGCTGCCGCCTACGCGGTACGCCGCTCAGCAGACTTCACGGCACGGGATCGACGCGGGCGGGCGGCCGTGCACCGCCGTGGGGGGCGGAGCCTGCCGTGGGGACGGGGCCCGCCGTGGGAACGGAGCCCGCCGTGCCGGTGGAGTCCGCCGCGGGGATGGCCACCGCGGCGGGCGTGCCCTCCGCGACCGGGGCAGCCCCGCCCGTGAACGCACCCACCACCGCAGGATCAACCGTCTCGTCCGAAACCGCCGTACCGTGACCGGCAGACGGGGCTGCCGTGGTGCGCGAGCCGCCGGCCAGGATGCTGACGGTGTTGGCCGTCACGATGGCCGCGATGGCCAGCCAGTCGATTCCTTGCAGGGTCTGGTCCAGGACGACGAGGCCGACGAGTGCCGCAAGGACGGGGTTGACGCTCATGAAGACCCCGAAGAAGCGGGCGGGGACCCGGCGCAGTGCGAGCAGGTCGGCGAGGAACGGGACGGCCGAGGAGAGGAGGCCCGCGACGGCCGCGTACCCCACGGCGCTCGCGCTGGGGTGGTGGTCGGCGAGCACGGCGATTCCGACGGGTAGGTACAGCAGGGCGGAGACACCGGCGGCCGCGGCCGAGCCTTCGGCGCCCGGCAGCCGGGCGCCGACGAGCCGGTTGAGCAGGATGTAGGACGCCCAGCACACGGCGGCGAGCAGGCCCAGCGCGATGCCCGCGTAGTCGGTGGCCGGCTGCGGGCGGGTCAGCAGGACGACCGCGGCCCCGGCGACGAGGGCGCACAGCAGGTCCGCCAGGCGGCGGGAGGCGGCCAGCGCCACGACCAGCGGCCCGAGGAATTCCAGGGTCACCGCGAGGCCCAGACCGATGCGGTCGATCGCCGTGTAGAGGGACAGGTTCATCGTGGCGAACACCGCCGCCAGGCACAGCACCGGCCACCACTGCCGCCAGGTGAACGCGCGCAGCCGCGGCCGCCCCACCGCCAGCAGGACGAGTCCGGCCACCCACTGCCGTACCGCCACCACGCCCGCCGGCCCGATCACCGGAAACGCCAGCGCTCCGGTCGCGGCACCTATCTGGTTGGACAGCCCGCTGCCGAACATCAGCGCCACCCCCGCCGCACGGCCCGGGTGCGCCGCCGGTCCCCCACGAGCGGCCTCGGGGTGCCACGGGCCTTGAGTGCTCTTTCCCATGCACCGAGCATCCGGCCGGACAGATCCATACGTAAAATGCATGCACGTACTCATCGATGCGCCATGGTTATGGATCTGGACAATGGAACTGCGACACCTGCGCTGTCTGGTGGCGATCGTCGACGCCGGCGGCTTCACCGATGCCGCCATCGATCTCGGCATCTCCCAGGCGGCGGTGTCCCGCACGCTCAGTTCGCTCGAAGACTCCCTGGGGGTACGGCTGTTGCACCGCACCAGCAGGAACGTCATCCCCACCACCGCCGGCGTCCAGGTACTGGCGCGCGCCCGCAAGGTGCTCGCCGAGGCCGACAACCTCATTCGCGAAGCCACCACCGGCCACACCCGGCTGCGTATCGGGCACGCATGGTCGGCCATGGGCCGGCACACCGCCGAGTACCAGCGTCGTTGGGCCGCCCGCTACCCCGACGTCGAACTGCATCTGGTCCGCACCAATTCTCCCACCGGCGGCCTGGCGGAGGGCCTGTGCGACCTGGCCGTGGTGCGTACCGCCTTCGATGACGCGCGCTTCGCCAGCGCCGTCGTCGGCCGGGAACGCCGCTACTGCGCCATGGCCGACGACGACCCCTGGGTCACCCGCCGCTCCATCGCCCTGGCCGACATCCGCGAACGCACCCTCCTCATCGACCGGCGCACCGGCACCACCACGGCCGACCTGTGGCCCGCGTCAGCGCGTCCCGTCGTGGAGTACACCCAGGACATCGATGACTGGCTCGCGCTGATCGCCACCGGCCGCAGCGTCGGCATCACTCCCGAGAGCACCGTCAACCAGTACCGGCGCGACGGGATCGTCTTCCGGCGGCTGCGCGACGCCTCGCCCATCGCGGTCCACCTCATCTGGCGACGACAGGACCCGCATCCGGCGACCCACGCTGCCGTCGCGCTGCTGACCGACCTCTACCAACGGGGGAAGTGAAGGGCTGTGCGCTGCCCCGGTAGCACCGCGGCGCTCCGACCCCGGCAGCGCCATGTGCCGCACGACCCGCTCTTCTGCGCGACCGGCCCCACCCCCGGCCCTCCCCCGCCCCCTCAAAACCGGACAGACAGCCATGACGGAACCCACTGCCGCCCGGCAGGCACAGGTCGCGGCCCTCGGGCCCTTCTTCGCCTTCGAGACGCACCCCGCGACGTCGGAACTCGCCTCCCCCTGGCGCCCGTTGAGCGAGGTGGCGCGAGAGGACAGCGGCGTCCTGCGGGAGCGTGTCACCGCGGTGCGTGCCTCGCTTGCCGCCCGCAGCGGCAGACCGGCCGAGGCAGTCGAACTGCGGGTGGCCGCGTCCGTGGCACATCTGGGTCTGGTGGCGCGGGTCCTCTCACCGATGCTCGGCCTGACCGCCCTGCACGGCCTGCGCCTGCCCTCACCACCGCCCACCCTGGACGACCTGAGGTGGCACTCGGGCCTCGGCGGCGCGTTCGCCCTGTCGCTGCCTCGAGAGACGGTGGCTTCACTCGCCGCCGGTAGCGCCCGCTGCGGCTCCGGCCCGTCCTCCCATGACGGCGCCCATGCCCGTATCCGTACCCCGGCCGACACCGACGCCGACACCGACGTCGACACCGACACCTCCGCGGACGCCGACACCGACACCGACGCCGACGCCGACGCCGACGCCGACGCCGTAGAGAACCTGCTCGACGGGCCGATCCGCGAACTGGTCGACGCCGCAGCATCCTTCTCGGTCTCTCCGCGCATCCTGTGGGGCAATGTGGCATCGGCCGTGAACGGCGCGGCCACGGGCATGGTGTCCGCGGCACCGTCCCTGGCACGCCCGGCACGCACAGCGGCCCTGCTGTTCCTGAGCCGGCCGCAGCTCCAGGACACCCACACCCTGAACGCCCCCAACGGGCGCTTCCGGCGGCGGAGTTGCTGCTTGATCTACCGTGCCGCTCCGAACGCCTCGGGATCCCTCTGCGGCGATTGCGTCCTTGCGCGACCTCAGGTACGGCGTTCCGGTCCGCGACCCTAGGTACGCCGTTCCGGTCGGATCGCCGCCCGAGACCACCGCCGATGCGCGATACGGGTAACCCTCCCCACGCACATATTCCTGGATCATGCAGTGGCCGGAGGGCGTACGGATGCACGGGTGGGCGCTGTTCGCTTCGGGCTGGGGGATTGTGCCTTCTGAATGCGAGACCGCCCCCTTTCACGCTGTACCGAGATGATCACCGGTCTGTTTGGCTTGGTGACGCACGGCCACCTTGTTCATCACCGGCCGCTTTGCTCACTTCTGTTCACGTCCCGGGAGGGAATGTGTCCGTACCGGACAGTGTCACCGGTTCCGCTGCCGAGGAGCCCGCTCTCGAACCATCCGCAGACAGTGCGCTCACCAGTCTCAGTACCCGGGCCGCGCGCCAGCTGGCGACCACCACCAAGTCCGAGCCCCAGATGCAGGCCATCACCTCGCGGTGGCTGCTGAAGATGCTGCCGTGGGTGGACGTCAAGGGCGGCACCTACCGGGTCAACCGGCGTCTGCAACTCCGTGTCGGCCGGGGGCGTGTCCAGTTCGAGCAGAACGGCGCGGACGACATCAAGGTGATCCCCCAGACGCTCACGGAGCTGCCCGCCCTGCGTGGTTACGACGACGTCGAGGTGCTGAGCGAGCTCGCGGGCCGCTTCCGGGTCCGTGAAGTACGGGCCGGCCAGGTGCTCTTCGAGGAAGGGCAGCCCGCCACCGAGGCGTATCTCGTCGTTCACGGCCGGTTCGCCCGCTACACGGCCGGCAAGTACGGCGAGGAGGAGGTCATCGGCGTCGTCACGGACGGCGACCAGATGGGGGACGAGGCGATCGGGCGGCCCGACCCGCTGTGGCTGAGTTCGGTGCGGGCCGAGACGGCCGGCGTGCTGATGGTGCTGCCCTGGGATGTGATCCGGGACTTCACCGACCGGGTGCCGTCGCTGGCCGCACACCTGGCGGCGTTCGCGGAGCGGCAGCAGCGTCCCGCGAACCGCCGGGGGGAGGCGGAGGTGCCGGTGGCGGCGGGGCACGTCGGCGAGCCGACGCTGTCCGGCGGCTTCGTCGACTACGACCTCGCCCCGCGCGAGTACGAACTCTCCCTGACCCAGACCGTGCTCCGGGTGCACAGCCGGGTGGCCGATCTCTACAACGAGCCCATGGACCAGACCCAGCAGCAACTCCGGCTCACCGTCGAGGAGATCCGCGAGCGCCAGGAATGGGAGATGGTCAACAACCGGGAGTTCGGGCTGCTGCACAACGCCGATTACGGCCAGCGCATCAGCACCTACACCGGCCCGCCCACCCCCGACGACATGGACGAGCTGTTGTCCATGCGCCGCAAGACGCGGCTGTTCCTGGCCCATCCGAAGGCGATCGCCGCCTTCTTCCGGCAGTGCAACAAGCGTGGTCTGGTGCCGGGCACCGCGAACGTCGACGGGCACGAGGTCCCCGCCTGGCGCGGCGTCCCGATTTTCCCGTGCGGCAAGATCCCGATCAGCGACGCGAACACCAGCAGCATCATTGCGCTGCGTACCGGCGAGGCGGACCAGGGGGTCGTCGGCCTGCACCAGACCGGTATCCCCGAGGAGTTCCAGCCCGGTCTGAACGTCCGCTTCATGGGCGTCGACGACGCCGCCATCATCAAATACCTGGTCACCGCCTACTACTCGATGGCCATCCTCGTGCCCGACGCGGCCGGAGTCCTGGAGAACGTCCAGATCGGCCGGAGCAGCGACTGACCAGGTGGAGTACGTACCATGAGCACGCCCCCCGACACCGCCGCCGGGTTTTCGTTGCCCGGTCCGCCGAACCTCGCCCGCAGCGTGCGGGCCCGACGCGGCGGGGCCGTCCCCGGGCTGAGGTACCGGCCCGCCGCCCCCGCCGACCCGGACAAGGCCAAGGAGATCGACCGCAGGCTGGAGGCCTGGGCCCGCCGGCTGGATCTCTTCCCCGCCCAGTGGACCGGGGACTTCGCACAGTTCCAGGTCGGCCGGGCCGTCGTCCTGCAGCATCCCGGTGCGGCCGATCTCGAACGCCTCACCGTCGCCGGTGAGTTGCTGCTGGCGGAGAACATCGTCGACAGCTGCTACTGCGAGGAGGACGAAGGCCGCGGAGCCGCGCGCCGCGGCCTGGGTGGCCGGCTGATCATCGCCCAGTCGGCCCTCGATCCCTTCCACGGCACCCCCGCACTGGAGGAGGAGTGGCGCCACGGCGTACAGGCCGACGGGCCCCTGCGCTCGTACCACTGGGCCCTGAAGGACTACGCCGCCCTCGCCACCCCCAGCCAGACGAACCGGTTCGTCCATGACGCCGCCCGGCTGCACCTCGGCTACCTCGCCGAGGCCTCCTGGGCGGAGACCCGGCACGTACCGCAGGTCTGGGAGTACCTGGTGATGCGGCAGTTCAACAACTTCCGCCCCTGCCTGTCCCTCGTCGACGCCGTGGACGGCTACGAACTGCCCGAAGCGCTCTACGCCCGTCCCGAGGTCCAGCGGGTCACGGCGCTGGCCTGCAACGCCACGACCATCGTCAATGACCTGTACTCCTTCACCAAGGAGTTGGCGAGTGACCCGACCCACCTGAACCTGCCGCAAGTGGTGGCCGCCCACGACAAGCGCGGTCTGAAGGCCGCTTACCTGAAGAGCGTCGAGATCCACAACCAGATCATGGAGGCGTTCGAGACGGAGTCGGCCCCGCTGGCCGCCCTCTCGCCCCTCCTCGAAAGGTATCTCCGGGGCCTGGCCGCCTGGGTCTCCGGCAACCACGAGTGGCACGCCACCAACACCGACCGCTACCAGCTGCCCCACTACTGGTAGACCGACCGATCCCGCGCAACCTCGCAAGGAGTCACCGTTGACCATCGCTCACGCCGACACCGCCCGTACACCGGTGCCGACCCAGTCCACGTACCAGTCTCGCGTCGCGGATTACTGGAACGCCGAGGAAAACCCGGTCAACCTCGAACTCGGTAAGATCGATGACCTCTACCACCACCACTACGGCATCGGGAACGCCGACTGGTCGGTGCTGGACGAGCAGGACCCGGACCTCCGCCGCGAGCGGGTCACCGGCGAACTGCACCGGCTGGAGCACGCCCAGGCCGAGCTCCTCGCCTCCCGCCTCGGCGACCTCTCCCCCACCGACCGGGTCTTCGACGCCGGGTGCGGACGCGGCGGCGGCAGCGTGGTGGCGCATCTGCGCTACGGCTGCCACGCCGACGGGGCCACGATCTCCGCCAAGCAGGCTGACTTCGCCAACGCGCAGGCCCGCAAGCGCGGCATCGACGACAAGGTGCGCTACCACCACCGCAACATGCTCGACACCGGCTTCACCTCCGGCGCGTACGCGGCTTCCTGGAACAACGAGTCGACCATGTACGTCGAGCTGGACCTGCTGTTCGCGGAGCACGCACGGCTGCTGCGGCGCGGGGGACGGTATGTCACGATCACCGGCTGCTACAACGACGCCTACGGACGCGCCTCCCGCGAGGTGTCCCTCATCAACGCCCACTACATCTGTGACATCCACCCCCGTTCGGCGTACTTCCGCGCCATGGCCCGCAACCGGCTCGTCCCCGTGCACGTCCAGGACCTGACCGAGGCCGCGCTGCCGTACTGGGAACTGCGCGGAAAGGCCGACCACCTGGTCACGGGCATCGAGGAGACCTTCCTCAACGCCTACCGCAACGGCAGTTTCCAGTACCTGCTGATCGCCGCCGACCGCGTCTGAGTCACCGCGACCACCGCCCCCGCACACGCCCCGGCCGGGCTCGTTCAGCCGACGTGGACGCGGGGGCGCCGGTCGCGGTCGGGTTCGGCCTCGCGCAGGACTTCACGGGTGACGGGAGCGACTTCCCCCTGTCCGAAGAGGAAGAAGCGGAGGAACTGGGCGAACGGGTTGCCCTCGGTCCACTCGAAGTAGATGTGCGGCCGCGCTCCGGTGGCGTCGCGTACGTGCAGCAGCAGCGCGGCCAGGGCGTTGGAGATGGTGGAGCTTTCGAGGGCGAGCACCCGGAAGCGGCCGTGCATGACCTCGCCGCGTACCCGTAGTTCGCTCTCGAACTCGGACGGGTCGCCGACGGTGACCTCGACGAAGATGAAGTCGTCGTCGACCGGGAGGTCGTTGTCGGTGCGGATCTGCTGGAGCTTGTCGCGGTATTCGGCCAGATCGCGCTGGTCGGGCTCGTTGGCGATGAAGCGGATCTTGCGGTGGGCGGCGTCGTGGATGAACCGTTCGGCCGTCTCGTCGAGCACGACGCTGGTCACCCGCAGCTCGAAGGCGCGGGCGAGGCGGGAGAGGAACGACAGCAGGATGATCCCGGCGATGAAGCAGGCACCGATCTTCACTCCGTCGGGGCGCTCGACGACATTCGCCACGGTGGTGTAGAGGAACACCACGGAGATCACCGCGAAGCCGATCGTCCAGCCCCGCTCGCGGGCGCGCCGTGCGGTGATGGTCACCGCGATCGCGGCGGAGCTGATCAGGACCAGGACGCCGGTGGCGTAGGCGCCGCCCTGGGCGTCCACATCCGCGTCGAAGATCCAGGTCACCAGGAAGGCGACCAGGGTGAAGACCAGCACCATCGGGCGCACCGCGCGGGCCCAGTGGGGGGCCATGCCGTAGCGCGGCAGGTATTGCGGCATGAGGTTCAGCAGGCCGGCCATCGCCGAGGCGCCGGCGAACCAGAGGATGGCGATGGTG